>JFBG01000074.1 GCA_000583135.1 Thioalkalivibrio sp. HK1
CGACTCCTATGCATGCTGCCGCGTGGAACGGACACCCCGCTGCGATTGGTGCGCTGGTCGAGGCTGGTGCAGACCCGAGCGCGAAGACATCTCGCCGCGGGTCGACGCCCCTGCACTCTGCCGCGTGGAGCGGACATCCCGATGCGATTGGTGCATTGGTCGAGGCTGGTGCCGACCCGAATGCGAAGGACGAGAATGGGCGGACGCCCCTGCAGGCTGCCGTGCGGAATGGCCATACCGAAGCGATCGGTGCGTTGGTCGAGGCTGGCGCAGACCCTAATGTGAAGACCGAGGATGGGCGGACGCCCCTGCACTCTGCCTTGATGTATGGTCATACAGATGCGGTTGTTGCACTGGTCGAATCCGGTGCCGACCCGAATGCGAAGGACGAGAATGGGCGGACGCCCCTGCACGTTGCCGCGTGGAATGGCCATACCGAAGCGATCGGTGCATTGGTCGAGGCTCGTGCCGACCCGAATGCGAAGGACGAGAATGGGCGGACGCCCCTGCACGCTGCCGCGCGGAATGGCCATACCGAAGCGATCGGTGCGTTGGTCGAGGCTGGCGCAGACCCTAATGTGAAGACCGATGATGGGTGGACGCCCCTGCGCTCTGCCGCGCGGAATGGCCATACCGAAGCGATCAGTGCGTTGGTCGAGGCTGGCGCAGACCCTAATGTGAAGACCGATGATGGGTGGACGCCCCTGCGCTCTGCCTTGATGTATGGTCATACAGATGCGGTTGTTGCACTGGTCGAATCTGGTGCAGACCCGAACGCGAAGACCGAGGCCGAGTGGACGCTTTTGCATTCTGCCGCGTGGAACAGACACCTCGATGCGATTGGTGCGTTGGTCGAGGCTGGCGCAGACCCTAATGTGAAGACCGAGGATGGGTGGATGCCCATGCACCTCGCCGCGCAGGAAGGTCACTGCGATGCGATCAGTGCACTGGTTGATGCTGGCGCAGACCCGAATGCGAAAAAAGAGGATGGGTGGACGCCCATGCACTTTGCTGCGGAGGATGGTCACCCCGCTGCGATTGGTGCACTGGTCGAGGCTGGTGCAGACCCGAGCGCGAAGACATCTCGCGGGTGGACGCCCCTGCACTCTGCCGCGCGGAATGGTCACACCGATGCGGTTGGTGCGTTGGTTGGGGCTGGTGCAGACCCGAATGCGAAGGCCGGTGATGGATGGACGCCCATGCACGGTGCCGCGTGGAATGGCCACACCGATGCGGTTGGTGCGTTGGTTAGGGCTGGTGCAGACCCGAATGCGAAGGCCGAGAACGGGTTGACGCCCATTCACGCTGCTGCATTCGAAGGTCACCCCGCTGCGGTTGGTGCACTGGTCAAAGCCGGTGCAGACCCGAATGCGAAGGACGAGGACGGGTGGACTCCCATGCACTCTGCTGCGGATGATGGTCACCCCGCTGTGGTTGGTGCGCTGCTCAATGCCGGTGCAGACCCGAGCGCGAAGGCCGATGACGGGTGGACGCCCATTCACGCTGCTGCATTCGAAGGTCATACCGATGCGGTTGGTGCACTGGTCAAAGCCGGCGCAGACCCGAACATGAAGGACGACGATGGAGATACCCCTTTGCACGAGTCTGCGATGAACGGTCACGTCGCAGTGGTCAAATCACTGATCAAATCCGGCGCCGACCCGGACGCAAAGAACGGGCACGAGCTGACTCCTCTGCACATCGCCGTATTTCATGGGCAGGCCGGGACGGTCGAGGCGCTGGTCGATGCCGGTGCCGATCGGGAAGCGAAGAGCGGGCGGGGGTGGACGGCTTTGCGTATCGCCGAGTTTCATCATCGCTCCGCCGTGATCGAGGTGCTGGGCAAGGCGACGGGTACCGACGGGCTTTGATCTCGTCGAGAGACTGATATACAAGTAGCGGCGCTTGTCCGTGGGGCGAGGCGATGGTGATTGGCGGGATTATGAGATCGCCCCTCTTACCTGCTCGCCAACCGCTTATGAGCAATCATTAAGAGCAAGGAATCAGGGGATCGTGGACAATCCTGTGCTTCATGCACTGATCGGTGTGCCGGTTTTCGGCACCGGGAAGACCCGTCGGAAGAAAGATCGATGATGTGTTCAACCGGATGTTATGTGCGATAGATTCGGTATCGGCGTCAATCGTCGGCGGCTGTGGAAAAAACCGGATCCATCTCTTTTTTATTCAACGCGAAATCACCGGGAACTTGCCAAATTGCACGATGACTCGAAAGTGAACGACGATGCCTCGCCCGGCGGTCGCTCGCAGTACCGATGAATCGACATCGGAATCGAGATCATCGAGATCGCAAAAAGACGGAGATAGCGAGGATGAGTTCAAACAGCGGGGTCTTTTTTGCGGGGAAAGGGCGGCTTTCTTGCCGCGCTCGCCCGGCTTCGGATGGGGGCGATGCCATCTTGCATCGAAAAATCCAACCCGCAGCCCATCGCAAAGCCTATCGGGGATATCGCCGATTCGCGATAGGCGCGATCGCGCTGTTATCGGCATCGCTCATCACCGGCTGCGGGCAAAAAGGGCCGCTCCATCTTCCCGGAGATCAAGCGCGGATCGGTTCGCCCTCGGTGTCCGAGCTCGCATCGCCCGAAGAGGGTGCTTCGAGATCCCCCGCTTACGGGAGCCTTCTCGGCTCGTTCGTTTTCAAGCAAAAAGATCGCTCGGATAATGCGTGATAAAAGGCCTGATGAAAGAGATGGAAAATCCATGAGCGGGATCGGCGATGCCGGGCGTATCGAAGGGGTGGATCTCGAAGCGATCGCAGCGCATGTCGGCACTCCGGTTTTCGTCTATTCCCGCCTCGCCATCGAAAGCGCTTGGTTGGAATACGACCGCGCCTTGGATGGGATGGCGCATCGGATCTGCTATGCGGTCAAGGCCAATTCGAACCTTGCGGTGCTCGATATTCTGGCAAGGCTCGGTGCGGGATTCGATATCGTCTCCGGCGGCGAACTGGCTCGGGTTCTTGCGGTCGGCGCCGAGCCTTCGCGCATCGTGTTCTCCGGGGTCGGCAAACTCGATCACGAGATTCGCTCCGCTCTCGAAGCCGGCATCGGCTGCTTCAATGTGGAATCCGAGCCGGAACTGGACAAGATCGCGGCCATCGCCGAGTCTTGGGGGGCGAGCGCCTCGATTTCCTTGCGCGTCAATCCCGATGTCGATCCCGGCACTCATCCCTACATCGCCACCGGCTTGGGCGAGAGCAAATTCGGCATCCCCATCGCCGAGGCTCCGGCGATCTACGCCAAAGCCGCCGCCACGCCTTCGTTATCGGTGCACGGGGTGGATTGCCATATCGGTTCGCAGCTTTCGAGCATCGAACCCTTTCTCGATGCGCTGGATCGGGTTCTTGCCCTGATCGATACCCTTGCGCGAGATGGCATCGTGATCCGCCATCTCAATCTCGGCGGCGGTTTGGGTATCCGCTATCGCGATGAGACCCCGCCCGAACCATCGGCACTGGCCGGTGCCATCGTCGAGCGTATCCAAGGGCGGGATCTGACGCTGGTTTTGGAGCCCGGTCGTTCGATTACCGGAAACGCGGGCTTGTTGCTGACGAGAGTGCATTACATCAAGCGCAACGGTGACAAGCGTTTTGCGATCGTCGATGCCGCGATGAACGATCTCATCCGCCCCGCCCTTTACGGGGCATGGCAGGAGATCGTGGCGGTCAGCCCTCGAAATCGACCCGGCGAGGTCTACGATATTGTCGGGCCGGTTTGCGAATCGGGGGATTTTTTGGGGCACGAGCGCGAACTTGCGCTGGATCCGGGCGATCTATTGGCGGTGCACTCCGCCGGGGCCTACGGGTTCGTGATGAGCTCGAACTACAACACGAGACCGCGCGCCGCGGAGGTGATGGTGGACGGGGATCGCTTTCATATCGTGCGCCGCCGCGAGCCGGTGGATGCGCTTTTTGCCGACGAATCCTTGTTGCCGCCGGGCGAAGGGGCGGCTCGGACGAGCTGACAGATCGTCGGGCGGTCGTTTTCGATTCGAAGTGGCGGTGCCGGCAGGCCGGGCTCGACAATGCCCGGTCATATCGACTCTTCGCCGACGAAGCCTTTGCCTTCGAAGGCTGCACTTTGCGCTTTCGAACGATCGCTCGCTCATCGTCCTTCCATCGTGCGGGCACGAGGATCGAGCCTTGAAAGCATCATCTTGGGGGAAATCCCACCCCTTGGCAGGACTTGTCTTTAGTTAAGTGTTTATCCGATATCGGCGCCCGACAAGCCGCAACCCCGTGACGAGCGATATTGCCGAGCCTTAAGCCCTGAACCACCGCCTCGATGCCGAACGAAGCGATCGCCCCGTTTTTTCGGCTAGGCCAGTTGCAAACCGATTGCAAATATCGCCCATCGAAATCGCTCATATCGAACCCCTCATCGAAAGCCGATTCCGGCGAGCGTTTTCCTCACTCGAAGAGGGGCGTACAATAAAAGGTATGGATACCTCTGCTCGTACCGCGGTTGCCTTGATCTCCGGCGGGCTTGATTCGATGCTCGCAGCGAAGATGATGCTCGAACAGGGAGTTCGGGTGGAGGGCCTCAACTTTTTCACCGGTTTTTGCGTCGAAGGACACACCCACTCCATCCGATCTCGAAACCGCCCGCCCCGCAACAATGCCTTGTGGGTTGCCGAGCGGCTCGGGATTCGCCTGCATTTCGTGGATGTGGTGGAGGAATACAAACAGGTGGTGCTCAACCCCCGCCATGGCTACGGGGCCAATCTCAATCCCTGCATCGATTGCAAGGGCTTCATGGTGCGGCGGGCGAATGAATGGCGGATGGAGCGAGGTCACGACTTCATCGTTACCGGGGAAGTCATCGGGCAGCGGCCGAAGTCCCAGCGCCGAGAGACACTGCCGATCGTGGTGCGGGAATCCGGGGTGGGCGACCGCCTGCTGCGCCCCCTTTGCGCCAAGCATTTGGAGCCCACCCTTCCCGAGCGCGAGGGCTGGGTGGATCGGGAGCGTCTTTGCGATTTTCACGGGCGCTCTCGCAAACCGCAGATAGCGATGGCCGCCCGCTTCGGCTTCGACGATTACGCCCAGCCCGCCGGGGGCTGCTGCTTCCTTGCCAACGAGCATTATTCCGCCAAACTCGGGGATCTATGGCACGGTCGGGGCCGGCGCGATTACGATATCGATGACATCATGCTCTTGAAGGTGGGAAGGCATTTGCGCCCTCGTCCTCATTTCAAGCTGATCGTCGCGCGAGAAGAAGGGGAGAATCGCTATTTGCAGGGCTATCGGAAGCGATTCATCCATATCAATATCGTCAGCCATCTCGGGCCCTTGACCTTGATCGACGGCACCCCCGGTGATGACGATTTGATGCTTTCGGCCAAAGTGGCGGCTCGTTTCAGCCAAGGAAGGCATGCGGATCGGGTGCAGGTGGAGATCGTCGATCTCGAGGGTATCGGTCGCACGATGGAGGTCGAGCCCTTGTCTTCGGATGATATCCCGCGCGATTGGTATGTCGGCTAGGAGCCGGGCGAAACGAGCGCCTTGCCGGGCATGCCATTCGAAGGCAGACCCTCGACGATGACCGGTTTCGATGATTTCGGGGCTCGGCGATCGCAGTTCCGACACTCGCCGTCCCGACAACCGCCTTTCCGACATCTGCCGTCCCGACAACCGCGATTTTTCGAAAACCGCCCGATTCGACCGACAACCATGGGGCAGGCCTAATGACTTCCCGCCATCACCTCGATGCCCGTCGACTCCTGTGTCCGATGCCGGTCATTCGAGTGCAGCAAAGGATCGAATCGCTGGCATCGGGGGATGAACTGGAGGTCATTTGCACCGATCCCGGAGCCAAGCATGACATCCCCGCATGGTGCCGCGTCCACGATCACGAGTTATTGGCGATCGAAGAGGACGAGCGAGACGGCGAGATCCGCATTCTTTTGAGGGTGAAATGAGCGCCGGATCGGAGCCCTTAGATCCCGTGATGAAGGGATCGATAGCCCCCGAAGAAGCGATTAGACCGCCCCGCAAGGGCCCGAAGAGGGTATAGGGAAATCATCGATGGGCGAGCCCTCGACCTCCGATTCACTCGATTCACCCGGCGCTTCCCCGGCATCGAAGCGGCTCGATCGCTATGCGATCACCCGGCGCGTGACGCTGGTCGGCGCCGCTTGCGATCTTTTCTTGAGCCTCATCAAGATCGTCGGCGGCTTCCTCGCCCAATCCCAAGCGCTGATCGCCGACGGAGTGCATTCGCTCTCGGACCTCGTCACCGACGCCATGGTGCTGCTCGCCGCCCGCCACGCTCATGCAGCCCCCGACAGCGACCATCCTTACGGTCATGAGCGTATCGAGACCATCGCCACCGCCGCCTTGGGCACGATTCTCGTGCTGATCGGGGTGGGGATCGCTTGGGATTCGGTGCGGCGATTGACGAGCGTCGAGCCGCCGATGATCCCCGAATGGTGGGCCTTGATCATCGCCGCCGTCTCCGCCCTTTCCAAAGAGGCGATCTTTCGCTATACCCTGCACGCCGCTCGCCGCATCGACTCCAAGTTATTGGAAGCCAACGCTTGGCATTCGCGCAGCGACGCCGCATCGTCCTTGGTGGTGATCGTCGGGGTCGGCGGCACCTTGGCGGGAGCGACCTATCTCGATATCATCGCCGCCCTCGTGGTGGCGGTGATGATCGGCAGAACCGGGATCCTGCTGGCTTGGCGGGGGGGCCAAGAGTTGATCGATACCGCGCTGGATCCCGATGAGGTCGAGGCCATTCGCAGCACTTTGCTGGAACTGGACGATGTGCGGGACCTGCACATGCTTCGCACCCGCCGGATGGGGCCGAAATCCCTCGTCGATGTGCATATCTTGGTCGGCGATCCGAAGATCAGCGTCTCCGAGGGGCATCAGATCAGCGAAATCGCCCGGGCGATGCTGATCCGGCGTTTCCCTGCCATTTCGGATGTCACCGTTCATATCGATCCGGAAAACGACGAGGAGGTCATCCCGGGTCGGGATCTGCCCTTGCGCAAGGAAGTCTTGGCGTACTTGCGGGCGTCTTGGGCGGACACCCCCGAGGCGAAGGAGATCCGCCGCATCACTTTGCATTATCTGGACGGAGCCATCGATGTGGATGTCGAGTTGCCGCTGGCTCTTGCGGTCGAGCGGGCGGGCTCGATCCCCGGCATCGGCGGTGTCGGCATCGGCATCGACAAGGCGAAAGCGGATCGACAAGAGGGGGCCTTGGGTACCGGTACCCGGGAAGACCGGGGAGAATGCGCCGAGAAAGAAACCACCGCCCGAGCGATGCTATCGAGCGCACAATCGCTAGCCGAACGCTTGCGCGAACTTGCGAACGAAGCGCGAATCGATCCCGATGCGAAGACCGGCGAGACGAAGACCCGATCGGTCAAAATCGGCAAGATACGGGTCTTGCTTGTTTGAAAGGGATTGCCAATCTTTTCGCCAATCTCTCGAAATATCGATTTTTTGCCGAAAATCGGCGAAAAGCACTATCATTACGCACCGGATAAGCCATTTTTCGGATTCCGTTCGGTGTCGCCCCATTGACCACGAGTCGACCCCGATCATCCAAACCCCCTTGTTTTTCGCTTCCGGCTTTTGCTTCGAAGCTCTTGTCATTGCCTGATTAAGGAGGACTGCAACCGATGTCTGCCGAAACCGTTATGGAAATGATCGACGAAAAAGGAGTGAAATTCGTCGATCTGCGCTTCACCGATACTCGCGGCAAGGAGCAGCATGTCAGCCTTCCGGTGAAAATGGTCGATGAGGAGATCTTCGAAGAAGGAAAGATGTTCGATGGCTCTTCGATCGCGGGATGGAAGGGGATTCAAGAATCGGACATGGTGTTGATGCCCGATGCCGATACCGCGGTCATGGATCCCTTCAGCGAAGAGCCGACCCTGATCTTGCGCTGCGACGTTCTCGAACCGGCGACGATGGCGGGCTACGAGCGTTGTCCGCGCTCCTTGGCGCGCCGAGCCATCGCTTACTTGCAGTCGACCGGCGTTGCCGATAATGCCTATTTCGGCCCCGAGCCCGAGTTCTTCATCTTCGATCAGGTGACGTGGACCGACGAGATGTCCGGCTCCTCCTATCGGATTTATTCCGAGGAAGCGGCGTGGAGCCGGGGGTTGGAATTGCCGGACGGCAACAAGGGGCATCGCCCGGGCGTCAAAGGCGGCTATTTCCCGGTGCCGCCGGTGGATTCCCTCTCCGATATCAGAGCCGCGATGTGCTTGGAGATGGAAGCGATGGGCTTGGGGGTCGAGGTGCACCACCACGAAGTCGCCACCGCCGGGCAGTGCGAGATCGGCACGGTATTCGGAGACCTGCTGCACAAGGCGGATCAGGTTCAGATCCTCAAATACTGCGTTCACAATGTGGCGCATCAGTGGAACAAGACCGCAACCTTTATGCCCAAACCCTTGGTCGGGGATAACGGCAGCGGTATGCATTGCCACCAGTCCTTGTCGAAAGACGGCAAGAATATCTTCGGCGGGGATAAGTACGCCGGTCTTTCGCAAGAGGCGCTTTGGTATATCGGCGGCATCTTCAAGCATGCCCGGGCGCTCAATGCTTTCACCAATCCGGGGACCAATAGCTACAAGCGCTTGGTCAAGGGCTTCGAGGCCCCGACCCTGCTGGCCTATTCGGGACGCAACCGCTCGGCTTCCATCCGCATCCCGCATACCGGCCCCGCCGGTCGGCGCATTGAGGTTCGGTTCCCGGATGCCAGCGCCAATCCTTACCTAGCCTTCTCGGCGATGATGCTTGCAGGCCTCGACGGCATCCAAAATCGTATCGATCCCGGCGAGCCGATGGACAAAGACCTCTACGACTTGCCGCCGGAAGAGGAAAAGGATATCGCCACGATCTGCAATACCTTGGAGCAGGCGCTGGAATCGCTCGATGAGGATCGCGACTTCCTCAAAGCCGGGGGAGTGTTCAGCGACGACCTCATCGATGCCTATATCGAGTTGAAAGATCAGGAAGTGACCCGCTTCTTGATGACCACGCATCCGGTCGAATTCGATATGTATTACAGCCTCTGAGGGAGTCATCCGAGGAAGCAAGCGGCAAAGCGGTAATAAAGCAAAGCGAGCCGGCGGGGGCGAGAATCTGATCGCCCTTCGCCTTCGCTTTTGGATGATCGGTGGTTGGTGGTCGTTGATCGATGAACGAAAGGGCGCTTTCCAAGAAGTTCGCTCAGGTATTCGATTCGTACCAAGACGATACGAGCGATTCAAAAGCCATTCATCAGTCCAAGAGCGCATTCATCCGCATCGATCTCGGAAGACAGATTCTCGAACTGCATGACGGCGCCGGCGAAGTGCAAAGAACATGGCCGGTCTCCACCGCAATCAACGGCGCCGGCGAGCGAGAAGGTAGCGAATGCACCCCTCGGGGTCGGCATATCATCCATGCTCGGGTAGGAGAGGGAGCCGAGATCGGCACCGTCTTCGTCGGCCGCCGCCCGACCGGAGAGATATACAGCCGAGAACTGGCAAGACAATACCCGAATCGCGATTGGATACTCACCCGTATCCTTTGGCTCGCCGGCACCGAGCCCGGGCGCAACCTCCACAAAGAGGTCGACACCGAGCGTCGCTACATCTACATCCACGGCTGCCCGGATGAGGTGAACATCGGCGTCCCCGGCTCCCACGGCTGCATTCGCATGCACAACCGAGCCATCGTCGATCTCTTCGATCGAGTGAGGGTGGGAACGAGGGTTTTGATCGAGGAATGATCGCTTAAAGGTCGCCGAAAGGTCGTAGATAATTTCAGGTGTATCAGGTGTATAAGGAGAGGTGCCGGAGTGGCCGAACGGGGCTGACTCGAAATCAGTTGTCCCTCTTAGGGGGACCGGGGGTTCGAATCCCTCCCTCTCCGCCAAACAATCCGATCGGTTGGATATCCATCAAGCCTGCGAATCTCAGGAGCCTTTCGGGGTATATCAGGCTCCACTCAAAAACCATTTTGAATCATAATATAATGATCGCCGATCCGTAGATAATAGGATCGGCGATGTACACCCGATAGACTCTAAGATAGTGTGCGGTGTGAAAAGGATCTGGGCAAATGACGCAAAAGCATTATCCCTATGCGCGGTTTTGGAAGTGTGCCTTGCAGGTCAACCCGCATGGCTACAGTGGAAAGTATCGTGGACAAGAGCATGGAATGGATGCTCAGACTTACGCGCAGGCAATGCGAGATATCTGCTTGGAAGAAGGGATAGAGGTTGTCGGTTTCGCTGACCACGGCAAGGTTGCCGAGGCGGAGGTAGCACGTGAGATTCTTAATAAGGCGGGTATAGTCGTTTTCCCCGGCTTTGAAGTGGCAACCACCGAAAAAGTCCATTGGGTCTGTCTTTTTCCGGAGACTACTACGGCGCAGCAGCTTGAACGCTATCTGGGCCGACTTGATTTGACCGACCCTCAAGATGGCATCAGACCTTCGAATTTGGGAGGGCATGATTTGCTGGATGAGGTTGAGAAATTGGGTGGTTTTGTCTATGGGGCGCACATAACGCAATCAAATGGATTGCTGATGCAGAAACTTCCCCACTTGTGGAAAGATCGTCGATTACATGCTGCCCAGATACCGGGGCCGATTGATGATCTTCCTCATGGATATAGATCGATCGTGCTAAACAAGAACTTGGATTATTCTCGCGAACAACCGATCGCCCTGATCAATGCCAAGGATGTAGCGGAGCCGAACGATCTCAAATATCCCGGTGCATCCTGCTCTATCAAGATGACTCGACCTTGCTTTGATTCCTTCATGATGGCGTTCAAGGACCCGGGTTCACGGATTCGACTATCGCATGAAACGAATGAGCGCAACTACAGTCGGATTGAGAGCATCTCGATTGAAGGCGGTTATTTTGATGGTTTGTCCGCCCACATATCAGATCACTTGAATGCCGTTATCGGTGGTCGTGGCACGGGAAAATCGACATTGCTGGAATGCGTTCGCTACGCATTGGATATATCGCATAAGGGTGATGATGCGATCAAACAAGGCGAACAGATCGTAAAAGAGAACCTTGGGCGTGAGGGTGGGACGGTTACTTTGAACGTGAGCTCCGCAGTAAACCATAGTAAATCTTATAAAGTGACTCGGCGCTATGGTGAGTCGCCCCAAGTATTCGATGAGGAAGGTAATGAATCACGTCTTCATCCTGGAAGAGATATTCTCCCGGGTATAGAAATATACGGACAGAACGAGATTTACGAGATAGCGAAAAAGCCCGAATCCCTCGCTCGGGTTTTAGATCGTTTTCTTCCGGATAGCGCGGAACAGGAATCTCTTCTCGTTGGGACTTATCGAAAACTCAAGGAGAATGGTGATCGGTTGGTTAAGGCTCGTGAGAAAAAAGAAGAGATTGAGCTGCAGATAGCGAAGATTCCGAAGCTGGAGGAGCGAGTTCGGCAGTTTAAGGAGCACGGTCTCGATGAGAAATTGAAACAATTGCCGCTGCTTGAGAAAGAGCGACAACTAGTCCCGAGAATCATGGAGGAGATCGATCGCGTGCGAACAGAGCAACGTGGTTTGGATGAATCACTCCCAGACCTTGTTTTTCTCAACGATAAAGTGTTGGAAGGATTGCCCCATGCGGATCTGTTGCGGCGCGGGCGTGATATTTTGGACATGTTGGCATCAACCCTGCGGCAGAATCTTATAGAGATTGACAAGATTGTCGGGGAAGCGGAGAAAGCGCTTGAATCGGTTATCAAGAGGGATCTGATCAAAGCGATGGAGGTATCTGAAAAGGAGATCGAAAAAGAGTTCGCGGGGCTTCCATCTGCGGCAGGAAAGGATGGTAAAGAAATCGGGCGTACATACCAGCTATTACTCCGGGAAGTCGAGCAGATAAAGCCCATCCGATCTCAACTTAAGACAGTGGATGCACTGATTGATGAGTTGGAGCAAAACCGCCGCAATCTGGTCGGCGAGATATCCGAAATTCGCAGCGAACGAACGGCGGCCAAGAAAAAGGTAGTAGGAAATCTCAATAAAAGATTGGCCAGAAAATTGCGCATCACGTTGGTTCCCGATGGCCTACGCCAACCGCTCCGAGATTTCCTCCAAGAATTACCTGGCGTGGGAGAGCGAAAGACACTATGGGTGGATGAATCTCCGGATTTGACGATCTTCGCCTTGGTTGCTGCCATACGAGAAGGAAAGAATGAGTTGCTTGAAAAACAGTGGGGTTTGACACCGGGACTGATCGATACGCTGACTAAAATGACAGCTGGTCAGATCGATCAACTAGAGGGTATCGATCTACAGGATCGCATCACGCTCGAGCTCAATGTGTCGCACTCCGACGAGCAATACAAACCGCTGAATAGGATATCCACGGGTCAGCAGTGCACTGCTATTTTGCACCTGCTGCTTTTGGATAATCAGGATCCGCTGATCATGGATCAACCTGAGGATAACTTGGATAATGCGTTCATCGCCGAGCGAATTGTGCAAGAACTGCGAACCGCGAAAACAAAACGGCAGTTCTTATTCGCGACTCATAATGCGAATATTCCGGTATTTGGTGATGCGGAGTGGATTGGCGTGTGTAGCGTATCTGGAGAAAAGGCCGAGATGCCGGAAGAGACGCAAGGCTCGATCGATATACCATCCATACGCGATCAGGTGACGAGTATTCTTGAGGGGGGCAGAGAAGCCTTCGTGCAACGCAAAGAGAAATACGGATTCGATTGATGATGACCAAGACGGAGCTGCTTGAATTGATTGCAAATGGCGAGAACTCCGGCGTGGAGTTCAAGCGTGATGATCTTCGACCTGAGCAGCTGGCAAAGGAGATTGTGGCCTTCGCTAACTTTCAAGGCGGCCGAATCCTGCTAGGTGTAGAAGATGATGGAACTATCAGCGGTGTTCAGCGCGAAGATCTCAAACAATGGATAATGGATACGGTATTCGGGCGCTACGTGCATCCGATGATTACTCCTTTTTACGAAGAGGTGAAGATTGATGATCAGCATAGGGTTGCTGTGATTAGAGTTAGTCAAGGCACGACCAAACCTTATGTGGTACGAAATAACGATCGAGAAGATATTTACATCCGACTCGAGAGCACTTCTCGCATAGCACCGCGAGAACAACAGGCGCGATTGTATCAACTGGGCGGTATGCTGCAGGTAGAGCTACTGCCGGTCTCAGGTAGTAGTTTGGCTAATTTGAGTCAAGATAGGTTGAGGAATTATTTATTTTCGATCATGGGAGACAAAGATATACCGGTAGATGATGCGGCATGGTGCGAGAGGCTTTGTGAGTTGGGTTTTATGAACGAATCGTCAGGTGATCCGCCGGTATGCACGATCGCAGGTTTAGTGTTATTTGGACATCATCCGAGACGACTTCTCCCGCAGGCGGGCATTCGATGGATGGCATTCGAAGGAGAGGATAAAAGATATAGGGCTCTAGACGACCGAAGATTCGATGGGCCGCTTGTGGCGCTTCGTGGCACTTTTCCCGATGATGGAAGTGAGATCATGGAAAATGGGTTGCTTGATAACCTTATCGAGGCGATGCGACCATTTGTGTCGGAAGAAGCGGACGAAATCGATACATCGATGAGGCGTGAGCGTTCGTGGTTGTATCCAATAGAGGCAATTCGAGAATCCATCGTGAACGCAGTTGCCCATCGTGACTGGACTCGATACGAAGAGATTGAGGTGGTACGGTATGCAAATCGGATCGAGGTTCTGAGTCCAGGGGCATTATGGAATTCGATGACTGTGAAGAAGATG
Organism: Thioalkalivibrio sp. HK1; assembly: GCA_000583135.1. Lineage (GTDB taxonomy): Bacteria > Pseudomonadota > Gammaproteobacteria > HK1 > HK1 > HK1. The sequence continues at coordinate 13,786 of JFBG01000074.1, forward strand.
ATTACAGGCCGACGCTCGGCGCGCAATCCGTTAATCGTGGATGTTCTTCGTGACTATGGATATGTCGATGCGCGTGGCATGGGGGTGCGTAAAAAGATTATTCCTTTACTCCGGGAGCGCAACGGTACGGAGCCGGACTTTGACGCGACGGAAGATTATTTGAAGGTAGTGATGTACAAAGGATAATCTCGATCGGGCATGTGGGACTGATGTTGGGTGTATATTAATCTCATCAAATCTATTGAAGCGCTGTTCCCTTTGATTGAACCGAGATGCTGACGATGTTTGATAGCACTAGGGAATTGCTGGACAAGATACGACATGGCGAAGATTCGTTTTTGGATCTCAAAGAGGTCCGCTTTGCCGGTGAAAACGTCTCCACGCCATGTTGCGAGTCCGTTGCCGATGAACTCGCCGCCTTTTCCAATGCGCGAGGGGGTGTGATGTTGCTGGGTGTCGATGATGCTACGCGAGATATCTTCGGCATTCCGGTGGAGAGACTGGATGCGGTTGAGTCTTTGGTGCTAGATGCTTGCGAAGACTCGATCGATCCTCCTTTGGCACCTTATATCAGGAGGCTATGGCTTCCATCGATGATGGGGGAGGATCTGGCGGTGCTGAAGGTAGAAGTTGAACGCAGTCTGTTTGTCCATAGCAGTCCCAAGGGTTTTGTTCGACGTGTCGGCTCTTCGAAGCGACCGATCCCCACCGGTGAGTTGGCTCGATTATTTGAGCAGCGCAGTCAGGCAAGGTTGGTTCGATTCGATAAAACCCCCGTTCCTCGTGCAACGCTCGACGATCTGGATGATGTGCTATGGCAGCGTTTCGCAACGCCGAGGACTTCGGATGCACCGGAGATTATGCTCTCCAAGTTGGCGATGGCATCGCAAGACGATGCCGGGGTACTGCGACCCACTGTGGCCGGTGTGCTGCTGGCTTCTCGTGATCCTCGAGAGTTTCTTTCCACTGCATTCATTCAGGCTGTTGCGTACCGAGGTACGGTGATTTCTCCGCAAGGGGGTGCAGCGTATCAGCGGGATGCCTTGGATATTACCGGGTCGCTGGATCAACAGATTTTCGGCGCTTGTGATTTTGTGCGAAAGAACATGCGGATATTGGCAAAGAAGAGTCTGCAAGGCGGGCGCGAGGATATTCCACAATTCGACATGCTCGCCGTTTTCGAAGCACTCACCAACGCGGTAGCCCATCGGGATTATTCCATGGCGGGTAGCAAGATAAGGCTGCGATTGTTCGAGGATCGCTTGGAACTGTATATACCGGGTCCATTGGTCAATACGATGACTCCGGAGAGCTTCCCATATCTGCAAGCATCGAGAAATGAAATTATTACCAGCCTACTGGCGCGTTGTCCTGTTGAGCGAGACGATATCAGGACTCATCGTACACATATAATGGATAGACGGGGAGAGGGAGTTCCGACTATCCTTTCTCGCAGCAAAGATCTATCGGGGAGGTATCCGGAGTATCGCTTGATTGATGATTTGGAGATATTGCTGACAATTTATGCGGCATCTGATTCTTCAACGGAAGCGGAAGTTGATTAGTGCCGGATTGCGTCGCTTCCTAAGAGATGATAATCCAGACGATGAAGATCGAGTGGGAAATGTTCAAGCAGATCGAACATAGCCCAGTCATATTGATCGAGAGGGTGCAATGATGCTGATCAGGAACATCAAGCTAAACAATCTCCTTTCCTTTGGCCCTGATACCACCTCGCTGAAGATGGAGCCATTGAACGTCCTGATCGGTCCTAATGGAGCGGGCAAGTCCAATTTCATCGAGATCATCGGGTTGCTTAAAGCGATGCCCAAGGATATCACTGTACCGATACGCGAAGGCGGAGGCATCGGAAATTGGATTTGGCGCGGTGAATCGAAGGATAGGTCGGCGAAAATCGAGGTTGAGATAGACAATCCGATGGGCTTGAGTATGAAGGGTTCGCAGGCATTGCGCTATATGGTCGCATTCGCAGAGAGCGGTCAGCGTTTCGAACTGACCGATGAGTTGATCGAGGGCGCCTCGTCCCACCCCAACCCTCCCATGTACTACAAGATGCGCAAAGGAGCGGCAATGCTGAAGTATCGAGGCGAGGGGGAGAAACCTTTGCCCGAAGGATTCGGGTCACGGCAATCGATCCTTTCCCAGAGGAAAGACCCCGAATACTATCCGGAGTTGACTTACCTCGGAGAGGCATTGAACCAGATACTTTTATACCGTGAATGGACTTTCGGACGGAATTCGTCATTACGGATGCCACAAAAAACCGACCATCGGAACGATTTTTTGGAAGAAGACGGAAAAAATCTGGGGTTGATAGTCAGTAGTTTCAAGCGTAATCCCAAGGTCAAAGAGCGAGTTCGAGGTGCTTTGCAGAATCTCTATGAGGGTGTGTCCGATTTCGACATCATCATCGAAGGCGGAACCGTCCAAGTCTTTCTCCAAGAAGGCGATATCACCGTGCCCGCAACACGGCTTTCGGACGGAACTCTGCGCTATCTATGTTTGCTTATGATCCTCTGTCACCCCGAACCGCCACCGCTGGTTTGCATCGAAGAACCGGAACTGGGACTACACCCGGATATCTTACCGACGTTGAGCGAGCTACTTCGAGAAGCATCCAAGCGATGCCAACTGGTAGTGACGACCCATTCCGATGTGCTGGTGGATGCCTTGACAGATACCCCGGAAAGTGTAGTGGTATGCGAAAAGCATGATGGCCGAACCAGTCTGCGCCGGTTGGATAAGGAAGATCTTTCCGATTGGCTCGAACGCTATACCTTGGGCGATCTGTGGACTAGGGGAGAGATCGGAGGGAATCGCTGGTGAAGATCAAGATTTATGTGGAAGGTGGTGGCGACATAAAGGTCCTGAAAACAAAATGCCGCAAAGGATTCAGGAATTTTTTCCGCAAGGCAGGGCTGGATGGCCGTATGCCGAGGGTTGTTGCATGTGGTGGGCGGCTAGCGACGATGTGACCACCGAGTCTTTGATGTGTGTCGCCCGGCTGCGCTGAAAAGAATCGCTGTCCCGGTGTCGGAGAAGGCGGGTCACCCTCCACTTATGTGAGATACCACATCGAAGATGATCCTCCCTAGGGGTGCCGGGAACATTTGGTACCGAGCATGCCGAGAAAGGTTTAGAATGGGAGTGAGAAGGGCGGGAAATGTGCTTGAAATTGGACATGTTTTTTGGATCGGACGCTTGCGTAAGTCTTTGAAATAAAAGAACTTACCCAAGATTCAAGCCCATCTATCCCGGCTGCTTGTCTTGACAGGTGCGCAATTGCCGAGCGCATCGTGGAGGTGTTGAGATGAGAAGATGTCGCCACGCCCACCAAGGAAGTCGGTAAAAACGGATAGGAATCCATGTCGAATCTGCCGATCAATCCGGAGGTGATGCGATGGGCCAGAGAGACCTCTGGCATGTCCATCGATGATGTTGTCGGAAAAATGAAAAGGAAGAGAGTGACTGCTGAGGTAGTCTCTGCATGGGAGGAGGGCGTGAAAAGCCCTACATACCTTCAATTGGAACGGTTGGCGTACGAGATATACGATCGTCCCTTGGCGATTTTCTTTTTTCCGCAACCTCCCCACGAGCCCACTCCGGAACAGTCTTTTCGGACATTGCCGGAATCCGAGATCGGGTCGCTTTCCCCTCGTATGCGATTTTTGCTGCGAAAGGCTACCGCTTTGCAACTGAATCTTGCCGAGCTGTATGACGGATCGAATCCGGCTGAACGCCAAATCGTCAAGGATATCAACCTCGATCCCAAGACATCTGTGGCTGAAATGTCGCAAAGGGTGCGAGATTATCTTTCCGTGGATTTGAGAACGCAAATCGACCTGAAAGATTCGGAACATGCGATGAAGTTTTGGCGTGAGGTATTAGAGAATTTCGGGATATCGGTATTCAAAGATGCATTCAAGGACGATAGCGTCTCCGGATTTTGCTTATATGACGATGAGTTTCCTTTGATATATGTCAATAACTCCATGTCGTTCGATCGGCAGGTATTCACTCTTTTTCATGAACTTGCGCATCTTCTTTTCAAGACCGGTGGGGTGGATATCGATAGAAAGGATCGTTTGAACTCGTTCAAAGGCGTCTATCGTTCGATCGAGGTTCGGTGTAATGAGTTCGCGGCTGAATTTCTGATGCTTTCGAGTGATAAAACCAAAGATATTTCCGGTATGGAGAATATAGCGCACTAGGGTTATCAGGCTTTCCCAAGGTACTCCCGTCGATTTACCCATACAATAAGCCCCCAATCAACCAAGAATCCCCTCCGGCGAGCAGAACGAACCGAAACAAAAGGAGAGGCAGTTCGTGAGCGATTCTTTTTTCGAGCACCCGATTCTCAACTCACCTTACGATTATCCCGAGCGGCATTGGGAGCTTGACGATGCTGGGCAGCCGACTTTGAGGGTCATCGAGACGCGGCGGGGGGCGGAATTCATCACTCCGATTCCCAAACCCAAAAAGCGCAAAGGGTCGGAAGAGCAGTCCTCGTTGATTTTCGATGAGGGCAAGGGGCTTTCGACCAGCGCCCAAGCCTACGATCATACCGCCATCATCAATGGTGTTCGTCAAGAGGTCGATCGTTGGCGGCGGTTGCCGGCCGAGCAGTGGCGCGTGACCCCGGCGACCGCGCGTTTGCTAAGGCACTGGAGGCATCACGATTTCAGCGACATCCGCCCGTTCTTTTGTCAGGTGGAGGCGATCGAAACCGTCATTTGGCTGAGCGAAGTGGCGCCGCAGATGGGCAATGCCGGCAAACGTTTTTTGACGCATCTTGCCGATGCCAACAACGATGCCAATCCCGAACTCATGCGTATCGCTTTGAAACTTGCAACCGGGGCGGGCAAGACCACTGTCATGGCGATGCTGATCGCATGGCAGACCGTCAATGCCGTACGTCGTCAAAAGAGCAAGCGATTCACTCGGGGTTTTCTGATCGTAACCCCGGGACTGACCATTCGCGATCGATTGCGCGTGTTGAAGCCGAACGATCCGGATAGTTATTATCGAAGTCGTCAGCTGGTGCCGAGCGACATGCTTCCCGATCTGGATCGCGCGAAGATCGTCATCACGAATTATCATGCTTTCAAACTGCGCGAGCGGATCGAATTATCAAAAGGCGGGCGCTCTCTCCTGCAAGGCCGCGCCGAAGCCCTTGATACGGTCGAAACCGAAGGGCAGATGATCCAGCGTGTCATGCCCGAACTGATGGGCATGAAAAATATCTTGGCGATCAACGATGAAGCGCATCATTGCTATCGCGAGAAGCCGGGGGACGATCTGGAAGGTGAGTTGAAAGGGGACGAAAAGAAAGAGGCCGACAAGAACAAGGAAGCGGCGCGGCTTTGGATATCGGGGCTCGAGGCGGTCAACCGTCGGGCCGGTCTCGGATCAGTGATCGATCTTTCTGCGACCCCTTTCTTCTTGAGCGGCTCCGGCTATGCCGAGGGCACGCTCTTTCCTTGGACCATGAGCGATTTCTCGTTGATGGATGCCATCGAGTGCGGGATCGTCAAGTTGCCCAGAGTGCCGGTTGCGGACAATATACCGGGCGGCGAGATGCCCAAGTTTCGCAACCTATGGGAGCATATCGGCAAGCGGATGCCGAAGAAAGGGCGCAGCAAGGGCAAGGCTCTCGACCCCTTGGATCTGCCGGTCGAGTTGCAAACCGCCTTGGATGCGCTCTACGGGCACTATAAAAAAACCTTCGATCTTTGGGAGAAAGACGGAATCAGCGTGCCTCCGTGTTTTATCGTGGTTTGCAATAACACGTCAACCTCGAAACTGGTCTACGACTATATATCGGGGTTTCATCGCAAGGCGGCCGACGGTAGCGATGATAAGACCACATTGGTGAACGGTCGGCTCGGATTGTTTCGCAACTTCGACGAGCATGGCAATCGTTTGGCTCGCCCTCGAACCTTGTTGATCGATAGCGAACAGCTCGAATCCGGCGATGCTTTGGATAAGAACTTCCGCGAGATGGCATCCGAAGAGATCGATCGCTTCCGCCGAGAGATCATCGAGCGCACCGGTGATCGCCATAAAGCCGAGAACTTGAGCGATCAGAACCTGCTGCGGGAGGTCATGAATACGGTCGGCAAGCCCGGGCGCTTGGGCGATTCGATTCGCTGCGTGGTTTCCGTATCGATGCTGACCGAGGGCTGGGATGCCAATACGGTCACCCATGTTTTGGGCGTGCGCGCCTTCGGAACCCAGCTGCTTTGCGAGCAGGTCATCGGCCGGGCCTTGCGCCGACAATCCTACGAGTTGAACGAAAAAGATTTGTTCAACGTCGAATACGCCGATGTCTTGGGCATCCCTTTCGATTTCACGGCAAAACCGGTGGTGGCTTCGCCCCAGAACCCCCGAGAGACCATCCATGTCAAGGCCGTCAGCCCCGAGCGGGACGATCTCGAAATCCGTTTCCCGAAGGTGGCGGGCTATCGAGTCGATCTCCCGAACGAGCGGCTGCAAGTGCGCTTCACGGAGGATTCCATCCTCGAACTCACGCCGGATCTCGTCGGTCCGACGATCACCGAAAACGCCGGCATCATCGGCGAAGAGGTGAATCTGAGGCTCGAACATCTGCAAAGCCTTCGCAAGGCAACGCTGCTCTTCAATCTCACCAAACAACTCCTTTACACCAAGTGGCGCGATCCGAACGAGGATCCCGAACTCCATCTTTTCGGCCAGCTCAAACGTATCACGAAAAAATGGCTGGACGAATGCCTTGTTTGCAAAGGCGATACCTATCCGGCGCAGCTCATGTACCAAGAACTGGCGGCGATGGCATGCGAGCGCATCACCGCGGCCATCACCCGCGTTGAAATCGACAAAGGGCGACCGGTCAAAGCCATACTCGATCCCTATCATCACTTGGGCTCCACGGCGCAGGTCAACTTCAACACCTCCAAAACCGACCGCTACGAAACCGATCCAAGCCGCTGCCATATCAATTGGGCGATCCTCGATAGCGGCTGGGAGGAAGAGTTCTGCCGCGTTGCGGAGGCGCATCCCAAAGTGTTGTCTTATATGAAGAACCATAATGTCGGCTTCGAGGTACCCTATCGCTACGGCACCAAGGCTCGTACCTATATCCCGGATTTCATCGTTCAAATAGACGACGGCCGGGGCCGGGAAGATCCGTTGAATCTCGTTGTCGAGATCAAGGGTCTTCGAAAGGAGGATGCCAAAGAGAAGAAAAACACCATGGAAGCCTATTGGGTACCGGGTGTCAATCGCCATGGCAAATTCGGACGCTGGGAATTCGCCGAGTTCACCGACGTCTTCGAGATGGAATCCGATTTCAAGGCCAAAGTCGAAGAGCATTTTCATGCAATGGTCGCCGATGCGACTGCAAGCGCTGCCGGGAGCGATCGATAAAACGATATCCGTCGGCGCTACGCCATAGATATGATGGAAAAAACCGAGATCGCCGATGAAGTATCGGATCGCACGACCATCGACCATTTTGCTGACGCCGGCAAAATGGTCGAATCGTGCCTCTTATTCGAATAACGGATATCTACACAAGATAAAGACCGCCTTTTGGGTGATATATTTTCCGATATAGAGCAGTCGGCTTAAGAAAATCGTCGCGTCTTTCGCAAGAGCGGGTGGACCAAGAGCGGGCGGACATTGTGTGCCGAGTCTACCTAAGCGATAAAGGCGCAATGAGAGAGGCATCCACCGATCGGTTTTGCCTATCATTGATAAGGGTAATGTGTTTGGTTTCATAAAGCCGTATCATAGGTATGAAAAGTAGGCAAATTTCATCAAAGCGAATTATTCAACCAAACTCGCAGGCTAGCGGGTAAGATATCAAATAAGCAGGGTGCCGTATCGTTTCCGCTCGGAAGAGCAGCATGCAGGCATATTCCGCCCGCCCGCCATCGATCAGTGACGAGAAGGCGCGTACGATCACCCGCACGCTTCGTTGAGCGCAGCAGCCGAACCCGGAGAGGCAGCATGTCCCAGCAATGGCATGATCTGAAATTCAAGGTCGAAAATCTGGGTGTCGTCCACAAAGGCGAATTCACCCAGAAGTCCCTGACCATTTTTTGCGGTCCGAACAATAGCGGCAAGACTTGGGTGATGTATGCTCTTTACTTTTGGTCTCGAATGCTGAACGATCCCGATTTTCGCTGCTCCCAATATCATCGCATGAGTCATGGTCCTTCTGTCAAACCGGCAGATTTCAAAGATATCATGAATAGCGGGCTGCCCGGTGTTTTCAATGTGAAGGAGACGATGCTCGAAGGTGCCAGAGTCGATCTCATCGCTTCGATCAAATCGCTGAAAGCCTTGTTGGATGAAAAGCGAAAGACTCGAAATGTCTTTTTGATACCGGCAGAGCGCACCAGCCTGCATCCGTTTTGTCATGATATCGGGAACTGCTCGACGATATCGCTGCATCGTATGGCGGAAGAAATACGCAGCCCCGGAGAACTGCTGCGCAATACGCTACGCTCGTACTATGCTCAGCCGATCGTCGATTACATCGATTGGCTGAATAAAATACCGGAGATCATGCGTGAAAGCGACAAGGCCTTTCACAGATATGCCGAAATACTCAAAAAGCGCCTCCTTAGAGGTGCTTTCGGTGTCGATAAAAAGACCGGTGATATCACCTTCAAACCTCGCCGATCGAAGGTAGCCGGTCATAAAACTCGGGAAGTGAGCCTGCATATCGCATCGGGAACGGTCAAGAGCCTGTTCGGGCTATGGTTTTATCTCGAACACCAAGCCAAGCAAGGCGACCTGTTGATGATCGAAGAGCCGGAGATCAACCTTCATCCGGCCAATCAGGTCGAAATGGCCCGCCTTCTGGCAAGACTGGTCAATGCCGGATTGCACTTGGTCGTCAGCACCCATAGCGACTATATCGTGCGGGAGCTGAATTCGCTCATCATGCTGAACCAGCAAGGATCAAGCGGTATGCGAAAGAAATATCGCTACGAAGAAGAGGAGGTTCTCGACCCCGATAAGGTCGGTGCTTATCTGTTCGATGATCAGGTCATCGAGCCGATAGGGATATTCACGGAAGACGGTATTTATGCCACGACATTCAACAAAGTGATATCGGCTCAGGGTAAGTCCAATAACGATATCTACTACACGATGAAGGAGATCAAGGATGGCTATTGATACCATCGAAGCGATCGAGAAAACGATAGATAGTCGCTATCGTTTGAAAAGGAAGAGTCGCGATTGGCTGTTGGATGAATCCGACAATCGGATTAGAATTCGGGTTCCTGATAGAAATTCCATCGCATTCTCGTTGGATAAAAAAAACGAGAGACCGTTCGCATTTTTCAGCGGCAATCCTCCCGAGGGAATCGCTAAAATATGTGATGCTTTTTTATTCTGTATTTATGAGGGAAAAGGATATCTATTCATCATCGAAGTGAAGTCCGCTCATAAGGAGAGAAGTGAAAAACAGCTGATCAATGGCAAATTTTTTTGTGATTGGTTGCTGTCCTTATGCCGTGAGCATGGCTATCTGAATATTGAATTTTCCGTCGTATCCCTGTTATTATGGGAGCCACGCGACCGAGAAGTGACTTACCAGCTGGCAAGCGGTCGTAGATCGGACAATGAAGATCCCGATATCGAGCGAAAGCCAAAGACGAAACACTTCTGCCTTCGACTTGAAGTCAAAAACCGAAGACAGATCGCCCTTCAAGAGCTGATGTCTTACGTGACTGTCAGTTGAGCGAATCATCGCCGACAACACTTGAAATGGATGAGAACACCATGAACAAGCCGAAGAACAAGCGTAGCCGCAAGATCGTCGAGTCATTGACCCACGAAGATGCGACGCGCAAGAATATCCCGACTGCCGAGTATCAGTCGGTGATGCAAGCCGACGATCAGTCCCCCGTCAGTGTGGC
>JFBG01000075.1 GCA_000583135.1 Thioalkalivibrio sp. HK1
CGCCAGATGGAAGCAGGAGTAGGCATCGGTGTCGCAAATCGAGTCGTCGCCGAGTTTGATGTCATATTCCGGCTCCGGCTCCGGCTTCAAGGACGCTGCGCCGTGACTGCCGACGCTCGATGTGCCTTGAATCATCGAAGTCATATCCATATCGACCGAAGACTGGATTCCGACTTGCCCGGTCGCTTCTTGCGGGGCGGCGTGCACCGCACCGACGAAGCCGAAGAGCATCGCAATCATCGCTATTTTTTTCATGGCTACTTCCTCCGTGGTTATCACTTGTGTACCCGTTCCTAATATATTTACTTTATTTTGATCGAAATGTCAAGATATATTTCTCGGCACTATCCGATATAATTTCCTTTCGAAAGGGATGAGAAAAAGATGACATCGCAAAACGCCGAAAAAACCCCCACACCTGCGCCCGCCCCCCTCGATGCGCGTCTCGACCCTTTGCAAGTGGCCGAACGATGGTTGCAAGAAGGGCGTATCGTCGCCTTGGCGACGGTCATCGCTACGTGGGGATCATCGCCTCGTCCGGTCGGAAGCAGGCTGGTGATCGATCAAGATGGATGTTTCGAGGGTTCGGTTTCCGGGGGGTGCATCGAAGGGGCGGTGGTGGCCGAGAGTATCGAGACCATCCGCGACGGCCGCCCGCGCACCCTCGATTACGGGGTCAGCAACGAGCGGGCGTGGGAGGTCGGGCTGACCTGCGGCGGTCGGGTGCAGATCCATATCGAGCGGATCGAGGGATGAAGCCGCCTTTTATGTCATAGGCCCTTGGCCGCACCGTCGAAGGGAGTGCTGGATGAAGCGCTCTTGTTTGCGTGAACTCATCGAAGCCCGCGCCGGAAGACGTTCGCTGACCCTGATCACCGCTTTGGCGGGCGATCGACAGTGGATCGAATACGAAGAGGCACTCCCCGGCTTCGAGCCCTCGGATCCGAAAGCGTCGACTTCGGACCTTGCCGAAGACCCCTCGGATGTCTTGGGCTCTTTATCGGCCCCGATGCCCCTTCGCCGAGCGGCGCGCGAAGCCCTGCTTAGGGGCAAAAGCGAACGCTTCGAATACGAGGGTGAGGCTTTTTTCTTGGAGGTGATGCATCCGCCTTTGCGTTTGTTCGTGATCGGAGCGGTGCATATCGCGCAGAGTCTGGTACCGATGGCCGCTCTTTTGGGCTACGAAGTGGTGTTGATCGATCCGCGTCGAGCGTTCGCCACCGCAGAACGTTTTTCCGGGGTCGATTTGCGCATCGATTGGCCGGACGAGGCTCTATCGGTGGCCGAGATCGATTCACGCAGCGCGGTGATCACCTTGAGCCACGATCCGAAGATCGACGATCCCGCCTTGCGGATCGCCTTGGCCTCGCGCGCTTTCTATATCGGCAGCTTGGGAAGCGCTCGCACCCACGCCAAGCGGATCGAGCGCCTATCCGCGCAAGGCTTCACCCCCGACGACCTTGCGAGGATTCACGCCCCGATCGGTCTTGCCATCGGCGCCCGAGGGGCGGGGGAAATCGCCGCCGCCATCGTTTCCGAGTTGGTCGCCACCCATCGATCCGCCAAAGATCCGATATCGCGCAAGCATCGATCGTAAGTTCGCATCCTTGGATACCGAGAGCGCTCGAACGAGCCTCGGTGCGCTCATCGCCCGGGATGGATAAAAGCCCGCCTTGCCTGCAGGCGACGGTCCCGGGCCCCAAGCCTTAGGCCGGATGTCGCTTGACGAGCTGCTTGGCGATGATCATTCGTTGCATTTCGTTGGTACCCTCGGCGATGGCGAGCAAGGGTGCATCTCGATAGTAGCGCTCGATATTGAACTCCTTCGAATAGCCGTAAGCTCCATGGATGCGCATCGCTTCGGTGGCGTTGAAAAGCGCGGTTTCCGTGGCGAAGAGTTTGGCCATTCCCGCTTCCATATCGCAGCGTTCTTTCGCATCGTAGGCCAAAGCTGCGGATTCGGTCAGCAGCCGAGAGGCTTCCAAGCGCGTCGACATTTCCGCCAACTTGATTTGGATCGACTGGTGCTCGCAGATCGGTCTCCCGAAGGTTTTGCGAGTGCGGGCGTAGGCCAAGCTTTCCTCGAGGCAGGCGCGGGCGATGCCGCAGCCCCGGGCGGCAACGTTGATCCTTCCCAATTCCAAACCGCTCAATATCTGCTGCATTCCCCGACCCTCGATTCCCCCGATCAGGTTTTCCCGAGGAACCTCGCAATCGTCGAAGACGATCTCGCCGGTATCGATTCCCTTGTAGCCGAGTTTTTCCAATTTGCGAGCGACCTCCAAGCCCGGCGCATTCTTTTCGATGATCAAAAGGCTCATCCCGCGATGCGGTGGATCCATATCCGGATCGGTTTTGACAAGAGCCACGAGGATATTGCCGTGGACCCCGTTGCTGACCCATAGTTTGGATCCGTTGACGATATAGCGATCTCGATAGATATGAGTGCGAGTGCGGATGCCTTGTAAATCGGTGCCGCAATCGGGTTCGGTGAGGGCGATGGCCCCGCGCAGTTCACCGCTCGCACAGCGTGGAAGAAAGGTCAGTTTTTGCTCTTTGGTGCCGAAGCGTTCGATGGCGGCGGCCATGATCAGATGGGCGTTGAAAATGCCGGCGATCGACATCCACACCGCCGAAACCCGCTCGACGATGCGAGCGTAAGTGGAGGCCGAAAGACCCAATCCGCCGTAGTCGGGGGAGATGGTGGCCCCGAACAGACCGAGCCCCTTCATTCGATCGACGATATCTTTGGGCCAAGTATCGCTGTCCTCCAAAGCGCGAATGTATGGACGCACATCCCGCTCCAAGAAGCGATCGATGGAGTCGATGATCAAGGATTCATGGGATGCATCGGGCAACGATATTTGTCGGGCATCGCTCATCGAGGGCGTTCCTTGAAGACGGTTCGGGGACAAGAATGCTCGGTAATCAACGGTCGATCGAGCCCTCGGCGAGGGCAAAATGAGCGTAAAGGGCAAAGGTGATGCGATTTTTGAAATAAGGCCGGTGCCGATACTTTACGATATAGGCTCCGAGATCGTCAAAGAAAGGCGCTTCTTGCCGTCGCCTTGCAAGGCCGAAAAGGCCGAGTCGGCATCGTTGCCCCCTCGATTATCGGTTCCGAAGAGGGTCGATCGACGAGCGGGATTCGCCCCCGAAGATCTGCATCTCGAAGGTGCCTTTTTTCGCCCTTTCCAAAGCGGGCAGGTCGCGGTTTTTTGTCGATGCGGAGAATATCGATGGGGCGATCCAAGCGCATATTTCCCGATGATTGCAACCCCCTCGAAGGTCGAGAGCGCATCGCCATCGAGCCTTGCGCTTGTTCGAAGATCGCAGGGCTGTTGCCGGCGGCGGGGCGTTCGACCCGGATGGGGGCGAGCAACAAGCTCGTCGATTCCTTGACGAGCGGGGTTGCCTTTTCCGACGGGGCGATGGTGCGAAAAGTGGCCAAGGAAATGGTTTCTGCCAGATTGCACCCTATCAAAGTGGTCACCGGCTACGAGGCGCAGCGGGTCGAAAGGGCGCTAAAAGGGTTGGATCTGCACTTGGTGCATAACGAGGACTACCATGAAGGGATGGGGGCGTCGCTGCGTTGCGGCTTTGCCGCCTTGCCTGCCGATATCGATGCGGCGATCGTCTGCCTCGGGGATATGCCCTTGATAAGGGCGCGGCATATCGAGCGCTTGGCAAAGGCGTTCGATCCGAGTGCGGGATGCGAGATATGCGTTCCGGTATTCGATGGTCGGCGTGGCAATCCCGTCCTTTTCTCCAAGCGCTTTTTCCCCGAGATGGCGACCTTGCGCGGGGATGTCGGCGGGCGAGGGATGGTTGAGCGATACGAGCGCTTCGTCTTCGAACTACCGATGGACGATGCCGCGGTGCTGGTGGATATCGATTCCCCCGAGGATATCGCTCATGCCGCCGAAATCGTGGCCACCGAGGAGCGGGATCGATGGAACAATGGCCGATAGGGGATGAGGGACCTTGATATCGGGCGATCTCTATCAAGCGGCGATGATCGAGACCGCGCGTCGGGCCGGCGGCCACGGTCGGCTTTCAAGGGCCCAAGCGAGCGCGAGCGTCGACAACCCCCTGTGCGGAGATCGGGTGATCGTGGATATTCGTACCGAGACGGTCTCCTCTTGCGACCCTTCGAGCCCCGTCCGGCTTCGGCGCATCGTGGAGGTCGGTCATGATGTGCGCGGATGCCTGTTATGCGAGGCGGCGGCGGTGGTGCTCGCCGAGCAGGCGCCGGGATGCGAGATCGAATCCTTGCTCGGACTCCATCGCATCATCGAATCCGCCTTGCGCTCGGGAACGGCCTTTCCGTGGTCCGCCCTCGATCTCTTTTCCCCGGTCGCCGCCGCAAGGAGCCGATATCGCTGCGTCACCTTGCCCTTCGAGGCCCTGCACGAGGCATTGATGACGATGGATCCGGCTTGCCTCCCCCACGATTCAAGTCGACCCATCGATTCGAGTCGATGAAATCGGCATTGCACGAAGATGCGCTTTTCGCTAAAAGTGCATCTTGAAGGCGAGTATCCCGTCGGGATATTCAAGGTTCGAATCGTTGACCGAAGCCCTCGATTCCTTCGATCAGCAGCGAAATCATCGGGCTGCCCCTTTCCCGGTGTTCGATCTTGACCGGCAAGAAGCCGAGATCCGGGGCGCACCAGATGGTGGTTTCGCGTTTTTTCTCACCCTCGTTCTCGCGGATGCGTTTGACCACGACGGTCTCCAAAGGCCCGATCGCGCTCTCGATGCGTTCGGTGCCTTGGATGTCGAAAAGATAGGATCTGACCCGGCCGCCATCGGCGATCGGATAGCGCAGATCTTTTTTACCCTCGGAGAGGTCGTGCATCAATGCCAGCAGATAGCCGAGTTTGTCGTTGACCCCCTCGGGCACCTCCAACTTCCATGGTCCTTTGGGGGATTGGAGCCGGGCGATGCCCTTGTCGCGTTCGAATCGAATATGAATCTCCCGCTCCTTGAATCCCGTACGGTGGTAGTGGTATTCGATCGGATGCCAATCCCCTTCGTATTCGCTCCATTCGCTGCGCTCTGCGATTTCTCCGCCGTAAATCAAGGACATGATGCCCACGGATTCGGTATGCGATTGGAAAATATATCGCCCCCCTTCTTCGCCGGAGGACCAATGCGTCTTGCCGATTCGATTCCCCCCCGATTCCAGCGAGAATGTCGCATCGAAAGGCTCGGGCAACCGGAAATCCCCGAAATCGTAGCCCGCCGCCGATGCCGTGGCGATCAGGCAGATCAAGACCGCCTCGATAAGGCATCGGGCGCTGCGGTGAAAGAAGGAAGAGGGATCGAGGAATCGGATGGTCGGCATCGTTCGGATATCGTTTGCAAAGGAGGGGATACGAGACCTTCGAGTCACCGATGGCCGGATTTTGCGCTTCGGCAACGACGAGCGCATTCGAAGGAAGGTCGATGACAAGGGTCGTCTACAGCATATCGCTTTATCTGACGCTGCCTTTTTTCATGGCGCGCCTGCTGTGGCGCGGCATTCGAAATCGCGGATATTGGCGGCGGATCGGCGAGCGTTTCGGTTTCGCTCCCGCCGCCCCCGCCGACCGAAAAAGGGGCTCGAGCGAAATCGACCCAAAGCCTATCTGGATCCATGCGGTTTCCTTGGGAGAGGTGCAAGCCGCAGTTCCGATCATCGAGGCTTTGCGAGAACGTCATCCGAGGATTTCGATGATCGTCACCACCACCACCCCCACCGGGATGGAGCATATTGTGCGCATTTTCGGCGCGGGCGTCGTGCATCGTTATCTGCCTTTCGATCTCCCGGGGGCGGTGGCGAGATTCCTGCGCGATATTCGCCCGCAGGCGGGGGTGATCATGGAAACCGAGATCTGGCCCAACCTGCTGGCGGCCTGTCGAGCGCAAAGGATACCGGTGATGTTGGCCAACGCTCGGCTATCGGGGCGCTCGGCGAAGGGTTATCGCCGCCTTCCCCGGCTTTTCATCCCCGCGATGCGAGGGTTCTCGTGCATCCTCGCCCAAAGTGAGGACGATGCCCGAAGGCTGATATCGATCGGCGCTTCGGCTTCCGACGTCGAGGTCGGCGGCAATACCAAATTCGATATTCGCCTCCCCGATGACTTGGGCGAAAGGGCATCGAGGCTGCGGGCCAAGTGGGGAGCGGGGCGCGGCGTCCTGGTCGCGGCCAGCACCCACGAGGGCGAGGAGGAGCGGGTGTTGGAGGCCTTCGAAGCGGTGCTCGCCCGCTATCCGAAAACCCTGCTCGTGCTCGTTCCGCGGCATCCGGAGCGTTTCGATAAGGTGGCCGCTGTGGTGAAAGGCCACGGTTTTTCTCTCTCCCGGAGATCGCATCCGCACGAAGAGGGCGGGGAATCGCAGGTCTTCCTCGCAGATAGCATGGGGGAGTTGCCGCTTTTCCTCGCCGCCGGCGATATCGCCTTCATCGGTGGCAGTTTGGTGGAAATCGGCGGGCATAATTCCCTCGAAGCCGCCGCCGTCGGGCGACCGGTGCTTTTCGGTCCCCATCTATTCAACTTCGCCGGGATCAGCCGGGATCTGATCGCCGCCGGTGCCGCGAAGAGGGTATGCGATGCTCCCGCCCTCGGACGGGAGGTCGTCTCATGGCTCGACGATCCGCAAGGGCGACGAGATGCGGGCGAGCGGGGAAGGGCCTTCGTGGCCGCCAATCGCGGGGCGCGCGATCGGATCGTGGCGGCCATCGAGCGTCTTGCGGATTTGGATCGCAAATGACAGCCCCGCATCGGCCGAGAACCGTTTGGCGCCGCTTGCCGTCGACGCCTCTTTCACGCAACGCTACCGGGATGACCACGAACAATGATCGAACTCGTATTGATCCGCCACGGGCAGAGCCGGTGGAATCGGGAAAATCGCTTCACCGGTTGGCATGATGTCGACCTTTCCCCGCAAGGCATCGAGGAAGCCCGCATGGCGGCCAAGCAACTTGCGGCATCGGGTCGCGTATTCGATGTCGCCTTCACCTCGTTGCTCAAACGCGCGATCCGCACCTTATGGCTGGTGCTCGACGAGATGGATCGGATGTGGATTCCGGTGCATCGGAGTTGGCGGTTGAACGAGCGGCATTACGGGGATTTGCAGGGCCTCGACAAAGCCGAAACCGCGGCGAAATTCGGGGAGCGACAGGTGCATGATTGGCGGCGTGGATATGCGATCCGCCCCCCCGCCCTCGACCTGGCCGATGAGCGCCATCCGCGCCATGATCCTCGCTATGCCGATCTGACCGAGGCGGAATTACCCGCCTGCGAATCCTTGGAAGATACCGAGGCGAGATTCCTACCCCTATGGCGAGAGCGAATCGCTCCCGATCTGCGCACGGGGAAGCGGGTGTTGATCGCCGCTCACGGGAATTCCTTGCGGGCATTGGTCAAGCACTTGGATAATCTTGCCAAGGAGGAGATCGTGGAGCTCAATATCCCCACCGGGGTGCCGCTGGTCTACTCGTTGGACGATTCTTTGCGCCCCGTGGAGCGACGGTATTTGGGCGATCCGGAGGCGATTCGTCGGGCAACGCAAGCGGTCTTGGCTCAAGGCCGGGCGGCTTCTCAAGAGAGGGATCGAGGATGAGCGAAGAAAAAACGAACGAGGAAACGAAAGGGGAAGGGCGGCAAAGCCCGAAGCCTACAATCGATTTCGACGATTTCCTCAAGGTGCAGATGGTGGTGGGAACCATCGTCGAGGTGCGCAAGAACGAGAAGGCGAGGGTTCCGGCCTTCGTGATCGAAATCGATTTCGGACCCTACGGCAGGCGTACGAGCTCCGCCCAGCTGACCAAAAACTATACCCCCGACACGCTGCGGGGAAAGCGGATCGTCGCCGTGCTGAATTTTCCGCCGAAGCGAGTTGCGGGGGTGAAATCCGAGGTGCTGGTGCTCGGTGCGGTTTCCGAAGATCGAGGAGTGGTGCTTCTATCGCCGGATTTCGATGTCGAGAACGGCGATCCGATCGCTTGAACGGCACCGCAGGGGAATCGGGCGGGTGCGATGCTCATCGCAGCGCCTCATCAATAGGCATCATCGACAGGCATCACCGATCGATCGTCGGCGGAGCATCGTTTCGAGCCCTCGCTCCCAAGTCCCTTGCGGACCTTGAGGGCGAAGGCGCCACGAAGGCTCGCCACACCAAAGCAATGTTGCTGATTAGCCGCTGACGACTAGCCAAGTCCCAATCTCGAAGGCCATCACGTCTCACTGCAGCCATTCGGAGACGGTGATCAGGTCCGCTTGGCTCAAGATCCCGGCGGCTTGGCGCAGTCGGATCATATCGTTGATGAAGTCGTAGCGCGCATTGGCCAAGTCCCGCCGGGCCTCGAAGAGATCGCGCTGGGCGTTGAGAACGTCCACCGAGGTTCTGGTGCCGACCTGAAAGCCGGTATCGACGGCCTCGCCCGCCACTTCGCTCGAGCGCACCGCCTGCATCAAGGCTTCGATCCGGGAAATGCCGGATCCGAGCCCGAGCCAAGCGGTACGGGTCTCGCGCTGGATGCGGCGACGCTCGCTCTCCAAGTCTTCAAGCGCTTTTCGGTGGAGATGGGTTTTTTCGCGCACGAGGGAGCGGGAAATCCCGCCGTCGTAAAGAGCGAACTCCAGTTGCACGCTCAGCCTCGTATTCGAATCGGAGCTGCTATCCAAATTGGATGATGATCCCCCGCCGTCGTAGCTCTCCCGATGCGTACCACTGGCGCTGATCACCGGTCGGCTGCTGCCGACCTGAACGCGCCTGATCTCGTCATGAGAGGTGCGCACGGCATGATCGGCGGCGATGAGGCGCAGGTTCTGCCTCAAGGCGACCTCGGTCCAGTGATCGATATCCGCAGGCACCGGGAGGGTCAACGAGATATCCCCCAAGCGCATGGGATTTTCCACCGACTCCCCGCTCACCTCGCGCAGGGATTCGATGGCGGTGGCAAGATCGTTGTTGGCGCTCAAAAGGCGGGCATTGGCGAGATCGAAGCCCGCCTTGGCTTCCTCGACATCGGTGATCGCGATGAGGCCGACCTCGAAACGCTGCCGGCTTTGTTCGAGCTGCTGGGCGAAGGAGTCGAGCGTGGCTTGGGCGAAATCCACCCCGTCCTTCGCCCGCAGAACATCGAAGTAAAGACCGGTCACCCGCACGATCAAATCCTGGAAAGCCGCTTGGTAAAGGGCATCGGCGCGGGCGATGCGGCTATCGGCCTGTTCCAAGGCGATTTGCAACGATGGGCTGTAAATCGGCGCGGTGAGGCTGAAGAGCAGCCCGTAGGAGTCGGAGTTCGAGCTACTGGTGGTGGTGCGGTCGGGGTAGACATCCCGCGAGCGTTGCCTGCTGAAGTCGGCATTGGAACTGACCGTGAGTTTGGGCAGCAAGGCGGATTTCGCTTGGGGCCTTAGTTCTTGTGCCGCCCGATTCTCGGCGCCGGCGGCGAGGTAGACGGGATCGTTTTCCAGCGCCAGTTCGAAGGCGCGCATCAGACTATCGGCGGCGACCGGAAGGGTGGTGACCGCCGTCAGCGACAGGGCCTTGATCAAGGTCGCCAAGGCCTTGGCGATGCGCCCGCCTCCGACGAGAGCGCCGAAGGTCGTTGCATCACCTTTCGAAGGCGAGAGCGCAGCCCGAGTCATATCGCGAAAGGCCGGGGTTCGGCGATCCCCGATAGCGGGGGCACGACCGTTTCGAACAGGCTTTCCCTTAACCATTGTTGCTCTCCGCTTCGTTGAACGAGCAAGGCTTCCATGACCGGAGCGTTGCCGACGATGATGAAAAGTCGCCCCCCGATGGCCAGCTGCCGCTCGAATTCGACGACGGCTCCGGCGAAGGGAACCGAACCCCCGACCACGATGGCATCGAATCGCTCGCTCGAAGGCCATCCCCGGCTGCCGTCCCCGATTTCGACGGATGCATTGTCGACCTCGAATTCCGCAAGGGTTCGGCGCGCGTTCTCCGCCAGATTGGGACGAATTTCGATGCTGGTGACGTGGGATACGCTCGCCGCGAGCAGCCAAGTCAGAAATCCGCTACCGGTTCCGATCTCCAGCGCGCGCTCGTTGCCGGCGAGATGAAGCGCCTGCAGCAACTTGCCCTCGATCTTCGGCGGCAGCATGGTCTGATCTTCCCCGATGGGGATGGCGATATCGGCATAAGCCAGACCCCGCCAAGCCGGGGCCACGAAAGCGTCTCGGGGGGCGCGTTCCAGCAGATCGAGCACATTGCGATCCAGCACATCCCATGGGCGGATCTGCTGCTCGATCATATTCAAGCGGGCTTGTTCGAGATTCATCGTATCTTGTGAAGCGCTTGATGGGATTTTTCGAAGATCCATGGTTTGGCATGGCGGATGGCATCGAAAAACCCGAAAGCGACTTTGCACAAGCCGCCCGGCTTTTCGAACGCCACAGGTGCACGCGGAAGAGCGATTCGAACGCGAGCGACAAGCGTGCAGCGAGAATTATACGAGCGATTATCGAGCGCAGACAGGATCGGGCGTCGATCGATCTTCGAAAAAGCGAGCGGGGCGGCCTTTATCGAATGCTCGCCTTCGATGATCGATGACGTCGAAGCCCGGCACCTTCGCCCTCGAGATATCCCATCGGGGCATCGGGGCGTTCGATTCCCGCCCGATATCAGACCCTTTCGACCGCCGAACCCGCAAGGGGCTTGCCCTCCAAGGCTCGCTCTTCGGATATCGCCTCTTCGGACTTGGCAGTCGGTTCGGCCGCCGATATCGTCTCAAGATCCTCAAACCCCGCTTTGCGATCATCGGGCTCGTGTTCGTCGCTTCGGTTTTGGCTCGTCCGGTTCGCAGGGTTTGCCGGTGCCGGACTTGCCGAGGTGCCGGAGGGGTCGGCGAAGCGATCGTTGATCTTCTGCACGAAGCGATCCGCCTGCGCGATGATGTCCGCGATCCGCTCGCGCGCCTTTTTATTCCATCCCGCCGGCGATTGTCCGAAGATCGAGCGCCACGCCCGGGTATTGTGTTCGAAGCCGCGCGCGATCCACCCTTTCAATCGCTCATGACGGTCCTTGTTGCGCGCCAACCTTCGAAGGACGAAACGGGCCGCGAGCCGGCGTATGAAGAAATGCGAATAAATCCCCGCCCCGGCGATCAGGATCGAGAGGATTCCGGCGATCCATCCATTGGCGATCAAGGGATCGAACCAAGGCGCCGAGAACAGCGCATCGCCTCCCCAATAGCCTGCGGGGATCGTCCACAGCAAGAAGGCCAAGACGAGTAGCCCGAGCCCGATGCCTTCCGACCACAGCACCAGCCGTTTCCACAACGCTTTGGCGGCGGCGATGGCCGGAATGGCTTGTCCCTCGATCTCCTTGGCGTTTTTTTCGAGTGCGCCGATGATGCGATAGAGGCGTTCGATCTCCACTTGGTGGATCCGCCGCCGGATATCGAGGGTATCCTCTTTGCATTTCGATTCGAAACGTCTTCGCACCTCCTCGTCTTCGATCGGCTGCGCCACCTCGGGGTTGTAGGTGCAATAGAAGCGTCCGGCGGTGAGCCCGGCTTGGGCGAGGGCGCGCTGCCAAGCGGCGAAGACATCCTCGGCGTTGTCCTCGCGGGCCGCGGTATCGATCTGATTGAGGATATAAAGGAATTTATTGGAATCGGGCCGTTTGATGGTATCGCTGACGAGGTGGTTCAAGGTATCGGTCATCGCCCCGGGTTCGGGATGGCGGGCATCGAAGAACACCAGCACCAGATCGGAAAGATTGATGATGTGATCCGTGATCTGCAAGGTCGCGGTGCGCTGCGCATCGGCATCGAAACCCGGAGAATCGATCAGGATCTTTCCCCTCAAAGCCTCGCTCTTGCAGGTCTTGAGCTGGAGATAGGCGTCGATCCGGCGGCCCTCGCCTTGGGAGACGCTCTCGATATCGTGACTGACCTTATAAAAGGGAAAGCGCGGATCGGAATCCAGTGCAACGCCGGGCAGGGTGCGAGAGGTATCGTCGGCGCCGAAGCAGATCACCGTGAATTTATCGTCCACCGCTTGGTTGCCGGTGGTCTGCAAGGGACTTTGCAGGATATGGTTGATGAACGAGGATTTGCCCGAGGAAAAGGTCCCGAGCACCGTTACCAGCGGCCACCATGGAACTTGCGTTGCGAAGGAGTCGTCGCGGGGCAGGACTCCCAAGTCGTAGGCGACCTTGTCCAGCGTGCGAAAACACCTCACGACATCGAGCAGCAGGGGGTTTTCCCGTTCGAGGTGCGCTTCCAAGGTCGTGATGCGTTGATTGATCGATGACATGGCAGCCTCCGGCAGCGGTCGATTCAAAGTCTACCACCTGCGGGCGATCGGCTTTGAATGTTCACGGGGATCCATCGCCGGATCCTCGTGGAAATTCCGTCATCCGCGCTCTCGGGTGGGCGGGTTGACGAGCGGGCTTTCAACTATCTTCCTTCCTCGGGCTCATATCCGGGACCGACCCAATGCCCCGATCGCCCCCCGCGTTTTTCGACCAGGCGCACCGACTCGATGACCATGCCTCGATCGACCGCCTTGCACATGTCGTAGACCGTCAGCAACGCCGCTTGGACGGCATTGAGGGCCTCCATCTCCACCCCGGTCGCCCCGACGGTTTCCGCCCGCGCCCGACAGCGCACCCGTTTTTGCCCCGCATCCGGTTCGAGATCGACCTCGACCCTCGTCAAGGCGATCGAATGGCAAAGCGGAATCGTTTCCGAGGTGCGTTTCGCGGCCATGATCCCGGCCAATCGGGCGATGCCGATCACATCGCCTTTGCGGTGCTCCCCGGAGACGATCATCCCCAAGGTCGCCGCTTGCATGCGAATATCGCCTTGCGCCACCGCCACTCGGCGGGTGGCGGGTTTTTCCCCGATATCCACCATTCGCGCCCGTCCTTGGGCATCGAAATGGGTCAACTCGCCGGAGTCGTCGCTTGCCGATCGACTGTTCGGTGTATCGGCGATGCAGGTATCGGGTTCGTTCATGATCGATCTCTTTTCGAAGGAACGCCAAGATCTGTCCCCGCAAGCGCCTTGCCCGCTCGGGATTCCATCGCAAAGACGATCAAAGCGATCGAACGGTAAAAACCATGCACGAATTTCCCCCAGGGCATCAGCAGGAAAAGCGTCATGACAAACCCCAAATGGAGGCAAAGAACGATCCCCATCGAAGGCGTATCGCGCACCGCCATCAGGGCCAAGCCGCTGGCGCTCACGAGGATCAGCAAGATCGAAAAGGCGCTCCCCGTGCCGCGGGAGCCCTCTTTCGGCTTCGTATTCGGATCGACCCTCGCTTTGAGGATCAGCAGCCCCGCCGGGCCGATCAGCAATCCGATCCCGCCGAGGGTGCCCAGGATCTTCGGAGCGCTGATGAAACCGTAAGGCGCCGGCAGGTCGAGGCCGTAGTGCATCAAGGTACCGGCGCAGGTGGCGGCAAAGCAGAGCATGAATCCCCAAAAACCGAAGTGGTGGAGGGTTCGGCGGAGCGTCGACGGGCGTTGGCTCGGCCAAGTGCAGCCCTGACCCGCCCCGCCGCCGAGGTATCTAAGGCTCAGCCCATCTCGAATGCCCTGCAGGATATGGGAAAGATCGATCCTCGCCGATGCGGGCAACGAAAGGCCTTTGTGGAAACTGCGAATCGACAAGATGAGGGCTGTCATCAAAAAGACGGCGGCGGCGCCGAAAACGCTGACCATCGTGCCATGCGATATCACGCCATAAAAGGAATCGAGATGGTGTTCGAAGAGCGCACCGCCACCACCTGAGATGGCGGTGGGAACGATGAAGGCGACGATCGAGATCAGCGACAAGACGATTGTCGCCAAGCCGCTCTTTTGGAGCGCAAAACGCATGAATCCGGGCCGGATATGACGCATCCGACCATTGCGACGCAGCTCGGTCATCACCGCCGGGATATTGACATCGAAGGCATGCGGGGCGGCGTATTGGCAGTGGTGGTAGCAGGCGCCGCAGTCATGGCAAAGATTGGATAGATAGTCCAAGGTCTCGGCGTTGAATTCCAAGCGCGAAGTCATGGCCTTGAACAGCGCGCAATGCCCCTCGCAATAGCGACAGGCATTGCAGATGCTCATGACCCTCGCTCCCTCGTCGATCAGTGCTTGCGCTTGCATCGGCGGTTGTCGAAAACCTCCTCGTTCTCGAAATTCGTCTATGGATCGGTTCGATCCCTCGGGTCGAATCGCCTAAGGGGTGTTCGAACCGACGGGAAAGCGAGCGGGGGCGAGATGCTCGCCCCCGCTCCCCTTTTCAGCGGATTCGATATTGGAGGGCGAGACGATGCGCCGCCCGCTGTCGTGATCGAAAAAATGCATCCGGCGATGATCCGCCGCAAAGCCCAAGGTCTGGCCGGGGGCCGCGCTCGGCTTGCTATCGAGTTTGGCGACGAAGTCGTTCCCGCTCTCGCCGATCAGATGGACGAGAACATATTCCCCGAGTTCCTCGACCAGCTCCAAGCGACCCTCGATCAAAGCCCTCTCGCCATCGGCGGGCTGCAAGTGCTCGGGTCGAATTCCCAAAGTCGCCGCCGAGTCCGATACCAAGGGGGGAGGGTTCGTTAGGCTATCGGGGCCGAAGAAATTCATCTTGGGGCTGCCGATGAAGCGAGCGACGAAGGCATTGGCGGGGAAGTCGTAGAGTTCGATCGGCGTTCCGACCTGCTCGATGCGGCCATCTCGCAGAACCACGATGCGATCCGCCAAGGTCATCGCCTCGACCTGATCGTGGGTGACGTAAATCATCGTGGATTCGAGCCGCCGGTGCAATCGCGCGATTTCAAGGCGGGTTTGAACCCTCAACGCCGCATCGAGATTCGACAGCGGTTCGTCGAAGAGGAATATTTCGGGATCCCGAACGATGGCGCGTCCGATCGCCACCCGCTGACGCTGCCCGCCCGAGAGATGCCGGGGGCGGCGATCGAGCAGATCCTGGATCTGCAAGGCGTCGGCCGCCTCCCTCACCCGGCGATCGATCTCCTCTTTCGGCGTTTTCGCCTGTTTGAGGCCGAAAGCCATATTCGAGTAGACCGATAGATGCGGATAGAGTGCGTAGGTTTGAAAGACCATCGAGACCCCGCGCTTCGACGGAGCGATATCGTTGACATTGCGTCCGGCGATCTCCACGCTCCCGGCGCTCACATCCTCGAGCCCGGCGATCATCCGCAGTAAGGTGGATTTTCCGCAGCCCGAGGGACCGACGAAGACCACGAATTCCCCGTCGTCGATATCGAGATCGATGCCATGCACGATCTCGACATCGCCGTAACTCTTGCGCAGATCGCGTAGTTTCAGATCGGCCATCTTTTTTCCGTTTTTTCGATAGCGGATTGCAAGCAGGTCGCAAATTCCGGGTGGCGTTGTCCGATATCGCCCCAAAGCCCGGGTGCGGCGGCGAAATCCCGCGCATCGTCGAGGAGGGGGGCGAGCGAGGCGAGATTCGGTTCGTGATAGGCGATATGCGATTTTCCGGCCAACGATCGACGAGCGAAATGATACCAAGCGGCGATCGAGGCGATGGCATGTTCGGGCAGATGCCCCCGATCGAATGCGTCGACGACGGTGGGCATCACGAAAATCGGGAACTTGGCATAGCCGTCGGCGCAGATCCGTTCGAGGCGATCCCCGATCGCCCGATTGCCGAAGCGCTCCTCGATTCGATCCCGATACGCCTTTCGGTCGAAAGGGAGATCGTCGGGAAGACCGGGCAACACTTCCCGATCGATGAAGTTGCGAAAATGAGCGGCATGAATCGGATCTCGCATGACCTCGTCGAATCGATCATAGCCATCCAACGCCCCGAAATAGCAAAGCGCGGTATGGGCTCCGTTGAGCACCCGAATCTTGGTTTCCTCGAAAGCGGCGACGCTCGGAACGATCTCGACTTCGACCCGATTCAAATCGGGAAAAGGGCCGGCGAAGCGATCCTCCAAGACCCATTGCTTGAACGATTCGGCATGGATCGGATGATATCCTGCCTCATCGAAGGCTTCGGTGCATTCCAAGACGAGTTCGGGGGTCGTTTTGGGGGTGATGCGATCCACCATCGCATTGGGGAATCGGGCATTGGCACGGATCCATTGCGCCGATTCGCGCTCACCCGCCATCTCGAGATAGCGCATCAGATTTTCCCGCAGCATATCCCCGTTACCGCGGATATTGTCGCAGCAAAGGACGGTGATCGGCCCGCCCTTCGCCCTCATTCTCCGCCCCAGCGCCGCTGCCAAAAAAGCGTAGATGGTGCGTTTTTCACCGCCGCTCGTTTCCGAGCGGATCGCCGGATGCTCCTCATCGAGCCCCCCGTCCTTATCGAGGCAATAACCGCTTTCGCTCACCGTGCTCGAAATGATGTGCACGTCTTTCGATGAGACGGATTCCTCGGCATATTCCGGATCGACGCTCCAATCCCGAAAATCCAGATGGGATCGCACCTTGCGAAATCCCGTGCCCCCATCGGGATCCATGGTCTTCAACACATAACCCTTCGAGGCATGGCCCTTCGAACTTCGGCGGAAGACTTCGAAACCCTCGCTATCGGCGGCCCGCAGATTGACCGCGCAGATCCCCCATCTCAGATCCCCCGACGCCTGCATGTACTCGTCGATATATTCGGCCAGATGGGCGCGATGAAAAGCCCCGAACCCCAAATGGACGATCCCGATCCGACAGCGCGATCTTGGGTAGTCAGTCTCTTCGAGCCGAGGTCCCATGATTTGACGATCCTTATCGAAAAAATGGCAAGCAAGGAAGGAAGCGGGACTCGATGATTCGCCGTCGAAGCGCCGAGCACCGAAATAACGATAAACACCGGATTCATCCCGGGATCACTCTTGACCATGCATACCGTGGCGTATTCGAAGTATATCAAGACATCCCATATCGAGATCGGCCCCAAGGAGCGTCGCCCGAGGACCATCGAACGCTCTCTACCACCTCATCTCCAAGGCTATCGGTACGGTTCCGGGTTAAGGTTGCGGTGGTTTTCGGACCGGCGATGGCGGAAAAACCGAAGGGAAGAGGGGGCAAGGGCGCTCCTTGGAGGATCAATCGAGCCGGAGCCCTTCGATGACGTGGATCGTTGCCGGGAAGGCCCAAGGCAGGTTCAATCCCGCTTGCATCAGCCAAGCGCCGCCGGCTTCCAGTGCGGTCGATTTCAGCAGCGGATTCCCTCGCGAGAGGGCGGGGCATCGATCCCGGGTGATCAGGTCGATACGATAGCGGGCGGTGGGATCGAGTCCGGTCAGGACCAGTGGCCTCGGGGCGATTTGGCGCGAGGTGTGCGATTTGGCGGCGAAAACGACGAAACGGTCTTGCGTCTTCGCAAGTTGCATCTCCGCGATGATCGCCTCGTCGGCGCTGTCGAGGCGAAGGATATCGGCGTGAAATAGCCAATCGCGATTGGCTTTCCACCATCGACAGACCCTTTTCAGCACCGCCGCTTCGTCTTCGTCGAGCTCGCGCAGATCCATCTCGAAGCCGAAATGACGTTGCGCGGCGACCCAAGCGCGCAGGTGGATATCGAGCGTTCTTCCCGAGGTATGGCATCGGCGGGGACCGACGTGGCTTCCGGTGACCGCCGCCGGCAAGAACAAGGCGGCTTCGTGTTGGATGCGAAGCCGCTCCAAGGCGTCGTTGCTGTCGCTGAGCCACACCCGCGGGCAGCGTTCCAAGATGCCGTAGTCGATGCGACCGCCCCCGCTGGCACAGGATTCGATTTCGACCTTGGGGTGCGCCGAGCGCAAGCGATCGAGCAGCGCCAGCAGCGCCCGGGTTTGACCGGCGTCGGCCAACGGCAGAACCCGGTTGTGATCCCATTTGATGTACTCGATATCATGGCTCGTCAGCAGGCGATGCAGGCATTCGAAAAGATATTCGAAGACCTCGCCTCGCTTCAAATCGAGGACGCGCTGTCGGCGTCCTTCGATCTGATCCGGCGGCCCTGAAATCCACTGCGGATGCGCCCGCGCCAGATCCGAATCGCAACTGACCATCTCCGGCTCGAGCCAGAGCCCGAAGCCCATGCCCAGCGATCGCACCCTCTCGATCAGCGGCGTCAGCCCTTGCGGATACTTGCGCTCATCGACCTGCCAATCCCCCAATGACGATGTATCGTCATCGCGGCGGCCGAACCAGCCATCGTCGAGGACGAAGCGCTCGGCCCCGAAATCGGCGGCACGCTGCGCGATATCGTTCAAGGTCTCGATATCGTGATCGAAGTAGATCGCCTCCCAGCAGTTGTAATGCACCGGTCGTTTGAGCGAGGCATCGGGCCAGCGCACCACACGGTCGCGTAAGTGCCGTTGCAGCGCCGTGGCCGCTCCGTTGAGCCCGGCATTCGACCAGACAAGGTACAAGGTCGCGGTGGTGAATTCGGTGGCGGCATCGGGTTCGCTGCCGCGGGCATGGCCGAATTGCACTTGGCGCCGGCCGTCGGGCAGTTCTTCGGCGATCATCGAATGCCCCCCGGACCAAGCATAGTGGCAGGCATGGACCTCCCCGGCGGTATCGGTCGCGCCTTTCGCCGGGAGATAAAGGCCGGGGAAGTGTTCATGCCCCGTGCGACCGGTGGGATTGTTGCGCGCTCGAATCCCGGCGGACCAACGATGGGTCGAGGTCTGGAATTCGCCGCACCAGCGTCCCGAGAACTCGATCAATTCCCGCCCTTGTTGGGGGGCGGGAAAAACCGGCGCCGCCAGCCAATCGAGGTGGACCGGCTGCGTGCTTCGAAGACCGGCATGGCAGGTGATGATTCCGGTTTCCGGGTGGATGCGAAATTCCGCATGCCATGTCAGTCCCGCCGAATCGTCGCAGGCTTGGAATCGGATGCGATTCGTCGATTCGCTTATAGACTCGAGGCGAAGTTCAAGGTGCAGTGCGCTCCCGTCGCCTCGGCGCAGGGCAAGACCCGCTTGGCCGGGGAAAGTGTCGATGGCCAGCGGGCATAAAGTCAGCGGCGGATTGGCGTCGAGCATGCCGCCGGTGACATCGATCTCGGAGGCCGCCGCCAAGTCCTCGAGGATCTCGTCGGCGGGCAAGGAGCGCCCCCAGTAGATGATCGCGGGTAGATGATGACCTTCGCTTGCGAATACCAGCGTTTGATGCCCGTCGTCCAAGCGCAGGCATCGCCTCATTTGACGGCTCCGAGCGTAAGCCCCGCAATGAAATGGCGCTGCATCAGGAAGAACATCGATACCGGGGGCAAGGCGGCGACGATGGATCCCGCCGAGACCAAATGCCATGCGGCCAGCCATTGACCGTTCAGCGAATACAAACCGGCGGTGATCGGCTGCGAATCGGCGCCTTGGGTGAGCACCGTGGCCCAGAAGTAGTCGTTCCAGATGAAAGTGAAGATCAACACCGACAGGGCGGCGATGGCCGGTTTCATCAGCGGCACCACGATGTAGCGAAAAATGCGAAATTCGCTGACCCCCTCGACCCGGGCGGCCTCGATCAATTCCCGCGGCAAGGCGCGGATGAAATTTCGCATGAACAGGGTGCAAAACCCGGTCTGGAAAGCGATGTGAAACATCACCAATCCGCTGACGCTGTTGTACATGCCCAGTTGCAAGGTCAAATCGCGTACCGGCACCATCAAGATCTGGAAGGGGATGAAATTGCCCGCCACGAACATGAAAAAGACCAACAGATTGGCCTTGAAGCGGTAGACGGCCAGCGCGAAACCGGTCATGCAAGACAGGGCCACCGAGCCGATGACGGTCGGGATCGTCACCTTGAAGCTATTCAGCAGATATTGCCCGATCGGTGTGTTTTCGAAGATCGCGGTGTAGTTTTCGAGCATGTTGAACTCGCTCGGCCACCCCCAGTAGTTGCCGGAGATGATGTCCCCGGCGGAGCGGACCGAGGTCAATGCCACCGCCAGCAGCGGCAGCAGCCAGACGATCAGTGCGATCGGCAGCAGGATCTTGTAGGCCCACCGGGCCGGCGGGCTTGCTTGTTCGATAGGACGTGGATACATAGTCGGGATTGTTTTTTTATCCGCACCCTTCGAGCCCCAAGCCATCCAAGGCAAAAGAGGCGATGGCGAGGACCGTCATGGTGTGAGTTCGATACTTTGCGATCGATTGCGGCAGGTCTTGACCGCTTTCAAGCGCTTCGAATCCAATCCGACCGCTTGATGTCTCTTGCGCAGATCTCTTGATGGTATTTCCTTCGATGCGTTTTTGCACGAAATAAAGCGGGGTCGAAATTTCCGTCTTGCGCTTGATTTTGCGCTCGGCTCCCACCGCGCTTGATCCGACGCTTGGCTGCGCATCGTCGATTCGGTTCGATTAGATTAGATTCGATTCGATGGAGCGGAAGGCTATTCCCAGAACTTCTCTTGCCAACCCATGTCGGGGATCTCCTCGACGACCTCGAAAGCGATCGCATCATGGAATTCCCGCCCATGGCGATCTCTTACGGTGACACTCAAGCGGTGGATGCCCGCCGACAGATCCGCCGGCAGATCGGCGGTCCAAAGGTGGGACGATGAATCGGTCCACAACCACCGATCCATGGGGCCGACCTTGCCCGCCCATATCGAGCCTCGGAATACCTCGTAGCCATCGTTACCGGTTGCCGATGCCATCGCCCGACGGGTGTCGTTGAGCTGGCGGAAAAGGGCATGAGGATCCGAGACGTCGATCGATCGGATCTTGGCCTCGCCATTGCCTTGCTGGGTACGCTTGGCTTCGATCGCCTCTTGGCCATCGATGGACAAGGTGACCTTGGAGCCGCGGTTGCCGTTCCATACGTTGATCACCGCCCAAGTATCGCCCTCCAAGTCCTTGCGGGTGAGCATATTGACATCGCCCATCTCGTTCAGGCTCACCGGGGGCAGGATATCCGCCCGCTCGTTGCCGTAGGCGTCGACGAAATTCGAAAGCCTCGTCGCCCACTTGCGGTAGCGGGGGGAGTTGAATGAGATATGGAACTGCTCGAGGTGGGAGTGAGTGAAGGATCGATAGGTATCCATATAGTCCTTACCGGAAAAGGTCAGGGAATAAAACCCGCGGGGCGCCCCCAAACGCTGGGGCGCACCGGGAACGCCGTCGTCGTTCAAACTACCGGACCACCATGAGCCCGACAGCGCCCCGGCGACGATCTGGTGGAAAGGCGCCGGACCGACGCCGGTATTTTCTTTCCAGCCCTCGAAGTGTTCGCCGATCAGAATGTTCTCGGTGGTATGGGTATGGCCGGAAAGACCGAGCACCGGGCGTTT
This sequence comes from Thioalkalivibrio sp. HK1, assembly GCA_000583135.1. Classification (GTDB taxonomy): domain Bacteria; phylum Pseudomonadota; class Gammaproteobacteria; order HK1; family HK1; genus HK1. The sequence goes on from JFBG01000075.1 coordinate 21,233, forward strand.
TCCCAAGATCTCGACCAAGGCGTCCAAATTGTCGGTTTGGTGTTTGGCGGCGGTGTTGTCGGTGAAGGTCTGGAAGGGAATATGAGCGCTGATGACGATCAATCGATCCGCCGGAACATGGGATAGATCGTTCGAAAGCCACTTCAACTGCCGGTCATGGATAACGCCGTTGTAGGTCGGTTTCGCCGCCGGATCGCAAAATGGATGATCGTCGATGCCGTTGCATGGATAGCGGACATTGTCCAAGGTCACGAAATGAACTTGCCCTATATCGAATGAATAGTATTCAGGCCCCCATTCGCGTCGGAAAGTGTCGAGGGAGTGCGCATCGTTTTTTGCATCGAAGTCGAGATCGTGGTTGCCGCCGACATAATATTGCGGAGTGTCACCGATGGCGATGATCTTTTTGAAGCGTGGATAGAGCGATAGATCGTCGCCCATGATATCACCGGTGAACAACAAGCATTCGGTATCGTCGTTGTCTCGGGCGGCCAGCATCTTGCCCGCGGTTTCGCGCACATAGGATACTTGCATGTTGAAATGGGGCTGGGCATCGCCGAAGACGAGGCATTCGAAATCGTCGCGATCGGAATTATCCTCGATGAGCGGGAAATTCACGGACTTTGGCATCGGGCCGGTCGGCTCGATCCCCCCGAAGCGTAGGTCGGGGGAACCTGCGATCTTATGAATGTAGTTGAACTGCGGGACCATCATCTCATCCACCGGCGTTGCATAGCCTGCGGGTTTGGTGATGAAAAGATTCATGTCATCGTAGATCGGCAAGCGATAGATGCCCTTGGCATCGGTGAGGGTGACTTCGCGGCCGTTGGAGACCGAAACGCCCTCGATTCCGGCTTCGCCCTCGTCCATTTTGCTGTTGCGGTTGGCATCGAGGAATACGGTTCCGGTCGCTCGGCTCGGGGCGGTATCGCCGGCGATCACCTCGATGGTGCCGATATAGCGCGTATCCTTGGCGAAGACCGGAGTGGTCGCAGTGACGGCTATGATAAGGGCGATGGCCGCAATGGCCACCGAATGGAGCATCGAAGTTTCGGGCAGTTTCATGAGTTTTTCCGGTCAATGAATTTCGTTGCGAAAAAAACGAACGAGATTTCGATGTTTCGGTTTCGGCCCCGTATGCTCGCTACAAGCCTTTCGAGCGAAGCCTCCGGCATCGTTTTCAGTCCCCGAGCATCGTGCCTTGCATCGAGACCCAACGCCGGCACTTGGTCGATGTCGATGATCATGGGTGATCATAGTGGAAATTTCCAGAATCGGAAAGGGTCGCAAAGCGTAACACACAATAAAAACAAGCGAATCCTTCCCTCACGATGGCAAGCGATTTACATACGGCAACCTTCGAATAAATATTGCTGCCGCGCTATATCGATCCCCTCGATCGCGGACAATAAAAAATCGGCGGGAAGTCTGGCGAGTTCTTTGGGTTCCAATTGATACAATCCGCCACCATAAACCCGGCTTTCGTCCAAAAAGCTTTCGGTACGGATGGATTGTAGCAAAGAAAATACTTTGCCCATGCACTCGTCGTTATTCTGCAAGGCCTGTTGAAGCGGGCTTTTCGGGTACAGCAGCAAATAAACATTGGCCGTGATGGCCTGTGATTGGTTCCACAAAAAGCGAAAGGGTGGGCTTGATTTTCCCGTTCGTCCCATATAGGTGCATAAAAACGGCGCCGGCAGACGTTGCTCTTGCGAATACCAAGGCGAGCGACGGCTAGGTAGGTAAAGTTCGTGAACCCTTTGCCGCTTTCCCGTCTCCAAGTATTCCCAAAAACGAGGAAAGGCTTGCTGAACCTCTTCCTCGGGCAACGGGCAATCGATCAGCGAAAGCGGGCAATCGATAACGGGATAGCCGTCTTGGTCGGAGGCAACCACGGTTTTCGATAAATATCTGGGGCTAGGCAAAATCGGTTTTTGAAACCGATGGGGAATGCCAAGCAAGCGAGCTTTGGCCCGAGGGAGAATAAAAAAACGATTGGCTCCGGTCACGATACCTCGCTTGATGGAAAACAAGTCCCCTAGTTTCCACTTCTCCTCTCGAGTGCGATCCGCACCGGGGAATTGTGTCCACCGTCGTGTTACCACGAGCTTGTCATAAGGGACCTGCTGTACGGTATCGGGGCGGGTGATCGATCCGCCGAAAGAAAAACGAACCGTCGCCGGACGAGAAGCGTTCTTTTGAAAAACGACGATCGCCGACGATACCAACGCATCGGAGAATTGTACGTCCGAAGGACAAAAACGGTGAATATGCAACAGGTGCACATGCTCCAATAAATAGCGTTTGACCGCTTCGCCGTAATTGACGGTCATGAATTCTGAGGGAATCAGCCAGATCCCTATCCCGTCGTCGGCCAGCCACCGGTCGGCGAGCAGCAAAAAATAGCAATACAGCCCTGCCAATCCACTGATTTTCAATCCCAACTCCCGTTCCACTGCCGCTTTGCATCGTTCTTTTTGCTCGGACTTCAAGTGGTGGTGGCGAACATAGGGAGGGTTCGTGAGAATCAAGTTAAATCGTCGGTGCTTCTCGGGAGATGGCTGATCGATAAAATCCCCCGGTGTGATTTGCAACCCTTCGCGTTGCCACAACCGCTGCCCGGTCTCGGCAAAGACCTTGTCGATTTCGAAGCCGGCGGAGCGGCGGATCAAACTTCTTGGAATATCGTGCTTCAAAGCCGAAAAAAATGCACCGGTGCCGATGGCGGGATCAAGGAAATCGATGACATCCGAACGGCTTTTCCAAAGATCTTTCACATACCCGATCATGTTGCGAGCGAGTTCCGGCGGTGTGGCAAATTGCCCCAAGCGGTTGCGCTCGGTGGCATTTTTTAGCCTATCCAACCGCCGTTGCTCGATCATTCGTCGGTTTTCGATTTCTTCGATGCTGCCCATCGTTCTCATGACTAAATCTCCAGTTCTTCCAAATCATCTATTCGATGTTCCCACACCCAATCGATTCCCTCGGCCGCTTCATAGCCCAAATACCCGCTGTCGAAATACCCACACAACAAAAGCAGAAACTGCGTATCTTCACCGTACTCATCCCGGAGTTGTCGTATTTTTATGGCCTCCTCCTTAAGGCGTTTGTTGACGTTGGTAAAGTCGCCTGCGGATTTGGCCTCGATGAAAACCGGTAGACCATTGCCTCGAGGCTTTTGCGGCTGAATCACTCGATCCGCCGGAATATCGATTCGATGTCGCTCGCCCGCAACGACATCGATATGGAAGCTAAATATGCCCTGAGGCGCAAACTAGGATGCGATGGTGCCACCGGATACCGGGTTTTTTATCCGCGCCGTTCGTCTCGATACATCTTGCGCAAGAAGGCGATGATATAGACCATCATGATCAAGAACAGGACGACCGCGATCGCCGCTCCGTAGCCCATGCGGAAACCGTATTCGGAAAAGGCTTGCTCGTACATATAAAAGGCGAGGACGCGACTCGAACCCCAAGGGCCGCCGTCGGTCATGATCGAGATCAGGTCGAAGGATCGAAGGGCTCCGATGACGGTGACCACGAGGGCGATGAAGGTTGCCGGTCGCAGTTGGGGCAAGATGACATACCACAGCATCTTGAATCCACGCGCGTTATCAAGGCGAGCGGCCTCGATTTGTTCCTTGTCGACGGCATTCAAACCGGTCAGGTAGAGGATCATGCAATAGGCGGTTTGCGGCCAAAGACCGGCGGCGATGATGCCGTAGGTGACATACGTTTCATCGGCGAGCACCGGGATGGCATCGAATCCCATCGCCATCAAGGCGATATTCATCAAGCCGTCGCTGGGATCGTAAAACCAAGCGAACATCAAGCCGACCACGACCTGCGAGATGACGAAGGGGAAGAAAAACAGCGATTTATAGATACGAATCCCCCGCACCGTCTGGTTCAAAAAAAGCGCGACCGCAAGCCCGGCGGGAATCGCCAACAGATAGAGCACCAACCAGATGAGGTTGTTCTTCAAAGAGGTATAGAAGGCTTCGTCGTCGATGAGTTCGATATAGTTGCCCAAGCCTACATAGCGCTTCTCGCCGAGGCCGTCCCAGTCGTAAAGGCTGATACTGATGGACTGGAAGATCGGGGCGATGACATAGACCAAGAACATCAACACTCCGGGCGCAAGAAATAGCCACGGAGCGAGGCGTTGCTGGTTGGCCCTCCAAAATCCCTTCATGGCATCAAAGCCCGAAAGACCGCACCCCCGCCCGAGCGGGGGCGATGGTCAAAGCGGATGCCCGCAAAACCTAAGCATCGAAGATGACATGCCAAACCCTTCGAGACGGGGATCGCCCCCGCCCTCGAAGGGTTTTTTGCAAGGCATGTCGCCAAAGAGCATGGAGAATTTATTGGTAGACCCGGGCGCGCGTTTTTTCCAAACGCTCCAAGATCCTATCCAAGCGCTCGGGCTTGACCATGAATTCCTGGAAGCCCTCCATACCGGCTTTGGCCATCTCGGCCGGGGCGTCGCGATCGAAGAACTGGGCGATGCCCCCGCTGGTGGAGGAGAGCATGGCCAGACCGGCGTGCAAGAACTTGTCATCGTTGACTTCGGAGTTCTTGTTGATCGGCAGCTGGCCCAAGGTCTTGTTGATCTTGGTCTGTACGTCGGCGCGACCCAAATAGGCCAGGAATTTCTTGGCATCTTCCTTGTTCTTGGCATTCGCCGGGATATGGATCGTATCCGTCGGCGCCTCTTCGGCCAAACGAACCGTGCCGTCGATGATCGGGAACTGGAAGAAATCGAGTTGATCGTCGGTCAAACCCGCCTCTCGTAGCGGAGCGACCGCGAAATTACCCATGACATACATCGCCGCTTCGCCTTGGACCATCGGCGCCAGCGCCTCTTGCCAAGAATAGGCGGCATGGTTGTCGATGAAGAATCCCTTGTCCAGCAGTTCTTTCCAGTTGGCCATGGTTTTGCGGACGCGATCGTCGGTCCAAGGTACCTGACCTTGCGTCAATGCCATGTGGAAGTCGTAGCCGTTGGTTCGAAGGTTCAAGTAATCGAACACTCCGCCGGCGGTCCACAGGAATTTGGTTCCGATGGTGATCGGCTTGATATCGTTGGCCAGCAGGGTCTCGCCGGCGGCGATGAAATCGGCCCATGTTTTCGGTACGCCGACTCCCAGCCTTTCGAAGATATCCTTGCGGTAGTAGACCCCCCACTGATAATAGGTATAGGGCACTCCCCACTTCTTGCCGTCGATGGTCATCGATCCGGCGGCCGATGCCAAGGAATCGTTGAGCCCTGCGCTTTCCCAGACATCGTCGACCGGTTCGAACAGGCCGGCTTCGACATAAGGCAGCATCCGGTTGCCGGCGTACCAGTTGGCCAGATCGGGGGCATCGGCGGTGAGGAAGTTGCGGATCGAGGTCTTGTAGCCTTCGTGGTCGAATAGATTCCACTTGACTTTGATATCGGGGTGCTCGGCTTCGAAATCCTTGATCAGATCTTCGAAGGCGGCCTTTGGGGCCGGATCCGAGGTATCGGTGTTGATGACAATCTCACCGGCGAAAGTACCGACGCTGACCAATGCACCGGCGATGAACATGCCAAACTTTTGCTTCAGGTTGAAAGACATCTTATCGGCTCCTCTTTGTTATCGGTTTCGATTGCATTTCGGTGTTGACCATCGATGCGCCCGAGCGATGATTCGAAGAAGATGCAATATCCCTTGGGCCTTCGGCTCCTCGTTTCCGGCCTCCAAGGATATCCCCTTCGCTTTTCGTCGCCCCGATCGTCGATCCGAAGGCTCGTTCGAAGGTAAAGCCCGGATGCGCATCGACATGATCGTTCGAACGGACCTTCGAATGGATCCGAATATCCTCGGGGCGATGACGATCCCGAGCGATAAGACGATGCCGCCGATCGAGAAGGCGACAAAAATATCGAGTCGAAAGTCCGGTCGAAGCGCCGAGATCGCCGAGTCGATGTATTCACCCGATCGACCCGATCGAGCCCTCGGTACGATTTGACGCGATGCTACTTGAGGAAAGGCGTGGGCTCGACGAAGGGATAACGGGCCTTGGCCTTGGTTCCGACGGCGCTGTCGTTGCGGATGAAGCGTTCACCGTCGTCGGGACGAAAACGAAAAGCCCAATCGGGTTTTCCCTGCGTCGTTTTTTGTATGAACAATCGCTCTTGCTGGCTTCGAATGCACTTTGCTTGGATTTCCTCGGGATCCCAATCGGCCAGCAAGCGCGCTCGCAACCGGCTCTCGATCTCGAAATGCTCGGGGCGACCCGCAAGATCGTCGATCTCGAGCGGATCGACGCTCAGATCGTACATCAGTTCTCGATGCCCATGGGTGTAGATGAGTTTGTGATCGTCGATGCGCACCATGCGGCAAGGGGCGATGACCCCCTCGCCGGTATATTCCGATATCACCTCGTCATTCCAATCGCTCGGATTTTTGGCCATCAAGGGCACCAAAGAGTGGCCATCGAGCGCAGATACCGGTTCGAAGTCCTCCTTGCCCGCCACTTCCATCAGCGTCGGCAGCAAATCGATGAGCGAGACCAGCCGATCGCAGCGAGAGCGGGAATCAAGACCCGGAATGCGCACAATCAACGGCACGGTCACCGACCACTCGTAGAAGGATTGTTTGAACCACATGCCGCGCTCGCCGAGCATTTCCCCGTGGTCGGAGGTAAAGACCACCACCGTATCGCCTTCCATCTCCAAGGCTTCGAGGGTATCGAGCAGCCGCCCGACCTTGTCGTCGATATAACGGCACATGCCGTAATAGGCATGGCGGGCGCTGCGCACATGCGCATCGGTGACCTCGTGCAGATCGCCCCCGTGGGCGTAATGTAGCCAGCGGCTCATCGCATCCTTTTCATCCAAAGGAATCTCACTCACCTCGGGCTCGTCGATCTCGTTATGGTCGTAGATATCCCAGTATTTTCGCGTGGTGACATAAGGAGAGTGCGGATGGGTGAACGAGATCCACAGCATCCACGGACGCTCCCGATGGAAGCGGGCGAGGTCATGAAGTTTTTGCACCCCGCAGTGCTCGACCTCCTCGTCGTAGTCGATTTGCAGGCTGCGGGTGCATAACCCGGAATCGACCACGGCGCGCATGTTGATGCCGGTGGGTCGATAACGCTCGCCGACGATCCAATCCGGGGTCCAAGCGAAGTTCGAGGGATAGATATCGGTGACGATCCGCTCGTCGAATCCATGCAATTGATCCGGCCCGATGAAATGCATCTTGCCGCACAGGATCGTGTGATAGCCGGCCGAGCGCAGGTAGTGGGCGAGCGTCGGCGTCGAGGCGGGCATCTCGATCGCGTTATCCCACATCGAGATGGCATTGGCCAACCGTCCCGCCATCATCGAGGCTCTGGAGGGGACGCATAGCGGAAAGTTGCAATAGGCCCGTTCGAAGAGCGTGCCCCGTTCGGCGAGTCGTTCGATATGGGGGGTTCGGACCAAGGCGTGGCCGTAGAGCGACAATGCCTTGGCCGCCATCTGATCGGCTTGGATCACCAGGATATTGGGGGCTTTGGATGTCATCTTGATTGAGCGAAAAGGAAAGGCCGAGGAGTCGGTGAGTCGGCCGAAATCGGGGGGTCGAAAAAAGAGACCGAAAAAGGGGGCCAAAAAGAAGATCGAACAGGGGACGACCGCCAAGCAAGCGGCCATCCCCTGTCTTCGATGGCTTACTTGATGGTCATCCCCAAACGTTCGGTCAGTTCCTTGAAGGCCTCGTACTGGGCCTTGACGAAGTCCTTGGTTTCGGCGGGTTTGCGAATGGCCGGTACGGAGCCGAGCCCCTTGGTCAGTTTGAGCCAAGCGCGATCTTCGCTCAACTGAGCCAGCACCTCGACCCACTTATCGACGACCTCCTGGGGCAAATCGGGCGGTCCCCAAAGCCCGCTCCAGCCGATCACGCTTTCAAGCCCGGGGTAGCCGGCTTCCGCAACGGTGGGCACATCCTTGATCGCCAACACCCGTTCTTTCGTCGAGACCGCCAGCGCCCGCATTTTTCCGGCTTGGATATTGCCGATGACCCCGGAGAGGTTCTGGAACATCATATCCGCATGCCCCCCGACGACCGCCGCGGCCGCCTTGCCGCCCCCTCTATAAGGGACATGTCTCATCGCATCGCCCGCCAGACCCATCTGATCCAGCGTCATCACCATCGCGATATGCAGCAAGGTGCCGACGCCTGCGGATGAATAGATAAGGGTCTCACCGGCATTGACCGCGGCCTTGATATCGTCGAGGGATCGATAAGGCGAATCGGCGTTGACCACGAGCACGAAGGGATTGAGCTCCAATAGCCCGAGAAAAGTGTATTCATCCCAAGCATAGGGGATCTTGCGATTGATCGCAGGCACCGCCGCTTGCGATCCCACGCGGGCCAGCAGCAGCGTATAGCCGTCTTTCTTGCCCTTGACAACCGAGACCGAGCCGGTGACTCCGGCGGCGCCGGTGCGGTTGACGACCAAGATGCCGTTGCCCAAGTAGCCGGTGGCGGTGGCCGAGAGGGTTCTGGCTGCGAGATCCGCCGCCCCGCCGGGGCCGTAGGGCGAAACCAAGGTGACCGGTTTGGTGGGGTAGGCCGCCAAGGCATTGCCGGTGATCAGCGCCGATACCACGGTCGCCAGGATTGCCAAACGGGACAATATGAGAGGTCTTTTCATCGTTTTCCTCCGGGTTCGTTGGCTGCACTTCGAGTCTTGCGGATTGACAGGCGATCCCTTTTTATCATAATTACTTGCAGCAATCAATCAATCTGTGATCAGCCAGTCGATGATCGGTCGATGAAAACAAGGATCGCTTCATGCCGTACCGCACTCAAGCGGATTCAAGATTGTCGAACCGCCGCCGAGTGTTGGCGGAAATTCATCTCGACGGTCCGATCCCCCGCTCCAAGATCGCGACCAATACCGGCTTGACCCCGGCCTCGATATCGCGCATCACCCGCGATCTGATCGGCATCGGGCTGATCGAGGAGGGCGATGCCATCGCCGACGAGCCCCGCGTCGGGCGCAAATTCGTCGATTTGCGCATTCGCCCGGATAGCTGTCATGTATCGGCCATCGCCATCAACGCCTTTCGCCAAGATGTGGTCGTGGCCGATTTCACCAACCGCATCATCGCCCATCGCCGCATGCATTTCTCCGACCTCGGCGATGCCGAAGCGGTCATCGACACTTGCGCTTCGACCTTGGCGCAGATGATCGACGAGTTATCCGTCCGGAGGTGCGTGCCCGCTCTTTGCGGGATCGCCCTGACCGGGGCCGTCGATACCGGCGCCAATCGCCTGCGTTCGGCCCCGGCGCTCGGCTGGAGCGATGTCGACCTCGAGGCGATCGTCTCTCGCCATCTGGATTGCCCGATCTATTCCGATAACATCCCCAATGCCAAGAACCTTGCGGCCCGTTGTTTCGGGCAAACGCGCAAAGCGGATCACGTTTTGCTGTTCAATGCCTCGCTGGCCATCGGTTGCAGCCTGATGATCGAAGGTCGGCTCTTTCGCGGCAACGAAGATCGAGCGGGCATGATCGAATCGATGCGCATTCCACAAGGGGCGGGGGGCGATCCGCTTCGAGTGGATCAGGTCGCAGGCGGCATCGGCGTCCTCGGCGAATCCAAAGAACGCCCCGATGCGGGCGATGCCGAGCGTCTCGTCGATCTGATCGACAAGGCCGGAGCCGGCGATGACGCCCTTTGCGAGCGTTTGGAGCGCGCAGGTCAATCGCTGGGGATGGTGGTCGTCAATGCCGACAGTTTGCTGCACCCCGACAGGTTGCTGCTTTCGGGTCCTTTGCTCGATGCCCCGGCCTATCGCAAGGGGGTGCTCGAAGAGATCGCTCGTTGGATGCCGCAGCGTTGGATCGACGAGCGATTGTCGATCGTTTCCATGACGAGCTGCGAAGCCGCGCAATCGCTTGCGATTCACGAGCTGCTTTTTCGCGACGAGCGATTCGCCTGGAAAATGCGGCCCTCGTCCTCGAACCCGATTCCATCGACATGAAAGCACGTTTGACCGGGGTCGGGATCGCAGCGATCGGTCTGACGCTCTTTTTCCTCCTGATCCCGCTGGGGATCGACACCCCGGGGAGGGTGGACCATATCACCCTCGCTCCCGATTTCTGGCCGCGCATCGTCTCGTTGATCCTCGCCGCGATGGGCCTTTGGCTGATCCTCTTCCCCGGGCCGGACGATCGTGGTACGGACAATCGCGGGCCGGACAATCCCAAAACGAACGATCCGGTCTCGGCCCCGAGCATCGGGTTCGAACGCAGGGCTCGATTGGCAGCGGTGCTCGCACTGCTCTTCGGCTATTACCTCGCCATCGATTGGCTGGGCATGGTCTTGCCGGGCACGATCCTGATCGCCTCCCTTTCTTTCCTTGCAGGCGAGCGCCGCCCTTTGCCCCTGATCCTCCCGGCCCTTTGCCTGCCCGCGCTTCTTTATGCCTTCTTCGTTCACATCGCCGGCGTTCCGATCCCGCTCGGCATCTTCGAGTTCTTGCGGGGTTGACAGGTGATCGAGCAACTCGCAGCGGCGTTCTCGTTATTTCTCACGATCGAAAATGTCTCGGTCGTCTTCATCGGGGTCGTCGTCGGCACCCTGATCGGCGCCATTCCCGGCATGACGACCCCGATGGGGGTGGCGCTGGCGCTGCCCTTCACCTTCACCATGCCCCCGGTCACCGGCATCTTGCTGTTGCTCGGTATCTACAAAGGTGGCCTCTACGGGGGCTCGATCACCGCCATCTTGATCAAAACCCCGGGGACCCCCGCCGCCTCGTGTACGGTGCTCGACGGTTATCCGCTGACGCAAAAGGGCCAAGCGCGCAAGGCCCTCGACATGGCGCTCTACGCCTCCTGTTTCGCCGATTTCATCTCCAATCTCTCGTTGATCCTCCTCGCCGGATTGCTGGCTTCCTTCGCCCTCAAGTTCGGCCCCCCGGAGTTTTTCACGCTGATCGTCTTCTCGCTGACGATCATCGCCGGCGTCTCCGGCGACAGCCTGCCTCGCGGCATCGCCGCTGCGGCCTTGGGCCTCGTCTTCGCCACCATCGGACTCGATATGGTCTACGGCACCGGCCGTTTCATCTTCGACGAGTGGGAGTTGATGGGCGGGCTCAATTTCATCCCGGTACTCATCGGACTATTCGCCCTGCCCGAGATCTTTCGCTATTTCGCCGGCGGGCTCGACGAGTCGATCCGAGCGGCGGCGATGCGCGGCGGCGGGGCGACCTTCGCCGAATTCCGCCGTTGTTTCAAATCGATCCTGCGCGGCAGCCTGATCGGGGTCGTTTTGGGCTCGATCCCCGGCATCGGCGGCGCCCCCTCGGCTTTTCTATCCTATAGCGAGGCCCGGCGAAACTCCCCGAGGCGGGATCGTTTCGGCAAGGGAGAACTCGAGGGCGTTGCCGCCGCCGAGGCCGGCAATAACGGCGTGGCCGGGGCGACGATGATTCCGCTGCTGGCTTTGGGGGTGCCGGGCGACGTCATCACCGCCGTCATCCTCGGCGCCTTCATGATCCATGGCTTGCGCCCGGGGCCGGTCATGTTCGAGCAAAATCTGACCATGATCTACGCCCTGTTCATCGGCATCATGCTGAGCTCGGCCTATCTTTTCATGGTGGGGAAGTTTTCGATTCGCGCGATCAGCCGCATCGCCGAAGTTCCGAATCGGCTTTTATATCCGGCGGTCCTCGTGTGTTGTCTTTTCGGTGCCTATGCCATCAACAACAGCGCTTTCGATGTGCTCGTCATGCTGCTGATGGGGATCGTCGGCTATTCGATGATGGTCTTCGGATTGCCGGCGCCGCCTTTTTTGATCGCATTCATTTTGGGTCCCTTGCTCGAAGATAATTTTCGCCAATCGATGATCCTCTCCGAAGGCGGTCTTGGCATCTTGTTTCGCACGCCGATCTGCTGGATCTTTTGGGCCATGACGCTGGCTTCGATCGTCTTTTTGGTCAAAAGCCGGCGAAGGCGAATCCCCTTGGCGGGTTGACCATGACCGATTCCCCTTTCGATCCCGCTTTCGCATCGATTCGCCATCGATTCACCTTTGCGGTTCTCACCGACACCCATTTGAATCAAAGCGACGATGAATGCAACTCCCCCTTCGATGTCAACCGGCGGGCCAATCGGCGCCTGCGCTGGATCATCGACGATCTCAACCGGCGCGATCTCGCCTTTGTTTTGCACTTGGGCGATGTGGTGCATCCCGTGCCGTCGATGGAGGATCTATATGCGGCATCGGCGCGGCGATTTTTCGATCAATTCGCCGACCTAAGGCATCCTTGGAGGATCATCCCCGGCAATCACGATGTCGGCGACAAGCCCATCGATTGGGGGCCGGCGGGGACCGTGCGACCGGCTTTTTTGAGAGCATGGGAGCGTCATTTCGGTGCGCAGTATTTTCATCATGCGATCGAAGATATTCATTTCATCGGGATCAATGCCCAGATCTTGGGCTCCGGACTCGCCGCCGAGGGCGAGCAACGGGATTGGCTTAGGTCCACCCTCGACGGATTGCGCAGCGAGCGCATCTTCATGGGCTCCCACTATCCGCCCTTTCTCCTCGATAGAAAAGAAGCCGAGCACTACGACAATCTGGCGCCATTGGTGCGGGACTGGCTGCTCGATATCATCGATGAATATCGGGTCGAGGCCTTATTTTGCGGCCATGTCCATCAGTTCTGGTACCACCGCATCCTCGATACGGATTGCTATCTATTGCCGTCGACGGCCTTTACCCGTCAGGACTACAGCGAGATGTTTCGTATCGTCGGCGATGATGAATACGGCCGCAACGATATTCACAAGCTCGGCTATGCCTTGATTCATGTCTTGGACGAAGGGCATCGATTCGAGATGGTCCATAGCCGGGGAGCCGAGTCGGGCGGCGAGGGCGAATCCGCCCGCGTTGCGATGTCGCGGTCCCTTGATTTCGAATCCGACTTCGAGCCGGATATCGATCCCGCCCCCGGCGTTTTCGAAGGCTCAGGTCTCATATCCTTCGATCTGCGTCAGGATTGGTGCGAGATCGTCGAGATCCCCCCGAGCGGTGGACTCGACGAATTCGATCGCAAACGGGCGCGCAACGATTATGCGCTGCTCGCTCTGATCGAGATCGGTGCCAAATCGCTTCGCCTGCCCCTATCCGATCTTGTCGACGACCGACGCAGATCTCGCTTGACCGAGATGCGCCGCTTCGGCTTTCGCTATCGCTTCTACCGCTTCGGTCCCCTCACCGATACACTATGCGATCTCATCGAAACCCACGCCGATCTGATCGATATTTGGGAGACCTGCCTGCCCCTCGATACCGCCGTCGATCCCAGCCTCATCGAACGAATCAAAGGGCGATCCATCGAATGGCATCTATCGCCATTGCGCTCTCGACACGATATCATCGCATCGAAAAGACGCTATTTTCATGTCATCAACCACGGATTTTCCGCCGCCGACGATCGAATGCTCGTCGATTGGCTCGAAAGCGGAATCGGGCAAGCCGCCGACGCCTACATCCTTCGCCTGGGTTTCGATGAGCCACCGTCCCCGGCGTTGGCACTGGCCCAAGAGACATTCGAGCGTTTCGGCAAACCGGCCGTCATCCATCTTCGCCTGACCGCCGATAATCCCGCCCTTTGCATCGACGATGAACCCAAGCAGGCGGCCCGCCTTTGCGAAGTGATCCTATCGGCCCATGCCAACCCCGCCATCGATCCGATCTGTGACACGCTGAGCGATGTCGACCGCGGCTATTTTCCCCGCCGAGGGCTATTCGATCGCCGATTCAATCCCCGCCCGACGGCCTACCTGGTGCAGCGACTGAACCGGCTTTTGCGGCGAGTGCCGAAGGATCGCTCGCTCGAACGACGAGCGTTTGCAGATTCCATCGGGTTCAAGTTGCGCCTCGACCAAGACGATGCTTGGATTGTCATCCCCGACCCCGAGCGACCTTCCGGCGCTTCGGTGGACCCGCAGCGTATCGCCCGCCAAGCGTTGCCCTCATCACCCGAAGTCGAGGCGATCGATTTGATCGAAGGGGTATCGATCGAGCCCGATGGCAGTACCGAAAATCCCTTCTTGCTTCGTCGCCCGTCATCGCCTTGCACCTGAATTGACTCGGCCAAATACCGTCTCGGATCCGAAGAGAAAAGGGAAGCGTGAGACATCCCCGATAGACCCTCGTTCAAGGCAAGTCTTCTACGAACATGAAAAATCATCTATGCGCGAAAATATAAAGAGCGCCGAGTTCGATGCGATATCTCGGTGTTCCGCTCTCGGTTGTAATGGGGTTGCGGTATTGGAACGATCGCTTTTTGTCGATCCCGTCTCTGTCGGTGTTTCTATAGATTATCGGGTATGACGCCAAAGGATATGTCCTTCATCGTCATGACGTTATCTACCGCGCGTGGATTGATCGATGAAATTCATCGATCATCGGAGCCCTCCTTCCAAGCCTCGGGTTTTTCGTTCGAACACATTCCAATATCGTTCGATGCGGCGTCGCGCGGTCGGCGCAAGACCGAAATCGGTGGAATGCGAAGGCCCTGCGCTTCGACCTCGTGATCGTTGTAGTTGATCCAAAAGACTTCTTTGCCGGTATCGCGGCGGCGTAGCCCAAGCGGGAGTTCGCAAGTTGCGATGCTCGCGGCGTTCGCTGCGCGTTGGAGGATTCGAAGCGCTGCCGTCTCATCGGGCCATCCGGTCAGGTATCGGCAGCGCTCGTTGCCGACCAAGGCGGGCTGCCCGTCGGCGCTGCGCTCGAAGATGGTGGTTCGACCGACGGCCGGGCATTCGGCGAACTCTCGATAGTGATGGAACTTGCCTCCTTCGGGCAGTTCGATATCCATTTGCGGACCTAGGCTCTCGGCTCCGACGATGCGCAGATCGAGCCCGGGAAAATCGGGGGGTAGGGGAGTCGGGATTGTCATATCGCCATCTCGGGCGGCGCTGCGTGGTCCCAAAAGCAGGTGGCGGGCGGTATTGCCGAGGGCTTTTTTCAGTGCGGGCGGGATATGGATCAATCCCGGGGCTATAACCAAGGACCAATCGCTGAAATCCTCGGTGGTCGGCGGCAGGATATCGATCGACAAGCCCAAGCGGCGCAAGGCGCGATAAAACCCGAAGATCAGATCGAAGTAGCTGCATCCGGCTTTGTGCGGCTGGATATCCCAAGCATGGTCGGCGTCATAGTCGAACAGCAGCGCAACCGGAGCGCCGCTATGGTCGATATCGGGGGCGGCGGCGATGTCGGCGGCAACCGATTCGATCTCCGCCATGACCTGAGCATCGCTCCCGTCGGGATATTGCAGCCCGGCATGCATTTGCTCTTGGGCGAAGGGGGCTTGGCGCCATCGGAAATAGCAAACCGTCTCGGCTCCGTGGGCGAAGGCCTCCAAAGTCCATAGACGCACCATCCCCGGCAAGGGTGCGGGGTTATAAGGAGCCCAGTTCACAGGTCCCGGCTGTTGTTCCATGATCCACAGGCGTCCTTTGCCCACCGCCCGATAAAGATCGTGATGGAAAGCCTGAAAATCGGGTTCGCCCTGGCGGGCGAAGCGTCGACGGGTTTCGGCATCGGCGCCGGCGCGCTCGGCCAGGAAGCCCAAGGGATAGGAATCCCAAGCGGCGATATCGAGATCCTCTCCCACCGCGAAATGATCGAAGGCGGTGATGCGCCCCATATAGTTGTGGGCGATCGGGGCATCGCTATGGGCGCGGATGATATCGACTTGGAGGCGATTGAAGCGGATGACCTGATCGGAGGAAAAGCGGGCGAAGGCGAGTCGATGGGCGGGGTTGGCCTCGGTGACCGTCAGGTTGGGCGGATCGATCTGCTCGAAGTCTTGGTATTCCATGGACCAAAATACATTGCCCCAAGCCCGGTTCAACCGATCGATATCACCATAACGATCCCGCAGCCACCGCCGGAAAGCATCGCGGGCGGCATCGCTGTAGGACAAGGTCGTATCATGACAACCGTATTCGTTATCGGTCTGCCAAGCCTGCACCGCGGCATGGCGACCGTAGCGTTTTGCCAAGGCGGTAACGATACGAGCGCATTCCTTGCGGTAGCCGAGATGGCTGAAGCAATAATGCCGGCGGGAGCCGAATTTGCGCTCATCGCCCCTTCGATCCACGGCGAGCATGTCCGGATAGCGTTCGATCAGCCGGCGCGGCGGTGTCGCCGTCGGGGTGCCGAGCACGATGCGAAGACCGGCGGCGCTCAAGGTTTCGATGGCGTTATCGAGCCAGTCCCAGTCGAAGCGATCGGGATGCGGCTCCAAGCGACTCCAAGCGAACTCGCCGATCCGCACCCAGCGCAAGCCCACCTCGACCATGCGCTTGGCATCCCTCGCCCACCGAGATTGCGGCCAGTGCTCCGGGTAGTAGCAGCAACCCAGCGCGCGTTCCCGCTTCGGCGCCTCGCTCATCGTCAGCGTAGCCGCAAGCCGGTTTCGGGGTCGAAGAGATAGGCGCGAGCGGCATCGAAGCGCGCGGTGAAGTCCTTGCCCTCCACAACGTTGCGATCCCCTTTGATATCGATGATCAAGGGATTGCCGTCCTCGGTGCGGGCATAAGCGTAGGCGATTCCCCCCAAGTTTTCGATCACCTCGATCGGCACCGTGAGCGCGATCTCGGCCGAGGCATCGAAGTGTTCGGGGCGGATACCCAATCGAGCCGCGCTGCCGACCGCCAAGGGTCGTTCGAGTTCGAGCCGAACGTGGATGTCATCGAAATCGACCAGGCTCACCGTGGTGTGATCGCCTTCGACAGCCACGACCTTCGCATCGAGAAAGTTCATTCGGGGCGAGCCGATGAAACCGGCGACGAAGGCATTGTCGGGGTCGTCGTAGAGCTCGATCGGCGATCCCACCTGCTCGATCAGCCCGTCTTTGAGCACGACGATGCGATCCGCCAAGGTCATGGCCTCGATCTGATCGTGCGTCACATAGATCATCGTGGCCCCGAGCCGCTTGTGCAGATTGGCGATTTCCAAGCGCATGCGCACCCGCAGTTCGGCGTCGAGGTTGGAAAGGGGCTCGTCGAACAAGAAGACTTCGGGCTCTCGAACGATGGCCCGTCCGATGGCCACGCGCTGACGCTGGCCGCCGGATAACTCGCTCGGTTTGCGCTCGAGCAATCGATCCAGATGGAGGATGTCGGCGGCGCGATCCACCCTTTTGCGGATATCGTCTTTGTCCACCCCGTTCATGCGCAGGCCGAAACCCATATTTTCCCGCACGCTCATGTGCGGATAGAGGGCGTAGGTCTGGAAGACCATGGCGACGCCGCGATCGCCGGGGTCGGCGGTGGTGACATCGCGCTCCCCGATGCGGATATTGCCCTCGAGCGTGGTTTCAAGGCCGGCGATCAATCGCAGCAAGGTCGATTTGCCGCATCCCGAGGGGCCGACGAAGACGATGAATTCCCCGGAGCGGATCGACAGATCGATACCGTGGATGATGGCGACCCCGCCGAAGGATTTTTTTACCGAGGTCAGTTCGAGTCCGGCCAAGACTCATCTCCCAAGCGATGGTTTCGAGATCCCGAAGGCGCCTCGCTCACCCTCTTCGAATCAGGCGGTGGATCATTGCGCAGCGCGGCGACCTCCAAACGCAAGCATCGCACTTCATCGAGGATTTCTTGTTGGTTGTCGCTGGTCGCTTTGTGTTGATCGGCATGGACCCCGTCCTGCATGGCCTGCACGACCACCCCGATGAACAGATTCAGCGCGGTGAAAGTGGTGCATAGGATAAAGGGCAGGAAAAAGGCCCAAGCCATCGGATGCTCGTTCATGACCGGCCTTACGATGCCCATCGACCAACCCTCGAGGGTCATGATCTGAAATAGCGAATAGGCCGAGGCGAAGATATTGCCGAACCATTCGGGAAAGGTCTCGCCGTAGAACTCGGTGGCCATCACCGCGCTGACATAAAAGATCAGTCCCAGCAGCACCGTGGATCCGCCGATATTGGGCAGGGCGCTGAACAAGGCCCCGACCACGCGTTTGAGCGAGGGCACGACCGTGATCAGGCGCAGCACTCGCAGGACGCGCAAGGTCCGAAGCACCGCAAGAGGGCCGCTTGCAGGCACCAAGGCGATGGCGATGACCGCAAAATCGAAAAGATTCCAAACGTTTTTGAAAAAACCGAGCCGATGGACCAGTATCTTGGCCGCAAGTTCCACCGCGAAGATGCCGAGGATGGCGTTTCCCAGCGGCGCTGCCAGCGGCCCGATGCGCGGCATCTCCTCGGCGTGGGTTTCAAGACCCAAAACCACGGCGTTGATGAGGATCAGGATCATCAGCCAACGATCGGTGCGCGGATGATCGAGAAGGGATCGAAGCGAGGTCATGAAAACCCCCTATCGCAGCACATTCCCGCCGTCGATGCCGATGGTTTGCGCCGTCATGTACGAGGATTGATCGCCGGCGAGAAAGACCGCGACCCTGGCGACATCGACGGGCGATCCCATGAAACCCAAGGGAACGGCGGCCCCGACCTCGCGTTTTTTCTGCCCCAAGGGCTTGTTCTCGAATTGCGCGAAGAGCCCGTCGACCGTTTCCCACATCGGAGTGTCGATCACCCCCGGCGAGATGGCGTTGACCCGAATCCCGTAGGGCGCCAAAGCCAACGCCGCCGACTGCGTATAGCTGATCACCGCAGCCTTGGTCGCGCAATAATGCGCCACCAATGCCTCCCCTCGATGACCTGCCTGGCTTGCAAGATTGATGATCGATCCTTTCTTGCCGTCGGCGACCATTTGCCTGGCGCAAGATTGCATCACCGCATACATCGCTCGCACGTTGACGGCGAAGAGTCGATCGTACTGATCCAAACTCGCCTCCAAAATCGATCCCATATCGAAAATCGCGGCGTTGTTGAACACGATATCGGGGGATTTCTCGGCGATCCACTCGTGCAGTCGGCCCAAGTCGTCTTCCGATCCCAAATCGATGGACCGATATTCGATGGCGCTCTTTGCGCGAGAATCAAGACCGGATGCGAGGCTCGAATCGAGATTCGAATCGAGATCCCGATCCGTCGCCAAAACCTCGGCTCCCGCCGCCAAGAAATGCCGCGCCGTTTGCGCTCCGATCCCGCCTTTGGCTCCGGTGACCAAGCAGATCTTGCCTTCGAGATCGACGGGGGCGGGGTCGATGGGAGCCGCCGCAAAAGCCGCAGGCCTTGCCGGATTCACGGGATTCACGGAATCGCCCCGGCTCATTTGACGGCTCCGAAGGTCATTCCTTGAACCAGCTGCTTTTGCACGAACCACCCGAAGATCATGATCGGGGCGCAAGCCAGAGTCGAAACCGCCGAGAGCTTGGCCCAAAAAAGACCCTCGGGACTCGAAAAAGACGCCACCAGAGCCACCAACGTTCCGGCATCGGAGGAGGTCAGGACGATCGACCAAAAAGCCTCGTTCCAGCAAAGGACGATCGACAAAAACGCGGTCGCCGCGATCCCGCCCCGGGCCAGCGGCATGACCACTTGGGTGATTTCGGCGAAGGTCGAAGCCCCGTCCATGCGAGAGGCTTCGAGGATCTCTTTGGGGATATCGCGAAAATAGTTGAACAGGATCATCATGATGATCGGCAAGTTGATCATCGCATAGATGAAAACCAAGGCGAATCTCGAATCGAGCAGACCGAATTTCTGGCAGATGAGGTAGATCGGCATCAACACCCCCACCGCCGGCAGCATCTTGGTCGATAGCATCCACAGCAGCACGTCTCTTGTCAGATGCGAGGGCTTGAAAGCCATCGCGCAGGCCGCCGGGATGGCGATGATCATCGCCAATGCCGTGCCCCCGAAGCTGGTGATGATCGAATTCAAGGCGTGTTTCGTGTAGTCGGTGCGCTCCTGAATCAGCAGGAAATTATCGAAAGAGGGCTCGAAGAAGAGCAGCGGCGGGGTCGATATCGCTTGCTGCTCGGTCTTGAACGCGGTCAGGATCATCCAAAAAATGGGGAAAAACATCAAAAGCCCGATGATCCACGCCAAGGTCACGATCGAGCGATGAAGCAAGCGCTGTTTTTGTCGATCGGTCATCGCCTCATACCGCCAAATTGCGTCCGATCATCCGGATCAGAAAAAACGCCACGATATTGGCGAGGATGATGGCCAGCACGCCCCCGGCGCTGGCGACCCCCACGTCGAAGCCCTGCAGCGCCTGAGCGAAGATCAAGAAGGCGAGGTTGGTGGATTGAACCCCGGGACCGCCGCTGGTGGTCACGAAAATCTCGGCGAAGATGGAAAGATGGAAGATCGTTTGAATCATGATCACGACCGCGATGGGTCGCGCCAGATGCGGCAGGATCAGATAGATAAAACGAGCCCGGAATCCGGCGCCGTCGAGCAAGGCGGCTTCCTTTTGCTCGCTATCGAAGTTTTGCAAGGAGGTGATGAAGATCAAGATGGCAAAGGGTGTCCACTGCCAACTGACGATCATGATCACGCTGAGCAGCGGAGCGTCCTTGAGCCACTCGATGGGCTCCAATCCGAAAAATCCGGCAAAAACCGCGAACAGACCGTAGATCGGATGCAGCATCATGTTCTTCCACAGCAGGGCATTCACCGTGGGCATGATGAAAAAGGGCGAGATCAACAGCACCCGGAGCACGCCTCGCCCCGGGAAGGAGCGGTCGATCAACAAGGCGATGGCAAGCCCCAGCCCGACGGTGATGATCAACACCGATCCGACGAGGGTCAGGGTATTGAGGATCGCGGGCCAAAAGGCGGGGTCGGTGAAAAAGAACTCGTAATTCGACCATCCGACGAAGCCCGATCGTTCGGGGTAGAGCAGTTGGTAGCGGATGGTCGAGAAGTAGATCGTCATGCCCAGCGGCACGACCATCCATAAAAGGAGCAGAATCACGCTCGGGGCCTGCAAGAGCCTTGCAAGGGTCCGGGTCATGGCGCGATACGCATCGAAGGTGATCTAGCGAGCAAAACAGCAAGAATCACGGGGCGGTGGCAGCACCGCCCCGTGAGGATATGAACCGCTTTGTCGATCGAGTCGAGCGGCCCATCGGGCTCGATCCTCGATCAGTAATAACCCGCCTTGCGCATTTCGCGGTCCGCGGCGGCTTGCGCATTTTCCAGCGCTTCCGTGACCGAGATATCTCCGGCCAAGGCGGCGGTGAACTGCTGACCGACGGCGATGCCGATCGCTTGGAACTCGGGGATCGCCGCGAACTGCACGCCGGTGTAGGGAGTGGGATCCTGGGTCGAGTTCGAGGGATCAGCGGACAAGATCGCCTTGAGTTCGGCCTCGGCGAAAATCGCCGCTCCGAGGAAGTTCGGGTTCTCGTAGGTCGAGGTCCGGGTGCCGGTGGGAACTGCGCCCCAGCCATTCACCGAAGCCACCAGCTCGATGTACTCCTTCGAGGTCGCCCACTCGATGAATTTGCGCGCATCATCCGCCTGCTTGGTGCCCGAGGGGATCGCCAGTGCCCATGCCCATAGCCAGTTGGCGCCGCGATGGGTGACCGCAACCGGGGCTTGGGCGAAGGCCATCTTGTCGGCCACCTTCGACTGTTCGGGATTGGTCACGAAAGAAGCGGCGATGGTGGCATCGATCCACATCGCGCATTTGCCTTCGTTGACCAAAGCCAAAATCTCGTTGAAGGAGTTGCCGGTGGATCCCGGAGGGCCGTAGTTGTTGAGGAGATCGACATAGAAACTGATCGCATGGTTCCAAGCCGGGCTATCAAGAGCCGGTTTCCAGTCTTGGTGGAACCATTTGGCGCCGAAACTGTTGGCCATCGTGGTCAGGAAGGCGGCGTTGTCGCCCCATCCCGGCTTGCCGCGCAAGCAGATGCCGTAGACCCCGTTATCCTTGTCGGTCATGGCCGCTGCGGCATCCGCCACGTGCCCCCAAGTGGGGTTGTCCGGCATCATCATCCCCGCGGCATCGAGAAGATCCTTGCGGTACATGATCATCGAGCTCTCGCCGTAGAAGGGGGCGGCGTAGAGGGTTCCGTCATGGCTCAACCCGCCGCGCATCGCGGGCAGGATGTCATCGACATCGTAGTCGGCGCCGAATTCAAGGGCTTCCAACCAGCCGCGAGAGCCCCAGATGGGAGCCTCGTACATCCCGATGGTCATGATGTCGAACTGCCCGCCCTTGGTCGAGATATCGGTGGTCACGCGTTGGCGCAAGACCCCTTCTTCCAAGGTGACCCAGTTGACGGTGATCCCGGGGTTCGCCTTCTCGAAATGCGACGTGAGTTTTTGCATTTCGATCATGTGGCCGTTGTTGACCGTGGCGACGGTCAGCTCTCCGGCCATCGCCGCGCTGCAAAGGCAGGTGGCGCCGACGGCAAGTCCTGTCATCGTGTTGCGAATGGATCGCATAATCCCTTTCCTCTGAGGTTGTTATGAGACGAACGAGGAATCCGTGTCGATCATCGTTTTCGAAACCGAAAATCAACGGATTCGCGATAAGGGCAATATCCTACGGGTAAGGATTCTATACTCTATTTTGATGCTTTGCTTGTAAAGGGATCCTTCGAAGGGGTCTTCCAATCACCGAATCGACAAGAATCTCGACCCTTTCGGCACTTGTCGGGGCTTCGTCGTACCGTTGATCGCCCGTATGCGACCAAGAGGCGATCGATCATGGGCGATGCCCAGGGCGCATCGGATCGTTCGGCCCTCATGAGTTTTTTCGAAGAACGCTCGAAGCCCGATATCGGACCCGATAGCGAACGATCCGACCCCGTGTCGGCTCGGCCGCTCATTGGCGCATCGCTCATAATCCGCTCGATAAAAGTGCCGGTGAGCGAAGTCATCGCCACTGGTTTCATTGCCGATTGCCATCTCCAATCGTCATTGTCAAGGAGAAATCCATCATGCCCGAATCACCCGATTCCGCCGTCATGCGCTATCCCTCGGGCGCTCCTTCCTGGGCCGAGTTCTCCGCCCGGGATCTGACGGCCTTCAAAGCGTTTTACCTTCCCCTGTTCGGTTGGCAGGTCGATGCCGTCGGACCCGAAGATCCGGATGATTATCTTTGCTGCATGCACAAAGGACAGATGATCTGCGGGGGGGCGCTTTGTCAGGGGGAGGATGTGCCACCGCATTGGAAGGTCTATGTCACCGTCGACGATCTCGATGCAACCGCCGAAAAGGTGCGAAAAGAAGGGGGAACGGTGCTCGCCGATCCCTTCCCGGTGATGGATATCGGGCGGATGTCCGTCATTCGGGATCGACAAGGGGCGATGCTTTGTCTGTGGTCGCCCTTGACCCACCACGGTGCCCATGCCATGCAGCGGCCGGGAGCCCTTGCTTGGTTCGAACTGTCCACCAGCGATCCGAGCGATGCCTGCGACTTCTACCGCGCGGTCTTGGGGGTGAGCGTGGTGCACGATTCGAACGCCCGCATCCCCTACACCCGCTTCGAAGTCGGTGGGATGCCGGTGGCCGGGGTCATCAAGGTCGGCGACGGCGGGGACGGCACCTACGATTGGAGCGATACTCCCTCCCATTGGGGGGTGTATTTCGGGGTGGACGATATCGACAAGGCGCTTGCCAAGGTCAAGGAGCTCGGCGGGCGGGTCTGTATGGGCTCGACCGATATCTCCGTCGGCCACATTGCGGTGATCGCCGATACCGAGAATGTCGTTTCCATGCTGATGCACATGAATCACTGGTAGGGTGGGGGGTTGGCAGGGTAGGGGGCATCGCACGTCTGCATGCATCCCATCCGCGGCCTCGACTCGCCGACAAACGCGCGCTTTGCGGATCTGCGGATTCTCAGCGCTTGTCGGCGATCGATGCCTCCAATGCCAAGCGTCCGAGGCTTCCGGCCAGGATGGCGAATCCGATGCCGGAAGCCGGAACCAGCGTTCCCGCCGGTCGCATCATCACGAAGATCATGCCCAGTGCCACGAGAGCCACCACCGACGAGGCGATAGCCCACTTAGGTTCTCTCGATTCCCACCAAGTCAGGGCTCCGATGATCACGAGGCAAAGCGAGATGCTCCCCGGCAGGGGGCGCATCCCTTCCGCCGGTGGCAGATCGATTGCGGGCCACCACCGATTCATCAAGGATCGATGAAGATCGAGCAGCAGGTCGTTGGTCAGATCGCCCAAGGGCGACCATTGAAAAGCGATGCCGATCCCGACGACCAAAAAGAACCCGATTCGTCGAAGGTATCGATACCGGATTCGCGGGCCGGTCGGATTCAAAGCCATCCCTCCTTTCGAAATTCTTCTCAAAAAAGTCTTCGTTATGACCCCAGACCGCGGATATTCCCCCCCCGCAGCCCTTTGCGAAACGACTTTGCGAAACAACCCCCGAAATCCCGCATAACCCGCCGATGCGCGATGCGCATATCATGCACTCATCAGGTTTTTTGCGTATCGAAGGATTCGAAATCGGGAAGGATTTTAGAAAACGGTTGGAATGCCGCCCGCCCCGATAAAAACCAGTGACATCTTCGCCGGAACAGGATATCTTACAATGAAACATATTACCC
>JFBG01000076.1 GCA_000583135.1 Thioalkalivibrio sp. HK1
CCGGCTCCAAGCCTTGCGCGGATTCGAGCGAAGGGTGGGCGGGCGGTGCGACAAAAGCCGAAGCGGGCCGGTTCGGCTCGATCTCCGCCTCGGACAGAAATCGCTCCGACTCGCTCGGCGAGTCTTCGCTTTCTTGCGTAAGTATCGTAGGTTTGGACGATACGAATTGATCGGCATGCGTCATGAAGGGGTACCTTGGGTTCAAGAAGGGCTGTTCTTTTCCATGAGCCGTTGCGAGAAGTTCAAAAGGGTTTTTCGCGGCAAGAAGGGCATGATCCAATTCACCATCAATCGTAATCGCGGTTCGTTGATCGCGATCAGTTCGCCTCGTTGCATCGCGCGGTAGCCGAAACGCGCCACCGATTGCGCGGACTTGGCGTTCTTCCAAGCACCGACCCCCTCGAGATTGCCGGCTTCGACGAAGCCCGTATCCACCGGACCGGGACAAAGCGCGGTCACGGTGATTCGATGCTCGGCCACCTCTTGCGCCACGGCTTGGGAAAACGATGTCACGAAGGCTTTGGTGGCGTAATAGACCGCTTGCAAGGGGCCGGGCATGAACGATACGACGGAGGAGACGTTGAGTATGCGACCATGCCGACGGGCGATCATGTCAGGTAGATAGAGGTGGGTGAGGTTGGTCAGGCTGACCATGTTGACTTGCATCATGGCTTGTTCGTCCGCCAGATCGCGTTGGTGGAATCGGCCGTGACCGCCGAAACCGGCATTGTTGATCAGCACGTCGATATGGATGCCCAACTGCTGCGTTTGCTTGAAGATTCGTTGCGCCGCATCGGGGTGCGCCAGATCGCAAGGTAGCACAGTGACGGTGATCCGGTGGTCGGCTTCCAGCCGGGCCTTGATTCGATCGAGTTTGTCTTTGGAGCGTGCGACCAAAACCAAGTCCCCACCGCCGGCGGCATGTATCTTGGCCAGCTCCAAGCCGATACCGCCGGAGGCGCCGGTGATCAATGCGGTGTCTCGGTGTTCCATGATGGACTCCTCTCGCCGCTTCCTTTGCCCGTCTTTTTGCTCGTTCGGGATCTGCGCTTGCCCGAAGCGCTCGGCGTTTTTTTATTGAAGAGGGTTTCGACTCCCGCTATGGCTTTTCTCGGAAGCATCCACGCAAAGAGGATGCCTCCGAGGATGCACCGATCAGGGTGCGCAGGTGGCGATCGGCGATGGCGGTGCCGATAGTTGCCGCCCTCTTGCAAGGGATCATTCGGTGCACACCGTTTCGGAATCGTCGGCGATGGCGGCTCGCATCGTATGCCATGCAAGGGTTGCGCATTTGACGCGCATCGGATATTGCTTGACCCCGGTGAGCACCGTGAGTTTTCCCAAAAAATCATCGGGACCGCCGACCTGTCGCTCCTCGGTCAGCAGCGAATGGACCTGCCCGAAGAGCCGTTCGACCTCATCGGTATGAAGGCCTTTGAGGGCCTCGGTCATCAAAGATGCCGAAGCGGTGGAAATCGCGCATCCGGCGCCGTCGAATCCGATATCCTGGATGATGCCGTTTTCGTCCACATGCAGGTGCACGAAGAACTCGTCGCCGCAGACGGGGTTGAAGCCGTGGGCGGAGTGGTTGGTCTTCTCCGGACGGCGAGGGTAGTTCCGCGGATTGCGGTTATGGTCGAGGATCACCTCCTCGTAGAGTTCGCGCAGGTCGCTCATAGACGGAAGATCTCCTTCGTCTTTTGGAGGCTGGTTACCAAGGCATCGATATCCTTTCGATCGTTATAAAGCGCCAGCGATGCCCGGGAGGTGGCCGGAACCCGATAACGCTTCATCAAGGGCATCGCGCAGTGGTGTCCGGCACGGATGGCGACTCCGTGCTGATCGGCGATGGTGCCGATATCGTGCGGATGCACCCCGTCCATCACGAAGGAGAGGATCCCCGCTTTGTGGCGAGCGGTGCCGATGATGCGAATATTCGAAAGCCCATCCAAGGCCTCGGTCGCATAGGCGAGGAGGTCTTTTTCGTGGGCGACGACGGCATCCATATCGATCGAGGCCATGAATTCGATCGCCGCCCCGAGCCCGATGATTCCGGCGATATTCGGGGTACCGGCCTCGAAGCGATAGGGCAGTTCGTTCCAAGTCGATTCCTCGAAGGAGACGGTTCGTATCATGTCTCCTCCGCCTTGCCAAGGCTCCATCTCCTCCAGCAGGCATTTGCGCCCGAAAAGGACTCCGATCCCGGTCGGACCGTAGACCTTGTGGCCGGAGAAGGCGTAGAAGTCGCAATTCAGGTCTTGGACGTCGATCGCACCGTGGGCCACCGCTTGAGCCCCGTCCAGCACCGTGATGGCACCTTGGGCGCGGGCCATCTCGATGATATCGGCCACCGGATTGACGGTACCCAAAGCGTTGGAGACGTGGGTGAGGGCGACCACGCGGGTGCGAGGACCGAGCATCCCCTTCAAAGCCTCCAGATCGAGTTCCCCGCTGTCGTGGATCGGCGCCACCCGCAGTTTCGCCCCCGTTTGTCGGCAGACCAGCTGCCAAGGGACGATATTCGAATGATGCTCCAAGGTGGTGATCAGAATCTCGTCATCCGCTTGTAGCCGGGGGCGGGCGTAGCTCTGGGCAACGAGATTCAAAGCCTCGGTGGTGCCGCGAACGAAGATGATTTCTCGTTGATCCGAGGCGTTGATGAAGGATCGGATCGTCTCCCGGGCCTTGTCGCAATCGCGCGTGGCCCGTTCGCTCAGCGAGTGCAGGCCGCGGTGGATATTGGCGTTGTCCGATTCGTAATAGCGGCGAAGGGTATCGATCACCCGCTGCGGTTTTTGGGTGGTGGCACCGTTATCGAGGTAGGAGAGCGGGTGGCCATTGACTTGCTGGGAGAGGATCGGGAATTCGGCGCGCATCGCCTCGACATCGAACGAGCCCTTCGACGATCGCCGCTCCGGATGCTTGTCGGGCGATGCTGCGCTTTCCTTCGCCGCCGGGAAGGATACGCTCGGAGCGGTGGCGACCTCGGCGGATAGGGCGGTGGGGGGGAATCGGCGAGTGCCGCTTTCGATTTCGATCATGTGAAGGCCTCCGATAATTCTCCGTCAAGCCCCATCCCCGGCAGATGCGCAAGCGTCGCTTTTCCGATCATCCGGCGAAGATCGGGATCCTCGATGCGCTCGACGATGTCGCGGATGAAGCCCAAGGTCAGCATGGCGCGAGCGCTTTCGAGATCGATGCCGCGGCTGCGCAGGTAAAAAAGCGCCTGATCGTCCAGTTGGCCGACCGTCGCACCGTGCGAGCATTTCACGTCGTCGGCATGGATTTCGAGCTGGGGTTTGGTGTCGATCTCGGCATCGCGCGATAAAAGAAGGTTGCGATTGGTCTGGTGGGCCTCGCTCTTTTGCGCATCGGGGTGAACATGGGCGCGGGCGTTGAACACCCCGCGTCCGCGACCGGCCGCGATCCCCTTGCAGTACACATCGCTCTTGCAGTGCGCAAATGTATGTTCGATATTGGCGCGAAAATCCGTATGCCGCCGTCCGTCCGCAAGATACAGCCCGTCGAGGGAGCAACGAGCCTCTTCTCCTTGGAGTTCGATATCGATATCGTGGCGGCAAAGCCGCGCACCGAGCGAGAGCACCGATGAGCGGAATTCGGCGCGGGCTTCGATGCGGGCGCGCAGCGTCGCCAGATGCCAGGATTTGCTGCCGGATCGCTGCATCTTGATATACCTGAGCGCTGCATCCTCGGCGAGGTCGATCTCGGTGACCGCATTTTCGAGATAGTCGGCATCGGCGGGGCCGGAAAAATGCTCGATCACCGTCATGCGGGCGCCGGCGCCGGCGGCGATCAGGATGCGAGGGAAAAGCGCTTTTTCGCCGCTCCCGACTCGAAAGATCAGGTGCAAAGGGCGCTCCAAGACCGTCCCCGGCGGTGCGAAGATCACCGCTCCGCTATCCATCAGCGCGGTATTCAGGGCGCAAAAGGCATCGTTTCGGGCCGGGGCGATGCGGGTCAACTTGGATTCGAGCGCAAAACCGGGTGCCAGGGTCAGTCCAACGCTTTCGACGTCGATGGCTTCGGCAAGTCCTTTGACGAACAGACCTTGAGGCAGCCCATCGAGGTTCGAAAGGGCGGGGTTGACAATCCCGTCGTCGATGACCAAGCGCAAGGCTTGGCGGTCGCCTTCGGTCCAAAGATCGCCCGAAAGCGGGGTCCTCGACGGCAAGGGCACTTTGCGATTCAAATCGAAGGATCGTTTCTCGATCGGTGCGACATTGGTGTATTTCCAGCGCTCGTTGCGTTGCGTGGGAAAACCGGTGCGCGAGAAGAAATCGATGGCTTCTCGCCGCGCATCGTGCAGCCACTTCAAGCCCCGACCGGGCAGTTCGTCTTCTCGTTCGGCGAAGGCTTCGATATAGGCCTTCGCCCCCGCCGAGAGGGTATCGGTAGGAGTCGGTGCGCTCATGAGCCGGCCTCGGTGCGTACCAATCCCTCGTATCCCTTGGCTTCGAGTTCGTGGGCGAGTTCGATGCCGCCGGAGCGAAAGATGTGTCCCTCGCTGAGAATATGCACGCGATCCGGGGCGATATGATCCAGCAGGCGCTGGTAGTGGGTGACGACGATGGCCGAGAATTCCGGCCCTCTCAGGGCGTTGACTCCTTTGGCTACGTCTTTTAGGGCATCGATATCGAGACCGGAGTCGGTTTCGTCGAGGATCGCGACCTTGGGTTCCATCAGTGCCAGCTGAAAAATCTCGTTGCGCTTTTTCTCGCCCCCGGAGAAGCCGACATTGACCCCGCGCTTCAACAAGGATTCGTCGAGATGGAGGATCTCCAGTTTCTCGCGCACCAAGCCGAGAAAATCGATCGCATCCAGTTCCGGTTGCCCTTGATGACGGCGCAGGGCGTTGACCGCGGCTTTGAGGAAGTAGGTGTTATTGACCCCGGGGATTTCCACCGGATACTGGAATGCCAAAAACACTCCCCGGTAGGCCCGCTCTTCCGGAGCGAGATCGAGCAGCGATTCTCCCTCGAGCAGAACCTCGCCTTTGGTGACCTCGTAGCCCTCTCGTCCGGCAAGGATATGGGCCAAAGTGCTTTTGCCCGATCCGTTCGGGCCCATGATCGCGTGCACCTCGCCCGGCGGTACGTGCAGGTTAAGGCCTTTGAGAATTTCCTTGTCGTCGACGTTGGCGCGAAGATCGGTGATTTTGAGCATGACTCGAAGATGTCCTCGAAGGCGATATTTTGAAAGATGGCTGAGGGTGATGATGATGGGTGCGCGGCGATTGTTTCGGGAGATGGTTGCGGGCGGTGATTGGCGAAGCCGATGACTAACCGACCGCCCCTTCGAGGCTGACTTCCAGCAATTTCTGGGCCTCGACCGCGAATTCCATCGGCAGTTCGCGAAATACATCCTTGCAAAATCCGTTGACGATCATCGATACCGCATCCTCTTCCCCGATACCGCGTTGACGGCAGTAGAAGAGTTGGTCGTCGCTGATTTTCGATGTCGTGGCCTCGTGCTCGACCTTCGCGCTCGGATTTTTCACTTCCATGTAGGGGAAGGTATGGGCGCCGCAGCGATCTCCCATCAACAGGGAATCGCATTGGGTGTAGTTGCGGGCGTTCTCCGCTCCCTTGCCGATCTGCACCAATCCTCGGTAGGCATTTTGTCCGCGCCCCGCCGAGATGCCTTTGGAGATGATGGTGCTGCGGGTGTTGCGTCCGAGGTGGATCATCTTGGTGCCGGTATCGGCTTGTTGGCGGAGATTGCTCAGCGCCACGGAATAAAAAGCGCCCACCGCATCGTCGCCGCGCAGCACGCAGCTCGGATATTTCCAAGTGATGGCCGAGCCGGTTTCCACTTGGGTCCATGAAATCTTCGAGCGATCCCCTCGGCAATCGCCGCGCTTGGTAACGAAGTTATAGATGCCGCCGACGCCGTTTTCATCCCCGGGATACCAGTTCTGCACGGTGGAGTACTTGATTTCGGCATCGGCCAGCGCAACGAGCTCGACCACCGCGGCGTGGAGCTGGTTTTCATCCCGCGCCGGAGCGGTGCAGCCCTCGAGGTAACTGACATAGCTGCCCTCGTCGGCGATGACCAAGGTGCGCTCGAACTGCCCGGTTTTCGCGGCGTTGATGCGGAAGTAGGTGGAAAGCTCCATCGGGCAGCGCACGCCCTTGGGGATGTAGCAAAAGGATCCGTCGCTGAAAACCGCGGAGTTGAGGGTGGCGAAGAAGTTGTCGGTGTAGGGGACGACGGTGCCGAGGTATTGCTCGATCAGGTGCGGGTGTTCGCGGACCGCCTCGGAGAAGGAGCAAAAGATGATCCCTTGCTCGGCGAGTTTGTCCTTGAAGGTGGTGGCGACGGAAACGCTGTCGAAAACCGCATCGACCGCAACCCCGGCCAACGCCGCCCGTTCGGCCAGCGGGATGCCGAGTTTTTCGTAGGTCTCCAAGAGTTTGGGATCGACCTCGTCGAGGCTCTTGGGGCCGTCCTTGTCGGATTTCGGGGCGGAGTAGTAGGAGATCGCGCCGTAGTCGATCGGCGGATGATCGAGATTCGCCCAATTCGGCTCGGACATCGTCAGCCAGTGGCGATAAGCGCGCAGGCGCCATTCGGTGAGGAATTCCGGCTCGCCTTTTTTGCGCGAAATCAGCCGCACGACATCTTCGTCCAGCCCCGGGGGGACGGTATCGGATTCGAGATCGGTTACGAACCCGTGCTGGTATTCGCGTCGTACAAGGGTGTCGACTTCGCCAAGGCTGTTGCTCATGTCTGCTCTCCGGCTTATGGGTTATTTCGCAATGCTTGCAATGTTGGCAACAAAGATCGGCCGATTTCGCTCACCAAGACGATTTGATGCCTCCGGGCGCCCCTTTCAAGTACCCCTTATCGCATCGCTCGCTCGAATCGAATTCCTTGAAGACTTCGACCCTCGTCGGCCGGTTCGGTATTCCTGACCAAATCAGTCGGGTATTGTAGACAAGATCGCCCTCGATCGGTCAAGTGATCGAGATCCTTGTCATCGATATCGAGGTATTTCGGTGTCGGGGTCTGCGCAAGATCGACATCGCCTTCGTCGATCGAAGGGCGTTCGCAGTGTTTGTATTTCAGGCACGAGCGCTATCGGCGGGATTCGTGCGGTGGGCGATGATCGGGGATAACGCGCGGATATCGCTTCGATCTCGCCGAAGACCGAAGACGAAGCCCGAAGACGAAGAAAGGGTGCGAGGCGATTCTTCCATCCCCCTTTCGCGGGGCACGGCAATCGATCCCGAAGATGCCGGTGGCTCGAATCCATCGTCGATGGCCGGGCGTTGCCGTACCCGAAACCGAGGGCGGCATCGCTCGGGATTTCTCGGATCCCTTGGGATCGACGGAATCGAATGTCCCGGCCGAGTGCTGCATACTATGCGCCTTGATAATTCCCGCACGATCTCTCTATCAGACACCTCTTCCGTTCGCAACGATATCGGGCACTCGATCGTCGCCTTCGGATGGAGCGTTCGATTTCCCTTTCCAGCCCTTGCTTTTTCCATTCGAGGATGACGATCCATCGTGAACACGCTCCCCGCTGACGCCGGCGTTTCAAAGCGCCTTCTGGTGACGGATCTGGATGGCACATTGCTCGATTCCGATGCCCGCTTAGGTGATGCGAATCGCAAGGTCTTGGAATCTGCGGATCGAGCCCGGACGGTGCGCATGGTGGCGACGGGACGATCGCTGCACTCCGCTTCCAAGGTCATGGATTCGAAATTCCCGGTGGACTATCTGGCGTTTTCCAGCGGCGCCGGGATCGTTGCATGGCCCTCGGGAGAACTTCTTTTCACCTGCGAGATGGATTCGGATCTGGCGGATCGCCTGATTCAAAGGCTCGTTTCCTTGTCGGTGGATTTCACGGTGCACCATGCCCCGCCCGAGACCCATCGCTGTTATGTGCACCGCGCTTCCCGCTCGATACCCAATGTGGATTTCGAGGACCGTTTGGCGCGCTATGCCGGTTTTTTCGACGATCTATCGCAAGCGACGCCCTCGGTCCGTTCGGATGCCGGGGTCGGTCAGCTCTTGGCGATCGAGCCCCCGGGGATGGGATCGTGTTTGGATACCATCGCGCAAGAGTTTCCCGAGGTGAATGTCGTGCGCACCACCTCGCCCCTCGATCATGCATCGACCTGGGTGGAGATATTTCCCTTGGGCACCTCCAAATCACGCGCCTCGGAGTGGGTGCGGCGGCGCCATGGAATCGACCCCGCCGCCACCTTCGCCATCGGGAACGATTACAACGATCTCGACATGTTGGAATGGGCGAGGCATGCCTTCGTGGTCGAGAACGCCCCCGAATCGATGCGAGAACGCTTCGAGACGGTGGCATCGAACAACGAAGCGGGATTCGCCGAGGCCGTTCGAAGGTGGAAGACGAGGTGTCCGCCGGACTCCGCATAAGCCCTGCACTTTTGGTGACCGCACGCCACGGGCGCATAAAAAAGCCGAGGCTAGTTTTTGGCTAACCTCGGCTTTTTGCATCGTTGTATTGCTCAACCAATTGGTCAATCTGCGCTTTATCCAATGATAGAATTTTGTCCGCAGATCGACAGGCATTGAGATAAGCAGTCGTTACGCAATTGAAAATATTGTCAATCTGTTGCTGATCAATGACAACTTCACCACGAACAAACGCATGGCATACTACATCCATTACTTTGTCATGGATTATTTTGATCTCCTCTTGACTAAGTGAGGATTTTGATTCACGCATTTCATTTCTCCTTTGTTGGTGATTCAGATGTCGGAGCAGGCCACTATCCTCTTGGCTCAGCAGGTTCATTATAAAGAAGCACCTGCACCCTAGGGTCTCCAGTCTTACGGGATTCCTTCCAGAGCACAGGTTCTATATACCCACCATCCTTGAATTCTATGACTTGCAGATAGAGAGTTTCATCATTTTCAGGGAGTTCTGCAGTATCTATCCTATCCCACCCTTCCATCACGCAATCCGAGAAGTGCGTGTAGGCGAACTGTGCGATTTATCCGACGAAGAGCGCTATTACGAAGACTATGAAGGCTTCTATCAAGATCCCAACGATGCGATCGCTCCAACGACTGCCAAGACAAGAATCCCGTAGACACTCCAAGCAACCCGACGTTCGATTCGGTTCGCTCGGCGTTCTTCGCGATTCTCTTGGCGTTCCTCAACCGCACGGGCTTCGGCGATTCCCGCAAGGCGCTCAAGAGCGGCCAACCGCCCGGCTGAGTCCGCTTGCTGCCGATCCTCGATGCGTTTCTCGACACCGTTAGGGTGGATGCTTTCCGAGTTGGACATCTACGCTTCACTCCAGTGTTATCAATGATGCCCCAACTACAATACGTCGATAAAGGCGCTATCAAGACACCAACGATGTGATCGCCCCGACTAACGATGCCATCGCCCCAACCATCGCCATGACAAGAATCGCGTAGACACTCCAAGCAACCCGGCGTTCTTCGCGGTTAGATTGGCGTTCTTCGGCCGCACGGGCTTCGGCGATTTCCACAAGGCGTTCAAGAGCGGCCACCCGCCCGGCTGGGTCCGCTTGCCGATCCTCGATGCGCTTCTTGATGCGGTTGGGGTGGGTGCTTTCCGAGGTGGACATCTACGCTTCACTCCGGTGTTATCAATGATGTTCCAACAACGATGTCGATACCATGCCATATCGACCGCTGCGCAATCAGCTGCGCAATCAAAGGTGCACCGACCAAGGGCACCCCGACACGCGGAAAGGACGGAGCTCGTCGAAGCCCGTTTCCATCCAAGCGCAGCCCCGAGCGCTTCGGGCAACCCGATCCTCGGCTCAACGCTTTTGCCACCCTTCCAAGAACTCGAAGACCGCCCTTAGCGTCATCGCCTCTCCGCCTTCGGGACGCCCGGGGCGGGCGCGACTCATCCACGCCATGATGTCGAAATGCACCCAAGGGATTCCGTCGGGGACGAAGGCTTGTAAAAAGAGGGCGGCGGTGATCGCCCCGCCGGCCCCGCCGCCGGGCGCCTTCGAGGTGGCGTTGGCGATATCCGCGATCCGGCTTCGGATGAGCCTTCGGTAAGGGGCATGTAAGGGCATGCGCCAGACCGGATCGTGCACCTTGCGTCCGGCAGCCTCGATACCGTGCGCGATATCGTCATCGTCGGTGAACATCGCCGGTAATTCGTACCCCAGAGCGATGCGAGCGGCACCGGTGAGGGTGGCGAAGTCGATCATCAGATCGGGCTTTTCCGATGCCCCCTCGTGCAGGGCGTCGCTCAGCACCACCCGGCCTTCGGCATCCGTATTGTCGACCTCGATCGACAGCCCCTTGCGGGTGGCGAGGATATCTCCGGGGCGAAAGGCATTGCCGGAGATCGCATTTTCCACCGCCGGTATCAGCACTCGCAGGCGTAGATCGAGCGAGGACTGCATGATCAACTCGGCAAGGGCGATGGCATGGGCGGCGCCGCCCATATCCTTTTTCATCAACCGCATGCCGGCGGCGTTTTTGATATCGAGTCCGCCGGAATCGAAGCACACTCCCTTGCCCACCAGCACGACGAGGGGGGCGTTTTCATCACCCCAGCGCAGATCGATGAGCAGAGGGGCATGGGCACTGGCCCGTCCGACGGCATGGATGGCCGGATATCCCTTTTCCAGCAACTCGTCTCCGGCGATGATCCGTAGATCCGCCCCATGACGCCGGGCGATCTCGAGGGTCGTATCGGCCAAATCCCTTGGCATCATGTCGCAGGCCGGAGTGTTGATGAGGTCTCGCACTCTGGCCACCGCCTGCGCTTTTTTACGCGCGCGCATTGCGATCTCGGCGGAGCCGGGAAAGAGCGTGGCGGAAGGACTTTCGTTTTTGCGATAACGATCGAAGCGATAGGCGGCAAGGGCCCAGCCCAATGCGCCGGCCTCGATGGCCGAGGTGGTCCATCGGTTATCGAGATGGCAGGGGGTGTCGTCGGGAAGCAGATCGGGAAGATGGGCGAGGCACCATGGATCGTCGTCCGCTTCGATGCCCACCAGCACGCAATCGAGGCGATGATCGCGATCCGGGATCAAGCATCGCTCGCCGGGACGGGCGGAAAATCCGGTGCTCTTGACCCAAGTGGCGGCTTCGATGGGAGCGTTTTCTTGCCAAGCGGGTAGGGTGTCGGTGGTCAAAGGGATCACTGCGATCGAGGGATCGCAAGGGGTATCGAGCAGCAAATCTTTCATGTTCGGGTAGCCTGTGGCGGGTTCGAGTCGTGGGTAGCAAGGTCATGGGTAAGGCGAAGGCTGGAGTATCGTACTCGGGTCTTTGTTTTCCAAGCCTGCGAATCCTTCATTCGGATATTGAAACCCGGAATATCGAACTCCAAGATATCGAGATCTCGAAAATCCGGGGATTCGCCGATGACGGCTTGCGCCGAGAAACGAAAAAACGATGCTTTGCATCATGGAAAGGCCGATCCTATTCGGAATATCGAAGGTTCGGCATCGACATTCAATCCTTGCAAAGGGGGTATCAGCCTGTGGGAAATCGATTGACCCGGATTTATACGCGCACCGGCGATGATGGGACGACCGGCATCGTCGGGGGGGTGCGCATTTCCAAGAGCGCCCCGAGAGTCGAGGCCATGGGGACGGTGGACGAACTCAACTGTTGCCTTGGAATCGTTTTCACCCACCCCTTGCCGGAGGCGATCGGTGAAACCTTGACCGATGTGCAGCATACGCTTTTCGATATCGGCGGAGAGTTGGCGATGCCGGGTACGTCGATGGTCGAACAAGAGCGGGTCGATCGCCTTGAATCCGCACTCGATCTCCTCAATGCCGATCTACCTCCTTTGAAAGAGTTCATATTGCCGGGCGGAGGGGCGAGGGCCTCGGCGGTGCATTTGGCAAGGGCGGTGTGTCGGCGCGCCGAACGCGTTTTGGTCGAATTGACATCGACCGAGGAGATCAATCCGGTCAGTCGTTGCTACGTCAACCGCCTCTCGGATTATCTTTTCGTTGCCGCCAGAGTGCTCGCCCGGGCCGATGAAGGCGAGGTGTATTGGAGGCATGAGAGAGGACCTAAGGGCTGAATCTCGGATCCGGCGGCGAGGCGATGAGATGGGCTCTTGGCATCGCCGCCGGCCGATACTCGATGATGCTCGATATCGAAAACGAACAAAATCACCGGCTGCGTTTTTTCGGAACTTGCTTGCGGCCGAGCGCCGAAGACCGATTCGCGATCAGGGGTAAAAGCGATGGCCGAAGGCATCGGCGACCATCGATCATCAATCTTCTATCCATCGAAAACCGGACTTGGAAACGAAGAGCCCGATCTCTCGATCAGTGCCATGAATATCATTTCGCGGCCACTTCACGATTCCTCGAAAAATCGGCGAAAACCGCTTGCTCTTGCCGCTTCGGGATCCGATTCGGATCCCAATCGATAATGGCTTGGTCGATGATCTCCTCGGGGGGCTCGTCTCGCCTTCCCGATCGCGTGCGTGCCTCGGGCGGCAGGCTTTGGCCCAAAAAACGAAGCGCGGCCCGCAGTATCGATGCCGGCGGATGAGATGCGATCGCCTCGGAGCGATCGCGCTTGCCGAGCTTGTTGCCCACGCGATCAACCGCCAGCGGAAGATGCGCGTAGACAGGCTGCGGCAGACCGAGGGCGCGTTGCAGCACTATCTGCCTCGGCGTCGAACTCAGCAGATCGCATCCGCGCATCACCTCGCCGATCCCCTGCTCGGCATCGTCCACCACCACCGCCAAATGGTAGGCGACGATCCCGTCCGCTCGATGCACCACGAAGTCCCCGGTGCTACGAGCGAGATCCTCGACGAAGCGACCTTGGATCGCATCGATAAACCCGATGCTCTCATCATCGATACGCATCCGAGTCGATCGAGCCGAGCGCCCCGGGGCGATCCCGTTGCGGCAAGTACCGGGATAAATCCCGCCCCCGAGATCCTTTCTAGAGCATGCGCAAGGAAATGTCAGACCCCTTCGAGCGAGAGCGGCCAAAGCCTCCTCGTAAACCTCGATACGCCGACTTTGGTAGATCACCTCCTCATCCCATAGCAGCCCGAGGCGTTCCAGTTGGCGCAAAATCGCATCCGCCGCCCCGGGCACCGAGCGAGGAGTGTCGATATCTTCGATCCTTACAAGCCACTTCCCTGCACCCCGCCGCATACTGAGATAACTACCGAGCGCGGTGATCAACGACCCGAAATGCAAATCCCCGGTAGGCGAGGGCGCAAAACGACCCCGAAGCCCCCGTCTATCATCGACCTCCCCACCCGCAACTCCTCGGTTTCGAGCGGATGCAAGGCCGCTTTGCGAGGAGGGTTTGTCAAAACACTCGGACATCGGCAAAAATATCCCTATCGTTTTTCTCGACCACAACTCGTATTTTTCATTCAATGAAGTGCGCTTTAATCGAATGACCGTGAAATGGGCAATCCAAAACCCGATACTTCCGGATTGCCCGACACCTCGATTCTTTGGCAAAATACAAGGATATCCCAAAAGGTGTTCTTGGAAAGGAGTCTCTGACAGGTTTGAAGAGCGTATCGGTATGCATCGGTCCATCGATTCTCTTGAACGAATCATCCGATATTGATGTGGAGGTATCGAAAATTCCATCTTTTTTCTTGTCGAACAGACCTGCAGGTTCGCTCTTTCTTTGGCGATTTCGTTGGCGGTCTCGATCCAACCATGATCGATAAGCCAAGTGAATGGCTTCAAATGAGAAAAATATTTTCAATGAGAATCGTATTTTCAAAAGGATGAAGTTGAGTTGATCGATATCAAACCAAGGCCGTTGGCGGCGCTTCTTCTCAATCCCTTCGGCAGGCATGCCCGAGGGCTTGGGTATCGTGATTATCGCTTGTCGATACGGGGAAGAAATGCCGGTGTCGTTCATGTGGAAAGACTTGCCAAGGCTCCGGTGGTCGAGGGGTGGGGTTTTTTACGCCGGTTGGTGGTGACATTGAATGATGGTACGACCTTTATTTTGAAGGGTGTTCGCCGGGATGAGGCGGCATCTTTTGCTTGGTCTTTGAAGACCGCTTGGATTGAGTTCAACACCGCAAGGTTCGAAGCGAAAAGGGAGTCCATCGATGAGGTTATAGATATGGTGGATGGGTTTTCGAATCCGATGGCCTATCCGTCGGCATGTTTGGTCGATCCGATTTTGGTGCAGGCGAAGGATTTGAGTTCGAATTTGCTTATCAACCTTCCTTTGGAGATATTGAGCGCCGATATTCAATCCAAGGCTAGAAAGATACAGGGATTCGCCGAAAATGCCACGGCGATGCGGGAGGAGGCGATTGCCCGATACGAGGTAAGGCAAATCCCGAAATGGAAGGATTTTTTCGATGTCTTCGAAAACAATCCCCTTACCCCGGAGCAGCGTCTATCGATTGTCGCCGACGAAGATGCGACATTGGTGCTTGCCGGGGCGGGCTCCGGAAAGACCAGCGTCATCACCGCCAAGGCCGGTTATTTGATCGAATCGGGTATCCGAAAATCGGAAGAAGTTCTATTGCTCGCCTATGCCAAGGATGCAGCCAAGGAGATGTCCGATCGGATCGAAGAAAAATGCGGCAATCCCTTAAAAGCGAAAACATTTCACTCTTTGGCATACGAGATCATCGGTGAGGTCGAAGGCAGCAAGCCCGCCTTGGCGCAGCATGCGACCGATGACAAGGCGTTTTTGGCATTGATCGGGGAGATTCTCCGGGAATTGGTGCGAACGAAACCTGAAGTTTCCCGAGCGATTATCGCTTGGTTTTCTCATGCTCGTTTGGAGGAAAAGAGCGAGTGGGATTTCAAGACGAAGCATGATTACTATCTCTATGTCGAAAAAATGGATCTGCGGACACTGCAAAGCCATAAGGTCAGGAGTTTCGAGGAATTGATGATCGCCAATTGGCTTTATGCAAACGGTATCGAATACAAGTACGAACATGTATATCCACATAAAGAACCCGGGGAGGGATATCGTGATTACTGTCCGGATTTTCTTCTGACCAAAAGCGGGGTCTATATCGAGCATTTCGGGGTTCGTCGCGAAAAAGATAAAGATGGAAATTACCGACTGACGACGGCTTCTTTTGTCGATCGAGAAAAATACCTGAAACAAATGGAATGGAAGCGCGAGGTTCATGCTCGATATCAAACCACGCTGATCGAGACTTTCAGCTATCAAAATCAAGAAGGTCGGTTATTGAAAGTATTGGCCGATAGTGTCATGCAATATGAAACCATCGCACCGAGACCTCCGGAAACGCTTTTCGATCAAGTGGCCAAGTTGAATCAGATCGACAGTTTCGTTCAGTTGGTCGGAACTTTTTTGCGCCACTACAAAGGCGGGGATTATCGAATAGAGGATTGTTTGCAAAGGGCGAGGGTTTTGAATCTGGGAAATCGCGCCCAAGCGTTTCTTGCCATCTTCGAACCCCTTTATGCGGAATATCAAAAGCGCTTGGAGGATCGAATCGATTTCGAGGATATGATCACGAGAGCCGCCGAATATGTCGAAGATGGAAAGTACGCAAGCCCCTTCAAGCATATTTTGGTGGATGAGTTTCAGGATATTTCACGGGGTCGGGGTCGTTTGGTCAAAGCCTTGAAAGCCCAACATCTGGATGCTCGTATTTTTGCCGTGGGCGATGATTGGCAGTCGATCTATCGATTCGCCGGATCGGATATCAATCTCATGCGGAATTTCGCATCGGAATTCGGTGGCACCTTCGATGAAAAAAAGGGGATTCATCGAGAGGTCGATCTCGGTCGAACATTTCGATCCGTGGATCGCATCGCCCATGCCGCCAAGAGATTCATTTTGAAAAATCCGGCGCAGATGAAAAAGACCGTCGAGCCTGCGGGGGTGGCGAAGGCCCCGGCATTGAGGGTGGTTTCGATCTTCCACCGCGATATCGAACAAAAACTCGAACAGGAGATCCGCTTGCTGGCATCGATATCGGATCGGCAAAAAAAGACATCGGTTTTGCTTCTTGGACGTTATCGATATCTCGCTCCGATCGCCCTTTCTCGATTGCAAAGCGAACATTCGCATCTGGATATCACATTCAAAACGATTCATGCATCGAAAGGACTCGAAGCGGATCATGTGATTGTCTTGAACTTATCCAGAGGGCGAGCGGGCTTTCCCTCGGAGATCGTCGACGATCCTCTTTTGGATATGGTATCGCCCGAGGCCGAGCCATTCGAAAACGCGGAGGAGCGTCGGGTGATGTATGTCGCTTTGACCCGAGCGCGTCATACGGTAACCCTTATCGCCTCGGCTTTGATGCAATCGGTTTTTATAAAGGAATTGATCGAAGATCCCGAATATGGTGTCGTCAGCGATATGCAGGAGACGACGAATCATCTTTGCACCGAATGTGGAGGAAGCATGCTGCCTTTTCCGACCAAGGACGGGAGGATATGGTATCGCTGCGAGCATATCTATCTATGCGGATTTTCCATCAACGCATGTTCGAGTTGCCGTCGCACTCTTCCCGTCGAAGACGATAAAACCGGGCTGATGGCATGCATCTGCGGTGCGAGCTACCCGAAATGCCCCGAATGCGAAACCGGATGGCTCGTCGAGCGAGAGGGTCGATATGGTCGTTTTTTAGGATGCGCCGGCTATCCTCGTTGCAAGGGGAAGGCGAGAATCCTTCGATGATCGAATTGGAGGAGAAAATCTCCCGATTTCGTGGAAGGAGCAAGGAGGTGGAGGGCCGATCGAGCGCCGAGATGTCGATAGATGGTTCATATCGTTTCCGGTCGGATCGAAGTTTTGGGTGTCGAGCGGTGTTTTTCAGCCCTTTTGCTTTTCGTGGATCTCGTCGATCACCTTGCAGTCGTAGCACAGTGTGGCGGTCGGACGGGCCTCCAATCGTCGAATTCCGATCTCGATGCCGCAGGTCTCGCAAAAACCGTAATCGCCGTTATTGAGCGAGGTGATGGTTTCGTCGATCTTGCGTATCAGTTTGCGTTCGCGATCCCGGGTCCGCAGCACCAATGCGAATTCCGATTCCTGGGTCGCTCGATCGTTGGGATCGGGGAAGTTCGCCGACTGATCTTGTATATGATTGAGGGTGTGATCCACACCGGTCATCAGCTTTTTCTTCCACCCCGAAAGAATCGCTTGGAAATGCTCCACCTGACGGGGATTCATATATTCCTCCCCTCGCTTTTCTTTGTAGGGCTTGAAATCCGGTCTATCATGATCACCCTCTTTTCTCTTACGCCCTTTGGCCATGCCTTTACCTCCTTGGGGGGGTTATCGGTGATGCCTTCGGCTCGAAGCCGTTATCAAGCATCGGTTATCAAGCATCGAAAGTACGGTGGCAGGAGATCGATCTCTTGGTTCGATCGGATTCGAAGGTCGATAATGGCCCGATGGATTCGCCGGCTTTTTTTCGCGCAAGGTCGCCTCTTGAGGGTGCGAAATCCTCATCGTGGACCGGTCGACCGGTCAGCATGGGCCGGTTGGCAGGCTCGGCCCCGGGGCTTGTCATCTCCGACATCTTGGTCAATTTTCCTGTATTCGCCGTCGATTGCAATTCTTTTTCGATCCCCACCGAGATCGAAAAGGCCGAATCTTCTTTTTTCCATCAAGCCTTGGGTCGCTCGGTATTCCGTGCCGGATGGTGGATTTCGAGATCCTTCGGTCTCATGCGCCAGTCGGTGATTATCCCCTCGTTCGCCCGATGGTCGCCGAAAATTTGCCCGAGATTTTCATCGACCATGCGAATACCGAGCAGCCGACGGGTGACCGATCGTTCATCGATCGTCACTTCGATCGTCGCTTAAGCCTCGTCTTCGAACTGCTCGACCCACATCAAGGTCGCTCCCGCCACCGCGCAGGGGATCA
Organism: Thioalkalivibrio sp. HK1; assembly: GCA_000583135.1. Classification (GTDB taxonomy): domain Bacteria; phylum Pseudomonadota; class Gammaproteobacteria; order HK1; family HK1; genus HK1. The sequence continues at coordinate 17,848 of JFBG01000076.1, forward strand.
CCAGAAAATTGACCAAGGGCACGGCCAGAGCGAGCATCACCGCCCACCCGAAGCCCATCGACAGTAGCCATTTTCCTTTCAGCAGTCGGCGCTGTTCGGGAAATTCAAGATCATGGTTCGCCATCGGATAATCCATGTAGGCAATGGCCATCATCCATGCTCCTAGCAGTAGCCATAGCAGCGGGGCGAGCAGGTTGAGTCCGGGGATCAAGAACAATAGCAGCAGGGGGATGCAGCGCAGAGCGATGTACGAGAATTTGCGCAATTCCGAGGCGATGGCGGCTCCGATGCCGGTGAATATCCCGCGCGCGCTACCCGTCTTGGCGTTGGATTTTTCCCCTCGTTCGAGGATTCGTTCTTCGATGGCATTGGCCAACAGCCCATTGAAGGGAGCCGCGATCAGGTTGGCAACGAGGTTGAATACGAAGAATCCGGCAACGAGCACCCCGGCCACGAAGGCCGGAATCAAGATCCAGCGCACGAATTCAAGCCACTCCCATTCGGGCAGCGCTTGATCGACGGTGCGATCGAGCCAGTCCGCTCCGAAATAGACGGCCGTGGAGAATACCCCGATGTTGATGAGCAAAGGCAGTAAGATATAACGTCGAATCCCGGGACGCAAGGCAAGGGGAATTCCGCGCAGGAAGTAGATCGCACCGCTGAGCGGATTGTTCCGCTTCGGGTGATTGCGCAGGCGATATTGCGTCCGCAGCGGATATCCGGAATCCGAATTCATGGGTGAAGCACTTCCAAGCGGCTATTCTGATGCGATGACAATATCGATGGCAACATGGTGACAGGGCGAGGATTGTAACCTTTCGCCGATAGCATTATCCTCGTCCGCCGGATGAGGGCGGATATCGAATCCCTCGGGATCGCCCTCGCCAACCCCGTAGCGAAGACACCCGGCACATCGCCGGCTTTGTCGGATCAAGATGCGCGATGCCATCGTCGGATGCCATCGTCAAATGAATATGACAACACATCAAGATCGACCGGAAGTTCCCTTTCATTCCCAAGAGCGGCTATTGCTGCATCAGTTGCGCTTGCTGGAATGGATGTCCAAGGAGGATGCCAAGCGGATCGTCGACGACGGCGATGAGGGCGGGGAGAAATCGCCCCGGTCCATTGCCTTGCCCGATCGGTGGGAGTTGACGAGGGGCATCGAGCCCTACGAATGGCAGCGTCTTTGCATCGATCGCTGGTTCGAAAACGGCGGTAGGGGGACGGTCAAGGTCGTCACCGGCGGTGGCAAGACCTTTCTTGCCTTGGCGATAGCCGAGCGAGTGCAAAACACCCAAGACAGCGAATTGCGGCTTGCCATCGTCGTCCCCACCATCGTGTTGATGCATCAATGGTATGACGCGCTGCTCGAGCACGGCAACATCCCGCAAGGGGCGATTGGCCGTTTGGGTGATAACCATAAAGACGATTTCGAAAACGGCCGGCGGATCCTCATCGCGGTGCTCGCCTCCGCCCGAACGCAACTCTCCCGGGTCGTCGAAAAATCGCGGGTGGGAGATCGTCTGATGCTGGTCGTGGACGAATGTCATCGTACCGGCGCGCATGAGAACTCGCGGGTTTTCGAGACCCCCCGAAGATGGTCGCTCGGATTGTCCGCAACGCCGGAGCGAGAGGGTGACGATGCCGATTACGATCGATCCCCCGTCGGTCGGGCGCTCGGTCGGATCATCTATGAATTCAATCTTGCGGATGCTCTGCGAGAGGGGCTGGTGCCCAAATTCACGATCAATCACTACGGCTTGCCGATGAATCCGGCGGAGCGGATGAAATACGAGGCGCTATCGCGTTCGATCACGGATTCAAGGCAGCATCTGATGAGTTATCGAGATTCCCGCCCGTCCGGCGGTGATCTCTTTTCTTGGGCTCGGAGCTTGGCCGCTCGCAACAAAGGCGAAGTCGGGGCCATTGCGATGCGATTCGTCTCCGACTCGACGAGGCGTCGCAAGTTGTTGAGCCGCTTGGACTCTCGCGGCGATGCGGTTCAAAGGTTGATCGAGGACGAGTTCCAAGTCAACGAAAACGCTCGGGTGATCCTCTTTCACGAGAGCATCGAAGAAGTCATGCGTCTATACCTTCGGCTTCATGGTCTTGGACTACCGGTCATCGCCGAACACAGCGAATTGCCGAGCTCGATCCGAGAAGCGGGGCTCGACCTTTTTCGTCGTGGTGCCGCTCGAATCATCGTATCCGCGCGTTCGCTGATCGAGGGTTTCAACGTGCCGGCGGTCGATGTCGGAATCATCGTCGCATCCTCCGCCTCGGTCAGGCAGCGTATCCAGAGTTTGGGCCGAGTCCTTCGGCGCCACCGAGGAAAGGACGGGGAGGAAAAGACATCGTGCATTCACGTGCTCTATGCAAGCAATAGCAGCGACGAAGCGATATACGGAAAAATCAGTTGGGAGGAAACGACCGGAGTCGAGCAGAATCGCTATTGGATGTGGGATATTCCGGATGCCCCGGTGGAGCGAAGCGGTCCGCCCAAAACCCCGCTCCCGACCGAAACGCAAATGCCGCTCGATCTGCTGGCTCCGGGAGCTGTTTATTCCGGTCAATATGAAGGTACGGAGCATAGCTGCGATGCGCAACGCAACGTGCGCAATGGCGAAGGTCGATATGCGCTGGATACGAGAGCCCTTGCCGAGGCGGTTATCGAAGCCAAGGGTGGTCCCGGCAAATTCAAAATCACCCCGAAGCAAGGATATGTGTTGGTACGGGTCCCCATCGAGGATCGGTGGGAGACGAGATTCGTGATGCGGATGGAAAAGCCCTTGGAGTATGCGTCTTCTTCGTCCGGTCCCGATTCAAGCCGCCCCGATATCTCCCCGGATGAGTGGGCCAAGGGTGCAAATCCCGGGGATTCCTATCCTTTCGGGGATTTACCGGTAGCGGAAAGCGGTCTGCGCTTCAAGCGCAAGTCCGGCGGGATCATCTCCAAGAAAGTCAAAAGGGGGGAGATGTACGCCCGCGGATCCCGTCGCGCATCCGACCGAGAAAAAGGAGTCGATGCGGATTCTCTGGTGGCATCGATTCAATCCTTGCAAAATCATAATCGTATGGTAAGTTCGATAGAAATCAACGGTGCGAATCATGCGGTCTTTCGAGAGGGTGGCCAATTTTTCTTCCTCTACGCTTTGAAACGGGGATTGGAGTTTCCCGATGACGATCATGAAAAATCGGATCCTGAAACAAGCGAACCATGAACGCCCAGCCTGAGTTCGAACCCTGCGAACCATCGAGATGGTTCGGCCGCTATGCGCGAATACCGGGGGATAGCTCGGTTTTCCATCTAAAAAATGTCAATGGCCGAATGTGGCCCACGATCCTTTGGCAAAGGGAAGCCGGGACGGGAACCTGCCCCGCCTTCGATGGCGAGGCGACTCGCGGTATCGCCGATGCGGTCATGGATGCCAAGATCAAGGCCGGTGGCAGTGGCGGGGGCTCGTTTATCATCAATGAATACGGACAAGTGCTCGTTCCTGCAAGCGACGGCTCGGGCCGCCGCTACATCGTCGGTGAATTGAAAGGACGATGGCTATTCGAAAATCCTTTCGACGAAAACGAACCGATCGATTTGGGTGATAGCGAAGGACTCGGAATCGGCGATCCGTGGGAACGGCCTTATGTCGGCTTTCCTTTCAATTTGAGCGCTCGCGACAAGGTATATTTCAATCAGGAAGACGAAGAGGGTCGTCGTTCCATCTATCCGGATCTGCAAGACTTCACCCTTATGCTGGCCCTTCGGTCGGCCAGATCGAGCGGTGGTCCGATTCGCTTCATCGTGAACCCCTTCGGTGTCGTATTGACCAAGCGCAAAGTGCAAGATCCTCCCGAAGAGCGATGGCAGCCGGTCTATGTTGGAAAAGTCATCTACGGACAATGGTTCGATAAGGAGAATTGACATGTCCGATTTTCCGATATTTCGTGGAAACTGCCCGACAAATGTCAGCAAGGATGCCAAATATACGGTGCGATCGCATGAGGAAGGATCGTCGATTGTCGGATTGACATATAACTACAAAGAGGGCGTGCGATGGCATCCGACAACGAAAGAGCATCCCGAGTTGGTAGAAATGGTGAACAAAGTCAAATTATCATGCGGCAACCCACCAAATGGATCTTTCTACATCAATGAATATAAGCAAGTGATCGTTCCTGCGGTTGGATCCAAGAATTATTATTTTGCCGGTATATATGAAGGAGAGCTACAATTTGAATTCGAAGAAAAAATATTGAGCGGTAAACCCATCGATTGGTCAGGCAATCCAATCAAACCCGGTGATAAGTGGGTGGGACCGCATCCTGGAATTCCTTATAAATTGGCGGCGGGTGGTAAGGATATTCATTATGAATCAACCCCGCGCCCGAATGTGAAGAAAAAAATAATGCTGAGCAAAGAGCGTAGTCCGCAAATCGCAACCGAAATGGCCGGTAAGATAAGCAAGTACAAAGGTCATAGTGGTGGGCGATTCTATGTCAATGAATTCCGATCTATCTTCGCCCCGATCAAGAAATATGACAGTTGGGATTTTATCTACATCGGCGAACTGGATATGGATAAATGGTTTCCTGCACCGGAGATCAAATAGAGATTGCCCGGATAATGAGTCTCGCTTCCGAGCCTTTCCGGCGAATATGCTCGAGGATAGAATCAGTATTGCGCCATGATACGCAAATCCGAGCCCGTTTTTCGTGATCGCCGGTCAGATTCCAAGAATATACTCCCGTGAATAAATGTGGCGAATCAGATTGACGGCTCGCCATGAACCCGATCCGTATAACGAACGTGGGACCGCTCATGAAATACCTCATCGCCGTGGTTTTTCTTGTCGCAACAACGGTCGTTGCCGAGGACGATCTGCCGATCGCAATCGCCTGCTACTCAGAAAGCACCAATGCCAAGGACATCGACGCCTACATGGCCTGTTTCAAGGAGGATGCCGAAATGATCGATGTCTCGCGCACCTTCAACGGCCATGATGCAATCCGCGCTTGGGCGATCCGCGAGGTGATCGGCAGCGGCCAGACCTTCCGCCATCGAAAGATCATCGAAGCATCGGAAGGCTATGCCAAAACCGAAGTCAATTGGCTCAGCTGAGTCGTGCATTATTCATACTGGTGGGACGAAGAGGGCAAGATCACGCGCATGTCCTTGCAGTATGCCGATTGAGTCGCCAAGCATGAAGCGTGTGGTTGCGGCCGAATGAGGGTCTATCGCGGAAGTGATTCTATGTGGGGGATTGCGTCTTGCTCGATTTTCTCTTTCAATGCGGTGGCTGACACCGCTTTCACTTCTGGTGAAATAATTTTCCCATCCTGTATTTGATATCGAAGTTGATAATATAATCCAGTTCTTCTTCCGTAAAGCCGTAGTGCTCCGCTAAAATACGGTCGATTCGGTCGATGATTGATTTTGCATGAGAGGGATGGAATTCATCGTATTCGACTCTTCCGGTAGTGCGAGGATATTCAGCGCTTTTGGTGGTTTTGAATTTCTTGAAATTCGCCATAAGATCGTCATGAATTGAAATGAGTTTCGGAGTTCGACTCTTTTTCGATAGCACATTCAAATCGACGGGAAAATTGACAATATCTCTCATGTTGAGATGACGACAATCAGAGACGACGATGTACCACCAATAGAATAGGCTACTGTTGAGAATCAAACAGACAGCGATGGATTTTTCGCGAGTATCAAATGCAATCGGCTTGATTCCGCTTGACATTTTTTCGCCATCTCGTTCATTCCAGAAATAAGAGACGAAATCAATGGCATGAATCCAATATGTCGCGGCATTATGAAAGTAGCATTGATTGCCTCCAAAGGAATGATCTCCCACTCTACCCTTGATATTCATTATTTTATGATAAATCGATGCTTCCAGATCATTTCCGATTTTAGGAACGGTGCCGAAGTAACCCGTTAGGTGGTCGTTTCGATGCAGATTGACCGATTGAAAAAGCGAATTTCGACACTCTTGATACCAACGATTGTATTTCGTCGAAAATGTCTTTTTATCTTTGGATCCTTTCTTTGTCAGGAAAATGGAAACCCGAATATGCGTCAAATCCTTGAAGAGCTTGCTTGGAGCATCGTCAAAGGTCAAATAATGAGTATGATATTTGCTCAGTATATCTCTGGCAGCCATCATTCTATCGGTGCATACCAGAGGAAGCTGAACGATCATCCCCATGTAGTCACTCGATATATGATCGGCACGCTCGATAAACATAGCATATAGATTGTCGCATGGCTGGGTATCGTATCCCGGTATATCATATTCTTTCGAGGCTACCGAGTATTTTATATAGGGAGGATTTCCGATAACGACATCGAATCCGCCGGATTGCTCGATGATGGAATAGAATTCAGTGATCCAATGAAAGGGATTATGCGAAGAGATCCAGTTGTCGATATCATCTTCGCCGATCCCGTATGAGTCACTCAAGTGATTATTCATTTCACGATTCAATTCCGATAACTTCGTTTCGAGATTCTTTTTCTCCGGCCGGTAAAAACCATCCTCTTGTGATTGCGACTTCCTGAACAGGTCGCTCGCTTCTTTGATTTCATCGAACTTTTTTTCGATGGCTCGATGGTATCCATGGAAATCGAATTCTCCACCAGTTATTTGTTTGAACCGATCCATGTCGGCAAATCCGACGAGAGAGTTTCCGGAGCGAATGTTGTAATCGATATCCGGTAATGGTTCCAATCCGTAGTTTTCGTGCTTGGGATCGTAATTCGCTTCGGCAGCAAGCTTCAGGAATAATCGTAGTTTGGCGATCTCCGCCGCTTCCCTCATCAGATCGACACCGTAGAGGTTGTTTAGAATGATTTCTCGATAAATCCAATAGCGGGGATTGGGATGGCGATCGATATCCTCCAATATGGATCTGAAATATGAATATCGAGTCTCCTTCGTCCCCGGATTCTTTTTTCTTTGTTGATTCAAATCATCGTTTTCAACGAAACCTCTCATTCGATCGATACAGCGTTCGTAGAGAGGCTCGAGGATATTGAGGGCGGCGAAGAGGAAGGCACCCGAGCCGCAGGCGGGATCGAGTATTTTGATACCTTTGTCGCGGTCCTCATCGTCGGTGATCGATCGACCGGAAATAGCCTCGTAGAAGGCTTTGATAAAGTCTTCTTTTTCGTAGGTGTCCAAGATATCCAATACAAGTCTTTCAATATCCAAATTGTACGTCACCAAATCTTCTACTTCATTGATCTCACCATTCTCGATTTTCCTTTTCAACGAAAAATAATATTTTCTCCTTGCAATGGTATCTCTCCAAGTCTCTCGGGGGAGTCCGAATCGATCCGGGGTCCAATCGTTCCAGAATTCTCGTCGGGCGATGACATCCGATTTTTCGATATCAAGCCCTTTTTCTATGTGATCGGGGATGTCCTTATCTGGAATATCGCATCCCTTTTGAATCGAGGGATAGATATAGTTATTCGGATTCTCCCGAAGCAGCTTCCAAATACCATTGTCGGGATAAAACGCCGACTTGCAGGATTCTTTGACCTTATCGAGCAAGCAGGGCAATATCGTATTTCGAGAGATATAGTTAGTGATATCCTCTTGTGTGTAATAGGCTCCCATTTTCGAGCGCTCGTTGATATACTTCTCGAATATGTAACCGATGACATCCGGGTTGATATCCTTTCCGGAGGCGGTGATTCGATCATCCAAATGCCAGTTGTATTTATCGAAAAAATCGAATAGTTTTTCGAAAGCCGCATCCGGTATCTCGATATCCTCATTTTCCTTTTCGATTTCATGGATATCGAACAGACCTCCGTTTAGGTATGGGATTCTTCCCAAAGTGTTTTCGAGATGCTTCGAGCGATTTCCCGTAGGAGTTCCCAATCCATCTAAGAACAGTACTCGAAGAAACACTCGGTAGAATTTTTTCTCGAATTCATTTTTGCCGTATTCTTCCTGGGTCCTTCTGAGCCTATTTCTCAGATAGTTTTTATCTCCGTCCAAAAAAGATTTTTTCTGGATGAAATAGATAAACATGAGTCGATTCAACATCAAGGCGGCATACCATTCCCGATTGGTTTCGGTGTGGATTCCTGCGATAAAATCACGGAATTCGGAGAGTTGAGACTTGAACTCTTTATAAAACCGACTGGTGACTTTTTCCGAGTTGACGATGAAAGAATCGCGAACTCTATCCACGACATCGGTCAGGTGGAGTTCGTTTTCCTCGCTAATATCGAAGAAGATACCGTCGATTTTTTCCAGTAGTTTTTGAGGGTCTTCGTCTTCACGCCAAACGACTTCGATTATTCTCCTCGGTCGATTTTGCGGACGAATGGAAAGAATCCAGCACTGTTGATTTTCGGATAGCAATATGAGAAGATTTTCATAATATTGTTTCGATATATCATTGGCCAGCTTTCTTTTTATATCTTTCGTCAGGGGATATTTATTTATTTCGCAAACACATATATAAAATCCATGTTTTTCGGCGATTATATCAATGCTGGGGCTGAATTTATCTACCCCCCCCCCCCCTTTATGCAAGGGATCGGAGGTCTCCAAAGAGACAGGAGCGATGGGAGAGACGGGAATAT
>JFBG01000077.1 GCA_000583135.1 Thioalkalivibrio sp. HK1
GATTGGAGGCGGGCGATGCCTCGGATGCCTCGGTCGCAAAGACCGGAGGACTCGGCGAACGACCCGAAAAATCCCCGGGGGAGCTCTCGACCTTCGCCGAGAAGCAGATGAAGGTCCTGTCTTTGATCAACGCCAACCGTTATCGAGGGCACCGGGAAGCCAACCTCGACCCCATCGCTCTTTATCAACGACCCCGAGTGCCGGATCTCTACCCCGAGCATTACGGACTCGAGAACGATCTCGATCAGGTATTCAATACCGGCACTTTATATATCGGCAAACCGGAAGCGACCTTGCGCGAGATCTACGACTTGGTATGCGATACCTATCGGAGATCGATCGGGGTGGAGCTCACCCATATCACATCCACCGAACAAAAGCGGTGGGTGCAGCAACGCCTCGAATTCTGCCGCGGAAAGCCGGGGTACGACGCCCGCAAAAAACGCGATATCCTGCGTTGGGTGACGGCGGCCCGCAAACTGGAAGACTACCTTCACCGCCGCTATCCCGGGCAAAAACGCTTTTCCTTGGAGGGAGCCGAAGCCCTGATCCCCTTGATGGACGAGATCATCCAAGGGGCCGGTTCGCGCAGCGTTCGCGAAGTGGTGATCGGCATGGCCCACCGCGGACGGCTCAATGTTCTGGTCAATATTCTGGGCAAGCATCCCGCTTCCCTTTTCGGGGAGTTCGAGGGCAAGAACGATTTGCATGCCGGATCCGGCGATGTCAAATACCACTTGGGATTTTCATCCTCGGTGGCCAGCCCCGGGGGGCCGGTGCACTTGGTCTTGGCCTTCAACCCCTCTCATCTCGAAGTCATCAATCCGGTCGTGGAGGGCTCGGTGCGCGCGCGGCAGGAGCGACGCGGCGATAGCGAGCGCAGCCAAGTGCTGCCGATTTTGATCCACGGCGATGCCGCCTTCTCCGGTCAAGGGGTCGTTACCGAGACCCTCAACCTCTCCGAAACCCGGGGCTACGGCACCGGGGGCACCGCGCATATCGTGATCAACAATCAAATCGGTTTCACCACCAGTGACCCCCTCGATTCTCGCTCGACCCTTTACTGCACCGATGTCGCCAAACTCATCCAAGCCCCGATATTTCATGTCAACGGCAACGATCCCGAGGCGGTGGTCTTCGTCGCCCTCCTTGCGCTCGATTTTCGAATGCGCTTCAACAAAGACGTGGTGATCGATCTGATCTGCTACCGCCGATACGGTCATAACGAGGCCGACGAGCCCTTGGCCACCCAGCCGATGATGTACAAAAAAATCCGATCCTTGTCGGGGGTACGCAAGATCTACGCGGATCGCTTGGTCGCCGAGGGCGTGATCGAAGCCGACGAGCCCGATGCGATGTCGCAGGCCTATCTTTCGGGGCTCGAAGAAAACCGCACGATGTCAAGGCCCTTGGTCGAACACCCCGATATCGAGCAATACCTTCCCCATTGGGCACCCTATCTCGATACGAACTGGCGGCATCCGGCCGATACCGGTGTCACCATCGAACGGATCGAGCGCTTGGGCAAGAAATTATGCGAAGTCCCCATCGAGGGCTTCGAACTCCACCGCAGCGTCAAACGCACCATCGACGCCCGGGCGGAAATGATCGCCGGCAATCGTCCGCTGGACTGGGGATGTGCGGAAAATCTGGCCTACGCCACCTTGCTCGAAGACGGCTACTCGGTGCGCCTATCGGGGCAAGATAGCCAGCGCGGAACCTTTTTCCATCGCCATGCGGTACTGCATAACCAACTGCAAAGGGTCACTTGGACCCCCTTGGAGCACCTTTTCGAAGGACAACCTCGAGTGCGAATCATCAACTCCCTCCTTTCGGAGGTGGGGGTGCTCGGCTTCGAATACGGCTACTCCACCGCCGAACCCGAAGGGTTGACGATATGGGAGGCGCAGTTCGGGGATTTCGCCAATGTGGCTCAGGTGATCGTCGATCAGTTCTTGAGTTCGTCGGAAGCCAAATGGGGGCGCTTCTCAGGGTTGGTCTTGATGCTCCCGCATGGCTACGAGGGACAGGGACCCGAACATTCCTCCGGCCGCTTGGAGCGCTACCTGCAGCTGTGCGCGGAGGAAAATATGCAGGTCTGCGTGCCGAGCACCCCGGCGCAAATGTTCCACCTCCTTCGGCGACAGATGCTGCGGCCCTATCGCAAACCCTTGGTCATCATGAGCCCCAAGAGTCTGCTACGGCATCGAATGTCGATATCGAGCCGAGAGGATCTTTGTCGCAATGGCTTCGAAGTGCTGATCGACGAGGTGGACGATCTGGATCCGAATCGCGTCACCCGCTTAGTGCTCTGCACGGGCAAGGTCTATTACGACCTTCTCGCCAGAAGACGAGAGGCCGGTTTGAAACATGTCGCCATCGTCCGGGTCGAGCAGATCTATCCCTTTCCCGATGCGGAAATCAAAGCCGCCCTCGATGCTTGGCCAAGAGCGATGGATGTCTGCTGGGCACAAGAAGAGCCGCGCAATCAGGGAAGTTGGTTCTTCATGCTGTCGAGGCGACACCTTGCAGGCTGCATAGACGGCGGGCGCACCTTGGGCTATGCCGGACGCGATTATTCCGCCTCCCCCGCCGCCGGCTATCTGGGCCTCCACAAAGAACAACAGCACGCTCTGGTCGAAGAGGCATTGGGTCTGCAACCGGCGCGCAAGATCGCCTGATATGTCGATGACAAAAACCATTGCGACCCGCTCGCTCGGCCCATTTTCCAATGACGATCGAGCGTTCGATGCCAACGAGCGAAATCGATATCCTCTTAGAAGCGATCGCGAACGAAATGATCGCGCGAAAAGAAACCCGGCGAGCGCCCCTTTGCCGAAAACCTCTTCGAAGAGACTTCTCTTCGACGATCCCGATACCTCGCACAAGATGATGAGGAGAACCATCAAGTGAGCATCGAAGTCAAAGTGCCCACACTCGCGGAATCGATCCCCGATGCGACCTTACTGGATTGGCGCCGACAACCGGGCGACGATGTCGAGCAAGACGATATTCTGATCGAGCTGGAAACGGACAAGGTCGTGCTCGAAGTACCCGCGCCCATCTCCGGGAAGTTGGTGGAGGTGCTACGGCAAAAGGGCGATATCGTCCAAAGTGGCGAGGTTCTCGCCCGCATCCAATCCGAGGAGGAGCGGGCGCACCGAAGCGATGACGGCACCGATGCCTTGGCGGACGATGCACACGCCATCGACGCGGCGGCCACTCCGGCACCATCGGCAGCCGCACCGGCAACCCAAACCGAAAAACACCCCCAAACCCCGCCTTTGAGCCCGGCGGTGCGGCGCATCGTCGGCGAGCACGATCTCGATCCCGCTCGCATCGAGGGTAGCGGTCCCAATGGGCGGATCACCAAGGCCGATGCGCTGGCCGAAGTCGAAGCCGGGGCTGCGGATCCGATGCCCGAGACGCCGACTCATCGAACGATAACCACGCCCGCCCCGGCGGCAGCAGCGGCACCGGTATCCGATCCCGTGGCAGCGTCCGATCCCGCTCCGGATCCGGATCCCGCGCCGACACCGACCCCGGCGGCGCAGGCCAAGAGCGCCGAGCGCGAGAGCCCCGCACCCGCCTCCCCCCCACCCGCAGCGAGCGAGCGAACGGATTCGCGCAACGAACGGCGCGAGCCGATGTCGAGGCTGCGTCGGCGGGTGGCCGAAAGGCTGCTCGACGCCCAACGATCCTCGGCCATCTTGACCACCTTCAACGAAATCGACATGAGCGGGGTTTTGGCGCTTCGCTCCCGATACAAGGAGGATTTCGAAAAACGCCACGGTTCCCGCTTGGGCTTCATGTCTTTCTTTGCCAAGGCCGCGGTGATGGCATTGGAGCGATTCCCCGCGGTCAATGCCTACATCGAGGGTGGCGATATCGTCTACCACGACTACTGCGATATCGGCATCGCGGTATCTTCCCCGCGCGGATTGGTCGTCCCCATCTTGCGCAATGTCGAGAGGATGTCCTTTGCCGACATCGAATCGACGATCACGGAATTCGGCAGGCGCGCCGGAGACGGCTCGCTGTCGATCGACGATATGAGCGGCGGCACCTTCACCATCTCCAACGGCGGAATCTTCGGCTCGATGATGTCGACCCCCATCCTCAACCCTCCCCAAAGCGGGATATTGGGGATGCACAAGATCATGGAGCGGGCGATGGTGGTCGAAGGCGAGATCGTCGTGCGGCCGATGATGTACATCGCCCTGTCCTACGATCACCGCATCATCGACGGACGAGAAGCGGTGCAATTTCTGGTCTGCGTCAAGGAAGCCATCGAGGATCCGAGCCGGCTGCTGTTGAACGCTTGATTGCGCGAAGGCTCGACCCGGGACTCGATCGACGTATCGACCCGCGATCCGATCCAAGATCCGATCGACAAACGAAAACGCGATCGACGAAGATTCCAAACGAGGAAAAAACGAGGGAGCCATGCAACCGGAGCATTTCGATGTCGTGGTCATCGGGGCGGGACCCGGCGGCTATGTCGCGGCCATCCGCGCCGCCCAGCTCGGCCTATCCACCGCCTGCGTGGATGCTTGGGTCGATGCCCGAGGCAATCCCTCCCCCGGGGGCACCTGCCTCAATGCGGGCTGCATCCCCTCCAAGGCCTTGCTGGATTCCTCGCATCACTACCACAATCTTAGGCATCTTCTACCCGCCCACGGCATCGATGCGAAGGAGATCACCTTCGATCTCGCTCGCATGCAAGCCCGCAAGAACAAGGTGGTCGACACACTGACCCGCGGGGTCAAAGGATTGCTGCGCAAAAACCGAGTGGAGTCGATCACCGGCTTGGCGACCTTGAGCCAAGGAAAACGCATCGAAGTTGCGCTGCACGGGGGAAAGGGGCATCGCATCCTCGAAGGAAAGAACGTGATCCTCGCCACCGGCTCGGTCCCGATTCATATCGAGGTCGCACCGGTCGACGGCGAACGCATCGTCGATAGCGAAGGGGCGCTGGCCTTTTCCACCGTCCCCGAGCGACTCGGCATCATCGGGGCCGGGGTCATCGGCCTCGAACTCGGCAGCGTCTGGAGTCGCTTGGGCTCGAAGGTGACGATCTTCGAATCGCTGCCCGATTTCCTGCCCGCCGCCGACCGCAAGATCGCCTCCCAAGCCCTTCAATCCCTCACCCGACAAGGGCTGGATATTCGCTTGGGCTCCCGGGTGAAACGCGCCCGCGCCCACTCCCAAGGTGTCAGCGTCGATTTCGACGATCACGGCGGCGCCTCCGCCTTGGAATTCGATCGATTGATCGTCGCCGTCGGAAGGCGCGCCAATACCGAAGGCCTCGATCCGGCGGCGGCCGGAGTGCTGCTCGACGAGCAAGGCCGTATTCGAACCGACGCCGATTGCCGTACCGACGCCGAGGGGATCTGGGCGATCGGGGATGCAACCTCGGGGCCGATGCTCGCCCACAAAGCATCCGATGAAGGGGTGGCCGTCGTCGAACGCATCGCCGGAGGAGTCGGTCATATCGATCACCGCCTCGTCCCTTGGGTCATCTACACCCATCCGGAGATCGCTTGGATCGGCAGCAGCGAAGCCGATCTCACCGAAGCGGGCGTCGATTTTCGCAGCGGCTCGTTTCCCTTTTTGGCCAATGGACGGGCCTTGGCCGCCGGAGAGACCACCGGGATGGTCAGGATGCTGAGCGATGCCGCCACCGATCGCATTCTCGGGGTGCATATCTTGGCGGCGAACGCCTCCGAACTCATCGCCGAGGCATCGGTGGCCATGGCCTTCGATGCCAGCGCCGAGGATATCGCCCGCACCGTCCACGCACACCCCACCCTCGCCGAGGCCCTGCACGAGGCGGCGCTCGCCTGCGACAATCGCACCATCCACCTGTAGATCGCTCACCGACAACCGCGCGGCCAAACCGATGGCCATCGACGGATACGGGTCGTTGACATAAGAGCAAAAAGATGGGGTATTCCACGACATGAAATCGAGATGGCAAGCCGGTCAAATCGCGAAGGGATATAATCCGCAAGCGTTCATGAATCGGCCGACCTCGGGCGAATGATCCTCGATGCCTCGCTTGAGATTCATCCAAAGGGTCGATACGGGAATCTCGATCGGAGAGATTCTTCCATCAGCAAGTAAAGCGACTTCGGCCTCTCACACGATCCTCGGCACCGATACGAACGATGCAACCGATGCGATCTGCGAATAATCCTCGAATCAATTGTCAATCAATGCCATGGTCTGATTTGAAAAGGATCAATCCCATGAAATCGATCCCCCCTCGAAAATCCGCCGAGCGAAAGTCGGCGGCCGAGCGAGAGCCTCACCTTTCCGATCCATCGTTCTCGAAGTCTCTTGGGGGATACGCCTTTGCACTCCTTCGGCGGATCGCTTGCATTTCTCAAGGTAGCCGTTCCCTATCTCTATCCCATCAAAACCCGTCATCGTCTCATCGTGATGAGCGGGCAAATCTTCTCGCTCGCAAAAAGAGGCGTCGCTTCGTTCTTATGGCGTCACCTTTGCTACTCATCCTCGGTTCGATGGCTGCAGTCGATTCTGCGCATGCGCAGACATCTATACGGTGCAACAATTCGATCGATGAGGGACAGACTGCATGGGCAGTGGGATTTAGAGTAAGAGGGATTGGCGGCGTTGTGAGTACTGGAATCAGATCTACACACTCGGACATCCAAATCTGCTCTGGTAATTCCTGCGGTACATCCCAGACGTTTCGAACAAGTGGTAATGCCTCTGGTTACACCGGTATCCGAATCAGAGCCCTCCACGATAGCGATGCCAATGATGAAACCGCAACGATAGAGGCTTTAGACCGAAATTTTGTTCTTGCTAGTTGTACTATAAGAATCAATGACGATGAAGTCGCCGGGTCGATTCAGGTCACTCCAACGGGAACCTTGGAGATAGCCGAGGGTAATTCGAACACATACTCGGTCAACCTCAGTGCCAGGCCGAAATCGAACGTGACGGTCTCCATTGCCAGTAACAACTCGGATATCACCACCTCCCCTTCCTCTTTGACCTTCACCACCTCGAATTATTCAACGGCGAAAACGGTGACCGTCTCGGGGGCCCAAGATAGCGATACCGAAAATGATGGCGGCAGGGTCACCTTTTCGGCCACGGGAGGCATCATCGCCCCGAATACCACGAGGGATGTCACCGTCGTCGATGACGATGTGCAGCTTAGAATCACCAAGCTGAATGACGGCTCGGATACGAGCGTACCGGAGCTGACTTCCTTGACCGTGGCAGAAGGCGCTCAAGCGACTTTCTATGTGCGCCTGAACGCCCGACCCTCGGGCACCGGCACGGTGACTTTGACCCCCTCGCATCAAAGGATCAGCCTCGATACCACCACGTTGACCTTCGATCGATGGGGCAATACGAACAATTGGAGTAGAGGCAGGTTGATAACGGTCTCTGCAAGCCATGACGACGATGCGCAGGACAATTCATACTCTATCAATGTGACCGCGACGGGAGCGAATATCGCTGGAAAGAGCGCAACCATCAGCGTCCCCGTCACCGATGACGACGAGCCGCGTGTAAACGTCAACAAAACCTCCTTGAATCTGGAGGAAGGCGGACAGCCAGGCACTTTCAATGTGCGCTTGGACACCCGGCCTTCGTCGAACGTTACCGTGAACGTGACCGTGTCGCCCTCGAATTCATCGCTCGTCGTCGATACCGACTCGGCCGCCTCGGGCAATCAAACCGCATTGACCTTCAATCGATACGGCACGACGAAGTCTTGGAGTACAGCCCAAACGGTGAGCCTATCCGCAGCCCACGACGATGATATCGACGACGAATTCGTCACAGTCACTGTGTTACCGGCAGCCGGAAGCGGAGACTATGTCGGCGTGTACTCGCTCTTGCAGATCTCCATCGCCGACGATGACGATCCCGTGGGAACCATCGATATCACCCCGGCGGGGGCGCTGCAAATCGATGAGAGCGATACCACGGGGCAGAGCATGTCGGTCAGCCTCAGCGTTCAACCCAAATCGAATGTGCGGGTCTCTTTATCCAAGACCAACCCGGATGTGGTGCTCTCCAGCTCCTTCTTGAACTTCACTCGCTCGAATTATTCGACCGCGCAATCGGTCATCATCAGCGCCACCGACGACGACGATGCCGCCGACGAATCCGATACGGTCACCTTCTCGGCCACGGGAAGAATCATCGCCCCCGATGTGACGAAGTCCGTTTCCATCATCGACGACGAACCGCCACCGGGAACGATTGATATCACCCCCTCGGGAGCGGTATCCATCGACGAGGAAGATGCCTCGGGGGCGAACCTTTCGGTCAAACTCAGTGCCAAACCGAAATCGAACGTGACCGTCTCTCTTTCGAAGAGCAACCCGGATATCACCCTTTCCCCGACCTCTTTGACCTTCACCCCCTCGAATTACTCGACCGCAAAACAGATCACCGTCACCGCAAACTCGGACGACGATGCCGGCGACGAAGCCGGCACGATCACCTTCTCGGCCACAGGAAAATTCGACGCCCCCAATGCGACGAGAAGGATCAATATCCAGGATGACGACGAACCGGCGCTCGATCTCAAAAACGTCAACGCATTGTCGCTCGATGAAGGCGCATCGGGCCATTTCGAAGTGCGCCCGGCATTTCGACCCTCGGGAAATATCACGGTGACCGTGACCCCTTCCGATCCATCGATCAGCGTCGTTCCGAGCACGCTGGCCTTCAACCAATACGGCCAAACGAACGCTTGGAATCAACACCGAAGGGTGACCGTCACCGCCAACCATGACGATGACGCCAACGACGGCTCGTTCAGTCTTTCCATCGCCGGGTCGGGCGCGAACTACCAAGGCACGTCGGGGACCATTACCGTTGCGGTCACCGATGACGACACCCCACCTGGAGATATCCATCTCTCGGGTTCGGGGCTTTTGAAAGTGACGGAAGGGGAATCGAGCGATCTTTCCGTCTGGCTTCGCCCCGATCCGAACGCGACCGCCGTCAAGGAAAACATAACGATTTCCTTGACGAACTCCTTGCCCAATATCACCCTTTCCCCGAACTCGCTGACCTTCACCCCCTCGAATTACTCGACCGCGCAAAACTTCTCGATCCTTACCAGAGACGATTCCGATTTCGAGGACGATTTCGACAAGATCACCCTCGAAGCATCGGGAGGAATCATCGCATCTTCAGTGACCCGCACGCTCATCCTCATCGACAGCGATAGACCCCCGGTGGGAGATATCGTGGTTTTCGATCCCCAGATCCCCCCCCTCGCCGAGGGAGACTCGGTGAGCGTCGGGGTCCGTCTTTCGAAGGCCCCGGTGGGGAGCGCGACCATTTCCCTCCTAAGCGATCGGCCCGACCTCACCCTCTCTCCGTCCTCCTTGACCTTCACCTCTTCGGATCACTCGATCACGCAGCCGGTCTCGATCGTGGCCAACGAGGATGAAGACGACACCGACGACAGCGCATTGATCACGATTGAAATCTCCGGCGGGGGGTTCAGCGCCTCTCGCATTTTCACCGGGGTTTCGATCATCGACAACGACAAGTCCGGGCCGCCCCCGTCGGTCCATAACTACGACGGGACGTTGATCATCGCCCCCGAGGGGGATCTCGAGATCGACGAGGGGGGAGAAGGTGCCTTCCAAATCCGTCTGAGCGCAAAACCCATCGGAGAAGTGCCGGTTCGGATCTCGAAGATCACGGATGCTTCGGGAGTCGGGATTTCCCGCAGAGATATCGCCTTCACTCCCTCGGATTGGAACGAGGATCAAACGATCCGGGTGAGCGCCCATAAAGACTCGGATACGGACGACAGCATCCACACCTACCTCTTTAGCTTCGAGGGTAAGAGCCTGCTCAAAGATGTCATGGTCAACGATATCGACCGGGAATCGTTGAAGGCCCAAGCCCTCGCCCTCCCGCCACCGGATGCGAACGATGGCATCACCCTTCGAATCCGATGCAGGCAATCCACTCCTTGCATGGTCTCTTTGGATTGCGCCGCTCAATCGGACGGGTCGATCTATCAAGGCGCCCTCCCCGAGCCGATCCCCGCCTATCAAGCAAGATCTTATACGGCGCAAGATATCCAAGGTTTCATGGGAGGAAAGTCCTGGGCGGGCAAAGGCCGGCTGGAATGCTCCTTGCGCGGCAATGCGAGGATCGGGGCCCAGGTTTGGACGCGCTCGGGCAACGGGGTTCTCGTCAACAACAGCGCGCTGATTCGAAGCGTCCGCATGGACGGGGTTTATCGAGCGGATATCGAATCGATTCCCTCACCGGATTCCTCCGATGAATCGAATATCAGGATTCGCTGCAACTCGGATGTGGGGGATTGCCTCGACACCTCCTTCGTATGCTACTTGGATGACGGAAGAAGGCTGACTCCTTGGCATTTAGGGCAAATCGAACGACGGATGACACGGCACCTGCAATCTGCAGAGATCGCCTCGAATATCGGATACCGGTGGAAGGATTTGGGGCTTGGCTGCGAGGTCAGTTCGAAAGGAAGATTCACCTTGCAGGTGCTGACCCGGACGGGCGGCGGCGGAGCCTTGGTCAACAACAGCGCGGGCGGCTGAGGGCGAGGCCTGCTTGTATGTAGCGCACGACTGTCGGCCATCGGGGGAGATTGAAGACCATCGGAAACGATCCCGAAATTTTGGGAATCGATATTCGATCCCGGGCATCTCTCGCGCTTCGAACGCATCCGGCGAAGTGATATTCATAACCCCCGATCAAGAAGATCCCGATCGGGGTCAAGCCTTGATCGACCGAGGCTCGATCGATTTCGAGCCTCGGCGGTGGCAATCACCGAATCCCATCGCCATAACTCGCTGCAATTCATCTCATCGACGCTCTTTCTAAGGCATCGATCCTCATGCGGCCCTTCTTTGGCCGATGGGGATGAATCCCCCATCGGCACCGGTTGCACCGTTGCCTTGGGATTCGAATCGCTTTGTTCCCCAGCGATTTGGAATGCATCGAAACGACTCGCTTCATCCCCATAAAACGCATTGTTGGATCAAGTCTTGACTCGATTCTTGAATCGGTTCTTGAATCAGCACCTCAGAACCCGTTCCGAGACGGGGAAATCGAGAGAAAAGAGTGATTTTTCGAGGCCGTCCACGCACTCGACAATCAATACGTTGACCCTCGATATCGAAACGCCCTCGATGCCGGTGATATGATCGTGTTTCATCCCTTTACCCCGTGGCTCTTGTCCGGCAAGAGCGAATCCAACCGAAGGCGCAACCATCATGGCCGATTCATTCAACGCCCGCTCCACCCTCGATGTCGACGGCGACCATTACGAGATTTTCCGACTCGATGCACTGGCGAATCGCTTCGATCTTTCACGACTGCCTTTTTCCTTGAAAATCCTGATCGAAAACCTGCTGCGCCATGAGGACGGCGTCTCCATCACTCGCAGCGATATCGAAGCCCTCGCGGCTTGGGATCCCACCGCCGAGCCCTCGGTCGAAATCGCCTTCACCCCTTCGAGGGTCCTGCTGCAGGACTTCACCGGCGTCCCCGCGGTGGTCGACTTGGCGGCGATGCGCGATGCGATGCGCAATCTCGGCGGAGATCCGGAAAGGATCAATCCCCTTTCACCGGTCGAACTCGTCATCGACCACTCGGTGCAAGTCGATCGATTCGCCAGCCCCGACGCCCTTGCGCGAAATACCGAGATCGAATTCTCGCGCAACCAAGAACGCTACGCCTTCCTCCGCTGGGGTCAGCAAGCCTTCAGAAACTTCAAGGTCGTACCGCCGGGTACCGGCATCGTGCACCAGATCAACCTCGAGCATCTCGCCCGAGTGGTTTTCGATCGCGATCACGAAGGCGTCTTGCGGGCCTATCCCGATACCGTCGTCGGCACCGATTCCCATACCACCATGGTCAACGGTTTGGGAGTGCTCGGCTGGGGAGTCGGGGGGATCGAGGCCGAGGCGGCGATGCTCGGCCAGCCGATCTCGATGCTGATCCCGCAGGTGGTGGGCTTCGAACTCACCGGCACCTTGCCCGAGGGGGCCACCGCCACCGACCTGGTTCTGACCGTGGTGCAGATGCTACGAAAACGCGGAGTGGTCGGAAAGTTCGTCGAGTTCTACGGCGAGGGGCTGGATCGCCTTCCCTTGGCGGATCGCGCGACCATCGCCAACATGGCTCCGGAATACGGCGCGACCTGCGGCATCTTTCCCATCGATGCCGAAAGCCTCGCCTACCTGCACCTTTCCGGCCGCTCCAAGAAGAAGATCGCATTGGTCGAGGCCTACGCTCGCACCCAAGGAATGTTCCGCAACCCCGAAGACCCCGCCGCCATCTACACCGATACCCTCCATTTGGATATGAGCGAGGTCGAGCCCTGTATTTCCGGGCCGAAACGACCGCAAGATCGAATCCCCTTGCACCAAGCCGGGAGCGTCGTCAAAGAGCATCTGCAAAAGATGCAGGGCGAGCGCGATGCCACTGATCAGCCCGATGCCAAGGGCAAGGACAAGGGCAATGGCGGTATCACCGTCCAAAAGGGGGATGCGTCCTACACATTGAAAGACGGCGCGATCGTCATCGCCGCCATCACCTCGTGCACCAATACCTCGAACCCCGCGGTGCTGATCGGCGCCGGACTCCTCGCCCGCAACGCCTTGGAGCGCGGCCTTCGCGTTCGCCCCTGGGTCAAAACCAGCCTCGCTCCGGGATCGATGGTGGTCAAGGATTATCTTGCGAAGGCGGGTCTGCTCGACGATCTGGAGGGCTTGGGCTTTCATGTCGTCGGCTTCGGCTGCACCACCTGCATCGGCAATTCCGGGCCCTTGCCCGATGAAGTCGGCAAAGCCATCGAAGAGGGCAATCTGATCGTCAGCGCCGCCCTTTCCGGGAATCGAAACTTCGAAGGCCGGATCCACGGCGATGTGAAGATGAACTTCCTCGCCTCCCCTCCCTTGGTGGTCGCCTATGCGCTTGCCGGACGCTGCGATATGGATTTTTCGAGCGAGCCTTTGGGCGAAGACACCCAAGGCAACCCGGTCTTTTTGCGCGATATCTGGCCCTCGGGAAGCGAAATACAAACAACCATCGCCGAATCGATTTCCCCTGATATCTTTCGCGCCGGCTACGAAGGGGTCTTCGACGGCGACGAGCGCTGGCAATCGATGGAAACCCCGGAGGCGGATCGCTTCCGCTGGGATTCGACCTCCACCTACATCAACAACCCGCCCTATTTCGACGGGATGTCCATGAATCCGCGCGGAATTCCCTCCATCCGCAAAGCCCGTATGCTCGCCCTGCTCGGGGACAGCATCACCACCGACCATATCTCTCCCGCCGGTGCCATCACACAAGAAAGCCCCGCCGGGCGATTCCTGCAAGAGCGACAAGTGCCGCCGCGCGAGTTCAACTCCTACGGCTCCCGGCGCGGCAACCACGAGGTGATGATGCGCGGGACCTTCGCCAACATCCGCCTGCGCAACCGGATCGCCCCCGGAACCGAAGGCGGTTGGACGAAGCACCAACCCTCCGGCGAGCAAATGAGCATTTACGATGCCGCCATGCGCTACAAACAAGAAGGCACGCCGCTGATCGTGATCGGGGGCAAGGAATACGGCACCGGCTCATCCAGAGACTGGGCGGCCAAAGGGACCTTGCTGCTCGGGGTGGCGGCGGTTTTGGTGCAAAGCTTCGAACGCATCCACCGCTCCAACTTGGTCGGCATGGGGGTTTTGCCCCTGACCTTCGTCGATGGAGAAAGCGCCGAGAGCCTGGGGCTCGATGCCGATCGAACCTACGATATCGAGGGGCTGGAAAAGGGGGCCGAAAGCGTGAAGATCATCGCAACCGCCCCGGATGGCACCCACACGGAATTCCAGGCGAAGGTGCGCATCGATACCCCGATGGAGTGGGATTACTACGAACACGGCGGCATCTTGCATTATGTCGTGCGCCAACTCGCCGCTTGATTGGCGCCTTTCGCCCCTGCCACTCCTGCCGCTCTTGTCGATAAACCCGAGTCCGAGCCCGAGACCGAGCCATTCGCATCCATCTTCGTCGGGGGTTGCCGACCGCACACTTCCGACGCTTCTGGCGACACTTCGGGCGACGCTTCGGACAAGGAATAAGGAATGACACCATGAACGATCAAACCCGCACCGAAATCGAAGCCGCCGCCTTTCGCCGTCTCGTGGAGCACCTGCGCACCCATCCCGAGGTGCAAAATATCGATCTGATGAACCTCGCAGGCTTTTGCCGCAACTGTCTTTCGAAATGGTATCGCACCGCGGCCGAGGAAAAAGGGGTGGAAATGGACTACGAAGCGGCCCGCGAGATCATCTATGACATGCCCTATCAGACATGGAAAGACCTGCACCAAGCGAAAGCCACACCCGAGCAACAAGCGACTTGGGATGCCAATCGACAATGACCTTTTCGCCCTTGGAGGTCGAGCGACCGACCATCGAAGACTCGGATCTCTCGCCTTTGACCGCCGTCTCCCCGCTCGATGGACGCTACGCCCGACGCACCCGACCTTTGCGCTCGTTCTTCAGCGAATATGCCTTGCTTCGATATCGAACGCTGATCGAGATTCGCTGGCTGCAAAAACTCGCATTGGAACCCGATATCGATACCCCCGCCCCGCCTGGGGAAAAGGCGATGGGCTTTCTCGACGATATCGTCGACAACTTCTCCTTGGCCGACGCCGAACGCATCAAAGCCATCGAAAAAACCACCAATCACGATGTCAAGGCGGTGGAGTATTTTCTACGGGAGCGCTTGTCCAAGACCGAAGATATCGCCCCCGGGCTCGATGGTGCGGATATCGCATGGCTGGACAACGCCAAGGAAATGCTCCATTTCGCCTGCACTTCGGAAGATATCAACAACCTCTCCTTCGCTTCGATGCTGCTCGATGCCCGCAAACAGGTGCTTCTTCCGCCGATGCGAAGGCTATTACAAGCCCTTCGCGAATTCGCCCGCGCCTATGCGGGCAGCGCGATGCTCGCCAGAACCCACGGACAACCCGCCTCCCCCACCACCCTCGGCAAGGAAATGGCGGTTTTCGTCCATCGCTTGGATCGGCCTTTGGATCGCTTCGCCAAGAGCCCGATCCGCGGCAAATTCAACGGGGCGGTCGGGAACTACAACGCGCACTTGGCGGCATGGCCCGATATCGACTGGCCGCGTATCGGCCGCGAATTCGTGGAGGGGTTGGGGCTCGACTGGAATTCCCATACCACCCAGATCGAACCCCACGACTTCATCGCCGAGTTCTTTCATACCCTGATCCGCTTCAATCTGGTGATCTTGGATCTCTGCCGGGATATGTGGAGCTATATCTCGCTCGGGTATTTTCGCCAGCGCCCGGTTCAAGGCGAGGTCGGATCGTCGACGATGCCGCATAAAATCAACCCCATCGATTTCGAAAATGCCGAGGGCAATATCGGTATCGCCAACGCCCTGCTCGGACACCTTGCGGAAAAACTCCCGATCTCGCGCCTGCAACGAGACCTCAGCGATTCCACCGCTTTGCGCAATATCGGGGTTGCCCTTGCGCACTCACTGATTGCCTATCAATCCTGCCTCAAAGGGCTCGAGCGCGCCGAAGTGGATGAAGGAGCGCTGGCGCGCGATCTCGAAGGACAGGTCGACGTGCTGGCGGAGGCGATCCAGACCGTCATGCGGCGTCATGGCATCGAGAACTCCTACGAACGACTCAAATCCCTGACGAGGGGCCGCAAGATCGATCGAAAGAATCTCGAGGAATTCATCGATTCCTTGCCGATCCCTCGAGACGACAAGGATGCTCTCCTTCGCCTTCATCCTGCGCGCTATATCGGGGCGGCGAAAGATCTGGCGTTGGATCTCGGGGATCGAGAGCCGAAAGAGACGAAAAACGACATTTAGGCATTCAGGCGAAAGGCCTCGATGATGGATCGATCGAACGTTTCCATCATCTCGATCCCTGTGGCGCATCGAAACCGCCCGCCACCCGCTATCGGCTTTTCGCCTACGACTTGGAAACCCTCGACCAATTTCCATCGGGAGATCACCATCATGGCCGCGAATCCGGCACTGACCGACCCTGCACTCGAACGTTTCGACATGTACATCGACGGCGAATTCGTCGCCCCCTCGTCCGGGGAATATTTCGAAAGTTTCGACCCCTATACCGCTCGCCCTTGGGCACTGATCGCCCGCGGCAACGCCGATGATGCGCAACGAGCGGTCGAAGCCGCCCATCGAGCCTTCAACGATCCGGCGTGGCGCTCGATGCACCCTTCCGAACGCGGGGCGTTGCTGCGTCGATTGGCCGAACTCGTGCGGGAAAATGCCGACCGCCTCGCCGAGCTGGAGGTTCAAGACAACGGCAAACTGCTTAGCGAGATGGCGGCGCAGCTACGCTATGTCCCGAGCATCTATCATTACTATGCCGGACTCGCCGACAAAATCGAAGGGGCGGTGGTTCCTTCCGACAAACCCGCCTTCACCTTCACCCGCCATGAGGCGTTGGGCGTTTGCGTGGGGATCATCCCTTGGAATTCCCCGCTCATGCTCACCGCTTGGAAGCTCGCCCCCGCCCTCGCTGCGGGCAATACGATGGTGCTCAAACCATCGGAATACACCTCCGCCTCCGCTTTGGAGTTCATCAAACTGATCGAGCGGGCGGGCTTCCCCAAAGGGGTGGTCAATGTGGTGACCGGCTTCGGACCGGAGGCGGGACAACCCTTGGTAGAGCATCCGATGGTGCGCAAGGTGGCGTTCACCGGATCGTCGGCGACCGGGGCGCATCTTTATTCCATCGCGGCTCGGGATATCAAGCGGGTGAGCCTCGAACTCGGCGGAAAATCCCCCAATATCGTCTTCGACGATGCGCGCCTCGACAACGCGGTCAAAGGGGCGGTGGCCGGCATCTTCGCCGCCACCGGACAAACTTGCATCGCGGGCTCGCGCTTGCTGGTGCAACGCTCGATCCACAACGAATTCGTGGATCGGCTCGTTTCCTTCGCCAAGACCGCCAAGATGGGCAACCCGATGCAGCTCGAAACCCAAGTCGGCCCGGTAACCAACCTTCCCCAGTTCGAAAAGGTTCTCGGCTATATCGATATCGCCAAGGAAGAAGGGGTCGAGACCGTTCTCGGCGGCACCCGCGCCGAACGCCCCGAATGCGGCGACGGCTGGTTCGTCGAACCCACCATCTTCACCGGGGTGCGCAACGATATGCGTATCGCCCAAGAGGAAGTCTTCGGCCCGGTGCTTTCGATCATCCCCTTCGATGACGACGAGGAAGCCGTGGCCATCGGCAACGATGTCGTCTTCGGCTTGGCGGCCGGGGTATGGACCGAAAACACCCGCCGAGCGATCATGATGTCCGAGCGTCTCCAAGCGGGCACGGTTTGGGTCAATACCTATCGGGCGGTCAGCTATGCGATGCCCTTCGGTGGCTATAAACGCAGCGGATTGGGAAGGGAACTCGGCCAACAGGCGATCTTGGAGTACATGCAGACCAAGAGCGTTTGGATATCCACCGCCGAGGAAATGGCCAATCCCTTCGTCATCGGCTGATCTTCGCTATCCCTTACCCTGCCCCTTTTCGGCCCTTTGCGGGCTGAAATCCGATTCGTCATCGAACGAAACGAGCGACTCGACCCATGCAAGCGATCGATTTCAGAAGCGATACCGTTACCCTCCCGACCGCTGCGATGCGCAAGGCGATGGCCGATGCCGAAGTCGGCGACGATGTCTTCGGCGAGGATCCGACCGTCAATCGCCTCGAGGCCATGGCCCGAGAACGCTTCGGTCAGGAAGCGGCCTTGTTCGTATCGAGCGGTACCCAAGGCAACCTATTGGCCCTGCTGGCGCATTGCGGTCGGGGCGATGAATATATTTGCGGCCACCGCGCTCACAACTATCGCACCGAGGGCGGCGGAGCGGCGGCGCTCGGCGGAATCCAACCCCAACCGATCGAGGCTCTGCCGGACGGTACGCTGGATCTTGAGCAGGTGATCGCCGCCATCAAACCGGACGATTTCCATTACGCCCGCACCCGCCTTTTGAGCCTTGAAAACACGATTTCCGGCAAGGTGCTCAAGGTGGACTATATGCAAAAAGCCCGAGATCTTTGCGATACCCACGGTCTTTCTTTCCACCTCGACGGGGCTCGGGTATGCAATGCCGCGGTCTTTTTGAAGGTGGAGCCGGCGGTGATCACCTCGCTCTTCGATAGCGTCTCGATCTGCCTCTCCAAAGGACTCGGCGCCCCCGCCGGAACGCTGCTCGTCGGCAAAGGGGATTTGATCAAGGAAGCCAAGCGCTGGCGCAAGATCATCGGCGGGGGGATGCGTCAGATCGGCATCATCGCCGCCGCCGGCATCCATGCCATCGAACATCATATCGATCGGATGGCCGAGGACCATACCAACGCCCGCCGACTCGCCGACGGGTTGATGGGAATCGACGGTATCGATATCGACCATAACGCGATCCAAACCAATATGGTCTTTGCAAAGATCGCCCCGGATCGCCTCCGATCCTTCAACGAGCATTGCGCCAAGCATCGTATTCGTATCGATAACGGCAATCCGATTCGGTTGGTCACCCATCTCGATATCGACGAAAAATCCATCGATCGCACGATCAGCGTCATCGGTGATTTTTTCCACGGCTGATATCTGCGAATATCCGGAAAAAGAACATGCAGGATTCACGCTTCGACGGCACCGACCGCTATGTCGTCACCCGGGATCTCACCATGGCGGTCAATGCCGCGGTGACCTTGGGACGACCGCTTTTGGTCAAAGGGGAACCCGGTACCGGTAAAACCATGCTGGCCATCGAGGTCGCCCGGGCCTTGCAAAAGCCGCTGATCGAATGGCATGTCAAATCGACCACTCGGGCGCAGCAGGGTTTATACGAATACGATGCCGTGGCGCGCTTGCGCGATTCCCAGCTCGGCGATCCGAAGGTGCACGATATCGCCAACTACATCGTGCGCGGAAAACTTTGGGAAGCGTTCGCCTCCGATATCCGCCCGGTTCTGTTGATCGACGAGATCGACAAGGCCGATATCGAATTCCCGAACGACCTCCTGCTCGAACTCGATCGCATGGAGTTCTTCGTTTACGAAACCCGCAAGACGGTGCGGGCAACGACCAGACCGATCGTCATCATCACCAGCAATAACGAAAAAGAACTCCCGGATGCCTTTCTAAGGCGCTGCTTCTTTCACTACATACGCTTTCCCGATGCCGACAATATGCGAAAGATCGTCGATGTTCATTACCCCGGCATCAAACAACGGTTATTGGATCGGGCCTTGCGTCTTTTCTTTGACCTACGAGAAATGCCGGGGTTGAAGAAAAAACCGTCCACTTCTGAATTCCTCGACTGGATCAAATTATTGCTCGCCGAGGATATCCCTCCCGAGGCCTTGCATAGCGAAGATCATAAAACGAGCGTCCCGCCCCTTTACGGCGCTCTTTTGAAAAACGAACAGGATGTCGATCTCTTGGAACAACTTCTATTTCTCGATCGACAACGCGATCGATCGTGAATATAGATAATCCCGATCGATGCTCATCGACTTCTTCTTCAAATTAAGGGAGGCGTCCATCCCCGCCTCCATCACCGAATATCTTTCCCTGTTGGAAGCGATGGATCGAGGAATTGGCGATCTCGGCGTCGATGACTTTTATTATCTGGCGCGTACGAGCCTGGTCAAAGACGAACGCCATTTCGATCGCTTCGATCAAATATTCGGCAGTTATTTCAAAGGCCGGGAAATCCTTTTCGATCGCATCTCCCCCGAAGTGCCGATGGAATGGCTACGAAAACTGGCCGAGCGCCATCTCTCGGAAGAGGAAAAAGCGCAAATTTCAGCGTTGGGGGGTTGGGAGAAATTGATGGAAACCCTGCGCCGGCGCCTCCAAGAACAGCGCGATCGACATCAAGGCGGAAGTAAATGGATCGGCACCGCCGGCACATCTCCTTTCGGGGCTTATGGATACAACCCCGAAGGAATACGCATCGGTCAGGATGGTTCTCGTCATCGGCGAGCCGTCAAAGTCTGGGATCGACGCTTTTATCGGAATTTCGACGATCACCTCGATCTCGACAACCGCAGTTTCAAAGTGGCATTGAGACGCTTACGCAAGTTCGCCAGAGAATGCGGCACCATCGAGGAGTTGGATCTCGACGGAACCATCCATCACACCGCTCGCAATGCCGGCCTTCTCGATGTGCGCATGGTCCCCGAGCGTCGCAATGCGGTCAAGGTATTGCTCTTCCTCGATACCGGCGGTTCGATGAGTGATCATATCAAGATTTGCGAGGAACTCTTTTCCGCCGCCTGCGGAGAGTTTCGGCATCTCGAATATTTCTACTTTCATAACTGCATCTACGAATCCCTGTGGCGCGATAACGATCGACGCCATACCGAACGCACCCCCTTTGCCGAGATACTGCGCACCTACACCGCCGACTATAAAATCATCTTCGTCGGGGATGCAACGATGAGCCCTTATGAAATCGTCTACCCCGGCGGCAGCGTCGAGCATTGGAACGAAGAAGCGGGCGCTATATGGATGCAAAGACTCCTCACCCACTACCCGAAGGCCATCTGGCTCAATCCCGAGCCGAAACGAAGATGGCCGACCACCCCCTCCATCGATATCATCCGAAAACTCATGGACAACCGGATGTACCCCTTGACCCCCGCCGGAATCGACGCCGGAGTCCGAGAACTCTTGCGGTAGATATTCAGAGCAACCGACTCGATTCCTTCGCCGGTTCGAGAAAAACACACCGCTCATAAGAGACAAGCCGTGACGACCGATAGCGAACATAATGAAGACGACATCACCCGTATCGATTCCATCAAGATAGAGAATTATCGATCCCTGAAAAAGATCGAACTCGAAAATCTCACCCCGCTGACCGTTCTCATCGGCCCCAACGGTAGCGGCAAGTCGACGATCTTCGATGCATTGGAATTTCTTTCCGAGTGTTTTTTATTCAGCCTGCGTCATGCTTGGGATAAACGAGGCCGTGCGAGAGAACTTAAAACCCGCGGCCAACACGAAGCGATCAAATTTGAAATCAAGTATCGGGAGAAACCAAGAACTCCTTTGATCACTTATCACTTGGAGATCGACGAAGAAGATCGAGGCTTGATCGTGATTCGAGAATGGATTGGATGGCGACGCAAGCCTCGGGGACGAATCTTTCATTTTCTGGATTGCAAAGACGGCGAGGGATCTATCATCGGCGGAGAGATACCTGACGAAATCGACGACAGCCTCCCGATCAAATTCCATCATCCGGATACGATAGCAGTCAACACTTTGGGAACGATGTCGGATCACCCCCGAGTGGCGGCCCTGCGAGAGTTCATCTTGGATTGGTATCTATCCTGCCTATCCATCGAAAACACCCGAAACCAGCCGGAAGCAGGATCACAAAAGAGATTGAGCAAGGACGGTTCCAATCTTGCCGATGTAATTCAGCATCTCAAGGAGCAACACCCCGAGCGACTCGATCGTATATTTTCCATCATGCGCCACAGCATTCCTCACCTCGAGCGCGCAAACGCCGATATGATGACTGACGGTCGTTTGCCGCTCCAAATCAAGGACACCCCCTTCGAACATCCGATTTCAGCCAAACATGCATCCAACGGCACATTGAAGATGCTGGCTTACTTGACTCTTCTTCACGATCCGACACCCCCAAGGTTCATTGGTATCGAAGAGCCGGAAAATTGCCTATATCCCCATTTGATGTATCGGTTAGGTGAAGAATTCCGAAGCGCATCCGAAAATTCACAGATGCTGATCACCACCCACTCCCCTTTTCTTCTCGACGCCATGAAGCCCGAGGAGGTTCGTCTTGTTCATCGAGACCCCCAAGGCTTTACCAAGGTCGTTCCTGTAAAGGATATTAAGGATATCGAAGTGTTTTTCGAAAACGGTGCGCCCTTGGGAAATCTATGGACCGAGGGTTATTTAAGCAGCCCCCTTCAAGAGAATCTCCGATGCTAGATAAGATGCTCTTCCTCGTAGAAGAAAAGCCTTTGGGAACCATCCCGATAAATAATTTGAAATACCCTATCGATAGCCATGATTGATTATCGATAAACATACCCGATCGGCCATACCGAACAAGCCCCGAAATCATGGTAGCCCCGCAAGGCTTCCATGATTCCAAGGCACTACATCATTCAATCTTCTTACTTCAGCTGATTACGCAATTTGTCCACTACATCACCGGTAGGGCCATGGATGATACTACGATAGATATTGATCGATTTAGCACCCGTGACCTCCTTGGCATAGTCATTCAGGCTCATCAACTCTTTCCTGAAACGACAAAGCCCGTTCTTTGTCAGAGTTGCCTTGGAACTAGGCTTACCCTTCACTTCCAGCCATATTTTATCACCTGCTTTCATCAGGCCTGCATCGAGAAGCCGCCTAATCCCAGTGGTCCCTAAAGTGGGCGTAGACTTCCCCGTTGGTCGCTTCGATGAACCGGCGGATTTTTTCGCCCTCTTATTCTTGTTGGTAGTTTTCTCGTCGATTGCCGATTCGAATCGCACATCCAACATTTTTTCTTCAAGCTGTTTGATGGTTCGCTTGGCACCATCCTTCCATGATATCAAGCCATTCCTCATCGCCCCCGCAAGAATAGACGCAGCGGCCGAGGGACTCTTGAACAGAACATCCTCATTGAATTCAATATGCTGTTCTTTCTCTATGACTTTATTTTTCCGTATCAGTGATTGACGCATATCCTTCCATTCCGGTCTCAGCGACTGTGCCTGTTCCTTCTTGCCGATCGATCCTTCAAGGATCACGAAACCGAAGCCTTGATAAATTCCTTCTCCTTTAAATCCACGCCCATGAAAATGGAAACGACGAGGTTTTTCAGCCAAGTTGTCTTGTGACTGAGTCCCTTCCTCCGAACCTTTCTTTCGCAAGGTTTTTGGTTTCTCAAGAGGGATATCTCTTTTCTCCCTCTCTGCGGAAGGTCGTATAGAATCCATATAGGGAAATCCAATGACAGTAAGAATATCTTGAGCGTGATTCAGATATCTTTCCGTCGGTCCCAACTCTGATCGAGATGACTCTATAGTAGGATCAGATTTTTTATTTTGTACATTCATGAGCATCGCTCGTTTAGCATCACGCACTTTTTCAATCATGAGTAACTCCAAATCTTTGATCTTTGCTTTATCAAAATTCTTACCCATATCGGTGAATATGAATGCCTTCGTCCAATAAAAATCTTTGATTTTTTCTTCCAATTTATAAGAATGATTTCGCAGACGTCCCTGAACATTCGAAGACTCCCCGATATAAATCTTCGGGGGATCGTCATCGTCCAGCAGTAAATATATTCCATGACGGCCACACTTTTCCTTCCAATCGGATGAAAGCAGATCCCTGATATGGGATCTAGGACAAACAATGACCGTTCCACTCCAATTATCATAATCAATTCGCATGATGCCTTTCGATGAGTCATCGTAAAGATGAATCGAAATTTCTTTTCTTTCTTCAATCATGCCTCTTTCTCCAAGGATATTATGAAAATACCGAAGGCCCGGAAAAGGCCTCGTCCCAGCACTTGAATTCCATCATGAAGCAACGAAGACGGTCGTTTCTCCTACCCTCGAACTGATCGACCGGCCCCCAATCTCTTCTTTTTTCCGGAATTCGGTGATTGCTCCAATACGATTGTATCACAATATTTCGAAGAAATCCACAACCATCCGAGCCAATGGCGGAGTCGGGACCCAGCCACAATAGGGGGCTTTCTCCTTCTTCGATGAGGGAAAATGGGCTCGAATCAAAGAATTTGGGAGAAATTGCGACAATTTGGCACGAAAATTCGACATTTTCACCGAAATACCTGCTTCGCTACACCATCAATCCGTATCTTCGCAAGGCTTCTAGCCCACCCTCTCATTTCCCCCGAGGCACCCCAAACGCTTGATCGCCCTAGGTCAATTGGCCGAATTTTCCGCCCTTGATCCCCTCTTACCCGGTCCTTGACACCGCCAAGTATTTAGGGCTATTGATTTTGCGGTATACTGATTTCAAAATCTCACCGCATCTCGTCGGATATGGTGGAAGTTGCCGGGCAAGATCTGCCTCAAGGAGGACATTCATGAATACATTGATCGATCTTTTGCATGAAATAAAGGAGAATTTCCGCAAAGGGGCGTATCTCAATGAAGCCTCCGTGCGAGCGCAAATCGTTTTGCCTGTTCTCACCAAATTAGGATGGTCGATCACCGATCCGAACCAGATAATCCCCGAGTATCCTCTCAAGTCTTCCAAACGGAAAAAAGGACCTGCACCAAAGGTAGATTTGGCCTTGTTCAATCTATCCGATACCAACGCTCCTCAAGGCATCATCGAACTCAAAAGACCGGAAAACACCAGCGGAGATGAGCAAATCTTCGAATATGCATATCATACGGGGGCAACCACTGCAGTTCTGACCAACGGGAAGAGCTGGCGTTTTTACTACCTCCAACCGGGCGGTTCTTATGACGATCGGTTGATTCGTACCCTTGAAATCGAAGAGCATGATCTAGAAGAAATGGCCAAGGCATTGATTCGCTACCTGTCTTTCAAGAATTTTCAGTCCGGCAAGGCCATCGAATATGCCCAAAGGGATCAAAGTCAGCGAAAAAATCAGATGCGAGCCCGCGATGCAATTCCTCATGCTTGGGATAAATTAGTAGAAGGAGATGCCGATAGCCGACTGGCAAAGATTCTGATCCAAGTGACATCGTCCATCTCAGGCTACGCTCCGCAAGACGAAGATGTCATGGCGTTCATATT
Source organism: Thioalkalivibrio sp. HK1 (assembly GCA_000583135.1). Lineage (GTDB taxonomy): Bacteria > Pseudomonadota > Gammaproteobacteria > HK1 > HK1 > HK1. Next base: position 24,858 of record JFBG01000077.1, read on the forward strand.
AAGCCTACGAGATCGAGACGCCACCGCTTTTATTCGCCCTTCGCAAACCCCTTTTGCGAGGAAATCGACCACATCCAATGGACCACAGAAAAAGCGCCATACCTCATTCGAGAAAAAAGAAAGAAGGGCAATCCTCGGCGAGGATAACGAGACATCGAGAAAATCGATCGACCGGAGCAAATCAGGTAAAACCCTTTCGTTCACTTTCAAAGGAACGCGCCATGAGGCCAAGAATCAGATCGATGCCTACGCTAAAATTATCGAACTGATGGAGCGAGAAAATCCCGGATTTTTGGATAGACTCGCCCCCGAACTTTCCTTTCCCAAGACCAAAGCGCTGGCGCGATCGGAGCATGAGTTGGCCAGTCCGGAGATTTTGGAGAAGCAAAGTGTCACCATACAGATTATTGATGGATGGTGGTTATATACGAAAATAGGCCGCGAGACCAAAATCAAGAATCTGAAAATCGCTTGCAATGTCGCCGGTATCGCCTTCGGTAAACCTGATGGGTTGATGGTCGATTTCTAGGGCGAACCTTTGACGAGATGACCCATGGGGAAGCGGGCTCGGCTTGAAAAACGGTGATGGGCGGGGCCTGGACGCATTTAGGATCGACTCGGCGCAGAGAGGGTCGCATTTCGTCTGAATCTACCGGTTCCCTTTGACGACAAACGCTCGGGGCGCCCATGATCGGCGCCCCGAGCGTTGCCGTCCCTCCCCCTATCAATATCATCCCTAAGGCTGGATATCGTATCTCACGGTTGCATCGATCGAAAGATTGGGCTCGGCTTGCCCGCTTTCGGATCGACATATAAGATATTCCCTTCCCCCGAAAACCGGTGCTCATCCTTTCCTTCGCATCACCTGGCGCGCGGCATCGGCGATGGCCGTGGCATCGATGCCGAATTGATTCATCAAATATGGCGTGGTGCCGCCCTCGCAGAAACGATCTTGCACTCCGATGCGCTTGAAGGGCAGGCCGATGCCCTCGTCCGCCAAGACCTCGGCGACCGCCGAGCCCAGTCCGCCGACGATACTGTGATTTTCCGCAGTGATGATGGCGCCGCTCGATGCCGCGCTTTCCAAAACGAGGGCAGCATCGAGGGGCTTGATCGATGCCATATCCACCACGCGGGCATCGATACCCTCTTCGCCCAAGGTCGTGGCGGCTGCAAGCGATTCCGCCACGCAAAGACCGGCGGAGATGATCGTCATATCGCCACCCTCGCGGCGGATCACCCCCTTGCCGATCGAAAGGGTTCGAGGCTCGAAGGGCGGCGGGGGCGTCTCGGGGCGTTTCATCCGCAAATAGACCGGGCCGTCCCAATCAAGGGCCAATCGCACCATCGCGGCGTGATATTCGGGGCCGGATGGTTCGAAGATCGCCATCTCGGGTACCGCGCGCAGGATCGCGACATCCTCGATCGCTTGGTGCGAAACGCCCAAGATCGTCGCAACCCCTGGCAAGAAACCGACCAGTTTGATCGGGAGTTTGGGATACGCCGCTTGCATGGTGATCTGATCCAAAGCCCGCTTGACGATGAAAGCGCAAAAGGAATGGCAAAAGGGAATCTCGCCCGAGCGCGCCATGCCCCCGGCGATACCGATCATATTGGCTTCGGCGATGCCGACATTTTCGAAGCGATGCGGCAATTCGTCGCGAAAGCGATCGGTCTCGGTCGGCGGGACGAGGTCGGCGCACAGCGCGACTATCCGCGAATCCGCTTTGGCGGCCTCCACCAGGGCATCGCCATAAGACCGAGGCAGGGGCTTGAAGGAGCGGTTGATGAAATCCGCCGCTTCCAGTTTGGTCAATATCTCGCTCATCGACGGATCTCGCCGAGCTGCGCTTCGAGCTCGGCGCGGGCGCTCGCCGCCACTTCGGGGGGAAAGCGCAACTGGTGGAACATCAGCCCCTCCAGCGATGCAACACCCTTGCCCATCACGGTATTAGCCTTGATGAAGCTCGGCTTGCCCTTGGTGGCCCGCGCCTTTTCGTAGGCCGATAAAAGCGCGCCGATATCGTTGCCATCGACCTCTTGGCAGGCAAAACCGAAACTCTCCATCTTTGCCATCAAGGGCTCCAACGACATCACCCGATTCATCGACCCTTCGGATTGAACGAAGTTGTAATCGACGATGAGGCAAAGGTTATCCAGGCCCCTGGCACCGGCCAACATGGCCGCCTCCCAGATCTGCCCCTCCTGCATCTCTCCGTCGCCACAGATGACATAACAGCGGCAGGCACGGCCTTGTCGCTTTGCCGCCAAGGCGCAGCCGACGGCAACGGAAAGACCTTGACCGAGCGAGCCGCAGGTGGCCTCGACAAAGGGTCCCAAGCGCTCGCAGGAGTTGATCTCCAACGCCGAGCCGTCGGTGACATAAGTCTTGAGGGCTTCGATATCGAAAAAACCGCGCTCGGCCAAGGTGGCGTAGAAGATCGCGGTGTTATGGGCGGTGGTCAGAAAAATTCGGTCGCGATCGGGCCAAAGGGGGTCGGCGGGGTCCATCCTCGCCTCGGAGAAATAAAGCGAGGTGAAGATATCGGCAGCCCCCAAACCCTGCTGAACATAGCCCTGCCCCGAAGGAGCGACCATATCGACCACATGGAGCCGAAGCCGAGTCGCGATGGCTTCGAGTTCTTCCAGGTTGCGTTTCGCTTTCATCGGCCATCCGTGCTACTATCGTAAAAGGTATGGATGTTTATACCTTTATGGATGGGAGGTTGTCAATATGAACCTGCAAGCGATGAAGCGAACCGCCGTGCCGCTCCACGCCGAGGTGGCGGCCGTCTTGCGACATCAGATCGTCTCCGGCCATCTGCCGGCGGGCACTCGCCTGCCCCCCTTGCGCGAGCTGACCAAGGAGTTGGGCGTGTCCCGGATGACCATCGTTCACGCCATGAATGCGCTGGCCGACGAGGGTCTGATCAAAAAACGCTCCGGATGCGGCACTTTCGTGAAAGAGGTCGAAGTGCCCCGACGGCATACGCTCGACATGAAAGCCGAGATGTCGCAGATCTACGCCATGGTGAATCAGATGGAGGTCTCCGTTCGCCGGGGCGCCGATGCCATCGAAAAAAGCGAGGACGGGCGATATTTCAGGACCATGAGTCGGATTCACACCCGTTCCGGCAAACCCTTTTGCGTGGTCGATATCAAGCTCGACGATCGTGTTTTCGAACGCGCCCCGGATCGATTCGCAAACGAGATCGTGGTCTCGGTCCTTCGAGATATCGGGGTCGGCGTGGAAAGGGCTCGCCAGAGGGTCACGATTTCATACGCCGATTTCGCGCTGGCCCAAGCGCTCGAGATCAAGGTGAACTCCGCCGTGTTTCGCGTCTTTCGCGAGTTCCTCGACGCCTCCGGCTCGTTGATCTACTCCGCAACGCTCGTCTACCCCGGTGATCTTCTCGAATTCAAGGTGGAATTTTCGACTGAGTGAGTGATTGAACGAGCGAGCGAACGAGCGCATGCCGAATCGCGAATCGATTTGCGCATTCGAATGTCGCATTCGAACTTCGGATATGACATCGATCTCCTCGAAGATACGTCCATCCAAACCGTTTGCGGGCGCCAAGACCCGATCGAAGCCAAGGAGGATTTCCAACATGAACGTGATCAAACTCATCGCCGCCGGATTGGCCGCTCTTGGCTTGACGGGGGGCGCAGCCTTTGCCGAGTGGCCGGAAAAACCCATCACCTACATCGTTTCGTTCGGCGCCGGCGGCAACGCCGATATCGTGGCTCGCATGAACGCCGAAGCCTTAAGCAATGCGCTCGGCGTACCGGTCAATGTCATCAACAAGCCCGGGGGAGCGCATATCCCGGCGACCATGAGCGTATTGGAAGCCCCGGCGGACGGCTATACCCTCTTCAACTGGTCTCCGCCGAGTTTCATGATCGTCCCCTTGACCCGCAAAACGCCTTACGAACCGCTGAAAGACTTCATTCCGCTCTATGCAGGTATCTCGGCCTCCAATGCGCTCTATGTGCGATCGGATAGCCCCTACAAAACCTTCGAGGAATTCATCGAAGGAGCGAAAGAGAAAAAACTCGGCATGGGCGTCAACAATCTCGGTGCCCCGCCGAATCTATCCGCAGTTCAGCTGGCGAACGAATTCGGACTCGAGTTCAAGACCGTGGCTCTCAAGACCGTTCCTGCGACCTTGGCGGGACTGATCGGCGGTCAGGTGGATGTCGCCGTCGGGCAGGTGGCGTCGATTCATGCCTACGGCGATGAAATCCGCCCTTTGATCATCCTCGACAACCAGCGCAAGGACTATTTCGAAAAAGACCTGCCGGGCATTCGTACCGTCGGCGAAGCCTTCCCCGGAAAGAACGCCGGCACTTGGGTGCACGGCGGTCTTGCGGTCAAGTCCGGCACCCCGCAAGCGATCGTCGACAAACTCCTTGCGGCATCCGAGTTCATGGGTACCCAAGAATTCATCTCGCAAATCCCCAAGGCGGTCAGCTATGACTGGACCCACGGTGTCGAACAAACCACCGCCTTGATCCAATCCGGCATCGATCTCTATTCACCGCTGCTCGACGGCTTGGGATTGCTTCATTCAAGGTGATCCATCGGGCGAAGCGAGAGGACCTGCGCAGGCAAGTAGCGACGACGGCGGGCTTGCGCGGGCTCTTATCGATCGCCCGAAAAACACCTCGAATCGAGCACGAACATCATGCTGAACCAACGGACGGCCAATCTGGTTTTCGTCGTTTTAATCATTTCGGCGTGCGGATATTTCGCTTACCTCGCGCAAGGGTTCACCACCTCGGGGCTGCTGGCGAGTTCGGGCCTACCGTCGAAATTCTTTCCGCAGCTGATGCTGGGGATCACGGCTTTTTGCGCAGCGATCGTGGGCTATCGCTATCTCGTGCACGGCAACGCCGGGGGCGAGGAAGACGAGAGCGTCTTCGCCGACGGCAAAGAGGCAAGGCAAGGTCTTTCGATGCTCGTCGTCGCCGGTGCCTGCTATTCGATATGGCTCTTTTTCGGCTTCCTTGCGATGGCGGTGCTGCTCGGCCCTCTTAGCCTTCTTGCCATGGGTGTCAGAGCCCCTTCGACCCATTTCATCGTGCTCTTCCTGACGGCGTTTATCACCATGATTTTCGTTTTCGGTCTCGACGTCGATCTGGTGTGAAAGGCGATGCTCGACATCGCCGCTCTTACCACCGCTTCGGGTCTTCTGATCGACCCCCTGACGATGGGTCTGCTGATTCTCGGCATCGTTGTCGGCCTTGTCATCGGCATCCTGCCCGGGCTCGGTCCACCCATCGCCATCGCCTTGGCCTTGCCGTTCACCTTCCACTTGGACGCCGTCCCGGCGATGGCCCTCCTGCTCGGGATTTACTCCGCTGCGATCTACGGCGGTTCGATTTCCGCCATCGCCGTCGGCATCCCCGGCACCGGGGCGGCGATCGCCACCGTCCTGGACGGACACAATATGTACAAATCCGGGCGCGGCGGCGAGGCGTTGGGGTTTTCGCTTGCGGGGTCGATCATCGGCGGGTTGGTCAGCGCCCTTTTCTTGATGCTCGTCGCCCCGCTGCTGGCGGGATTTGCGGTCCAATTCGGCCCCCGCGAATATCTCGCCATCTCGGTTTTCGGGCTTGCCGTCGTCGTGCGGGTCGCCGGGAAAAGCCTGCCCAAGGGATTGCTGATGGGCGGGCTGGGAATATTCCTGACCACTTGGGGGCTCGACGAGCTCAACGGCACCGAGCGCTACACCTTCGGCAGCTATCACCTCTACGAGGGGCTGCCGCTGGTGCCCTTCCTCGTCGGGCTTTTCGCGATGTCCGAGGTGCTGATCGGAGCCGAGCGGGCGGCGAGAAAGGTCGATTTCTCGAACACGAGCCTGACCGTCAGGCTACCGGGACTGAAGACCTTGGGGCGTATGAAAGACGTCATTTTTCGATCGTCGATCATCGGCACCGTCATCGGCATCATCCCCGGCGAGGGGGCGGCGGTCGGGGCTTTTTTCGCCTACTCCGAGGCCAAGCGGCGATCGAAAACGCCCGAGAGATATGGCACGGGCATCCCCGAAGGGATCGTCGCTCCGGAGACCGCCAACAATGCGACCGTCGCCGGCGCGCTGGTGCCGACGCTGACCTTGGGCGTCCCCGGATCGCCCGCAGCGGCGGTCTTGCTAGGAGCGCTCCTGATCCAAGGGCTGACGCCGGGACCGAAACTCTTCTCGGAAGAGCCGGATCTCATGTACGCCATCTTCTTGGGGTTGTTCGCGATCAACATCGCGATGATGTTCATCGGCCTTGTCGCCATCCGCTTCGCCGCTCAGCTCATTCGGGTTCCGACATCCGTGATCGTGCCCACGGTGATGCTGTTGAGCTTCGTCGGCATCTATTCGGTATCGAACTCTTTTTTCAACGTAGGCGTTTTGCTAAGCGCCGGGATCTTGGGCTATGTCATTCGTAAATTGGGCTATTCCATGGTGCCCCTGTCCATCGGTTTCGTCCTCGGCCCCATCTTGGAGAATTCGCTGCGCCAATCGCTGACCATCGCCGACGGTAGCGTGACCGAGTTTTTCGACACCCCCATCGGCCTTGCGATCTATGCCGCCTTGGCGTTGACGATCCTTTGGGAGCCCATCGCATCGCGCCGAAGGCGTGCCACGGAGGAAACATGAGCGATCGACCGAATATCCTGATCGTCTACCCCGATCAGATGCGCTACGATGCGATGGGTTGCGCGGGCAATCCGGTCATCAAAACCGCGAATATCGACCGGCTGTCGGCCGAGGGGGTTCATTTTTCCCAAGCCTACGTGTCCTACCCGATCTGCTGCCCGTTTAGGGCCTCGCTCTTGACCGGCAAGTACGCGCAGGGGCACGGGATGATCCAAAACCACTTTCCGCTGCGAGGCGGGCAGGGATTTTTGGCGGAGTATCTGCGCGCTGCCGGCTACCGAACCGGCTATATCGGCAAATGGCATTTGGAGGGCGGACCGAAACCCGGCTTCGTACCCCTTCACCGGCGTTTCGGTTTCGAACACTTCCTGGGTTTCAATCGAGGTCATGACTATCGCTCGTCGATCCACTACGACGATGCCGGTCAAGCCTACCACTGCGCCCGCTACGAGCCCGACTACCAAACGGACCATCTCCTCGATTTCATCGACGATTGCACCGAAAGCGCCGAGCCCTTCTTCGGCTATATCAGCTACGGCCCGCCGCATTTCCCGATGGATATGCCGGATTACCTGCGGCGCATCTACGACCCCGACGAAGTGCCCTTGCCACCGGGGACCGCAAACCCCGAATTGCAGGCGAGGGTGCAAAAACACCGCAACGAGGTGCTTTGCGCCGGCGATCCGCGCTCCGGCCACAAGAGCCATGCGGCCCACGAAACCAAGAAAAGAGGCGAGGTCGAAAGCGAAGCCGAGATCCGCGAGTTCATCGCCGAGTACTACGGCATGATCCACGACATCGATTGGAACCTGGGCCGCATCCTCAACCGGCTCGATGCGCGAGGGATCGCCCTAAACACCATGGTGATCTTCCTTTCCGATCACGGCGATATGTGCGGACAGCACGGAAGTTTCTGCGGCATCAAGAACCAAGCCTATCGAGCGGCCATGCATGTCCCCTTGATCGTTCGCTATCCGAAGCGCTTCGAGCCCAAGCGCTCGGCGGCGATGATCGATGTCGGCGTCGACATGATGGCAACGCTGCTCGACCTTCTCGACATCGAGATGCCCAACGGGCGCGATAGCCTGAGCTATCTGCCGGTGCTCGACGGGATAACGGACGATCACCGGGATGCGATTTGGTATCAGGTCTTCACGCAAAAAGGCGGCAACCCCGGCGAATACGCCCCCTTTGCCGAACGCGGCATCCGCACGAAGGACTGGCTCTATATGCGCCGCAAGGATCACCGCGCATTGCTCTTCGACGAGAACGCCGACCCCGACGAGCAGCACAACCTCGTCGACGATCCGGCCTTTGCCGCCTTGATGAACGATTTCGATGCGCAGCTGGAAGCGCATATCGAGGCCAGCGGCGACGATTGGGAGATGGCCGCCGATTTCCCGCCGCCCGATTGGATCACCCATGCCGATGCCAAGGAGCGTCTGGAAAAGGTGATCCTCCCCAACGCCATCCCCGTTCCCTAAAGGCGAGCCATCCGATGCTCCTGACCGGCGAGCGCACCTTCGATCCCGCACCCTTCGACGCCATCAGCTACGACCTTTGTGCAAGGCGATCCGATGTGGTGATCTTGAGCGCCGATCTGAGCAAGTATTGTCAGGTCGTGCGGGTCAAGAACGAGTTGCCCGAACAGCATCTCGATGTGGGCATGGCGGAGCAGAACCTGCTCTCGGTGGCCGCCGGGGTGGCCAAAGGGGGCTATATCCCGATCGCCACCTGCTTTGCCTGCTACATCACCCGCCGCGCTTACGATCAGATGATGATTTGCATGGGCACGGGGTCGGGTCCGGGCACGAATCGCACGCATGGACCGACGAATATCGCGGTGGGCTTCACCCCCGGCATCGCCAACCCCGCGCGGATCCACCATCAGGCCGCCGAAGATCTCGGCATGGTGCGCGCCATCCCCAATGCCGCGGTGATCGACCCGATGGACTCCACGGATTTTCGCGCGGCGCTCGATGCGGCGGTGGAACGCCCGGGGCTGACCTATATCCGAGGCCACCGGGGGAATACGCCTCGGCTGCTCGATCCGGCGCAATTCACCTTCGAGCTGGGCAAGACCTATCGACTGCGCGAGGGCTCCGGTATCGGCATCATCGCCACCGGGCATGCCTCGCAATGGGCCCTCGAGGCATCGGATCTCCTGCAAGATCGCGGCGTGGATCACTCGCTGTTGCATGTGCCGACGATCAAACCGGTGAACGAGATCGAGATCGCCGATTTCTCCTTCGCCCATCATCGGGTGGTAACGATCGAAAACCACCAGATCGTCACCGGGCTCGGCTCCCTAGTGGCCGAGATCGTCTCCGATGTAGGCGGCGGACCTCGCATCACTCGTATGGGCCTGCCCAATCGATGGGCGCCGGGGGGCACCCTGCCCTATATCCGGGCGCAGCTCGGCCTCGACGCCCAAACGCTGGCGATGCGGATCGAAGGGCTCGCCCGATGAATCGCAAGCGGTCACGCAGCGGCGTTTCGATCCTCGAACTCGAGATCGTGGCCGCCAAGATCCGTCGCAATGTGCTCGAAATCTGCCGCGGGCAAGGCGGCTATGCAGCGCAGGGCGTGGCTCTGGCCGATATTGCGGCGACGCTTTACTTCGATGAAATGCGCCCCGACGGCAAGGGCTGGTTCTTCGATCGTTTCATCCTATCCAACGGTCATGATGCGATCATGACGTACGGTGCATTGGCCGAAAGCGGTCATTACGAGATGGAAGACCTGAAGACCATCAACGCCGATGGCTCTTGGGTAGACCAAAGCCCGATCGAGGGACAGCCGGGTTTCGAGATCACCGCAGGATCGCTGGGACAGGGCCCGAGCCAAGCGGCGGGGCTGGCTTGGGCGCTGCGCAGGCAAGGCTCGAACGCTCGGGTGCATTGCCTTTTCTCCGACGGCGAATTGCAAGAGGGCAATGTTTGGGAAGGGGCGATGTTCGCCGGACATCAACGACTATCCAACCTGTGCTACATCGTCGACAACAACGATATGCAGGCCTCGGGGCATACCCGCAAGATCATGTCGGTCGAGCCGGTGGATGAGAAATTCGAGGCCTTCGGTTTCAAAACGCGCCGGATCCAAGGCACGAGTGTGGCCGATCTGCTCGATGCCTTCGAGGATGCCAGAGCAACCACCGACAAGCCCTTTGCGATGATTTGCGATACGAAGCCTTGGGACGGCATCGATTGCCTGCAAAAAGCCCAGCCCTTGGCCCACTTCACCGCCAAGGATGCGGTGAAGTGGGATGAAGGGATCGCCGAGATCGATGCCGAAATCGAGCGATTGGAGGCCGAACGAACGCAATGAGTAGCGCACCGCTTTCGAACAAGGTTGCGGTCATCACCGGAGCCAGCCGGGGCATCGGCAAATCCATCGCCTTGGCATTCGCCGAGGCGGGGGCGGATCTGGCGGTCTGCGCCCGATCCACCGACGGCCTCGATGCTTTGGAGGAATCGTTGAAAACCTTCGGCCGACGCTGCTTCACCCGGCGAGCGGATCTATCCGATCCGAATCAGACGAAGACCTTTTGCGATGATCTGTTGAGGGAATTCGGCCGCATCGATATTTTGGTCAACAACGCCGGTGCCTATTACGAGCGGGGGGCTTTCGCCGACAGCGACCCCGACCTTTGGTGGAAAACGCTCGAGGTGAACGTGCGCGGCCCCTACCTGATGACACGCTTGCTGCTTTCGAATATCAACGAAGGAGGCAAGATCATCAACCTCACCTCCGGCAAGGGCTTCGTCGCCGGAACGAACAGCAGTGCCTACCATGTCTCCAAGGCCGCCTTGAATATGCTGACCCAGAGCCTTGCGAACGAGACTTGGGAGAGAGGCATCGATGTCAACAGCCTCGTTCCCGGCCCGACGGCAACGATGACCTTCGACAACCCTCCTTCGGGATGCGAGCGCACCCCGGAGGAAATTCTGGCCGCATCGTCTTCGGCTCTACCGAAGGGCTTGCCTCCGTGGGAGCGCATCAAGCATCCCGACGAGGTGGCGGCCCTTGCCTTGTATCTGGCAACGCGCCCGCCCGGCGGACCGACCGGGCAGGTCTATTCCTTGGCCCGACGCCCGATGTGACAACACCCGATACGATCGCCTTGTAGCGCACCTGAGTTATCGAGACCTGCGGGTCAATCGGCGATCGGGGGAGGGGTTCGAATAACCCCTGCGACGAAAAGGGATGCAAAACCCGATCCGTTGCCCTTCTCCTTACCGGCATTCCTCTCCTTCCCACCCCCGCCTCCTTTTGCCGCTGCCATCGGATGCGGGCGATCGGCTCAGCTCCTCGTAGTGATTTCCTGCCTATCCATCTTTTTCGCAAGCGATCTCATCCATCCGTCTTGTCCACTCGGTCGGATCACCCCTCGCTCTTTCATCGCCTCGCTTTCAAGGCGACAAATCGAACCCTTCTCGATGGACATGAACAAATTCGCCCTTGAGTGGTCTAAGGGTATGAGGGAGTCGATCTCGGATATCGGGGATTTCTCGGCGAGAGATCCGCCTTGATCGATATCCGGCGGCGACATCGAGAGAAAGGGGAATCCGATGAAGGATGCAAGGCAAGCAATCAAGGAGATCTACTCCAACCCTTCGGTCATCGAAGACCTCATCCAAGATCTCGTCGGGCGGGGGCTGGAGGCGAATTGGTGCAAAGCCCTCGATTACAAAGGCATGGTGCGCATACCCGATAGCTGGGTACCCGATCGGTGGCGGTGCACCGATGTGATGTGGGGTATTCCCTTAAAAGAGGATGCCCGTACCGAGAACGGGCCGAGTCATATTATTTTGATGGTGCGCTTTCAGTTCAAGGACGCCCCCGATATGGGGCAACGCATCCATCGACATACCGATCTTTTACGGAGAGAAATCGCCCGCCGCAACGCTTTCGGCTATCCCGACAACCTTCCCTTGCTCATCCCGGTGGTCATCTACACCGGCGACGAGGAATGGACGGCCCCGAAGGACGAGTTCAATCGGCTTTGAGGGAACCCATCGGATATCGTCCGATGGAAGATGGAAAAAAACCGAAGAATGTTCGCGATCGACGATCGCCGCCGGATGATTCAAAGGCACCGGGCGCATTCGCCCACGCGCGATCGAGACGCCATCGGGGGCGCGAAAAGCGGACATCGAGGCATGGACTGTCTTGGCAAATCCGCCGCCGATCGTAAGGCGGATCGGCAGCGGCGCCTCTTTGCGAATGCCCGCGGCATCGTCCTTTTCAAGCGGGGCTCTTTCAAAAAAGCCCTTCGATACGCCCTTGATCGTCGATGTGGATCCCTTGGGCGGCGGGGACTTTGGGAAGCCCGGGCATGGTCATCATATCCCCGCAGACGGCGACGACGAATTCCGCTCCGGCCGAAAGCCGAAGTTCTCGAACGGGAAGTTCGTGTCCTTCGGGGGCACCTTTTTGCGACGGGTCGGTGGAAAAGCTGTACTGGGTCTTGGCCATGCACACCGGAAAGTGCCCATAACCTCGATCCTGTAAATAGCGAAAGCGTTGGCGCACCGCTTGGGAGGCGCTGATGCCGGCGGCGCCGTAGATCTCCTTGGCGATGGTTTCAACCTTTTCCCAAAGCGGCATCTCATCGGGGTACAAGGTCCGAAACGCGCCCTGATCGGCATCGATCATCTCCACCACATGCCGTGCCAAATCCTCGGTGCCGGCGCCGCCGTTCGCCCAATGGGAGCATACGATGGCTTTGGCTCCTCGCTCTTCGGCGACATCGACCACCGCTTGCAACTCCGCTTGGGTATCGGCGGAAAACTGGTTGATCGCCACCACCGCCGGCACTCCGAATC
>JFBG01000078.1 GCA_000583135.1 Thioalkalivibrio sp. HK1
CCTCTCGGTCAGCCTCGACACCGCCCCGAATGCGGATGTGACGATCGCTTTGACCTCCTCGAACACCGATGTGAGTTTTTCCCCGACCTCGTTGACCTTCACCGCTTCGAACCACTCGACCGCGCAAACGGTCACCGTCACCGCCGCCGAGGACAGCGATACCGTCTACGAAACCGCGACCATCACCTTGGCGGCCACCGGCGGCATCATCGCTTCGAATGTCACGAAGACGGTGAACATCATGGACAACGACAAACCCCCGGGTCAAATCGTCATCACCCCCGGGGGGGCTTTGGAAATCGACGAGGGCGATACGACGGGGGCGAGCATGTCGGTCACACTCGACACCGCCCCGAATGCGGATGTGACGGTCACCTTGACCTCTTCGAGCGCTGACGTGACCACCTCTCCGGCCTCTTTGACCTTCACTGCTTCGAACTACTCGACCGCGCAGTCGGTCACCGTCACCGCCGCCGTGGACGACAATCCCGACCACGAAACCGTGACCATCACCCTGGTGGCCACCGGCGGCATCGACGCTCCGAACGTTACCAAGACGGTGAACGTCTCCGACAGCGAAGATCCGACGGGCACGATCATCATCACCCCGACGGGCGCTTTGAACATCGACGAGGGGGATACAACGGGGGCGACCCTCTCGATCAGTTTCGGCACCGCCCCGAATGCGGATGTGACGGTCACCCTTTCGAAGACGAATCCGGATGTGACCCTCTCTGCGACCACCTTGACCTTCACCACCGCCAACTACTCCACCGCGCAAACGGTCACCGTCACCGCCGCCGAGGACAATGACGATGTCGCCGACGAAACCGATATCATCACCATATCGGCCACGGGCGGCATCAACGTATCGAACGTAAGGAGAGCCGTCAACATCGACGACAACGAAGCGCCGGCGGCAACCATCGATGTCACTCCGACGGGGACGCTGATCATCGATGAGGGCGATGCCTCCGGAGGGACGCTCTCGGTCATGCTCAGCGCCGAGCCCGATACGGATGTGACGGTCACCCTTTCGAAGACGAATGCGGATGTCACCCTCTCCCCGACCTCCTTGACCTTCACCACCTCCAACTACTCCACCGCGCAAACGGTCACCGTCACCGCCGCCGATGATGGCGATACCGTCGACGATACCGACACCATCACGCTATCGGCCACGGGCGGCATCACCGCTTCGGATGTCACGAGGAGCGTTGCCATCACCGATGTCGATTCGCCTTCGGGAGCGATCAATGTCGTCCCCACCGGGGCGCTGCGCATCGAAGAGGGCGCTTCGCTGACGCTCTCGGTCAGTCTGGGCACCCAACCGGATGGAAATGTGACGGTCACCCTGTCGAAGACCAATGACGATTTGACCCTCAACCCGACCTCGTTGACATTCACCATATCGAACTACTCGATCGCCCAGTCGGTCACCGTCTCCGCCGGTCAGGATACGGATTCGACCGACGATACCGACACGATTACCGTATCGGCCACGGGGGGTATCGTCACTTCGGATATCACGAGGGCGGTGACCATCGGCGACGGCGACAATCCATCGGGAACGATCGATGTCACTCCGGCGGGAACGCTGAACATCGACGAGGGCGATTCCTCGGGGGAGACACTTTCGGTCAGCTTGAGCGTCGCCCCGAAATCGAATGTGACGGTCACCCTTTCGAAGACGAATGTGGATGTGACCCTTTCACCGACATCCTTGAGCTTCACCCCATCGAACTATTCCACGGCGCAAACGGTCACCGTCACCGCCGCCGACGATCCCGATGCCGCCGACGAAACCGATACGATCACCCTATGGGCCACGGGCGGTATCACCGCTTCGAACGTCACCCGATCCATCGCCATCGCCGACGACGATCCGCCTTTGGGAACGATCGATGTCACTCCGGCGGGAGGGCTGAGTATCGACGAGGGCGATGTTGCGGGAGAAACGCTCTCGGTCAGTCTCGGCGTCGCTCCGATATCGAATGTGACGGTCACCCTATCGAAGACCAATGCGGATGTGATCCTTTCCCCGTCCACTTTGACATTCACCCCTGCCAACCACGCCACCGCGCAAACGGTCACCGTGACCGCAGATCACGATATCGATACCGATGACGATACCGATACGATCACTCTGGCGGCCACGGGAGGCATCAGCGCATCGAATGTCACGAGGTCCGTCGCCATCGAGGATGACGATACCCCATCGACCCCGATAGGAACGATTCGGCTCGCTCCGGCGGGGACCCTCGTCATCGACGAGGGTGGCTCGAGGGATCTCTGGATCAGTCTCAGCGCCGCCCCGAATGCGGCCGTGACGCTGACCTTGACGGGGACGAATGCGGATGTCTCCTTTTCCGAGCCCTTGCTTTTGTTCACCGCTTCGAACTGGAACACGGCCCGAACCGTCGTCGTCTCCGCTGCGCAAGACGGCGATGCCGACAACGATACCGGCACCATCATGCTGTCCGCAACCGGGGGGATCAACGCCCCGTCCGTGACCCGGGTGATTTCCCTGAACGACGACGATATCGCCGCCAGACTCCTTCTAACCCCATCGGGGACGCTGACCGTCGAAGAGGGGACATCACAAAACTTCACCGTGCGACTCTCGGTCAAGCCGAAAGGGGATGTCACCGTCATGTTGTCGTCACCCGACTACGCCGCCATCGATCTCGACGAGACTTCGCTCGTTTTCACCACATCGAATTGGAATACCCCTCGGGCCATCGCCGTCTTTGCCAACCATGACGATAACGACACCGACGAAACCGATACCATCACCTTGACCGCCACCGGCGGCGACATCATCGCTCCGGCGGCCAAGATGGATGTTCGGGTCAAGGACGACGACATCCCCGGCGGTCTTTCCCTATCCCCGGCCGGATCGCTGGATGTGATCGAAGGCGGCCGCGCCGCGCTCGGCATTTCCTTGGCGGTCAAGCCCAATACGAGGAAGAGCGTCGAGATCGTGCTCTCCAATACCAACCCCGATCTCGTCCTCTCCCCCGGTTCTTTGACCTTCACCGACAGGAACTGGAATCAGGTGCAAACGGTCACCTTGATCGCCGACGATGACGAAGACGTCGATGACGATTCCGATCGCATCACCGTGACGACCTTCGGTGAAGGCAATTACGCGCAAATCAAAGAAGCGAGCATCCCCGTTCGCATCTTCGACTCCCCCGGGGAATTCGTCCTTAGCCCGCCGACGCTGACCCTCACCGAGGGTGGGGATGAGGCTTGGCTCGAAGCCCGACTCGAAGTCCCGCCGGTGAATACCTCGAGGGTATCGATGACCTTCACCGCCGACCGCTCCGGCATCAAGATGACCCCCTCGATCCTCATCTTCCCCGTCGATAGTTGGGATACCCCCCGAAGGATCTCCGTCAGGGCCATCGACGATCTGAATACCCGGGAAGAGCGGGTAACCATCACCGCCGTCGCCGTCGGCGGGAACTACCGGCGGGTGGAACGAAAGGCCACGGCTTTGTTGCAAGATGACGACTACGCCCTCCAAGTGCTGCCGCCGGTCAGGACCAGGGCCTTGGCCCTTGCGCCTTCGAGCGCTCAGGACAGCGCTGTGATGCGGGTGCGCTGCCGGCAGGATTCTCCTTGCGATGTCATGCTCGATTGCCACGCCCAATCCGACGGTTCGACCTTCGAGGCCTTGCTTCCCGAGCCCATCCCCGCGTGGGGGTCGTTGGCGCTGACGGCCGCGGATATCGAGAGGCATACCGGAGCCTCGTGGGCCGGCAAAGGACGATTGGGCTGTTCTTTGCGCAGCGAAGGGGAGCTGAGCGCGCAAGTTTGGACCCGTTCGGGCGACGGGGTGCTCGTCAACAACTCGGCCTTCATCCGAAGCATTCCCGAAGGGGATGACTATCGCGCGGATATCGAATCGATCCCCGAACCCGACAGTTTGGAAAAGTCGAACTTCCGCATCCGATGCGAGGCCCGCCCGGGCGAGGATTGCACCGCCACCCGTTTTGCGTGCTACGACGATGCCGGTATGCGATACGACGGCTATTTGGGCACCATCGTGCGATGGCACGTACGGCATCTGCAAACGGTGGAATTGGTCGATATCATCGACCATCGCTGGCAGGGGATGGGTCTTTCGTGCGAGATGCGCTCGAGCGCCCCCTTCACGGTGCAGGTGCTGACCCGAACCGGTGGCGGCGGAGCGCTGGTCAACAACAGCGCCACCGGAGCGAGGTAGGGTAGCGCAAGGCCAAAGCGCAAGGCCAAAGCGCAAGGATCGAATATCTCCCGCAAGGAGAAGATACGAACCCGTTTCGGGCGCTGGAACGCTCGTCGATATCGATATCGATCGCAAAGCGCCCCCCGAGGGGACACCGCTACCTTGGGGATATCGAATCGATTGCGCGAATCAGGCGCTAAAAGACGAACTTATATATCGGCGGCGAGCCCCGCCACCATCAATCCATCGATTTCGAACATCGGAGATCGCAAGCGATCATCCCTTCGAATATTGTTTATACCGCATCAATGCGCCCCCCCCCTTGGCAAATCCTTACATGAGGGCGCTCGCCCTCGTCCCATACCCGAATATGCCCCGCTTGGAATGCGTTAAAAGCCAAGGTTATGACATCGATCGAGCCGAATTCAAAGGCGGACGACAGCCACGGCACTCGTTATAATCAAATACAACACGGATCCACCAAGCATTCACCAAGCATTCACTAAAGGGGGGGATTAGTGGCATGCGCATGCCGAAAATGGATAATGCCGGTTCGAATCCTCGCTTTTATCCCGGATCGATCGACGGATCGCCCGGCAACCGAAGATCGCCCCGTTCGGCCATCCATGCCGCCTTGGCATACTGTTCCTTATCGATCCTCTTCGCCCTCCCCGGCACCGCCGGTGCGCAGACGGTCACCAAAGTCTCGGATTGTTTCAATCAGTCGACATCCGTCGTCAACCGGAACAACCGTCTCACATTCACCAACAACTGCGGCAAGAACATCAAGATCATAGGCGGTCAAACCGATCGGGAAAACGGTCAGGAGTACTCGGGCGCGCATTCTCGCCTCTCTTTTGCCAAGACTATTTGATCTTCATCAACACCCCGAAGAGGGGGTGGTCGAAAAAGTGCAGGCGTTGGGGGCTCACCCGGCGCCTGGCGATCAAGCGATAGCGGGTGGGGAATCCGTCTTCGAGCAGATATTGATGATCCGGTTGCGCATTCGGATCCCCGTCATCGGAATCGCCGCCGTCGGCAAGCCATTGTTCGTCGGCGTTATCGAGTTCGTCGGCAATATCGGCGGCGACGATATTCAAAGGCGGCGGATTGTCGCCCAAGCGGTCGTAGATCAGATCCAACTCCACCAGCAGATAGCGCCCGCTGCGGGAGATTTTTACCGTCCCCCGAACCGCAGGCCGGATCTTTCGATTCGGATCCGGGAGTTTTTCCCGCCGGATCGCTCCATCGACCACCCCCCCTGATTCATCGTCGGCAAGGGCCGGGCGCTCCCCGATCCATACCGCTTGCGCTGCGCTCGCCGAGGAGGGGGCCGATACCAGCCAGCCGCTATGGAGCAAGGGACGAAAGTTCTTTGATTGGCGCAGCCGCCGAAACTCGTTGTTCAAGACGAGGTTGGAGGGGACGATGAAATGCACGCCCCGCCGCAAGGCCGCCCCCGGCACCGCGCGCTTGGGAACGATGGTGCCGACGGGGGAGGGCTCTGCCGGATCCTCGTCCCAAAATTCCTCGTCGAGCCCCGAGAAATCGAGATAGTCGAAAGCGATGATCTCCACCGCATATTTACGAGCCTGTGCTTGACTTGGATCCGCAGCCCCCAAGGCCGCGACCGCCACGATCGCCAACATCACATCGAACAGCCTCATCCGCTTTTTCTTTTGCTCGGTATTGTGTTCCCTCTGATGCTCTTCTTGGCGTTCGCTCGCTCGCCTTCTCGAAGGAGCGATCGTCGAGTCAATCGCGGCCAAGACGGATAAGCGATGTTTCGGGCCATTATCCGCTTGCATGGTTTTCATGCCGCCTCCCGCAAACTGAAATCGCCGAGGATTCGCTCCACCGCCGCGATCTTGTCGGCGGCATCTGGATAATCCCCGAAAAAGCGCAATTTATCCGGGCCATCGAGGCGAAAGCGTGCGGGCTCTCGTTGCACGAGGCCGATGACGCAAGCGGGATCGATCGACGGCTGCGAATGAAAGATGATGCGCCCGCCGCTATCCCCGACCTCGATTTTGCGAATGCCGAAGGGAGCCGCCCGCAATTTGAGTCCGGTGATATCGAAGAGCAGGCGGGCGGGCCCGGGCAAGGGACCGAATCGATCGATGGTCTCGACCATCACTTCCTCCAAGGCTTGGCGATCGCGCGCGCCGGCGATACGTTTGTACATGATCAGGCGGGTGTGGACATCGTGAAGATAGTCTTGAGGGATCAAGGCCGGTTCGCGTAAATCGATCTCGGCGCCGGTATCGAGCGGGCGATCCAACTCCGGGCTTCTCCCCGCTCGCAGATCCTCGACCGCCCTTTCGAGCAGACGAGTGTATAAAGAGTAGCCGACCTCCTGGATCTGCCCGCTTTGTTCGCTCCCCAAGAGTTCCCCGGCGCCGCGGATCTCGAGATCGTGGGTGGCGAGGGTGAAGCCCACCCCCAAATCGCCCAGGGATTCGATCGCATTCAGCCGGCGCAAGGCATCCCGGCTGATCATGGAACGCTCGGGGACGATGAGGTAAGCGTAAGCCCGGTGGTGGGAGCGTCCCACCCGGCCGCGCAGTTGGTGGAGTTGGGCGAGCCCGAAGCGATCCGCCCGATTGATGACGATGGTATTGGCATTGGGGATATCGATCCCGGTTTCGATGATCGTGGTGCAGACCAGAACCTGAAAGCGGCGGTGGTAGAAGTCGAGCATGATCCGCTCCAAATCCCGCTCGCGCATCTGGCCATGCGCCACCCGCACCTCGACCCCCTCCAGCAATTCCCGTACATCGCTCGCCACCCGCTCGATGGTATCGACCTTGTTGTGGACGAAGAAAATCTGCCCCCCGCGCCGCAGTTCGCGCTGAAAGGCTTCGCGCAGCAGTTGCGGATCCCATTCGCGCACGAAAGTCTGGATCGAAAGCCTCTTCGCCGGCGGGGTGGCGATCAACGAGAGATCGCGCAGCCCCGACAGCGCCATATCGAGGGTGCGGGGGATCGGGGTGGCGGTGAGGGTCAGTACATCCACCTCCGAGCGCAGGGCTTTGAGCCTTTCTTTTTGGCGCACCCCGAAGCGATGCTCCTCGTCGATGATGACCAGCCCCAAGCGTTTGAATCGGATGCCGTTCCCCAAGAGTTTATGGGTGCCGATGACGATATCGACGGTCCCCTCGGCGAGCCCTCGCAGCACATCGGCTTGGGCTTCTTTGCCGCTAAAGCGCGAGATCTGTCGGATCTGCACCGGCCAATCGGCGAAGCGATCTTGAAAGGTCTGCTGATGCTGCTGCGCCAGCAAGGTGGTGGGGACGAGCACCGCGACCTGTTTGCCCGCATGGGCGCACACGAAGGCGGCGCGCATGGCCACTTCCGTCTTGCCGAAACCCACATCCCCGCAGACCAGGCGATCCATCGGCGAGGGGCGGGACATGTCGGCAAAGACCTGAGCGATGGCCCCGCTTTGATCCGCGGTCTCGTCGAAGGGGAAGGCGGCCTCGAATTCCTGCAAGGCGCCGGGGTCGGCGGTGAAGGGAATCCCCGGTCGCCCCGCACGCCGGGCCTGCACATCGAGCAGTTCCGCCGCTACGTCCACCACCTTTTCCGCCGCCCGCCGCCGGGCTCTCTCCCACTGCTTGCTGCCGAGTCGGTGGAGGGGGGCGGCTTCGGGATCGATGCCGGTAAAGCGCGAAACGAGATGCACCGATGCCACCGGTACATAGAGGCGGTCGCCCTCGGCGTATTCGATCTGGAGGAATTCCTCCTCGCCCCCGGCGACTTCCAGCACCGTGAGACCGGCGTAGCGCCCGATCCCGTGCGCTTCGTGCACCACCGGGGCTCCCAAGTGCAACTCGCTCAAATCCCGGACGATCCCCTCGGGATCTCGCCGAGCACCCCGTCGTCGCCGCTGTTGTTGGGCGGCCCGGGTGCCGAAGAGCTGGGATTCGGCGATGATTTCAAGGCGTGGCTCCTCGATGCGAGCCCCGTCTTCGAGCGGGGAGACGGCGATCGCCAACGAGGCATCGCCGTCGATGAACGCTCCGAAGCCCTCCACCGGCGTCGGCCGAAGATCATGGCCCGCCAGGCTCTCGAGCAGGATCTCGCGTCTTCCCGGGGTCTCGGCGACGATCAAGGTGCGCCCGGAAAAGTCCTCGAGAAAATCCTGCAGCAGTTTCATCGGTCTTTCCGCCCTCCCGTCGACCGGCAGGGCGGTCGGGGCCCGGGTGGCGAAGGAGATCGTCCTTCCGGAAGCCTTGCCTTCGTCGGCGATTCGAAGATGAATCCCGGGGTGGGGGGCGATGCGGGCGAAGATCTCCTCGGTTCTCAAGAAGAGTTCTTCGGGATCCAGGATCGGTCTTTCGGGATCGTGGCGGCGGTTCTCCCAGCGCTCCTTGGTATCGCGCTGAAAGGCCTCGGCGGCTTCGTGCACCCCCTCGGCCACGACCACCACCGTCTTCGGGGATAGAAAATCGAAGACGGTGGCGACATCGTCGAAAAAGAGCGGCAGGTAATACTCGATCCCTGCGGGCCACCCCCCTTGCGAGACCTCGCGATAGACGGGGCATTTGGAGGGGTCGCCCTCGAAGCGGCGCCGCCACGCTTGGCGAAAGCGAGCCACGGCCTCGGGGACGGTCGGGAATTCATGCGCGGGCAGGATATCGATGCGATCGATCCGGCTCTCGGAGCGTTGCGTTTCGGGATCGAAGATGCGGATGCTCTCGACCTCATCGTCGAGCAGGTCGATGCGCAAAGGATCGTTCTCCCCCATCGGAAAGAGGTCGAAGAGTGCCCCGCGCACCGCATATTCGCCGTGCTCCATCACCTGGTTCGTGCAGGCGTAGCCCGCTCGTTCCAAGCGCCTGCGAAAGGTATCGATCTCCAAGGTATCGCCGCAGGCAATGCGGAAGCGGTAGCCGTCGACGAAAGAAGAAGGGGCGATACGACCCATCAGGGTCGTTATCGGGCTCACCAGCACCCCGGTGGTCAAAGAGGGCAGGCGCGCCAGGGTCGCCAAGCGTTCGGAGACGATCCCTTGATGGGGGGAGAAAAGATCGTAGGGCAGGGTTTCCCAGTCGGGGAATCTGAGGATATCCGCTGCGTCCGCGCTTCGATCGCCGTCCGATTCAAGGCGCATCGTTTCGGGATCGGGGGCGTCGAGGTAGAAGGCCAGCTCGCTTTCGATACGATGGGCGGCGCCGCTGTCGGGGGCGATGACCAAGACCGGGGCGTCGGCCTTGCGGACCAAGCGCGCCAAAGCCAGCCCCCGGGCGCTGCCGTAGAGCGAGGACCAGCGTACTTTGGAGCCCGCTGCGGGGAGGGCGGGATCGAGCGGGGAAAGGTCTGCGGCCATGATCGATTCGATGGAAAGAACGCGATGGGGAAGAACTCGATGAGAAAGATCGATAAAAAAGCGGATGCCTTGGAAAGACCGGGCCGAACCGAGACCGGGCGAGCAGGTAGGGGTTTCGCCCTTTCGCCGCCGATCAACGCAATTTTATCCCCGATCGATGGGCCGATGGCGGCGGTCTCATTGATTAAGGGGCTAAAGATTTTCGCTTGTTGGTCATCGCCCCGAAGGGTTGAAAGGATCATCATCGGCGAGGATTCCATCGTTCGACGATGAAGGGCGGGGCACTGCCGCGCCCGATCGCCGCCCCGCCGCTCGAGCCTTCGTCGGGGTTCAAAAGCCCCTGACTTTCGAAGTATCGTCTTTCGAAAAATCAGTCTTTCGAAGCATCAGTCTTTCGAAGGATCAGTCCATCGAAGATTCGAAGTCCTTCCAAGCGATCGCGCCGACGATGCCCGGATCGAGGGTCTCGCTCAAAGGGGCATTCGAGAGCTGCAGGTCCCGGATCCGCCATCGATCGCGCTCCTCGCCTTCGATCCGCAGCCCGTCCAGACCCGGCACCGCCCCCGTAGCGACATCGAAGCGTTGAAAATTCGTCGATATCCCGCTTCCCAAGGCCTTCACGAAGGCCTCCTTGCGCACCCAAGTGCGAAAAAAAGCCAAGCATCGGTCCGTTTCGTTGCGATGAAGACGAAGCCCTCTTCGTTCGGCAAGGGAGAAGCGACGATCCGCGATCGCCTGCCAGTTGCGTTGGGGATCGACCCTTTCGATATCGATTCCGACGGCCGGCCTTCGGCGGTCCGCAGGAGCCATGGCCAGCGCCAAGACGATCTCGTTGCCGCTATGGGAGAGGCTGAAATCGATCCTTTCTTCAAGCATCCGGCCACCCGCGATCCGGCTATCCGCTTGCGGGCGTGGAAAGGGTCGCCCCCGCGCATCGATGGCGATATCGATCGATTGCGGCGGCCGCGCCATCGTTTTCGAGAGAATTTCGCGTACCAGCCAACGCCCGCCGGCGAAATGCGCTTTGGAGGTCGGATGGCGCATCGCCTCGAAGCGCCGCCGCTCTTGGGCACTCAAATAGACCGGCGGCGAACGATGGGGTCGATCGAAGGGACGACAATCCAACCGCCAGATCTCGATCCCGCCAAGATCGATATCCCCAAGCCCCTCGCTTCGAGCGGGCGGAGATATCGGCGACGGGATTCGGCGAAGATCGAGCTTGGCGATGAGATCGCTCGAATCGGCTCGATCGATCCCGTCCCCGGCGATAGAAGAACGAAAAAGGCTCAGCCGGGTTCTCCCACCAATTCCTTGCGGCTTTCGAATTCGAAGTGCAGCGTCTTGTCTTCTCTCAACGAGATCCGCACATGGCCTCCGGCTTCGAGTTTCCCGAACAGAAGTTCCTCGGCCAAGGGGCGCTTGATATTTTCCTGGATGATGCGGGCCATCGGTCTTGCCCCCATCATCGGATCGAATCCATGCTCGGCGAGCCAATTCCGCGTTTCATCGCTGACCTCGATGGAAACGCGTTTTTCCTCGAGCTGCCCTTCGAGTTCGATGATGAATTTATCCACGACCAGCCCGATGGAATTCTCGTCGAGCGGGGCGAATTGCACGATGGCATCGAGCCGATTGCGAAATTCGGGGCTGAAGACGCGCTGGATCACCTCCATGCTATCGCCCGAATGATCTTGCACGGTGAAGCCGATCGAGGCCCGATTGATCCGCTCCGCCCCGGCATTGGTGGTCATGATCAAGATCACGTTTCGAAAATCCGCCTTGCGCCCGTTGTTGTCGGTCAAGGTGCCGTGATCCATCACCTGCAGCAGCAGGTTGAAGACCTCGGGATGGGCCTTTTCGATCTCGTCGAGCAGCAGCACCGCATGCGGATGCTTGTTGATGGCCTCGGTCAGCAATCCGCCTTGATCGAATCCGACATAGCCCGGCGGGGCCCCGATCAGGCGAGAGACCGTATGGCTTTCCATATATTCGGACATATCGAAGCGGATCAGTTCGATCCCCAATATCCGCGCCAGCTGAGCGCTGACTTCGGTCTTGCCGACCCCGGTGGGGCCGGCGAAGAGAAACGAGCCGATCGTCTTTTCGCCCTCGCGCAGCCCCGAGCGCGCCAATTTGATCGCGGAGGTGAGTCCGTCGATGGCGCCGTCCTGACCGAAGACCACGAGCTTGAGATCGCGATCCAAGGTTCGCAAAGCGGCCTTGTCCGAGGTGGATACCGCCCTGGGCGGGATGCGGGCCATCTTCGAAACCACCTGCTCGATCTCCGCCACCCCCACCGTCTTGCGCCGCCTCGACGGGGGCAGGAGTTTTTGCGAAGCCCCGGCTTCGTCGATGACATCGATCGCCTTGTCGGGCAGATAGCGCTCGTTGATATAGCGGTGCGCCAGCTCGACCGCGCTTTGCATCGCCGAGCGGAGATAGCGCACCTGATGGTGCTCTTCGAAGCGGGATTTGAGGCCGTTCAGGATCTTGACGGTTTCGTCCACCGTCGGCTCGACGATATCGATTTTCTGGAAGCGCCGGGAAAGCGCCCGATCCTTGTCGAAGATCCCCCGATATTCCTGATAGGTGGTCGAGCCGATACAACGCAATTCCCCGGAAGCCAGCATCGGTTTGATCAGGTTGGAAACATCCATCACCCCGCCGGAGGCGGCCCCGGCTCCGATGATGGTGTGGATCTCGTCGATGAACAAGATGCTGTCCTTTTCCTCTTCCAAACGGGCGAGGATCGCCTTCAATCGCTTCTCGAAATCCCCCCGATATTTCGTGCCCGCCAGCAGCGCTCCGAGATCGAGGGCGTAGATGGTGGCTCCGGCAAGCACCTCGGGGATCTGTCCTTTGACGATCATCCGGGCCAGACCCTCGGCGATCGACGTCTTTCCGACCCCGGCCTCGCCGACGAAAAGGGGGTTGTTCTTGCGCCGTCGGCAAAGGATTTGAATGGTGCGCTCCAACTCCGCCCGCCGCCCGATCAAAGGATCGATCTTGTCGAGTTCGGCCTGATGGTTGAGGTCGACGGCGAACATCTCGAGCGGATCGCGGGATTTTTTCTTCTCCCTCGGGGAGTCCTCGTCGGCGGCCATCGACGAGCCGTCGTCGCCCTCGATTTCCGGATTGCGGGTGATGCCGTGGGCGATGAAGTTGGTGGCGTGCAGCTTGGTGATGCGCTGGAGTTTGAGCAGATGGACCGCGTGGGATTCATCCTCCCCGAAGATGGCGACCAGCACATTGGCCCCGGTCACCATCCCCTTGCCGGAGTTTTGAACGTTGCGAACCGCTCGCTGCATCACCCTTTGGAAGGCCAGGGTGACGCGGGTTTCCCGATCGTCATCGGCGTCGATCGTGCTGACGTGCTCGTCGATATGCTTTTTGAGTCGCTCGCGCAGATCTTCGATATCCGCATTGCAAGCGTGCAGCACCTCCAAGGCATCGGGGTTGTCCAGCAGCGCCAGCAGCAGATGTTCCACGGTCATGAACTCGTGGCGCTTGTTCAAGGCGATCTGCTGCGTGACCTTGAGGGTATGTTCCAGTTCGTCGTTCAACATGGCGAATCTCCGACTTTCAACGAGGCATCGAGCAAGCAGGCACCACGCCGGGATGCACCTTGCAAGGAGACATTGGGGAACGATACATCATGCACGGATGTATCACGCCGCCGAGGCTTCATGCAAGGGTGCATCATGCGCGATCCATCGTGCACAGGAGAGGATGATTGTTTTCGCGGGCGTAATCGTTGACCAAGGCGACCCTCGTCTCCGCGATCTCCCGGGTATAGCAGCCGCAGACCGCTTTCCCCCGGGTATGGATATAGAGCATGATCCGGATCGCCTGCTCGCGGGACATGGAAAAGAAATGCTCCAGAACGTGGACCACGAATTCCATCGGGGTGTAATCGTCATTGAGCAACAGGACGTTATACAAGGGAGGTTCCTTGACCTCCGGTTTCGACTCCAAGACATCGACATCGGCATCGTGGTCTTTATCGATATCGTTTTCGTTTTCGTTGTTTCCGGTCATTGTTTGCCTTTCGAAGCGCATCGAGGGTCGTGGTTATCCGAAGTCGGAAAGAGAAAAAAGTGTCGGGAGGGCAAAGGCGAGGATGATTCGAGAGCCTTGGCTCGGCGTTCGAAGAATTATCCGGCAAGGCTTTCGAACGCTCCTGAAAAAACCGTTCGGTGTAAACATCTTGCAACAGGCGAATGCACTATATCACGCAAGGAGTCCATGCTCTCGAGTCCACGCTCATCGAAGCCCGTTCATCGATAGAACGCAAAGACGATCGGATGGAAAAAGAGTGGCGTCGATCGATGAGCCCTCGATCCCTTGATAATTGCCGTGAACGATCGAGATTTTCAAGATCCGGATCATCCATAGATTGGCGTACCCCTCGAAGCATGCCGAAAAGGGCGGTAGATACGGGCGCCGCTCGAAAGATGCCATCAAGGTACCGGGTTTCGAGACGAAAAGCCAAGGACGGGAGCGGATCGAGATGTCGTGCACCGAAACAAGATGGATGTCAAGGGTCCTTATCCCGCCTCGAATGCCGGCCGCCCTCGATGCGTACGATATCCGCACGATGATGAATCCGTCATCGATGGATCGTTTTCGAAGGGTGTTTTTTCGCATCCCGATCCTTACCCTCGCCTCTCGATCCTTGTATGATTATCCGGTGGAGTTCGAAATCTCGCCACCTGATCGCCGCCGATGACGAGCGGGTTGCTCCTTCGGCCATTTCGGAGATCGATCTTGAAAGACTCGGCACATAAAACCGATGATGCATTGCTGGAATCGGGAAGGAAGCATTATCTTCCGAATTACGCTCCGGCACCGATGATCCTCGATCGCGGAAAAGGCGCCCGCCTTTGGGATACTCAAGGCAAGGAATACGTCGATCTCGGAGCCGGGATCAGCGTTACCGCCTTGGGTCATGGCGACGAGGAGTTGGTGGCCATTATGGCCGAGCAGGGCGCTCGCCTGTGGCATGTCAGCAATCTTTATTTTTCCGAGCCCGCGATCCGGCTCGCCGAGGAACTGTGCGCCGCCACCTTCGCCGAAAGGGTCTTTTTCTGCAACTCCGGTGCGGAGGCGAACGAGGCCGCGATCAAACTGGCGCGCAAGCATGCAAGCATCCGTCATGGCGACGAACGAAAGCGCGAGATCCTCACCTTTCGAGGCGGCTTTCACGGTCGCACCTTGGCCACGGTTACCGCCACCGCCCAGCCCAAATACCATCAGGGATTCGAGCCCCTGCCCGGGGGCTTTCGCTACGCCGACTATAACGAAACCGAGGCCTTGGAGGCCGAGATCGGCGATCGCACCTGCGCGGTGTTGGTCGAGCCGATCCAGGGCGAGGGCGGGGTGGTGCCCGCCGCCCCCGGGTTCTTGGCGGAGATCTCCCGGTGTTGTCGTCGCCACGAGGCCTTGTTGATCTTCGACGAAGTGCAAAGCGGCCTCGGCCGCAGCGGCCGCCTCTTCGCCCATCAATGGGAGGAGGGTGTCGTCCCCGATGTGGTAACCATCGCGAAATCCTTGGCCGGCGGCCTTCCGATGGGGGCGATGCTGGTCGGTCCCGCCGCTGCCGATACCCTGCAACCCGGAAGTCATGGCTCCACCTTCGGCGGCAATCCGGTCGCGGCCGCAGTCGCCAGAGCGGTGCTTCGAAGGGTGCTCTCGAAAGAACTGATCGCCAATGTCGAACGCCAAGGCGAGCGTCTGCGGGCCCGCCTGCTCGCTTTGCATAACGAATCGGGGATGATCGAGGAAGTGCGAGGTCGGGGATTGATGATCGGGGCGGTTTTGCGCAAGGAGTGGGCGGGTCGGGCCGGTGAACTGGTCGAAATCTGTCGGCAGCACGGAGTGCTCGTCTTGCAGGCCGGCCCCGATGTGCTGCGATTTCTGCCGCCGCTGAATATCCTCGACGAGGAACTCGACGAAGGAATGGATCGCTTTGCCGCCGCGCTCGCCGCCGCCGACAGTGCCGCCGCCGAGTCTGCCGGTGTCGAATGATATCGATGGCCATTTCGATGGCAATAAAGCGATGATCGATGATCCGAAGGCCCGAAGTGGCACGATTCGCCATGCGAGATCGACCGCCGCCGATACCGAACGATGAGCGGTCCCGGGGGGCAATCCCGCACCATCGACCTGCTTCCGGTGATCCTCGCCGGGGGTGCGGGCACCCGTTTGTGGCCGCTTTCCCGTGAATGCCTTCCCAAGCAGTTTTTGCGGATCGCAGGTCAAGGCACGATGCTGCAAAACACCCTGCAGCGCTTGGGGGGAATCGAGCGGGCTCTCCCCGCCGTCATCGTTTGCAACGAAGAGCATCGTTTCCTGGCCGCCCGTCAAAGCCGGGAGATCGAGGCGCAGGTTGCATCCATCTTCCTCGAACCCGCCCCCAAAGGGACCGCTCCCGCCGTCGCTCTCGTTGCTTGCCAAGCGCAGTCCAGAGGCGAAGATCCCTTGCTGCTGGTGATGCCCGCCGACCACTACATCCCGCAACCGGCGGCCTTTCGCAAGGCCCTGCAAGTGGCGCTTTCGGCCATCGAAGGCTCGCCGGAGTCGACAAGCCCTGCGCCCGGGCAAGGACCGCTGGCCACCTTCGGGGTGCAGCCGAACCGGCCGGATACGAACTACGGATATATCAAGGCCGGTCGGGCGCTCGGCGAGGCGAAGTCGGCTCCTCTTTCCACCCCCGACGAGCGAGCGCCCCTCATGGCCAGGAGGATCGAGCGTTTCGTCGAAAAACCGGACCGAGCCACGGCCCGTTCGTTCGTCGAAAGCGGGGATTTTTATTGGAATAGCGGGATCTTCGTCTTTCGCGCGGCGGCCTTCATCGCCGCCCTCGATCACCATGCTCCCGAGATCGTCTCTCATTGTCGCAAAGCGGTCGACTCCGGGGAAAGGGATTCGATTTTTTTCCGACCCGGAATCGAGTTCGAGCGCACCCCCTCGGATTCCATCGATTGCGCGGTGATGGAAAAGAGCGCCCAAGGGATTGTGATACCCTTGCAATCCGGCTGGAGCGATGTCGGCTCTTGGCCGAGTTTGCACGAACTCGAAGCATCCGATAGCGACAACAACGTCCTGCGCGGCGACGTGATCGCCGTCGATACCCGGGATTCCTTGGTCTTCGCCGAACACCGCTTGGTGACCACGCTGGGTTTGAGCGGCCAACTCGTGGTCGAGACCGCCGATGCGGTGCTGGTGGCGGATTTATCCGAGATCGACGGACTTCGCAAGGTGGTGCGATGCTTGCGGGAAGGGTCGGAGGAATCAAGTCCCGAAGCGGGCTCCGATGATCCATCCGAGCCCGATCACCCGCAAGAGCGTATGGAACATCGATACCACCGGCGCGTCCACCGCCCTTGGGGCTTCTACGAGTCGGTGGAAAGGGCGCAAGGCTATCAGGTCAAACGCATCCGTGTGGATCCGGGGGCGAGGTTATCGATGCAGATGCATCGGAAGCGCTCCGAACATTGGGTGGTGGTGCGTGGCCGAGCGGAGGTCGTTTGCGATGATATCGAACGCACCCTTTCGCCCGATGAATCGATTCGGATACCGGTCGGCGCTCGCCATCGTATTTCCAACCCCGGCCCCGATCCCCTCGACCTGATCGAGGTGCAAATCGGCGATTATCTCGGCGAAGACGATATAATCCGCATCGAAGACGATTTCGGACGGGTTCCGAAAAAGAACCGAAAATAAGAATCCCTTAGTGCGCACTGCTCGAGCGCAGACCGGCTCGAGCGGGAACCCGTAGACTAAAGAAGTATCGAATCCGACAAGGCGGGCTTCGGTCATCTATCCGATTCCCGCCACCTGATCAAGGTAACTCTTGGCCGTGCCGATTTGGATGAATGCGCTCGCTCTTATCGAGTAAAACGGAAGCGATGAGATCGACCGCCCCCATCCCCGCAAATCAGGAGCCGAACAAATGTATCGTTTTTTCAACCGATCATTCTCAACGACGCCCATGAACGATACTTCAGCCATCGCTCATCGAATCCGTCTGCGTCATCTTGTCATCGCAGTATGCGGATGCGCGGTTTTGATGTTCTTGATGGTTCGACCTGCATTTGCGCAAACACCGTCCGGCACGATCGACGTCTCATTCGACAATCGATTCGCTTCCATTCTTTACTTCGGTACGCAGGTGAGGACGCTGAATTTCTACGTCAAACTCAGCACCGCCCCGAATGCGAATGTCACGGTCACTATTACGAATACCAACACGGATGTGAGTTTCTCTCCCTCCACCTTGACCTTCACCCCCTCG
>JFBG01000079.1 GCA_000583135.1 Thioalkalivibrio sp. HK1
ACGTCAAGGTGGATACCGACACCTCAGCCACCGGCGAGCAGGACACCCTGACCTTCACGACGCAGAACTGGAACACGGACCAGCCGGTCACGGTGAGCGCGGCCGAGGACGGCGATGCCGACGACGAGAGCACGAGCATCTCCGTATCCGCATCGGGCGGTGGTTATAGCGAAGCGAGGGGCACGGTCAGCATCAATGTGACGGACGACGACCAAGGGACATTGACCCTGCCGTCGAGCACCGTCACGGTCAACGAGGGCAATACCACCACCTTCGATGTGCGACTGTCGGAGCAACCGTCCGCAACCGTCACGGTCACCCTGACCCAGCCGAGCAACGCCGACGTCAAGGTGGATACCGACACCTCAGCCACCGGCGAGCAGACCACCCTGACCTTCACGACGCAGAACTGGAACACGGACCAGCCGGTCACGGTGAGCGCAGCCGAGGACGGCGATGCCGACGACGAGAGCACGAGCATCTCCGTATCCGCATCGGGCGGCGGTTATGGGGAAGCGAGGGGCACGGTAAGCATCAATGTGACGGACGACGATGCTGGAACTCTGACCCTGCCATCGGGCACCGTCACGGTCAACGAGGGCACTACCACCACCTTCGAAGTGCGACTGTCGGAGGAACCGACCGGACCCGTCACGGTCACGCTCGCTCAGCCGAGCAATGCCGACGTCAAGGTGGACACCGACACCGGAACAAACGGCGAGCAGAACACCCTCACCTTCACCACTACCGACTGGAACACGGCCCGGTCGGTCACGGTGAGCGCGGCCGAGGACGGCGATGTCGACGACGAGAGCGCGAGCATCTCCGTATCCGCATCGGGCGGTGGTTATAGCGAAGCGAGGGGCACGGTCAGCATCAATGTGACCGACGACGACCAAGGGACATTGACCCTGCCACCGGGCACCATCACGGTCGGTGAAGGCGGTACCACCACCTTCGATGTGCGACTGTCGGAGGAACCGACCGGACCCGTCACGGTCACGCTCGCCCAGCCGAGCAATACCGATGTCAAGGTGGACACCAACACCACGGACACGGGTGAGCAGAACACCCTCACCTTCACCACTACCGACTGGAATACGGCCCAAGCGGTCACGGTGAGCGCAGCCGAGGACGGCGATGCCGACGATGACAGCGCAAGCATCTCCGTCTCGGCATCTGGCGGTGGTTATGGCGAAGCGACGGGTACGGTGAGTATCAATGTGACCGATGACGATACGGGAACCTTGACCCTGCCATCGGGCACCATCACGGTCGGTGAGGGCACTACCAATACCTTCAGCGTGCAGTTGTCCGCACTACCATCCGGAACCGTCACGGTCACGCTCGCCCAGCCGAGCAATACCGACGTCAAGGTGGACACCGACACCGGAACAAACGGCGAGCAGAACACCCTCACCTTCACCACATCCGACTGGAGCACGGCCCGGTCGGTCACGGTGAGCGCAGCCGAGGACGGTGATACCGACGACGAGAGCGCGAGCATCTCCGTTACCGCATCGGGCGGCGGTTATGGGGAAGCGAGGGGCACCGTCAGCATCGAGGTGACGGACGACGATGCTGGAACTCTGACCCTACCCTCGGGCACCATCACCGTCGACGAAGGCAATACCAACACCTTCAGCGTGCAGTTGTCGGCACTACCATCCGGAACCGTCACGGTCACGCTCGCCCAGCCGAGCAATACCGACGTCAAGGTAGACACCGACACCGGAACAAACGGCGAGCAGAACACTCTCACCTTCACCACTTCCGATTGGAGCACGGCCCAGTCAGTTACGGTGAGCGCGGCCGAGGACGGCGATGCCGACGACGAGAGCACGAGCATCTCCGTATCGGCGACCGGCGGTGGCTATGACGATGCCAACGGTACAGTGAGCGTCGATGTGAACGACGACGATGCGGGAACCTTGACCCTGCCATCGGGCACCGTCACGGTCGGTGAAGGCGGTACCACCACCTTCGATGTGCGGCTGTCGGAGCAACCGTCCGCGACCGTCACGGTCACGCTGGCCCA
>JFBG01000080.1 GCA_000583135.1 Thioalkalivibrio sp. HK1
CGCTGCGACCGAGGCATCCGATGCATCGCCCGCCTCCAATCGCTCGAAGAAGTCTCGCCAGCGGATGTCGACGGATTCCGGGGCTTTGCGCCATGCGCTTTGGAGGGAATCGAGGAATGCGGCATTCCCGGGGTGGAGGAACAAGGGATCCGTCATGGCTAAGGTTTTTCCGATGGAAGAGGGTCAGTGGAAGAGGGCAAGGAGGGAGGGCGATGCGCTACAAGGCAGCAAGAGGCGGCGGGATATCCGGGGCGTTCTTCGTTGCACTTTTCGTTGCGAGGTTCGGCATCGATGCGAATTTCGTAGCCGGAGAAAGCGAAAAAGCGGTTGGATAAACGGATAGATAAACGGTTGGAGGCTTTCTTGTGCGAGAAAAACGAGCCATCGACGAGGAAGTCAAGGGTGGGGTCGGGAGGATTCGCAGGGTTCGCAAGAGTTTCGATGGCGGCGTTTTTTCGGATATCCCGCCGATGGGGCCGACAAAGATTCGATGGATATGAGCGGTCATTTTGGCGAACATCGCCGTTTCGCCCGCTTTTTTCGCATCGGGAGGGATCAGGCGGAGTTCGCAGCGAGGAAAAGGTCGATCAAAGGGCATGATATTCGCTCCCGATGTCTCGGTCGGTGCGGCGAAATCGCTGGTATCGAGTCGAAAAAAACCGAAGGGAGAGGCTTGGGCGGGCCATCGACATTGACGCATCAAGCGGTGTTTTTCTCTTCGGGTCGTGATTTTGGCCCATCGAATTTAAGATATTACAGCAAGATGCGTAGATAATACCGCATAGTGCTGCTTATAAAAACGATTTCGCGAGGCTGAAAATCGCTTGTCCGGTGCTTCGAGGATGCAGGTGCCGACGGTTCTTCATGGAGCTTGCTTCGCAAAACGCATCCAACAGGAGGTGGAAGTGGGCGTATCAAGCGCAAAATCATGCCGAATTTTCGAAATTCTTTCGAAATGCAGGCGAGGATAGACACGATGAACAAAGGCCATACGGTTACCCTGACCGACAATGTTTCGGGAAAGAGCGTCGAGTGCGAGGTGATGGAAAGCGTGCTCGGGCGATCGGTCATCAATATCCAGTCGGTACCGTCGGAACTCGGGTTTTTCACCCACGATCCCGGCTTTGCCTCTACATCGAGCTGCACCAGCTCCATCACTTACATCGACGGTCGGCAAGGGGTGCTGCTCTATCGCGGCTATCCGATCGAGCAACTTGCCGAACGCAGCAATTTTCTCGAGGTCGTCTACCTTCTCTTGCACGGCGAACTACCGAGCAAGGCGCAGTGGAATGCCTTCAACGGCAAGATTCGCCAGCATTCGATGGTGCACGAATCGATTCGGCGCTTTATCAGTGGTTATCACCACGATGCCCATCCGATGGGCATGTTGGTGGGGATCGTGGGGGCGTTGTCGACTTTCTACCACGACACCCTCGATATCAACGATCCGGATCATCGCGCATTGGCCGCGATTCGGATGATCGCCAAAGTTCCGGCGATCGCCGCCGATTGCTACAAGTTCGGCATCGGACAGCCCTTCATGTACCCGATCAACTCCTTGGGCTATGTCCAGAATTTCCTGCAGATGATGTTCGCGGTCAGGGCCGAGCCCTATTTGCCGAGCCCGGTGGCGGAGCGGGCCTTGGAATTGATGATGATCCTGCATGCGGATCACGAGCAAAATGCGAGCACTTCCACCGTGCGCTTGGCGGGCAGCTCCGGCGCCAATCCCTACGCCTGCATCTCCGCGGGGATGGCCACTTTGTGGGGGCCGGCGCATGGCGGGGCCAACGAGGCGGTGGTGCAGATGCTGCGCAATATCAGCAGCCCGGATGAGATCCCGAAGTATGTAGCGCGGGCGAAAGATCGCGACGATCCTTTCAGGCTGATGGGTTTCGGGCATCGGGTCTACAAGAATATCGATCCTCGCGCCAAGATCATCCGTCAGGCTTGTCATGATCTGCTCGAAGATCTGGAAGGGGCGGATCAACCTTTGCAGCCACTGTTCGAAACCGCCTTGCGATTGGAGGAGATCGCCCTCAACGATGAATACTTCATCGAGCGCAACCTCTATCCCAATGTCGATTTCTACTCCGGTATCATTCTCAGCGCATTGGGGATCCCGCTCAATATGTTCACCGTGATCTTCGCCATCGCCCGCACCGCCGGTTGGGTGGCGCAGTGGATGGAGCTTCAAGAGGATTCCGAGCAGCGCATCGGTCGTCCGCAGCAGCGTTATGTCGGGCAGCCGCTTCGGGAATATGTGCCGATGGAGGATCGGGGCTGATCCGGGTTCGGGTTCGGATTCGAAAAGCGTCGAAGGGGTTCGTTCGATCTCGAAAATCCTTCTTGGAATCCGCATCGGAATCATCGAGCCAAGGACGAAATCGAGGGGGATCCTTGCTTATCCACCTATCCGCCTCGTCCTAGGGATGTCAAAAAGGGAGTGATGTGCATGACCGATACCGCAAGAGTCGTCGTTACCGGAGCCGCAGGGCAGATCGGCTACGCCCTGCTTTTTCGCATCGCATCGGGTGAGATGCTGGGGAAGGATCGACCGATCATCCTGCATTTGATGGAGATCCCCGCCGCCCTTCCCGCCCTCGAAGGGGTGGCGATGGAACTCGCCGACTGCGCCTATCCGCTATTGCAGGATGTGGTGGTAGGCTCCGATCCGACGGCGATGTTCAAGGATGTCGACTATGCGATGCTCGTCGGGGCGAAGCCGCGCGGCAAGGGGATGGAGCGGGGCGATTTGCTGGCGGAAAACGGCAAGATATTCGCCCCCCAAGGACGCGCCCTCAACGATCATGCAAGCCGTGACGTTCGGGTGCTGGTGGTCGGGAACCCCGCCAATACCAACGCCCTGATCGCGATGCACCATGCACCGGACCTCAAGCCCTCCCAATTCAGCGCGATGACCCGTTTGGATCACAATCGAGCGGTTGCGCAGGTCGCGCAAAAGACGAATACCCCGATATCGCAGGTCAAGCAGGTCACGATCTGGGGGAATCACTCGGCAACCCAGTATCCCGATATCCGCCACGCCAAGGTCGCCGGACGGTCGGCGATGGAGTTGCTCGAAGAGGGCTGGGTGCGCGACGAGTTCATCCCCCGCGTGCAAAAACGCGGCGCGGAGATCATCGAGGCTCGAGGCCTTTCAAGCGCCGCCTCCGCCGCCAATGCCGGAATGAATCACATCCGCGATTGGGTACACGGCACCGGCGAGAACGATTGGACCAGCATGGGCATCGTCAGCGACGGCAGCTACGGCATCCCCGAAGGCCTCATCTACTCCTTCCCGGTCACGATCCGAGACGGGGAATACCGCATCGTGCCCGATCTGGCTATCGACGAGTTCAGCCGCACCAAGATGGATGCCACCAAGACCGAACTGGAAGAAGAACGAGACGCGGTGCGGGATCTGCTTTGAGAGTCGTCATCGGGGGCAGGGCGGGCGTTGCCCTCGCGACATCGATAAGCACCGAGTATCACTGACGATGATTCGCACCCGACTTTGGTCCTTTCAGTTCTTGTTGGATTTCATCGGCGGTTACCCCTAGGAGATCGATGGCCTTCGCCGGTGATATCAATCGTTCGCTCAAAGCCCGGAAGCAAAGCCTGCCGAATCGGCTCGCCCTCTCGGCCGTGGCATCCTCGATCGGTAGCGGCTCGTTCTTTCGCCATCCGCTACCGATCGTTTGGAAGATACGGACCATCGTCGAGTGATTGATGATCCCGATCTGTTCGAAACGAACGAGAGCCGCCGCCGCACCGACTCGATAGATATGCTTCAACTCCATGAGTTCGAGATAGCCAAGCGAGCAACGCCGCCGCCCGACTTCCCCTTCGAGATGTGCCGCCGGCATCAGGAACGCCCCGGCAAAGCGCATCGCCGCCTTTTCCTCATCGGCCGGTGATTCAGGATCGATCAGCCGGTGCGCCAACTCATGGGCCAAGGTCATCCGCCGTCGCTCGATGTTATGCGTAGCATTGACAACGATCACTGGCACCGGCGGTCTGTTCAAAGACCTTTCGACCAAGCACGTAAGACCGGAAACACTCCCCGGCAGATCGATCGCGAAGACCTTGACGCCATTCTTTTCCAACAGCTCCGTCATATCGGGGATGGGGTCGCCACCGAGCATCCACGATTTCCGCACCCTGTCGACCAAGCCCTCACCCTCATCGACGCTCGACAGATTCACCGGCTCGAAGGGCACATCCCAGTTGGCGCTTTCCAATCCCAAAATCTCTTCGACGACCAGATATCGCTCCACATGGTCAAGCACCGCCGCTGTGATGCGAGCACGATCGCGGACGGATGTCCCCGCCTTCTTGCGAAAATCGACATCCACCAGCGCGGTCCCCATCGGGCTCATGAAAAAGCGCAGAGGCTCCCCCAGAGCCTTCATCAAGGCCAGCAGCACACTCGAGCTCGGCATCATCTCCCCACGCTCATACTTCCCGAGCGCCTGCGCCGATACCCGATTCGCACCTTCAAGCCGAGCCGACAAATCCCGCAGGGACAACCCCGCCTTTTTCCTTGCCAGCCTCAGTCTTTCACCGAACATGTCGGACCTCTGTGGTTACAAAAATATATTATAAGTTCATTTTGTAAACCGAAAAATCAAGTCGATCGGCGGATAACATTCTTGAAGGTTCGTTCCAAACTCATCGAGGTACGGGCATCGCCATTGAACGCATAATGACCAGCCTGAGGGGGCATCGATATCTAGCAAAAGGGATAGCGTTCGAGCTTGAACAGATCATGCTCGCCGAGACGAGATGGATAAAACCCCGATCACTGCCCGATCTTCGTAGAGTATCCCAATATCTATAGTGCGCTACAGTCGCTAAGTATCTTTTGCACTGCGTTTCTTTCGATTTTCATCGATTCGACCTATATAGAGAATGGTGGGGTATTTTTTCGAGGCACCAAGCACTTTTCCTTTAAAGCGTTTGAGCGTCGCTATTTGCTCGGCCGGGAACGCATCAAAGGAAAAGAGCGTTCTTTTTTCCGTCCGCCAAAAGCCTACCCCCTGATCGAGGCGCAAATGCCACTGCTCTCCGCTTGCCCATTCGATTTGTAGCTCACGCGCATGGGGCACTTCCCCTTGCGCTGTTTCCTCGAAGCAGAAATCGCCGGATAACCCACCGAAAATCTCTTCGATAATAGCTTTACGGTCGGATGCGTATTTCCAGTTATGTCCGATATCTTGCGGTGATCTCGAGTCTTTTGAGTTCAAAGCCCCGGTGCGTAGTTTCCAAGACAACTCATCGATATCGGTACTTAGACATCTTGCCAGCTCTGCAAGCATTTCGTAGATCAACCGGACGGCGAGAGGCGAGGCGATATATCGATCCGAATAGGTTATTTTCCGGACGCCTTGATCGGTCAAGAGTCTCTTGCGCAAATCCGGGTACACCTTGTCGATCATCTCCCAAAGATTGATGCCGAAATTTTGGATGCTCCCGTCAATCTCCGAAAAGATACGAATCTCGGCGATGGTCCCCGGGAATGATTGTCGGAGATCCTGAGCCGATACCGGGGTTCCGACAGGTATTGTTAGAGGGATACGGTCCGTGGCTCTTACGCATAGACTTCCCTCCTGCAGATTTCCCCATTCACCGTTAGGCGCTCTCGCTTCCTCCTCGGCAACTGCCCAGCGGATGGTTTCTTCATTACCGCCAATTATCGCGATCTCGGAAGAGATCGTATCCATGTCTATTTTGAACAATTCAACCTTGCTGACTTCGATCAGACTTGCAAGGTCGTTCGACTGCGCGGGCGATAGGCTATCGAGGGTTTCCCCGGGAACTAAAAGGCGGACAGTGCGCCCCTCCTCCTGCCAGCGGAGGATATCTTGTCTCATCGGCCATGCCAGTATTTCCCAATTCTCGGAAGGTCCAGACAAGGTGAATCGGATATCGTCGATATCCACGCGCTGGAGACATTGACGGACCGCCATGTCGATCGGCTCGAACTCGGGCTGAGAACCGGGTCCGAGTAGTTGCCGATCCTCGGGGAGCCGAATTCCGTTCAGGACGTTTTCGTTGAGAAATTCCGAGGCTTTATGACGGTCAAGGTAATCCATCTGATGCTGGGTGTCGAAGGTGAGCAGACATCCATGACATGCGGAATCGCAGTCCCTAGGGCATTTCAATATACGGTTTGCCTGTTCAACGATATCAGGCAAGTCATGTAAGATTGCAGCAACATAACCTGCACCACCACTCGTGGTATCGTAAAGAGCGATAGACCACATACGACTGTCATCGTATGCGCGCGCAGGAACTGCAGCGCATCCAATTTCTCTTTCATCCACACCGATGCGTTCGGTAAGTGCTTGTCTTAGAGCCACGCTTAGAGAGTAAGCCGTTTTCTTGTCTTCGATGGGTGTGCCGGTTTGTGGGTTATGAAGTTGAATCTCGAAAACATCCGTATGGGATGCAGCTCCGAGCAATACGCCTCGTTTGATCGCATAAGTTTCATCGTTGCCGGTGCATCTCGTCTTTCCGTCGAGCTCTCGACCGCCTCGAAGACGCAGGTGGTTGCGCAATGAGTGAGGGAGTGTCGTCTTGTTTGTTTGAGACTCGGGTTCGGAATCCGCTCGGCCACACCTCAAACATATCGCAAAACCGTGATTATTCAGTCCGGCGGAAGAATGAAAGAGATGCCCTTGGGCGCTATAGCGATATCGTCCGCATTGACTGACCGGGAGATTGATCCATTGGGCTTGATCGGTCGTGATCCAAGGATCCTTTATCGGCACAAAACTCGGTCGATTGATATCATTGTGAGGTTCGTAAAGAATATCCACGGCAAAACCGGATGGTTGTAAATACTCGTGCTGTTTGATACTTGTTTCCGGTGCATCACAAATGCGGCATCGATCGGCACGACCGTGACTCGTCCCGCTATTCCCACAACGCTTGCATCGCCAAGCATGGCGGAAGGCTTGGATCTCTCGAACATCTGCATCACCCGGTGGAATATGCCAGTTGAGAGTGACACCGGCGGATCGATAAACCCGGCCGTCCAAGACGACATCGCATCCGGGTGCATAGTCGCGCAAACCAATTTCGATCTCCCTTGATGGGTAGGATCGATAGCGCGCTCGGTTATCTTCGCGTTCACCCTCCATGGTCTGTTTTCGCTTACGCTGGAGTTCGGTCAGCGTTGTCGGAATGAAGGGTACGATCCGAGTCGGAAATCCATAGCCCGGCAGGATCCCCCTTGTTACCAATTCGCTTAGCAAATATTCATCTGTCGCGCGTTCGATCTGCCTTGATATGGCGATCTGAGCCGGCGTTTTTTGTACCTCATGCGTTTTGGCTTCTTGTGAAAACAGAGTGAGTTCACTATGCAGACTATCTATTTCGTCTCGCCAACGCAATCGGACATTTTTCACCTGCATGGCGGTTGCGCCAAGCAATCGTAATGGCTCGATACCTTCCAAGCATGTACGCCGTATCAATGTGCGTAGTCCCGCAGTGATTGCTTGATCTTGATTGCGTGAACGACTTAGGCACCACTTCTCGAATTGTTCGCATGGGGAGGATGACTCCGTATCGGGACTGTCAAAAAACCATCCGGCGGTAAGGCTGGGTAGGTCATCCATTAACGATATGAGAAACCCCGATAGTGCCAGAGCATTGATATGACGACGTACGATTCTCTCGCTTTGCAAGGAAACCCGAGGAACATGGATGGGGGTTTGAAATGGCCATGTCGGGTTTTTGAATACCGCCTCTCCATGCGGAGCGCTCTTACACATCGTCAGACTGTAGGCCGAGGTTTCCC
Source organism: Thioalkalivibrio sp. HK1 (assembly GCA_000583135.1). Taxonomy (GTDB): domain Bacteria; phylum Pseudomonadota; class Gammaproteobacteria; order HK1; family HK1; genus HK1. The sequence goes on from JFBG01000080.1 coordinate 7,808, forward strand.
CGCGCCTACCGGCCCTCCCGGCCCGCTGGAGAAAACTTGCGGGGCTCGGTGGTGCGTTGTTCATCGCCACCGCCGAGAGTCCTCCGATATCCACGCCGAGTTCCATTGTGGTAGAGCAGCTCAGAACATTGATTTTTCCTTGTTTGAAGCGCTCCTCATATCTACGAAGGATATTCCCGCTTTGTTGTGCAGAATGTTCCGCCACTCGTATATAGGGCACGGTCTTCGCAATCTGATCGCTGATCTCCGGCCAAGCACCTGCCGCCCGTACGGCCATGACATCAGGATCGTTTTCCAACCACTCGTGCACATCACTGCTTGGGATCTTTTCTCCGGTAGAAGATTCCCATTGCGGATGGGGGATGTTGGGCATGGAAATGCTGCGGGCTTGGACAATCTGAGGATCTATGATTCGATGCGGAAGGTATGGGGTCATTCCTCGAAATGTCGTATCGAGCAGCCGCCCGGTGATGGGACAAAGCCAAGCTTTTTGGGTCTGGATAAGTTCCACCTCCTCATGGAGTTCCAACAGATAGCCATCCGAATACCTATGCAGAATCGGTCGTAATTGCTCCCATGCGGCATCAAGCAAATCATCGATGATATGTCGATCCTCCTGACTCTCAAGCGAAAGGCTCAGACCGTGGACGAGTATCTGTACAGCACGATGGCGACGACTGTGCGGTTGGTGCGATCTCGGCCACACTTTCTGGTCGTGCGAGGGATTCTGGAAATCCGGTCCTTGGATGTATTTCGTACGAATAGGAGCACCGATCCATCGGAGAAATCCGTGAGGAATCGAAGTTGCCCCCGCCCCGCGAATGACGTGGTCCAAGCAAATTTTCAAGAAATCTCTCCAATCTTCGGTGCTAAGTCCTATTTTTCGTGCTGCGGATGGTTCATGAATATCATGCAATTTCGGATAGTCAAGGGCTACCAGCCCAAGACTTTCGAGCGAGAACTGGCGGCGCGGACGGCGGAAAAATTCACGCAACAGGCAGAACTGCGGAAGATATTCTCTGCGGATATCTCCTAACGCTATATCCTCCCAAGCCCCTGCCATCCACTTGCGCACTGCATGATCATGGCGTAACTGCTTTTCGGCTTCATCCCAAGACAATCTGCCCTTTGTAGGTAGGGTGTCGGTTTTGAGACGCTCTTGAATTTCTTCGATCATATTTTTGATTGCAGCGCCCGGATTTTGGACTTCGCGGAGTTCTTTGAGTCTTTGTCGTTCCTGCTCCATTTTTGTATGGTCGGACTCACCGGCCGTCCGTGAACCTGCTATCGCATGATACAAGACGCCTCGGATATGGTTTCGCTCCGTCTCTCCTTGGATCTTCACCGCAAAGCGAGCGGTACCCTGTCGACTGTCACTGAAAGTCAGTATGCGCCGTCCATTAAAAGGCCCGTGACCGATATCGCCTTCGCCACATGGGGTGGACTCAAGAAGTGCCGGGATTGCCACGCCAAGGAGGAAGGGAGCGCCTATCCGAGTGGGACGAAACGAAAGTCGATCGGTTCGATCCGATTTTCCGCATCGTAGACAACGAAGCGTTTTTTCTTTTGAATCGGGCAGTACAAGCCGCAGAGATAGTCCGTCAGTGTCATCATCCATGATTCGAAGGCTTTGTAGATCGATGACTGTTTCAGTGGCTACACTCGAGTCGTAGGCGGTTATCAAACGAATCAGGCCGCAGCCTATTGATTCGTCTTCATCATCGGCAACGGGCTCATCATCGAGGGGTTCCAAGCCATCGTCGAATTCGTCCTCTTCACGGTCGAAGGTATGGGCTTTAAGAAATCGCCCTCCCTCGTGAGGTGCTTCCTCCGCCGCTAAATACTCGGTGCCACATTCACTGCACAGAACCAGCTCATAGCAGGGCGATTTGCAGGATTCGCAGTGGTCTCTTCGTTCCAAGTAAACCGCTCCGAAAAGCCATTTGGCATCATCAAGGGGTGTTTTGAGCCTTCCGGTGCACTTTGGGTTCACGCAAGCCCAGAGACCGACTTGAGTGCGATGAAAGAAATGGCCGCGAACGGGAAGGAAAGGGTTATCTCCTCGCCGAGCTCGTGAAGCGAGGTCGATGAGTTCAAGAGTTTTCGTACATTGTTCGTCGGAGGGTGGTACTTTTTTATTTTTTAGACGGGCTGTAGTTAGTTCTCGAAGGGTCCTAGGGCTCTTTATGAGATCCTCGCGAAGGGCAACAGCACCGGAATCGCCGATGAGATGATCGAACAATTCCTCCGGTTCGAGCCCTTGAAGGTCACCGTCTGTTTTGGATGTCGCTTTCGCTCGTTTTGGAAGTTCGGGGGCTAGACGCTCGCCGGTCACGACATCCACTTGTGCAACATCTACCCCGGCAACATCCGCCAGAAAGTTTCGTAATCGATCTTCGACAGTATGAGGTTTTTCGCTCGAAATGGTCGCCGACGTTGCCAAGAAGCGAACATTCTTGGGTTCCACATCGAAGGCATGCATGACTCTTCTTAATAGGAGTGAGAGTTCTGCGGCTTGGGAGCCTATATAAGAATGCGCTTCGTCCAGAACGATCCACTTCAAGAGTCCCTTCGATGCATCAAGGATGGGACGGTCGTCTTTGCGAACAAGCATATATTCAAGCATGGTCGCATTCGTGACCAGAACAGGAGGGGGTTTGTTTCGCAGCAGGGTGCGCGAGAGCACTTCTTCCGGATTTTCTCTTTGTATCACCGCCCGCTCCGTGTGAGGTGTCTCGCCGTTGTATAGACAGAACCTGATGTGTCCGTTAAAGTGTGCGGTCCAAGCGCGTAATCGATCTCGCTGGCTGTTGATCAGCGCATTGAGCGGATAGAGAAATAGCGCTTGAACTCCGTAAAGCGATTGTCCTTTTTGTTGGGCGCGAACGAGATCGTCCAAAATGGGAACGAGGAAGCACTCGGTTTTTCCTGATCCTGTACCGCTGGTGACGACCACAGATCGAGCAGGATGCCGCTTGAGTGCTTGCCAAGTGGTCAGCTGGTGGAGATAAGGTTTTCGATCCGATGGAAAACGGTATTCGCGAAGAGAACGAGGAGGGGAATTCATGGCCTCGATCAGATCCGGATGAAGTAAGTTTCCTGCTAGATCGGTCATGGATTTATCGGCAGCACTCCAGCCGAACATCGATTCGAAGACGGGATCGGCGATGAAACTCCCATCCTGTCCGGCGGATCTTTCGAACATCATCCTAAGATGTTCGCGCAGCGGTTTCGATCTCGCTCCTATCAAGCTAATTGCAGCCCGGGCCGAGCGCATGGATAGTTGTTGCGCCAATGTAGAAAAATTACCGGTCATGTTTCTTTCCTCGTCAGCAGCAATTCAGGTTCGGACTTGAGGGCCTTTCCGATCCCGATGAGTAGAGCTATAGCGTAGGACTGTTCGAACCAATACTCATCAAATTCCCGAAGAAAGCGAATTTCTTGAGATTCCCTTGATGAGATTTCAAGTCCGCAGACGCTGACGATAGCGGCGAGAATTGGTGCATTCACTACGCCGAGGCGATGTTTCGTTCCTCGATCTTCCTCCCTCAAGATATCCCCGATCCCCGCCGGAAGTCGGTTGGCCAAATTGAGACGTTCAGTGATTGCTTGTCCTATTGGCCATCGTGATTCTTGGGTATGTCTTTGCAGAAGCTCGATATACTCATTTTCCATAAAGGTCCAAAGTTGTTTTTCGCCTTGAGGGTTTTGCACCATTTGGAGACGGGGGCATGCTGGTTCTCGATCTTTGAATATCGTCGATTTGAGCCATTCAACGGTTACCTCGAAGAAGATTCCATGCGCAGGAGCTTTTTGGAAGAATTGTTGGAATGCAAGCCAAATATGCTTATCTGCCCGCGTTATGCTCTTAAGTTGTTCGTGAAGGCTTTCAGCGAGCCGCTTAGAGGTTATTGTCCAAGCAGCAATCGGAACGAGATGCCAAGAAAATGGAGTTTGATCGAGTAAGCGGAATATCAACTTGAACCCTACTTCGTCTGCATTCAACAGCAAGGTGATAACCGCCTCTGGGTTGAGAATCAGGCGATCCATAAGATCGAGAGTCGCCGGTGGCAGATCCTCGAATGCTTTCAGATAATCAAGCACATCTGTCCACCTAGGATCGTCCGGTTTCTCACAGAGTGCCTCGATGAAGGCATCGAAAGTATCGATGCGCTCGCCTCGATCCGGGATTCGAACGACTTGATCGAGTCGACATGTGGCAAGGTCGATATCGGTACTTTCCTGCACCATGTCATCGATGTTCCAGAGGATAGGTAGCGCCCGACACCATGCGCTCTCCATCCCTAAAACAATCCAAGGACCAGGTGTTCGTCCATCTGGCTCGAACTTCCAAGCGTATGGATCTTCCGGGGTTCCGCAGCCATATCGCTCAAGGGGCTCGCGCTCGGCATTGTGATCCCAAAGCGGAGCGGCCTCGACGCGAAAGTGATCGTGATCGATGGTATTTGCCGCACCATATTCATTGTCCAAGAGCACCAAGCCTTGTGCCTCTTCCTGCTTGAACGCGAGGTCGAAGGGTGCGATATTGATATGAAAGTGTCTTTGGTCAAGTGGTGGCTCTATATCTAGCCTCAACCGAGCGTATTGGTCGCTTGTTGCTCGAAAAAGGCTATCCACTCGGCTTCGAATTGCCCGCAAGTCAATTTCCCAACGGCCCAAGTCGGTTTTTTGAAGTCTTTCGCTTAACCAAAGAATTTTGGTTGACTCCGGGGACAGATCGGAGGCTCTTAGGTCCCCGCGCACCGAAAAATTTCCCGCCCCTCCCGCTAAGGTGACCACCGCCTTCACACCTCCTATCTGGGCCGAAGCGATGGTTTCCCCGCTTCGTAGGGAGCGACCGTCACGATCAACGAATCGAGTGCCTTGCGCAGGGAAGGGTACGATGATCGAGGCCTCTCGTTCGTCATCCCAGAGAAGCCGAAGGGTGAGGTCGATCGGTGGCTCATTGTTGGCATGAATGGCGATTTGCGTTCGAGTACCCTCATCAAGATTCTTGACTTCTCCCTCAATGCCATCGTGTGGATCAAATCCTATCAGACAATCCGAGGCACCTTTGATCTCGATCATGCCACCATGGTCGTCTATCGGATTCAGATCAAGCGAGAAATTTTCGGGCAAGATAGTCGCTTTCATACGGGTTCGAAGGTCGTCATTGTCAAGCACCCGAATGAGGACGTCTCCGATACACTCGTTCGAGTAGGGTTGCCACCCGCGGGAACGAGTCGAATGCCATTCGATGGCTTTATTGGGTACTTGTCGCGGAAGTGTGTCAGGAGGGCATTCCCATATCTTCGGGAGACCACGGAAAACGGCATGAGATGAGCCGCTTGGATAAATGTTGTTCCCGATTAGCTTAAACTCGGCGGATGTTTCTCGACTATCGGCTGTGCGTATGACACACCGTCCATATTCATCATCGAGGCATTCGATCGCTCCACCCACACGATGTACAATACGATCGAATTCCGGGCAGATGCCCGTCTCTTCCACCGTGCTTTCCCCTTGGGGAGTGATACGAGTAGATGGAGGCACGGCAAGGAATGCCGATTCATGGCGGGTACGTAAACTGCCTTCGCCGAGAAACTCGAATCGTTCGCCAAACCCTTCCTTATCGACGAATAACCAAGGGAGTTCCGAGAGTGCACCGGCACCTTGAGGTTCGACCGGGCCGATCGATATCTTCCTAGATGTCGCAATCAAGCCCCAACCTGACGCTCCGATCGATCCCTTTCGGGTTCGATCGGCTCCCGAGAGTGTTTCGATGAAGTATTCCCGTTCGTCTCCGGAACCCACTTGTGTTGCCAGCGCAAGTACTCTATTATCTTCATCACCGTCAGAGATGATTTCAAATCGATTGGGGAGATCGATCGCTTCGGTGCCGAATATGTCTTGCATCTGACGAAAGTTAATCTTCGGAGGGATGCGCAGCTCAACCTCCAAGTACCAATTCGAATCGTCTTTGATGAGGCAACGAACAGCCTTGAAGTCGGCACGTTTTACCTGTGCGATCCGCTTGACTTCTCCAACCAGATTATTGAGCAATGCCCCAGCGGTTTCGTCTTCGATGCGCAGCGGGATCCTCTTTCGCCACTCAGGGTCGCTACGGTCCAGATAACCCACCGGATTGTCAACGGTCTCGATCCGAGGCTGCAATTCCCAGACCTCCCTACAGATCTTACCGGTGAGCGTGAATACAACGTCTTGACGAAAGCTGCGGGGGAGGTGCCTGCTTTCCATCTCGGCCAGACGAGTCGCTGATGCCCCGGAATGCCCGTACTCGTGAAAGGCTTGGAGGACGGCCCGGAAATAGCGTTGCAATCCGGCACCCTCTTGTCGAAGCATCTTGAGAGGCAGCCCACCCTCGCAAGCAAGAGTGGCCAGAAAGGCTCGTTGAGCTCCCGTTCGGAGCAATCTGCGTTGCCAGAACTTCAATCCCCGTTCCACGGCGGCGTAGCAGTCTGGTCGTGACAAGGATGCGAGTCCCGCTTCCTCCAAGATAGGATCCCATGCCCAAGGGCCACCATCATAATGTCGGCGCCACCACTCGGATACGAAGAGGCAGAATCCTGCTGCACCTTTTGGTTCCTTCAAATGATGCATTCCCTCGTCGTTAGCGGCCTGAGTCAAACGCTCGAACTCCTCATCCGAGCATCGGTATTCGTAAAGAGGCCGTCCGTCCGGATGCGAAAGATCTCTGCTTTGGATGAATTCTCGGGTAAATGCAGTAAGATTCATGATGTCCTACCTATTTCTTTGAAGGAGTGCATCGGCGAAGATTCGTTGGATGCTCTCGTGAATCTATCATGACACTCCCCGTGGATTGTGTTTGCTCGACCCTAATGATAATTCAAAATCAGAGATAACACAAAATACTGACAATGATCGTCTGCTGCCGATGCGTACCTGAAGAAGCGGCGTGATACCGATCAGAAGGTTGTCGAGATCTGAAAAGAAATTCAGACCGCACGATCTAAAGGGGATGAAGTCGATGGCATCCGGGAAGTTGCTCAGACAGCTGATCAAGACAGGTGCCGAGGGCAATCATGATGCCTTTCGTCAGGCATCGGAGGAGGTTATATGTGACGAAAGGGCGAAGCAGCATCACCTCCTCGCCGATGATTTGGAGAGAATCCTCAATGGACGCAGGAAATCGTCGATCTCCCGTTTGTCTCCGCTCAACGCCAAAGTCCCCACCGATCGGGAGCGCAACCTCCCGTTGCTTTTAGTGAAGGAGCCGTTTAGCCGTATCGAGGATATCATCCTCTCCGATGAAAATATCTCCTTGATCAACGAGATTCTTCGAGAACATCACCATACGGGGCGACTCAAGAGCCGAGGGCTGTATCCGGCGGATAAACTGCTATTTTGTGGCCCCCCGGGATGCGGAAAGACCTTGATGGCCGAGGTATTGGCCAGTGAACTCGGACTCCCATTGACAGTGGTTCGAATCGACAGCGTAATTTCATCGTATCTAGGCGAGACCGCCGCCAATCTCAGGCGGGTATTCGACTTCATTTCAACCACCCCCATCGTCGCATTATTCGATGAATTCGATACTCTGGCGAAAGAACGCGCCGACGAGACGGATCACGGCGAGTTGAAGCGAGTCGTCAACGCTTTTTTGCAGATGCTCGATGGCTACGAAGGCAAGGGTGTACTGGTGGCTGCTACGAACCATGAAAAGATCCTCGATTCGGCGGTTTGGCGTCGATTCGATGAGGTGCTCGCCTTCGAACCACCGAATATCGAGCAGATCAAGCGGCTTTTGCAGGTAAAACTAAGAGGGTTTCGACGAGCGTTTAAGACCGACGATACCCGCATAGCCGGTTTGTTCAAAGGAATGGCGCATGCCGACGTCGAAAGAATATTGCGTCGTGCCGCAAAGGATATGGTTCTATCGGGAGAGGATCTTCTAAGCAAGGATCATTTGAAGATGGCGATACGACGCGATGATGCGAGAAGGGCACGGACCCAAAGCAGCCGATCCCCGATATCCCATCCGATACCGTAGATCGTGAGAGCCTCCATCATCTCATGAAGATCATATCTTGAGCGGTGTCTCGAATAACTACAAGGTGGGAGATATCCGACTTATACCTGAAAGGTATATATTTGAGCATAGAACGCTAGTGCAACACCTTATCTACTCCAAGTGCTGAATATCGAGATTGCCCCAGCGCTCTTTCAGATACTCGGCGACCAGTCGTCGGTGGCAGTGATGGGGTTTGTCTTCGCTGCACAGGAGGCAGCCGTCAGCGATCGTACCGGTATCGATCTTCTTTTCGATTTCTCGTCGGTGCATCAAATCGATAAATTTCCGTTCGTAAATCGACCAATCACCCTTGTTTTTCTTGTATTCGTCCAAGATATCTTTGGTCGGGGCGAGTTCTGGAATATGGACATAATCGATGTGGCAGATTTCTCGTAAAAAGAATTGAAGATCGTTGCGCTTTGTAAAACCCGCCAACTGAGAGACGTTGTTGAGCCGAACGTCCACCACACGCTTTGCGCCGGAATGCCTTAGCTTGGTGAAAAATGTTTCCGCAGTTTTCTTTGTGAATCCGATCGTAAACAGTTTCATGATTTTTTCTCGCTGTCAAAGCGTTTATCCGCATTTGTGCTTTTCTTTTTTTATACCTTGCAGACGGAATCGATCGGTTATCCGGACAAGGAATCTATGTAATGAGAAAGGATAATTGGGGAGGCTTGTTTCGAACGAGCATCGATCCGTTGCACATTCTTGATGGGCTGTATGGTGGGGTATCATGGGTATTGCCGTATTGTTTCGTAAGTGGCTATTAGGGATTATGATGAGGGAGAGCGAGATCTGTCAAATATCCCGTTGTCGGCGTTCTCGGGCGCGTTCGATGATTCGCTCGAACATTTGGGCTTGTGCTTTTGCGTCATCGAGGGCGTGGTGGGTTTGTTTCAACGGGCCTTTGAATCGATCTGGGATTCGGCTCGATCTCGTATCCTTCCAGTTTCCGCCGGTGAGGCCCATGAAGAGGGATTTGGTGTCGATGGGGGCGATGCCGAAGGGGTTTTTGTTCAAGTATGTGTGGAAGTACCAATTGACGAATGCCCAATCGAATGCGGCATTGAAACCTGCGAATATCGGTGTTTTTTTGTGGGAGATGGACTTGATCCATTCATCGAATCGCTCCATCACCATCTTCGGTTCTTGTCCGCAGTCGGCGAAATGTTTCATCGGTTTTCCGACGATATCGATTGCCTTGGCGAGGAATCGCTCGCCGATCGGCTTCAGTTCTTGGTAAAAAGACACATCGATATCGCCCACGACGCATGCCCCGATGCTGAGCATGCTGTATTCGGGCGGGAAGGGTCCCGATGCTTCGATATCGACTGAGATATAGATCTCGGTATTTGACATGATGGTTGTTGCATCGAGGATATGGGGTCGATGTGCCGGGGTTGTAAAAAGTTCTCGAACGTTCGAAGGTTTTTTCGATATTCGGTTTGGGGTTTTACCCAAGAGGATAGTGGCGGGCGCCGCCCAAGGTCTGATATGAAGGTGTCGATGGCACCGAAAAGCCGATGCCGCTTTGAAAGGGGCTTCGTCGGGTAGGCGCGGGGATATCGGGGGAGGTTGGCGGAGAGGGAGGGATTCGAACCCTCGGTACGCTTTTGACGTACACACACTTTCCAGGCGTGCTCCTTCGGCCGCTCGGACACCTCTCCGGGTTCTTCTTGTGGGTGAATTCTAGGGGGATATTACTCGCTTGGCAATATCGGGGTCGGAATTTCGTCATCTTGGAGGGTGGTTTTTTCGGATCGATGGCTTTTTCGCCTCGAGGTGGTGGGGCGAGTGTAGTAAAATGACGCTCTTGGAATGTTCGGGCGATGGAATCTGTTATCCGCGTGTGCCGGTGGGGGCGCATTCACCGGAGTTCCCAAATTGTTCGTTGGTATTTGATGTAACCCTACGCTAATTAGTCGATGGTGGCCCGCATCGGTCCCCTCGCATCGTCAGGTCGTAAACCCCGTCAGGCCCGGAAGGGAGCAGCGGTAGCGGCTAGTGCGGGTGCCGGGGTGTGGCTGATGCGGGTCGCCTCCATTGTCTTGTCGGGATCGACCCATCGGGGTATCGTCGATGGGTCTTTTCGATCCTTTTTATCCAGCCCTTTTATCCAAGACTTTTACCCGGCCCTTTTTATCTCGCTCTTCACCCGGCTTTGGGCAATGCGGCGACGCCTTGCATTCGTCTTCTTTGCAAGAGGATCACGATGGCGAGTATGAGCAGGGCCGGGAGATAGAAGAGTTCTTTCGGCGGGCGCTCTTTCGGCAATGCCACGGAAGTGATCTTGACCGGTTCGTCGCCGTAAAAATCGAAGGATCGGGACAGTTCCACGAAGGCCGATCCCGGCAAGGGTTCTTCCAAGATCGCCGCCTGATCGTCGGGGATGAGAAAAAGGCCGGTCTGGGCGATGCGTTCGATCCCCTGATCGCTTCGCTCGCCCGCGGGTAGGGTGTCTTGCGCCGGCGGTGCCTCCAAGGCGATATGGAGGGTGGTGGAGGTCATCCGATCCGGATCGTTGAAATCCGGCCCGTCGATGACCAAGCGAAGAGGGGTATTTGCCGGGATGTCGGATGCGATCTCGGCGATATCCGATCCGGGATGATATTCGTAGGGTTCGATCAGGCGATCCAGCCAGAATCCGGGTCTTAGCAGGGTGAAGACCACGAGCAGGAGAGCCAAGCCCTCGATGATGCGATTGCGGGTCAGGAAATATCCTTGGGTTGCGGCGGCGAAGAGCATCATCGCGATGACGGCGACGAGGAAGACGAAGAGTCCTTTGATCAATCCGACATCGATCAGCAGGAGTTCGGTGTTGAAGATGAAGAGAAAGGGGAGGATCGCAGTGCGAATGTCGTACATGAAGCCTTGGATGCCGGTACGGATCGGATCGCCGCCGGAAATGGCGGCGGCGGCGAATGCCGCAAGCCCCACCGGTGGGGTGTCGTCGGCGAGGATCCCGAAATAGAAGACGAATAGATGGACGGCGATCAACGGTACGATCAAGCCGCTTTTCGCGCCCAAGGCCACGATCACCGGTGCCATCAGCGAGGAGACGACGATGTAGTTCGCGGTGGTGGGAAGGCCCATCCCGAGGATCAGGCTCATGATCGCCACGAGTATCAGCATCAGCATCAGATTGCCGCCGGAAAGGAATTCGACGAATTCCCCGACGACCTGATGCGCTCCGGTCAAGGAGATGGTGCCGACGATCACCCCCGCCGCACCGGTGGCCACCCCGATCCCGATCATATTGCGCGACCCGGCGATCATCCCCTCGAAGCACTCTTTCGCTCCGCGCCGCAGGGCATCGGACATCGAAGCGGTGCCGGTCAATTCGGCATTGCCTCGGCCAAGGCGCATCAGAAACTTCAAGGGATGTTGGGTCAGGGAAATCGTGATCATCGCCACCGTCGCCCAAAATGCGGAGAGCGACGGGGAGAGTCTTTCGATCATGATGCACCAGATCAAAATCACGATCGGCAGGAGGTAGAACAATCCCGTCAACGCCGTCGCTCCCGCTGCCGGTAGGCTGGTGATCGGGGTGTCGGGGGAGTCGACCACCAGATCGGCGGATTTCGCGGCCATCCATAGAAGGGCGATATAGATGATGCAGCAAAGAAGGGCAACGGCGATGAACGAAAATTCCGGCATCAGAACTTTGATCCATCCAAGGCCGTAATGGACCCCGGCTGCGAGCGAGGCGAGGATGATGAAGCCGAGGAGGAAGCCTGCGATCTTTTGCAGCAAGGAGAATCTGGAAGGGTGTTTGGGTAATCCTTCGAGATTCAGTTTCAATGCTTCCAAATGCACGATATAGACCAGAGCGATATAGGAGGCGATGGCGGGGATCAAGGCGTGGCGGATGATATCGGGGTAGCTGACGCCGGTGAATTCCGAGATCAAAAAGGCGGCGGCGCCCATGACCGGGGGGGTGAGCTGGCCGTTGGTGGACGAAGCCACCTCTACCGCCCCGGCTTTTTCCGGGGAAAATCCGGTGCGTTTCATCAAGGGGATGGTGAAGGTTCCGGTGGTGACGGTATTGGCGATCGATGAGCCGGAGTAGATTCCGCTCATCGCCGAGGCCATGACCGCGGCCTTTGCCGGGCCGCCCCGAAAATGCCCGAGCAGGGCAAAGGAGAGTTTGACGAAATAGTTCCCCGCCCCTGATTTTTCCAAGATCGCGCCCAAGAGAACGAAGAGGAAGATCATCGAGGCCGAGACTCCCAAAGCCACCCCGAAGACTCCCTCGGTTTGAATCCAGAAATGCCACATCGCTTTGCTGAAAGAGGCTCCTTTCCAGCGGATGGCATCCGGCACGATTTCCAAGTGCCCGAAAAAGACATAGAGCAAGAACACTCCGGCCACGATGACCAGAGGCAGTCCCAGCGCGCGATAGACCGAGATCGCAAGAACGGTCAATCCGCCGGCGGCGACGATCAGGTCTTGGGTGTTGGCGATCCCCGCTCGTACCGCAATCCCGTCCCGAAAGACCAAAAGATAGAGGCAGCAGGAAACACCGATGATCGCCAATACCCAGTCGTAGACGGGAATGAAATGGCGGGGGGCGGATCTAAAAAGGGGAAAGGCCAGTATCGATAAAAAAATGGCGAAGGCAAGGTGAATGAACCGAGCCTGGTCGGTGTTGATGGTGAGGTTGAAACCTAAAGTTTCGCTGAGCTGGAAGGGGAGATTGGATGATATATAAAGTTGAAACAGCGCCCAAATAAAGGTGGTGGCGGTGATGAGGATTCCTTGCCAACCTTGCGGGTTTCGGCTGCCGGTATCGTGATGGGCGACCAAACGCTCGGCATAGGCTTGATCGGTGGCGGTGGAATCGATATCGGGGGAAGACAATTCGATGATCTCTTATTTCAAAAGGGGATGTTTCATGTTTTGTTCGAATAAAAAAAGCGATTCTCCGGAAATTCCAAAGCGTCATCCGGAGAATCGCCGATCGAAGAGGCAATCAAAAAACGAGAGGGGATCCGCTTACATCCAGCCGCGCTCTTTGTAGTATTTCATCGCGCCATCGTGCAAAGGAGCGGAGATCGAATCACGAATCATCTCTTTTTCGCTCAAGTTGGCGAAGGCCGGGTGGAGTTTTTTGAATTGATCGAAGTTATCGAAAACCGCTTTGACCACGGTATAGACCGCCATTTCATCGACTTTCGCGCTGGTGATGAAAGTGGCGCCCACCCCGAAAGTGCGGATATCGGCTTCGTTGTTATACATCCCGGCAGGGATCGTCGCCGTGCGGTAGAAAGAATTGTCGGCGATGAGTTTGTCGATGGCTGAGCCGGTGGCGTTGACTAAATGGGTCGGACAAGTCGCCAAGGATTCTTTTGTCAGCGCCGAGGGATGGCCGACCAGCCAGAAGTAGGCATCGATCTTGTTATCGCAGATAGCTTGCCCGGTCTCGGCCGATTTGAGTTCGGAGGCGAGTTTCAGATCGCTCCTCTCCCAGCCCAAGGCTTCCTCGATCACTTCCCAAGTGCCGCGGGTGCCGGAGCCGACATTGCCGATATTGACCCGCTTGTTCTTCAAATCGGTGATGTTTTGGATCCCCGAATCGTCGCGGGCGATGATGGTTACCGGCTCGGGATGCACGGAGAAGACCGCTCGCAGATCCTCGAATTTTCCTTGATCCGAGAATTTCGAGGTTCCGTTCCAAGCGTGATATTGCCAGTCGGATTGGGCTACGCCGAATTCCAAGTCCCCCGATCGCACTGTATTGATATTGTAGATGGAGCCTCCGGTGGATTCGACGGAGCAGCGGATGCCGGTTTCCTTGCGCATCTTGTTGACCAAACGGCAGATCGCCCCGCCGGTCGGATAATAGACCCCGGTAATGCCTCCGGTGCCGATGGAGATGAAACGATCCGCAGCGAAAGCGAAGGTGAACGATGCGCTACCGAGAACGAAGGCCAGCGCCAAAGCGGCGAGGCGGCGTGTGGTTTTCATGGTGCTATCCCTTTTTATCAGGGGTCAACGATATTCCCGTTCGAGAAAGGCAATGAGATTTTTCTTTGAACGAGGGCGAAACGAAACATCGACATCATCGGGTTTTTCGAGATCAAGCAGGGCTCATGCCGCGCAGCCTTTCGGAGCGTCGACGCAGCAATTCGAGGGTCGTCAACAAAGCGATGGAAAGAGCGACCAAGATGGTCGCGACCGCAAGGATGGTGGGGCTGATCTGTTCGCGCAACCCCAAAAACATTTGCCAAGGAAGGGTTTTTTGGCTTGCGGATCCGATAAAGAGCACCACCACCACTTCATCGAAGGAGGTGATGAAAGCGAAAAGACCTCCCGATATGACGCCGGGGAGGATCAAGGGCATTTGGATGCGAAAAAAAGTGGTGATCGGATTTGCGCCCATATTGGCCGCAGCTCGGGTCAGCGATCGATCGAAGCCGACCAAGGTGGCGGTGACGGTGATGATGACGAAGGGAATGCCAAGCACCGCATGGGCCAGGATCACTTTGATATAGCCCACCAAATCCTTGTTCATACCGATGGATTGCTCCATCCAATTCCCCAACGCCGAATAGAAGAAGAACATCCCGGTGGCGGAGATGATCAAAGGCACGATCATCGGCGATATGAGAATGGCGGTGATCGTTCGTTTCGCCGGCATATTGCTTTGACTAAGACCGATTGCCGCCAAAGTGCCCAAGGAGACCGAGATGAGGGTGGCTATCGGAGCGATGATCAAAGAGTTCCAAAGCGATCGCAACCACTCGCCATTGGAGTCCTCTCTTAAGCCTAAGAAGTCCATATAGTGTTTGAGCGAATAACCGTCGGGATCGAAGCGCAGCATCTTGTCGGTGAAGGTGAAAAAGTCCTCGGCGTTGAACGATAATGGCATCACCACCAGAATCGGTGCGATCAGGAAGATGAAGATCAAGGCACACAGGCAGCGAAATGCGTAGTGCCACAGCACTTGCCCGGTGGTCAAATAAGGGAGCAATCGCTCGCGGTAGCGCCGGTTTCGAGTCCAATACATGATCCAAACCGATAGATGGCCCCATATAAAACCCAAGATGCCACCGGGAATTCCCGCCAATATCAAGCCGAAGACGCCAAACCCCAAGCGATTGATCCAGCCTGCCAAGCGCTCGTTTTTCAGCAGATGAAAATAGACGAAGGCCAGCGATAGCTGCGAGGCGGCGCTGATAGCCATGCCGACGATTCCGGCGTCATGGACATTGCCGATCACAAGCCCCGATCCGCCACCGAATAACAAGAGGATCGGTGATATCTTGATCAACGAGTTGGGTGAAGCGGTGGTGATTTGCATCATCGATTCACCCGAGCTTGACATTATCGATGCCGACGATTCGATCGTATGTCCAGTATAGAACGAGGACCACCATCAGCAAAATCGTTCCCAGTGCCGCCGCCAAGCCCCAGTTGAGCGATCTCGATATATGGTAGGCGATTCGATTGGAGATAAAAACGCCATCGGTGCCGCCGACGATTTCGGGGGTGATGTAATAGCCGATGGAGAGGATGAAAACGAGAATCGATCCGGCTCCGATGCCGGGGATGGATTGGGGAAAGTAAACGCGCAAAAAGGCGGTCCAATCATTGGCTCCCAGGGATTTCGCCGCTCGCACATAGCTCGGCGAGATCGTTTGCATGACCGAATACATCGGCAGGATCATGAATGGCAACAGGATATGGGTCATCGCGACGATGGTGCCGATCTGGTTATTGATGATTTCCAGTCGATTGTCGGTGGCGACGACGCCGAGCCAAACCAGCGTTTCGTTGATCACCCCTTGCTGTTGCAGCATGACTTTCCAAGCCGATGTGCGCACCAGCAAGGAGGTCCAAAAGGGCAGGAGAACCAAGATGATCAATAGATTGGCGGTTCGCATGGGCAAGTTGGCCATCAACCATGCCACCGGATAGCCGAGCAGGATACAGGCAAGGGTGATGATCAAGGACATCTGAACGGTGCGAATGAATAAAGTGATCAAGATGCGCTTGTTTTCCGGTTGGATCGTCGGCCCGTCCAACGATTTGCGCATATCCACGGCGTTGAGAAAATATCCCGAGGTATAGTCGTTCGAATGCACCTTGATCGTTTGCCAAACTTCGATATCCCCCCAGTCTTTATGGATTTTGCGTAGGATGTCGGTGAAATCGAGGGGGTAATCGATGGATTCGGTCGATAGTTTTTCGATCGGATGCGGCGAGGATTGCGATAGCCAGTTCTTGATTTCGATAGCGAAATCGGGTTGCTGCATATCGTAGATCAAAGCCACCGGGATCGATTCCCAAGGTCTTGTTTGCGCTATGTCTTCACCCTCGATCGATGCGGTATGGATGGCCCAAGCGGTATATTCTCGGGTTGCAAGCGGAAGGGCTTTTGCGATGCTCTTCGAGGGCATGAAATCGATATCGATATTGCCAAGTTCGCCTTGGAGTCTTTGGATACGAAGGAATTGTCGGTCGAATAGTTCCGGGTCGGCGTCGCCCTCGTTGCGGGCGGCGAAGAGATCGAACCATGTTTGGCCATCTGTCCAGCGGGCATCGGAGGCGATCAGAGTCTTTTCGATCTCCTTGCCGATATCATCGAGTTTGCGTCCCGATCTTCTAAATAGCGAGGAGATGCCGGTTTGTTCGTAGTTGAGTCTCGATCCCAAGCGGGTATGTCTTTTGGTTTCGACGGCGATAAAAAGATCGAAATAAAGCGAACGAAAGACATTCTCGGGGGGCAAGGGTGGATCGCTTCCGTTCCAGTCATTCAAATCGGAGACGGTATAGAGGATGGTATCGCCGACGATCGTGTTATCGATCGAGCGAAGTAGCATATTGGCGATCGGGGTGATAAAAGTCAGCAGCACGAAGATCAGCAAGGGCATCACCAAGATCAATGCCCGTAGTTTTTCCCGCCGCAAAGCCCGTGCCAAGGAGCGTTTGAGCGGAGTGCCGTCCGCCGCCAGTATTCCGTTATGCTTGGCGGTTGCGATCATGGGATATCGATCATCGAAAAAAACCGGGGTTCGCATCGAACCCCGGTTTTTATCTTTACCCGATTGGAATTATTGCGCCAGCCAGGCTTGGAACTTCGCATCGATATCGTCTCGATAATCCGCCCAGAATTCGTAGTTGTAAAGAATCGTATTCTTGGCGTTATCGGGATCGGTCGGCATATGCGGAGCCATGTCGATATTCAACTCCGAATGCTTGCCGACCAAGGGAGCGGATGAGTTGCGAGCCGGGCCGTAGGAAATATATTTGGCCTGATCCGCAAGACGCTGGGTGTCGGTGGCGAAATAGATATAGTCCAAAGCCCTTTGGGTGCGCTCTTCGCTCAGGCCGGTGGGAATGATCCAACCGTCGAGATCGAAAACCTGTGCATCCCACAGCATGGCCACCGGTTGTTTTTGCTCTTCGATCACCGAAAACAGCCGTCCGTTATAGGTCGATCCCATCACGACCTCGCCATCGGCCAGTAGTTGCGGGGTGTCGGCGCCGGCATTCCACCAAACCACATGATCCTTGATGGTATCGAGTTTTTTCAAAGCCCGATCTTGACCTGCTTCCGTTGCCAGAACGTCATAGAGATCGTCTTTGGAGACCCCGTCGCAGATCAGCGCCCACTCCATATTGTTGATGGGACGTTTTTCGAGCGAACGTTTCCCCGGATAGGCGTCGATATCGAAAATCGCGCAGATATCGGTGGGCGGGTTGTCGCCGACCATATCCGTGCGATAACCGAAGGTCGTGGAATAGACGATCTGCGGAATGAAGCAGGGAGAGACCAGTAGATCGCCGAAATCTTTCGAGGCCGGAGTGCCGTCGGGGGCTTGCGCCAAGTGCTTGTCGGGATCGATTTCCAGCGCCAAGCCCTCGTCGCATAGACGAATGGCATCGGCGGCGACGACATCGACGACATCCCAAGTGACATTGTCGGCTTCGTTCATCGCGCGTAGCTTGGCCACCGCTTCGGCCGAGCTGTCATCGTTGATGACTCGGATGCCGGTTTTTTCCGTCCACGGCTCGTGATAGGCCTTGAGCTGGGATTTGGAGTAGGCGCCGCCCCAAGAGACGATGGTCATTTCTTCGGCGATGGCAACGGCGGACAGGGCCAATACGCTTGCGGCCAAGATAGTACGGGTGAATCTCATCTCGATATCTCCTTGAAAATACCCGTCGATTCGAAGGAACGAGGAGTCGAATTACGGGCGAAATTCGCTTCCCTTTTCGGACAACCACGCATCAACATTACCCGAACATGAACGCTACCTGATTCTTTTCATCGAAATTCTCTTCGTCGAGATCGCTCGCAAGATCGCTCGAACGAAAGCCGGTAGGCATCAAGTCCCGGTATCGAGCGCCCGACAATCATCGGGTAGCCAGCCGATTTCGATGATGCGTCCTGGTTCCAGCCGAGCCTGATCCGGTGCGTTGCGGGTCTTGATGATGAAACTCTCGTTGCCTGCAACCCGCACTCGGGTGCGAAAAATATCGCCCATGTAAATGAATTCCAGCACCTCGGCTTCGAGGGTATGGGCGTCGGGATGCAGGCGATCTTTATTGAACTCGACGCGCTCGGGACGAATCGATACCCGGGTTCGCTCCCCCGGTCGGCTGACATTGATCGGTTTGCAATCGATCATCTCGCCGTTTTCCAGTTTGACCAAGGCGTATCCATCGCCGATCGAATGCACGACCCCATCCAAGGTATTATTCTCTCCGATGAACTGGGCCACGAAACTGTTATCGGGTTCCTCGTAGAGGGTATCGGGTTTTGCCACTTGCTGGATACGGCCATCGTCGAAGACCGCAACCCGATCCGACATGGTCAGGGCCTCGGTCTGATCGTGGGTTACATAGACCACGGTGATGCCCAAGCGATGGGTGAGATCGGTGATCTCGAACTGCATTTTTTCCCGCAGTTGTTTATCGAGTGCGCCCAAGGGTTCGTCCATCAACACCAGTTGGGGCTCGAAGACCAAGGCTCTTGCAAGGGCGATCCGTTGTTGCTGGCCTCCTGATAACTGCGCAGGGCGGCGCCCTCCGAAATCCCCCATCTCGACCATATCGAGCGCTTTTTTCACTTTGCTCTCGCGCTCGGACTTTGCGATCTTGCGCACTTCCAAAGGGAAGGATAGGTTTTCCGCGACCGTCATGTGGGGGAAGAGGGCGTAATTTTGGAAGACCATCCCGATGCCGCGGCGATGGGGAGGGATATGATTGATCGAGATCCCGTCAAGGAGAATGTCGCCGTGGGTTGCGGTCTCGAAGCCGGCGAGCATCATCAAGCAGGTCGTTTTTCCCGATCCCGAAGGACCGAGCATGGTGAGAAATTCACCCTTCGATATATCGAGATTGAGATCCTTGACGACCAGCGTCTCGCCGTCATAGCTTTTTTGAACGCGATCGAATCGTACGAAGGGCTCTTTTCCTTCCGCGCTGCGTCGTTCGTCGGTGGCCAATGTCGTTCTCTCCCCTTGGATCGTCTTGCAATCCCCTTCGATCGTCGCCCCGCCCGAGATGTCCTTTCGATGCTCGGAAAAGCCCCTTGTCGATGGCGCTTGCACTTTTTGACGGTGGGATGTGCGTTTCGATGTCGTCTTGAAGAAGATGCCGGGGTCGGATGCTGCGCCTAAAAGACTTTCAGAGCGATGCCACCGATCAAAGGCGCCAAGACGATGAGGATATCGGCGATGGTATTCATGGTTCGTCGCATCGAAGATATATCTTTTGCGATCTCTTCGAGCACCTTAGATCCTGACCTCGCGACTTTTTGCTTGATACTATCTTAACGGATGGCCCAATGAATCGAACTCGATGAATCGGACGATCGCATTCAAAAGCCGGTTCGCCTCGCCGATGTCGATAAGAGAGGATCCGGCTTTCGGGCAATGCATGGGGCAAGGGTTTGCGGGAGGTGATTTTCCATACGGCGAGAGGGAGCGGGAGGGCGCTTAGTAGACGAGGCGACCGCCGCCGGGGGCGCCGCCACCTGCCGGGGGCATGGCTCCGGTTCCGGGAACGACGATCCGCGAGGCTTCCTCTCGCCGGATTTCTTGAGCCCTTGCGCTTAGATCGTCGACCGCGGTCTTGATCGCCTCGGGGAATTTCAAGAAGGCTTCCTCGAGAGAATTCGCATCGATGGGTGCTTGCACCGGGATCGGTCCGAGTTGGGAGACGATGGTCGTTTCCGCGATGTACAAGGTCGGACGGGAAGCGTCGTGATCGCCCTTGCGATCGACCGGTTTCAGACGTCGGATGGTCGCAAGTTTGGTATCGGTGAAAACATCCTCGCAGTGGATGCTATCGAGATCGGCGCTGAGCTGATCGAGGGTTTGACTTGGGTTATCTCGCCGGTCCACGAGCGTTTCATCTCCCGCTGCGTTGTCGTTTCGGGTCGGTTCGGCCGACATCCGAAATCGAAAAAAAGCCTTGTAAAGGCCGAAAATCGTCTTGTCGATGCTCGAATCATCGAGATGATCGACGATCTCGAAGCGATCGCCCTTCGTTTTTCGCATGCCTTCGAGCGATCATCGAAGATGGTGATTCAACGATGATCGATGAGTTTAGCACAGGGCAAGGTTCCATCTTCGGCTACGCCTGCCGTCTTCCCTCTTCGTTTTCATGTCCTTTTCACGGATGAAATTCGCTCGGCGTCGTTCAAGCGGCATTGTTCGAACAGCGCTGCCCGAACAGATCGCTTCGGTTGGCATCAGGTATGGATCTCGATGATATCGCCATCGTTGACCTCGTGGTCTCGTCCCACTTGCCGGCCGCGGATGCGACCGCTGCGTTCCCAGAGTTTGGCGTAGCGCAGTGCCCGGGCAATGTCTTTGTGGATCATCCCCGCCACATCCATGACGGTATCCCCCGCTCGCACCGTGAAGGGAGCCCCCATATCCGGCGGTCGCCCCGGTGTCTTGGTGTAGACCCGGGCGATCCCCAGTTCATCGAAGAGAAACGAGCCGATCTTGGCAAGTCCGATATCCTTCTTGATCGAGGTTGCGATCCTCGGATGGGAAAAACCGGCCAAGTCGCAAAAAACCTCCAGTTCACCTTCGGGATCGGCGCTCAAGTCCGCTTTGGTGGCCACGATCAGGGTCGGCAGGCGGATCGCGAAGGGATCGTAATCATCGGCCCCGGGATCGGGGGCGATCCTTGCGCTTTGAAAATCGGGCAATAGCGATACCCGCTTTTCTTGGAGGATCGCCACAGTCTTGAGGGTGCTTTCGATGCATTGCGGATCGTGCAGATCGACCACCAGCAGTGCGGCATCGGCGGGTTGCAGGGCATTCGCCAGCCACGAGATCGGGCGCTCGGGGGCGATCGGCGGCAGGTCCACGAGCTGGAGCTGAATATCCTCGTAAGGCAGCATCGCCGGCTGTGGAAATTGGGTGGTGAATGGATAGGGGCCGATATCGGCGCCGGCGCCGGTCAGGTGAACCACGAGGGATGACTTGCCGGTATTGGCCGGGCCGAGCAATGCGATTTGTGCCGCCCCCTCGGGCCGGATGACCAGCGCCGGGCCGCTGCGGGCTCCTCCCTTTTTCGGCCCCGAGAGTTCCTCGGTGAGTTGCTTGATGCGGGCCTTGATATCGCCTTGGAGCCGATCGGTTCCCTTGTGCTTGGGGATCGTGCGCAGCATTTCGCGCAGGCATTCGAGGCGCTCTTTGGGCTCTTTCGCTCCTCGAAAGGCGGCTTCGGCGGATTTATATTCGGGGGAGAGATTGGCCGGCATCGTCAGCGGGATGGTTTGTCGAAGGAGGGATCCGAAAGGCGCAAGGCCTCGGTGTGGAGACCCATCGCATCGAGGCGAATGGTGATCGATTTCGAAGCGCGATAGTCGGATAGTCGATTGTATCGATCTCGATTCATCTCAGTCCAAGCCATCTCGATCCGGGCCATCTCAATCCAAGGGCAGGGAAAGACGCAGATGGAACGTTTCCATGCCGGGATTTTCTTCGTATTTGCCGGCGTTGGAACGGTGATCCCAGCCCAAGCCGATCCGAAAACCGTCGGGGGCGGTCCAGGCCAGCTCGATACCTGAGCGGTATTGAAGCAGCCCGCCGAGATCGATCCCCGATCCGTGCTCGAAAGCCCCGGCCATCAAATGGAGCTGGACGCTGGTACTCGGAATCGGGGTGTTCACGGTCCACGCCAAGCCGCCGCCGGCCCAGATATCCATCTTGTCGGTCAGCGACAGGCCGTAGATGGGCTGGAAGGGACCGTAGGCGACTCCGATATCGTGCCGGATATAAAGCTCTTGACTGCCGAGCCTCTCATCCTTCAAATAGACTTGTCCTGCCGCCAGCGAAAGATGAGAGGGTACATCTCGCGAGGCGACGCATCCGCTCTGGCAGTAGTTGACGAACATGTCTCCGCCTCCTAAAGCCAGCATCAGCGCAGCGAAGATTCCGTTATTCGGCATGATCGAGATCCTTGGAGAAGTCGGCTTTTGGGGGCAACGAGCGCCCGAGTCTTTATTACGCTCGCTCTTTTGAAGAAATGGCGGAAGGGCCGGCACCGGCTCTTGCCGGAGCGCAAGCCTTCCACAGGCGTTCTGGGGTGACCGGCATATCGATATGTTCGACTTTGAAAGGAGCCAAGGCATCGACGATGGCGTTGATCACCGTCGGACAAGCGGCGGTGCAGCCGGATTCGCCGACGCCTTTGACCCCCAAGGGATTGGTGCGGGCGGGCACGCAATTGCGCCGAAAGCGAAAGGAGGGGAGATCGTCGGCTCGAGGAAGGGTGTAATCCATGAAACTGCCGGAAAGGATCTGACCCGAATCCGGATCGTAGACCACATTTTCGAAAAGGGCTTGTCCCAATCCTTGGGCGATGCCGCCGTGCACCTGACCTTCGACCAACATCGGATTGATGGCCACCCCGTGGTCGTTGACCGCGCTGTAGCGCACGATCTCGAGTTCGCCGGTTTGGGGATCGATCTCGACCTCGCAGACATGGCACCCGCAGGGGTAGTTGTATTTTTTCGCATGGTAATGGCTGGTGGCTTGCAGCCCGATCTCGTTCGAATCGGGCAGGGTATCGGCTTTGAAGGAGGCGTAGACCACATCGGGCAAAGCGATGCTGCGATTGGTGCCGATGGCGGTGAAAACGCCGTCCGAGAAATGAATTTCCTCTTCGGGAGCGGAAAGCGCGCGGGCCGCGATGCGCTTGCCGCGCTCGATGATCGCTTGCGCGGCCAGCGTGACCCCCATGGCGGCGACGGTCGCGGTGCGCGAGCCGCCGGTTCCCTGTCCGGGACCGATCAGATCGCTGTCGCCTTGCAGCACGTGCACGGATTCGATGGGGATGCCCAAGCGATCCCCGGCGACTTGGGCGAAGGTCGTGGCATGACCGTGGCCTGCGCCCTGTCCGGTCAGGCTGATGCGCAGATCCCCGTTCGGCTGAAAGACGAGACTTACGCGGTTGTCGAGAAATCCATCCGGCTCCTGGAAGAGGGCGAAGCCGAAACCCCGTAGCCGACCGCGCCGATGGGCTTGCCGTCGGCGCCGGTCGAAGCCTTCTCTATCCGCAAGTAAAAGGGCGTCGTCCATGTTGGTCGCGAATTCTCCGCTGTCGAATTCGATTCCGGTGCCGGTGGAAAAAGGCATGTCTTCGGGCCGAACCACATTGCGTCGACGCAAATCGGCCGGATCATGGCCGGTTTCGCGGGCGGCGGCATCCACGAGCCGCTCGATCACGTGGTTGTACTCCGGCTTGCCCGCGCCCCGGTAAGCGTGGACGGGCACGGTATTGGTGAAGATCACCTCGGTACGGGCATGCCATGCCGGTATGCGATAGACCCCGGTCAGGCAACGCACTCCGCCGACGGTGGGGATGGTCGGCGACTCCGCCGTGGTATAGGCTCCGATATTCGAGAGCGTGCGGGTGCGAACGGCGAGGAAACGGCCCTCTCGGTCCAGTGCCAACTCCGCGAAGGTGAGGTGATCTCGACCTTGGCCGTCGCTGATGAAACTCTCGGTGCGTTGGGCGATCCATTTGACCGGTCGCGCGCAGCGTTTCGCCGCCCAAGCGATCAGCACATGCTCCGGATAGGATCGAATCTTGATCCCGAAGGCCCCGCCGACATCATCGGTGATGATATGGATGCTCGCGCTGCCGACCCCCAAGGAGCGGGCGATCGACTCCAGCAAGGCGCCGGCCCCTTGGGTCGGGGTGAAGATCGTATATCGCCCCCGGCTTTCATCGAATTCCGCGATCACCCCGCGATTTTCCATCGGCGCGGCGATCACGCGGTTGTTGACGATGCGCAAGGAGGTGCGATGCGCGGCCTTGGCGAAGGCCTCTTGCGTTGCTTCGGGATCGCCCGCCTCCCAGTCGAGGGCGAGATTGCCGGGGGCTTGGGGCCATAGACAAGGAGCGTCGCTTTCGCGGGCTGCGCTTGCGTCCACCACCACCGGCAGTTCCTCGTAATCCACCAGCACGCATTCCGCCGCATCGAGGGCATCGCTCAATCGTTCGGCGACGATCAGCGCCACCGGATCGCCCGAGAACATGACCCGATCCTTGGCCAGCAGGGGATGACCGGTATTGACGCTTCGCTCGCCCCCTCGACCGCGTACATGGTTCTCGTCCACCAGTGGCCCGATTCCGTCTTCGGCCAGATCTCGCCATGTGAGCACCTCGATCACCCCGGGGCAGGCCATCGCCTCGGAGGTATCGATGGAGAGGATGCGGGCATGGGCGTAAGGGGAGCGGACGATCAAGGCATGCGCTTGGTGGGCGCGATCGATATCCTCGATGAAGCGTCCCCGACCGGTGGTCAGCGCAATATCCTCGCGCCTAAGAATGCTGACTCCGATAGGGCTTCGGGTCCGGGCATCGATCTTGGGCGATGCTTCGTCTTCGCTGTTCACCGGCAGGCAACCTCCGCTAAGGCAATCGATGGCAAGGATCGGCGCTTCGGGTCGCGCGCAGGGTTTTTCCGCCCTTTCTCGCCGCTTTGAGAATGCGATCCCTAAAAAGCGCGATCCGATGATGCGATCTTGAAAAAACGGATGGTATTTTACGCACCCGGGGATTCGTCAAGGCTTTTTCGATGGCTCGAATGAAATTTCTCGGCGAGGTATATCGACGAGGAATCTCGATGGGAAATCTCGATGGGAAATTCCGGCGAAGCATTCCTTGGCGGGGCATCTTTGGCGGGGCACCTTGCGATCCAGATCATGCTTGCCAGCCGATCAGGGCCACGCTCGCCGCCACCGTCAAGGTCGCGATCGCCACCCGCAGATTGATGGATTCTTCCTTGAAGACCCAAGATCCGAGCAAGAGGGTGAAGATCGGAGCGCAGGCGATGGTCGGGGCGACCACGACCAATCGTCCTTCGAGCAAGGCGGTGTTGACGGTGACCACCGCGGCGCCGTAGGCGATACCGGTGACGATCAGCCATCGCATGCCCTCGGGAGGCACGCTACGCAGGATCGGCCGCCGCAGGTAGAGATGGCCGGCCAAGGCGCACACGAAGGCGACGCTGTAAGCGATCAGGGCGACGAAAAAAGGACTCGGGATTTCGTCCAGCGCGATCTTCGAAAAGGCCTGCACGAGA
Source organism: Thioalkalivibrio sp. HK1 (assembly GCA_000583135.1). Classification (GTDB taxonomy): domain Bacteria; phylum Pseudomonadota; class Gammaproteobacteria; order HK1; family HK1; genus HK1. The sequence continues at coordinate 33,427 of JFBG01000080.1, forward strand.
CTACGAATGAAGGCGGCGCCGACGGGCAAGAGCAGGGCGATCAGCGGCCATGAACGGGCGCTTCGTCCGCGCAGCGAGATCAGAATGACTCCGGCCACGATCCCTGCGGTGCCCAAGGCGATTTCCAAGGACAGGGTCTCCGCCAGCAGCACCACCCCGAGGGCGACCCCGAACAAGGGAGAGGTCGCCGCCAGCGTGGCGCTGATGGTCGGTCCGAGAATGCGGGTGCCGGCCATGCCCAGATTGGCGGAGATCAAGGGTCTCAAAAATCCCAGAGCGATCAGGAGCGGCATCACCGAGGCCGTCCAGTACCAGGCTTGCATATAAAAAGGGCTGGCGAGCCAATAGACGCCGACGCTGACTCCGATCTGCCACAAGGCGGCGGTGCGAAAATCGACGAAACGAAGTGCCAAGCGCGAGAACTGGTTGCCGAATGCGAAGAGGATCGCCGCCGCAAGGGAGAGTGAAATCGTCAGCGTGTCGCTTGGTTGCACTTGAGGGTTATCCTGCGGATTCGTTCTCGTTCGTTCTCGCACCGTTTTTTTTCGGGCACGATCACGGTGCGAGGTCGCCCGATCGGCGGCAACGATCGACGGCAACAGGGTTTACGGGATCTTCGCTTGATCGAGAAGGGGATTCACGCCATTTTGCGAATACGCTTCGATGCGAGTCGATGGGGAAGTTCTCATATCGTACAATTTGGCTATCTTGCGCAGGAGAGGATCCCTAACGGCCAAGGGCGATCGCCGCCCCGTCGATGCTCGGCGGGCTCGCTTTGTGCGGTCGGGATATCCTCGGGCTCGGTATCGGTCTTTTTCGTTCGGCTTATGTTTCGAGCGCCGATGTGTCGAGCGTCGATATGCCGAACATGGTATCGATCATCGTATCGATCATCGTCGCCGAAGCGAGCGATGAGCAGCGGCCTTGCGCATCATCTATCAGTCGAGATTTTCGAAACGGAGTGCAGATGTCTCCAAAAATCGTGCCCCAACGGATATCGGCGATCCCCCGCGCCCGAAGGCCCGAACGTCAGGGTCTTTACGATCCCGCGCAAGAAAAAGACTCTTGCGGAGTCGGTTTCGTCTGCGATATTCATGGTCGATCGAGCCGTCGCATCATCGAGCATGCCAAGCAGATGAACTGCTCGATGGTGCATCGAGGAGGGATTGGCTACGAATCCAATACCGGCGATGGAACCGGGATTTTGACCGCCATCCCCCATGATTTTCTCGTACGCAAGGCGAAGGAGTCCTTGGGCGTCGATTTACCGCGGGCGGGGCGCTACGGTGTCGGACTCGTCTTCTTGCCGCACGAGGAGACGGCCGCGCGGCGCTGCAAGGAGGTCTTCGAGCGCTGCACGGCGGAGGCGGGGCAGGCAATCATCGGCTGGAGGCCATTGCCGATCGATCCCGATGCCGCCGATATCGGGGGGGCGGCCCGCGCCGCCATGCCTCGTATCGAGCAGCTCTTCATCGCCGCCGCCGACGGGATCGAGGACAAGGCTTTCGAGCGTTCCCTCTATCTCATCCGCAAGCATGCCACTCACCTTGCGCATGCGACGCCGGTTGCGAGCGATCCGAGCGATCATCGGGATTCGGATTCGACCTTTTACGTGGTCTCTTTATCGGCGGGGATCATCGTCTACAAGGGGATGCTGACCCCGCCCCAGCTCTTCGCCTTCTACCCCGATCTCGACGATCCCGAGTTCGCCTCCCACCTTGCGATGGTCCATTCGAGGTTTTCGACCAATACCTTTCCCTCATGGGATCGGGCGCAACCCAATCGATTGATGAGTCATAACGGGGAGATCAACACCCTGCTCGGCAATCGCAACTGGATGAATGCCCGGCAAGGGGTGCTCGAAAGCGATCTCTTCGAAGAGGATCTATCCCGCTTGTTCCCCGTGGTCGAGCCCGATTGCTCGGATTCGGGCACCTTCGACAATGTGCTGGAATTCCTGTTGATGACCGGGCGCTCCTTGCCCGAGGCGGTGTTGATGATGATCCCCGAAGCGTGGCAGCAAGATGCCTCGATGTCGGCGGATAAACGCGCTTTTTATGAATACCACTCTTGTTTGATGGAGCCTTGGGACGGCCCGGCTTCGATCGCCTTTACCGACGGGGCCTATATCGGGGCGGTCCTCGATCGCAACGGTTTGCGTCCCTCTCGCTATTCCATCACCGATGACGGTCTGTGCGTGATGGCCTCCGAAGTCGGGGTGGTGGATATCGATCCGGCGAGGGTGATCGAGAAGGGTCGTTTGCAGCCCGGGCGGATGTTTCTGATCGATTTCAAAGCGGGGCGCATGATCCCCGATCACGAGATCAAGTCCGAGGTGGCGCAGCGCCACCCCTTCGGCGCATGGCTCGAGCGACAACGCATCGAAGTTGCCGATCTGCCGCTGCCGAGCGATGTCCCGGGACTCGATTCGGATCGCCTGATGGCAAGGATGCAGGCCTTCGGCTATACCGCCGAGACCATGCAGTTCATGCTCTTGCCGTTGGTGCGTGAATTGCGCGATCCCTTAGGGTCGATGGGCAACGACAGCGCCTTGGCGGTGATGTCGGAAAGGCCCCGCATGCTCTACGACTATTTCCGTCAGCTATTCGCCCAAGTGACCAACCCCGCCATCGATTCCATCCGCGAGGAAGTGGTGATGGCGTTGGAGTGCTTCATCGGTCCCGAGCGCAACCTACTCGACCCCGGCGAGGTGCACGCCCATCGCTTGCACCTTCCCCATCCGATCCTTTCCAACGAGGATCTGGCGGCCTTGGCGCGGATCGATCGCCCGGGTTGGCGGGCGCATACCATCGATATCACCTTCCCGCGCGATTCGGGTCGTGCGGGCTTGGTCGAGGCCTTGGATCGAATTTGCCGTAAGGCGAGCGCGGCGGTCGCCGAGAAAGCGGCATTGATCATTTTGAGCGATCGAAGCATCGCCCCGGATCGGGTGCCGATCAGCGCCTTGGCCGCGGTCGGGGCGGTGCACCATCATTTGGTGCATACCCGAGAGCGCACCCGGGTCGGTTTGATCGTCGAGACCGGCGAGGCTCGAGAGGTCCATCACCACTGTCTGTTGGTCGGTTACGGCGCCGATGCCATCAATCCCTGGCTGGCCTTCGAGGCGTTGTGGGATGCGCGCCGCAAAGGCCATACCGCGGATGCCGATGCCTTGGACGACGACGCGAAGATCACCGCCGCCTACCGCAAGGCGGTGGCCAAGGGCATGCTCAAGGTGATGGCCAAGATGGGGATATCCACCTTGCAGTCCTATAAAGGGGCGCAGATATTCGAGATCGTCGGCTTGGCCGACGAGGTCGTCGATCGCTGCTTTAGCGGCACGGCGAGTCGGGTGCAAGGGCTCGGATTTGATCAGTTGGCCGAGGAAATGCAAAGGCGACACGCCTCGGGGTTCCCCGCAGGCCCCGGTGCGGCCTTGCCGGTATTGTCGAACCCCGGCGATTTTCACTGGCGCCGCCACGGCGAGATCCACCTGTGGGATCCGGATTCGATCGCCCATTTACAGGTCGCCGCCCGCAGTGACGACGAAGAGGCCTACTGGCGTTTCGCCCGTCACGCCAATGAACAAACCACCCGCCATGCGACCTTGCGCGGGCTGCTGCGCTTTCGCTCCTCGACATCGCCGGTGCCACTATCCGAGGTCGAGCCCGCAAGCGAGATCGTGCGGCGTTTCGCCACCGGGGCCATGAGCTTCGGCTCGCTGTCGAGCGAGGCCCACGAGACCCTCGCCATCGCCATGAATCGCATCGGAGGCAAGTCCAATACCGGCGAGGGCGGCGAGGATCCGGCGCGATCCGAGGTCGATCCCAACGGCGATTCGAGGCGATCGGCGATCAAGCAAGTGGCCAGCGGTCGTTTCGGGGTGACCATCGAATATCTCGCCGCCGCCGACGAGATCCAGATCAAAATCGTGCAGGGAGCCAAGCCCGGGGAGGGCGGGGAGCTCCCCGGGGGCAAGGTCGACGACTATATCGCTTGGCTGCGCCACTCCACCCCCGGGGTGGGGCTGATCAGCCCGCCCCCGCACCATGATATCTACTCCATCGAGGATATTGCCCAGCTGATCCACGATCTCAAGAACGCCAACCCCGACGCTCGTATCAGCGTCAAGCTCGGATCCGAAGTCGGCGTCGGGACGGTGGCCGCAGGGGTGGTCAAAGCCAGGGCGGATCATCTGGTGATCGCCGGCGACAGCGGCGGGACCGGGGCTTCGCCCTTGACCTCGATCAAGCATGCGGGCTTGCCCTGGGAGCTGGGGATCGCCGAGACCCATCAAGTGCTGGTGATGAACAACCTGCGCTCGAGGGTGACCTTGCAAACCGATGGCCAACTCAAGACCGGACGCGATGTGGCGATCGCCGCCTTGCTCGGAGCCGAGGAATTCGGATTTTCCACCGCTCCGTTGATCACGCTGGGCTGCATCATGATGCGCAAATGCCATCTCAATACCTGCCCGGTGGGGATCGCCACCCAAAATCCGGCGTTGCGCAAGAAGTTTTCCGGCGCTCCCGAGCATGTCATCAACTATCTTTTCATGGTCGCCGAGGAGCTGCGCCGGATCATGGCCGATCTCGGTCTTCGCAAGGTCGATGAGATGATCGGGCGGGTGGATCTGCTCTCGGCCGAAGAAAGCGATCACTGGAAAGCGAAGGGGATCGACCTCTCGGCGATCATCACCCCGGTTCGCAAGCCCGTCGATTGCCTCGGAGTCCATCATATTCACGATCAGGATCACGGCCTCGAAGGCGCCTTGGATCATCGCCTGATCGAATTGGCCGAGCCTGCGCTTGCCACGGGCGAGAAAGTGGTGCATGAACTGCCGATCCGAAATACCGATCGAGTGGTGGGCACGATGCTCTCGCATCGCCTCGTGCGGCGCCGGGGGTCGAAGGCGCTGCCCGACGATACCCTTCGCTTTCGTTTCACCGGCAGCGCCGGTCAAAGTTTCGGGGCTTTTCTCGCCCCGGGCATCACCTTGGAGATCGAGGGCGATGCCAACGACTATGTCGGCAAGGGTCTATCCGGGGGGCGCATCATCGTCTATCCCCCGAAAGCCAGCCCTTTTGCGGCCGAGAAGCAGATCTTGATCGGCAATGTGGTGCTTTACGGCGCCACCGCCGGGGAGTGCTTCTTTCGGGGGATCGCCGCCGAGCGCTTCGGGGTGCGCAACAGCGGAGCGACGGCGGTGGTCGAAGGGGTCGGGGATCACGGCTGCGAATACATGACCGGTGGACGGGTGTTGATCTTGGGTCCCACCGGCCGCAATTTCGCAGCGGGCATGAGCGGAGGGATCGCCTACGTTCTCGATGTCGATGGACGCTTCGGCAGCCGTTGCAATCTCGATATGGTGGATCTCGAAGAGGTGGTCGAAGAATCGGAGATCGCATGGCTAAGGGATCGGATCGAGCGACACCGGGTCGCCACCGGCTCCGAAGTGGCTCGCACCTTGCTCGAGGATTGGCCGCAGTCCTTGGCGAGGATCGTCAAGGTGATGCCGGTGGATTATCGTCGGGCGCTCGAAGCCTCCAAGGAGAGGGATATGAAGGGGATTCGTCAATCTTGCAATGATGAGGCCTTGTCGGTCGGCGATGATGCGGCCGAGGCGAGGCAGCAGGTGGCGGCCGGTGGGTAAGCCGACCGGCTTTACCGAATTCGCCCGCGAGCCCGTTCCGTGGCGCGAACCCCTCGCCCGACTCGTCGATTTCGACGAGGTCTATACCGATCCCGATGCCGACGAGAATCTCCTGCGTCGACAGGCGGCGCGCTGCATGGACTGCGGGGTGCCTTTTTGCCAATCCCCCGATCTGGTCACCGGACGCAGTGGTTGCCCCATCCACAATCTGATCCCGGAATGGAACGATCTGGTCTGGAAGGGCTACTGGCAAGAGGCTCTCGATCGCCTGCACAAGACCAATAACTTCCCGGAGTTCACCGGGCGGGTCTGCCCCGCTCCGTGCGAGGAGTCCTGCGTTTTGGGGATCTCCGAACCTGCGGTTTCCATCAAGAATATCGAGCTTGCGATCATCGAGCGCGGTTTTGCGGAAGGTTGGGTGCAGGCTCGATCCCCGCAGGTGCGCACCGGATGCAAGGTCACGATCATCGGTTCCGGTCCTGCGGGCTTGGCGGCCGCGGCCCAGCTGAATCAAGCCGGGCATACGGTAAGGATCCACGAACGCGAAGATCGGGTCGGGGGGTTGCTGATGTACGGCATCCCCAATATGAAGCTCGATAAACGAGACGTGGTCGATAGAAGGATCGCGTTGATGCGCGAAGAGGGCATCGAAATCATCACCGGATCGAATGTCGGCAACGGCCTCGATGGCACGGTTTCGATCGATCGCTTGCTGGCCGAATCCGATGCCTTGTTATTGACCACCGGGGCCACCATCCCCCGCGATCTGCCGATCCCGGGTCGTGCGCTCGAAGGCGTTCATTTCGCGATGGATTTTCTGACCGAGAACACCCGCCGCCTGTTGGATCCGAATTACGCCGACGATCGATTCATCGACGCCGAAGGTCGGCGGGTGATCGTGATCGGCGGCGGCGATACCGGTGCCGATTGCATCGGAACCTCGCTGCGTCATGGTTGTCGCAGCCTCGTGAATTTCGAGCTCTTTCCCGTTCCGCCCGCAGCCCGGGCGCAGACCAATCCATGGCCCACGTGGGCTCATGTCTTTCGCGTCGATTACGCCCACCAGGAAGCGCAGGCGAAATTCGATCGAGATCCCCGGGTCTACTCGATATCGACCACCGAATTCGTCGGCAACGACGAGGGCGTTCTCACCGGGGTGAAGACCGTGGATATGGCGCTCGATAATGGTCGGATGCAACCCGTGGCCGGATCCGAGCGTCTATGGGAGGCGGATCTCGTTTTCCTCGCCTTGGGTTATCTAGGCCCCGAGCATGGGGTCAGCGAGCCTTTGGGGCTTGAACTCGACGATCAAACGAACTATCGGGCGATCAAGGGCGAATATCGCACGTCGGTTCCCAAGGTCTTCGCCGCCGGCGATTGTCGCAGCGGACAGTCGCTCGTGGTGCGGGCGATCAACGAGGGAAGGGAGGCGGCGAGGGAAATCGATCGCTTCCTTTCGGGAACGACGCAGCTGCCTTGATAGAACCTGTTTTCGCCCCCGAGGCGCTGCGATTGGGGACGCGCATGGCTCCCCGCCGAGGACGACTTGCTTGGCATCGACATCGCATCGATGGAGTTGCCGAGGACGGACACTCTCCCTCGCTTTTCGCCCTCGCCTTTCGAAGTCAAAGCTCGGTGATGGTCTTCTCGTTATCCGACGGTAGCGGGACTTGGCACATTTCCAAGTGCAAGCCGCTGCCGGCCGGCGCCGAGTGTGCGAGCGCAACTTCCTCATCGAGTTCGATCCCCAGCCCCGGCTCTTCGGGGGCAAGCATGTAGCCATCCTCCCAGCGCAGGCGCTTTTTCAAGATGGCGTCGTGAAAGGGGCTTTGGATGGTCTCCAAGATCAGGAAATTCGGGCAGCCGAAGGAAAGATGCGCCGCTGCGGCGTGGGCGATGGGGCCGCAGTAGATATGCGGGGCGATTTGGGCGTTGAAGAGTTCGGCCATCTGCGCGATCTTCTTGGTCTCCCAGATGCCGCCGCTTCGCCCCACATTCGGCTGCAAGATACTCACCCCCGCTTTGAGAGCCTGATGGAATTCCACCCGGGTGGTCAGGCGTTCGCCGGTGGCCACGGGGATGGATGTGGATCTTGCCACCTTGCCGATGGCCTCCATCTGATCCGGCGGACAGGGCTCTTCGAACCACAGCGGATCGTAAGGCTCGATCCGCCGGGCGAGACGGATGGCGGATGAAGTGGTCATTTGTCCGTGAGTGCCGAAAAGGATATCCGCTCGATCCCCGACCGCTTCTCGGATACGCCGCATGCAATATTCGCTACGGGCGAGTTCCTTGCGGGAGAGTTCGCGCCCGCCTTGGAAACCATAAGGCCCGGCCGGATCCTGTTTGATCGCGCTGAATCCCAAGTCGAGGTAGTGCAAGGCCCGCTCCGCTGCGATATCGCCGTCGTGGTAGACATCGGGGGCTTTTAGGTCGCCGGGGTTTTCGGGGTAGAGATAGGTGTAGGTGCGCAGGCGTTCGTGAAATTTCCCCCCGAGCAGTCGATGGACCGGCGCATCAGCCATCTTGCCCAGGATATCCCAGATCGCGATCTCGATGCCGCTGAAGACCCCCATCAGCGTGAGATCCGGGCGTTGGGTGAAACCGGCGGAATAGACCCGCCGAAAAAGGGTTTCGATATGATGCGGATCCTCGCCGGCGACGAAGCGAGCGAAGGTATCCTCCACCATCTTGCAGGCGATATCGGATGAGAAGGGGATGCCGTAGCATTCCCCGATTCCCTCGATTTTGCTATCGGTCGTGATTTTGACGATGAGCCAAAACCGACCGCCGATACCGTCGGGTGGTGCCACCGCCCAAGTTCGGATCGCTTGAAGTTTCAATATTCGACACTCGACAATCTTATGGGGTTGCCCGGTTATATCTTCGATCGAAGGGAGCGGATCTCTCGATGCGGGCGAAGACGAAAAATCCTTTCGAAAACGATCATCGATCGCTCCGATAAGAAGGGCGAGGCCTTGCCGATCGGCCGGCGGCATCCTCGCTCGACCTTGACCCTACCCGAAAAAAGAATCCTTAAAGCCCGGCTCTTGGCTTTTCGATGCCGGGGCTTCGGCGGGAGGCATGGCGGGGATCGGCTCGATTCGATCGTTTTTCAGGAGATCCGAGCCAAGGAATCGTTGACGCTCGGTCGCTCGCCCGCTTGGACGTCTTGACGTCGCCGACGATGAAAGGCGCCGAGAATCTTGTTCGCTTGGGCGAAGGACTCGATCTCCTCGCAATAACGATCGAGGTTTTTTGCCGGGAGCGCCCACAAGGCGGTGCTGTCGTTCAAGGCATCGAGATAGGCTCTGGCTCCGCAACAACCAAGGCTCATGACCGCTCGCCCTTCGAGGGCTTTTGCCACTCCGGCACAGGCGGGGCGACCCATCGCCGCCGGCAGGTCGGCGTCGACGCGGGAAGCGGCTTCGCTTAGCACCAAGGATTGACGGGCATCGACGAAAAGCAACACCACATCGGGCTCGATCGGAAAATCGCTCAACGGGCCGTAGACCGCATGACGGCTCGGTAGGGGAGCGGTCGGGATCGCCGCCACCTCCTCGGGGCTGACATATCCAAGACCGGTCATTGCCTCCAACGATGCGCGCAGTTCTTCGGGCTGCGCTTCGGGGGCGTTCTCGAGATTCATGGTGTGGATCCCGATCGAGCAAAGCGCATGATCCGAAGCCGAGGTCGAAAAGGTGCGCTTGGTCGCTTCTTGCCAAAAGACGCATCCGGCAGGCGCGCTGCCGGCGAAATCGGATACCCCCGCCGGGGCTTCGTTGCAAAGGGCCATGGCCACCGGAGGCAATGTGAGTTCCAAGGCGGTGGTCAGTCGATTCGCCTGCTGCTGCCGGTTTTCGATCATCGGGTCAAATCTCCGAGTTGAAAAAAACGACCTTGAGTTTTGCGAAAAAACCTAAGGAGCAAGATCGGTCGAGAGCCTACGATACCGGCGTTTATATCGCTATCGCTTCGATGGATAGTATGGGATATAGAAAGATCGCTCGATATATTCCCACAAACAACGATTGGAGTAAGGAAAATCCGCTAGCGAGAGGGCATCCATATCGCCTTGCAGGTTAAAACGAGGATAGGAATCCTCGCTCCTTGAATCCGAGGATCGAAGGCGGCTCATGGAGGTGATCCGAAGGGGGCGAAAGGCCGAAGCCATCGGCCCCGCCTCGGGGCTATCCAAGCAGAGGGAGCCGATGTTTTGCGTATCATCGATCGAAGACCCGAGGCGATCGGAGCGATCGCCCTCGGTATTGCGTCCACGGTCTCCTCGATGATGCCGGGTGCTGCACCTGACCGACCATACTCCCCGATCAAACGTCGAGCACGAAGACGACGAAGAGGATGATCGCCCCCGCCAGCACCCATCCACCGATGCCGCCCTCGTCATCGTCGCTTTTCGAAGCCAAGGCCCCAAGGGACGATGATCCGGCCTCGACCGGTCTGTCTTTCAAAAACTCGAATTCGATGTATGTGTCGTCGGGATCGTCGCTCGGGTGATTGGAAAACTCGAACCGGCCGCCGGGCACCGATGCCTCGACGATCGATGCCGCTCGCTTCACGGCCAATCGAGGCTCGGTGGTAGGATGATCTTCCGGGAACTTGATGTAGACATTCCACTGACTTGCCAACTCGTCCGCCCAGAACCTTACCACCTCGACATCGATGCCGTCCTTCGACAGACCGAGCTCTTCCGAAAAACCTTGCTTGATGGTTTGGGTGATGTTCACCTGCCCCGGCTTCCTCTTTCGAGGGTTGGCATTGGCCGATCGCGCCTGTCGCCTGCGCTCTTCCTCTTCGACATCGACGAAGTGGAACCGTAGCCGTCCGTTCTTGCGCCCGGCGTTCCTCCCTTTCTTTCGGTTATCGAGGAAGAGTGCCAGCACCTCGTCGATGGGTTTTCCGTCGGTGGACTGGAAGCGGCCGGCGCCCAACGCCTCCTCGATGCGCTTGGCGGCCGTGAATGTCGAGATCGCGTAGTCCTTGTTGGGATGGCTTTGAGGCCAAAAGACCTCGATGCCCCATCGACAGGAAGCCTTTCCTTCGTACTCGACGGCGATCGCATTCTTCGGAAGATCGAGCTCTCGAGCGAAGCCGTCGAAGAGCGCTTTCGTGATGCCGTTCATCCCTTGCCCTTGCATCCTTCGATCATCTGATCGAGCGCCAAGAGATAAGCCATCGCCCATATTCGATACCTGCTCGATGGATCTTGCGGGCGAAATTCGAGTCTCGCCGCTTGTCGATTCATATTGCCGTTTTATGGTGCCCCCGTTGCGCTGTTGTTGACCAAGGCCCCACCGCCGCCGGTGCGGGTCAGCACCTGTACCGTGAAGGGAGCGCTCGAGCGCAGTTCGCAAACGAGTCCCATCCCTTGCCACCGGTGGTCGATGAGTTCGGCCAGATCCGTCGTTTGCAGGTGGCGCACCCTCAAACGTTCGATGGTGCCGATATCGCCCTCGTAGCGGATGCCGTCGTCGTCGTAGCAGGAGAAATCGGCGATGGCGCAATCGCTGCCGAGCGGGGCGAGGCAGCGGATGCGGATATTCGTATCCTCCAGACCATCGGGTGTCGGTATCGATTCGATATCCGCTCGGTGCATCGCTCCATCGGGGACGCTTCGGATGAAAGCCGAGTTGTTGACCAAGACCCCATCGCCGGAGTGGGTCCAGACTTGGGCGCTCAACCCCGCTTGGCTCCGCAAAGCGCAACCCAATCGACCCTTGCCGGCCCACGAAGCCCCGCTAAGGCGCTCGATATCCTCGGAACTCAGTGCGATCGCTCCCCAAGCGGGGATGGGATCGGGGAGCGAGGCTTCGAAGGCCGAGCCGTCGGCTTGGGCGTGGCAATCGAGCACGACATCGCAAGGTGAATCCTGGATGCAGCGCACGCGGATGGTGGCGCTGTCCTGGGCATCGCTTTGCGGCAAGGCCAGCGCTTGGGTGCGGATCGGTGGCAGCGGGATCGATTCGTCATCGTCGTCTTGAACCAGCACTTTGGCGCTTTGCTGCACATTGCCGTAGTTCCCGCCGACGGCGACGGCGGAAATAGCGACTTCCTCGTCGAGGGTATTCGCATCGTCGACGGCTTCGACTTCGACGGTGCGGGGGATGTGCCAGCCATCGGCGGGGAAGATGAGCACCGCTGGCGAAATCCTGACCCCCGAACGGTCGGCGGTGAAGGTGATGGTCACGCTGGTCGCTCCGAGCGGTCGGGTCTGGAGCCTGGTCTCCAACTGCACCGCCGCTCCGCCTTCGATCACGCTTTGGCTTTCGGGGGAGAGGGAGAACGCCCCCGGGGCCTCGAGGATGCGCACGGGGAGCGTCGTATCGTCGACCATGGCGTAGTTGCCTTGGCCGGAGACGCTCAAGGTGAGGGTATCGGAGCCTTGCAGCGCAACGACGGCGGCGTTCAGGACGACCGATTGCGCTTGATTCCAGTTCGAGGCGTCGAAGGTCAGCGATGCGGGTTCGAGGGAGAGATTCGGGTCGGTCTTGGAAAGGAAGACCTGGACGATATCATCCGTGCTGGGCTTCGATGCAAGGGACAGGCTCAAGGTTGCGCTATCGCCCCCGATCACCTCCAGCATCGAGGGGGATAGCGAAAGCCCCCCGGGGAGGTTGCCGTCTTCGATCATGACCGTCACCACGGTCTCGGGGGCGTTGATGCCGCCGGAGGCGACCAAGGAGATATCGATGCGATCATCGTCGGTATCGTTGTCGGCCAGGGAGGAGGCGACGATGCTTTGCGCTTGGTTCCAGTTCGAGGGGGTGAAGGTCACAGATGTCTTGTCGAGGGAGAGGGCATCGTCGGTCTTCGAAAGGGTCACGGTGACATCGGCGTTCGGTGCCGTCGAGAGCTGGACGGCGATGCTCGCCGAGCCTCCCTCGGCGATGGTCAACGCGCCGGCGGGGCTGGTGATGATCGTGCCCGAGGGGGCGTCGTCGTCGGCGACCGTGACGGTCTTCGTCGCTTGGGGGGCGACGATGCCGCCGGTGACGGTCAAGGTGATGGTGTCGGATTCGCTGGTGGCGTCATCGTCTTGGGGAGCGAGGACGGTGACGCTCTGCGCCGTCGAATAGTTCGAGGCGGTGAAGGTCAGGGAATCCGCAGAAAGGGTGATATCGGGATCGGTCTTCGTAAGGGTGACGATCGCATCCCCGTTCGGGGCGTTCGAAAGGCGAACGGTGAAGGTCTTGGAATCCCCCTCGGCGATGGCCAAGGAGTCCGCAGGCTCCAAGATGAGCGTTCCGGCGACTTCGTCGTCGTCCACCGAAACCGCCTTGGTCACTCGCTCGGCGACGATACCGCCGGCGGCGGTCAGGGTGATGGTATCGGACTCGTCGTCGGCATCGGCATCCTGAACGGCCAGAACGGTAACGGTCTGCGCCGTCGAATGGTTCGAGGGGGTGAAGGTCAGGGAATTCGCAGAAAGGGTGATATCGGGATTGGTTTTGGTAAGGGTGACGGTTACGTCCGCATTCGGGTCGCCCAAGAGTCGGACGGTGAATTCCCCCGATTCTCCCTCATCCAAGTCCAGCGAAGCGGTGGGCTCTATGAAGATGGCCCCGGCCACCTCGTCATCTTCGATCGAGACGTTCTTTTTCGCCTCGGGGGCGACGATGCCGCCGCTGGCGGATAGGGTGATGGCACCGAACTCCGCATCGGCGTCGGCATCGTGGGCGACGGAGACGGTAACGGTCTGCGCCGTCGAATAGTTCGAGGGGGTGAAGGTCAGAGAATTCGTAGAAAGGGTGATATCCGAGTTGTTCTTCGAAAGGGCGACGCTCACATCCGCGATCGGGGCGATCGAGAGGCGAACGGTGAAGGTCTTCGAACCACCTTCGTCGACGGATAAATAACCCGCGGGCTCCAAGATGAGCGTTCCCGATGGCGTCGTCGTATTCGTGGCCGTCGAGAGATCGTTGATCGCGACGGTTTTGGTGACCTGCGGGGCGACGATGCCGCCGGTGGCGCTCAAGGTGATGGTGTCGGCGTCGTCGACGTCATCGGCGTCCGAGGCGGCGGAGACGATGACGGTCTGCGCCGTCGAATAGTTCGAGACGTTGAAGGTCAGGGAACTCGCAGAAAGGGTGATATCGGGATTGGTCTTCGAGAGGGTGACGCTCACATCCGCGATCGGGACGGTCGAAAGGCTGACGGTGATGGCTCCGAAGTCCCCTTCGTCGATGTAGAGATCCCCGGCCGGGGAAATCAGAATCGTTCCCGAGGGTTTTGTCCGATCGTCATCGATAACGCTAACTCCCAAACTCATCGCATTCAAGATGACATCATCCCCTTCCTCCACCGAAAGGGAAATACGCAGCGATTCGTCGCTCCCATCATCGTCGTGACCGGCCGAGACGGCAATCGTTCGAGATTGATTCCAAGCGTTCTCCTGGCCGGTTCGGGCGAAGACGAGCGTGATCTGGTTGCCGTCGGTATTCGGGTCGGCATCGAGCGTGAGTCGGTCGGCCGCTCCTCCTTGCTGCGAGTTTTCATCGGTCACGCCGAAAATCACCCTCATATCGGCCGCCGGCTGCTCTTTCAATCGTATTTGGAAGGTGCTTTGTCCACCCTCGGCCAAGGTCAACGAGGTGGGGGTGATGTCGAAACCCACCTCGTCGTCGGTGACGACGACCGCTTTTTCGACGGAAGCGGCACCGTCGTATCTTCCCCCCGAGGCGGATAGGGTGATGGTGTCGGTATCGTCCATAAAGTCGGCGTCTTGAGAAGCGGCGACGGTGACGGATTGCGCGGTCGAGTAATTCGATGGGGTGAAGGTCAAGGAGGGCGGGGAGAGAACGATATCCGGATTCGCATTCGAAAGAGAAACGGTCACGTCGACTTTCGGGGCCGCCGAGAGATGGACTTGGAGGGATCCAATCTCGTCTTCGTCGATGTCGAGGCTTCCCGCCGGAGAAACTTCGATCGTTCCCGGACTGTCGTCGTCGATGACGGTGATATCGACTGAGTAGGGATAGGAGGAAACGCTTTGGTAATCCCCCCCGACTCCGAGAATCAACAATCTGTAAGGCCCATCGTCTTGTTTGTCGTCGTCGTGATTCGCACAGACGCTCAAGTCTTGGTACTGGTTCCAAGCGTTCGTCTGGCCATATCGATTGAAGTGCAAGTCTCTCGGGTGAGTCCAAATGTCGGTTGTATTTTTATATCGATAATAAGTGCCGTCCGAGGACAGTTCTCCTCGTTTGAGCGAATACGAGTTCACCTTGATATTCGCCGTGGGTCGGGTCGCCGGGCGTACTCCGAAGGTGGTGCATCCGCCTTCCGGCACGGACAAGGTGGTGGTCGATATCAGAATCCTCGGCTTCTCGTCGTCGGTGATGGTCACGGCAACGCTTGCGGACTCGTCTTGGTAGTCCCCGCCCGCTGCGGTCAAGGAGATGGTGGCCGTCTCGTTTCTCGCATCGTCATCTTGGGTCGCGGTGACGATCACCTGACGGTATTCGCTCCAAGCGTTCGCCGAGCCGGTTCGGGCGAAGAGGATCGTATCTTGATTGCCTGCAGTATTGGGGTCGGTATCGACGGATGCGACGCGGAAGGAGGAGCGCACGGTGACCGTGACATCCTGTGAGGGTTGCGTCCCCAAGCGCACTTGGAAGGTGCCGTTTTCGCCTTCTTGCAATTTCAAGGAGGTGGCGGTCAGGTAGAGATCCAACTCGTCGTCGTCGGTGATCGTGACCGGTATTTCGGTATCCGGAGCGACGAATCCTCCCGTGGCCGAAAGGGTGATGGTCTCGTTTTCGTCCAAGTGGTCGAAGTCGTGGGCCGCAAGGACAGTCAACTGTTGTGCGGTGGAATAATTCGACGGGGTGAAGGTCAATGAAGCGGGGGAGAAAGAGATGTCGGAATTTCCGCTCGAAAGGGAGACGGTTACATCGTCATCCGGCTCTTCGCTGAGCGTGATATCGATGCTCTTGGATTGTCCCTCCGCCAATGTCAGCGATCCCGACGGGGAAACATCGATCGTTCCCGATGCCTCGTCGTCGATGATATTGAGGGTTACTACGATGCACCAGCTCTGTGCGGGGTCGAAATTACCGGTTGTCCCATAGGGATTGCCGGGGTGCCACCAAGCGGTGGTGCAAAGATCATCGAAAAAGACGAGCGTCGTCGTCTCATCGAGGGCATCATCGTCATGGGCGACGGAGATGGTGAAGGTACGAGAGCTTCCGTCGTTCGCAGGAAAAAAGACTCTGGATGGGGAGTAGCTGACGTCCGGATGCGAAGTCTCTAGATTGGCCCCCCGATTGATCCGCCATGCTTCTCTGAGAGAGGCGGTGATGGTGATCGATTCTCCTTCGTTCACCGTCAAAGGTCCCGATGGAGAGTATTGAATTTTCACAAACGACGGAACCACTTGCGCTGAAGCCACTCCCGCAACGAGCCACAACAAAAGCGGCGAATAACGACCGAGGCGGATCTTGTTCCTATCCGACGAGGGATTTTTCCGCTCGTCATGGCCAAACGCCTCTCGGCGAAGGGCGAGCGGGGATTTCACTGATTGTCTGGCCGATCGAAAAAAGGAGAGGACTCGGCAGGCGAATGTTCGAGCGCATCTTTCAAGACTTCTCGAAAATGACGGGTCGAAAAGACGGATCCGTCGCTTGGAATCCGATGTTATCGATTGATGGTTCGATTTCATTCGACTATCCTTCCTTTTTGAAGTTATCGTGGCCGAAATTGCGTCTTTGATACCCGATGCCCCGACACGCTCGCCGCATTCGAATCGGCATCGTCGGGTTCGATGATCGGCCTTCGATACTGGCCTCCATCGATACTATCACCTTCACGACAACGGGTGCTCGACATTCGAAACGGCGATGAGACAGCGGCCATCGCCCGGAATTTCGAGCGTCCTAGGCGACATCGATCCCTGGAAAAGGGTGATTCGAACTGGTATCTATCTTATAGCAGTAAACAACGCGGTTGTCAATGGAAAAGGGGGCTTTGTCGGCGCTCGCAAGCATCAAGTTTCACATCGACCGATGTCGCGGGTTTTTTCTTTGCCGATATCATCTTTCGATATCGCTTTTCGATAGTTAGCCGGATTCATCTGTGTCTTGCCCGCAGATCCCCCCTTACGATCTCGTTGGCCGGGGCTTTTTTCGGATCGCTCCCCTTTTTTCGTTGGCGGAAATTGAAACTGATGCTGATCCTTTGCACTTCGAGGGCGGTTGCCGGCGTGGCTTTTGACGCATTTTTTTCCGATGCATCATTGGATTTCGCAAGATTCGGATTCGTCGAGTGCACCAGCCAGCCGGGAAAGACGATCAGTTTTCCCGCAAAGGGTTGATAGTGGATATCCTCTCGACTATGGGGCGATCGCCTCATCGGATCGAAATGCCCGGTCAATACATGGGCTTGCGATCTCGGATCGGTGAGGCAAAGCAGCCCGCAATCGTCGGGGGTATGGACATAATAGACCCCGCTCCAAAGGGCGTTCGGATGGCTATGGTGGCGGTTGAAAGCCCCCGGCGGGTTGATATTGGCCCACATCGAATCGCATACCGGTTCGAAGCCGTCATCATAGCCCTGATCGAGGAAGACACCGTGGAGCAGTTCGAAGATCTCCTCGGTGATCTCGGTAAACGAAGGGCGCAGATGCATATCGGTCGGGCTGTGCCACCCGCCCAAGGCCGGGAGGTTGGAGCGAAAGATTCCGTGCGGATCTTGGGCTTGCCAAGCGAGGATATCCTCGATCAAACGA
>JFBG01000081.1 GCA_000583135.1 Thioalkalivibrio sp. HK1
CCTCAAAGAGGCCAAGGAACTCGTCGAGGGAGTCCCCGCCAATATCAAGGAAGGGATCGCCAAAGAAGAGGCGGAAGATATCAAGAAGCAGCTGGAGGAGGCCGGCGCGACCGTGGAGATCAAATAACCGCAAGCGCTTTTCGCTCAGGTCCCTTTTGGGTTTCGGCTAAAAGTCGAAGCCCAAGGGCGGCGAAAAGCGGGGTTCGAAGGGTGAGATCACATCGTTTGCGAGATTCGGCCCTTCGCTCCCATTGACCGACCCCCATCTTGATGTCGCGACTCGAGATGCGGGGTTCTCGGATGCGGTCAATGCGCTCAAGACCCTCGGATCGGGACGCCAAGGAATTCGGATATCCCGACTGAGAGTTTAGGGTCTTGCAAAGCGTATCGATGGTTTTGCAAAGCGCTCGTCTTCATGTTCCAAGGGGTGAATGAAATGACATCGAATATCGGCAAGAAGTCCAATGTGGTCATGTTTGATGATTTTTTCAAGGACTGGGAGAGCGCTGAACAGAGCAATGCGAGCGAGCAAAACTCCGAGGTACTGAGGCAGATTGCCGAGCTGAAGGATTCTGTCGATAAGCTGACGGATACCAATGAAAAACTGCGGAATGACCTCGCTAAAGTGATTCAGCAAGAATCTATCCCAGAAGATCCGGATGCGGATGCGCTGCCTGCCCCCCTCGAAAAGCAAATCGAGGCAGATGAAGAGGCAGATGAAGAAGCACTGCCTGCCTACATCGAAGAGAATAGAGAGAGCATCATCAAGAGCATCACATCGAAGCCGGAAGAAAAGCGGCTCGCTCTCGTTGAGGAGTTGCATCGGATGATTGCCGAAGATGCGAGAGGGCAGGCGAATGAGGGTAAGTCCAACGAGAAGCAGAGCAAGGATCTGGCTCCAATTTCAGATTCACCGAAAAATACCGGCAAGGAAGTAGCGGATACACAATCAAAAAAAATGGCACCTGCCTCTGGTGGGCGGCCAAAGACATCGACTCCGTCAACAAAAAAATCTCAAGACACCAAGAAAGACAATGAGTTGGGTGCGCCTGCCAATCTGAAGTCGATTTTATCGGATGATAGAAAATCCGTACATATCTCTTGGGATAAGGTCAAGGGTGCGACCAAGTATAAGGTTGCGCTTCGGGATAAGGAATGGTCAAGTGGTGAGGGCTGGGCGAGTAGCGAGAAAATCGACTGGGAGGGCAAAGGCTATACGATTCTATTGCCGAAGGCGGCAGCGACTTACGAGGCTACGGTTCAAGCATTCAATGACAAAGATGACTCGTCCCGAAAATCCAATTTCAAGGATATTCGTATCGAGATCCCTCGCACCGAGACTCATAAGAAAACTTCGTCATCGGATAACCAAAATGAGAAAGTACTTCCCTTTCCTCCCGGCGGAAAGAAACTCTCATCCACCCAGAAGAAGCGCATTCGAAAGAATTTCGGCCAACGGAGGTCGGACGAATATCCGATGCCGAGCCTCCTTTCGATCCAGATCGATTCCTACAAGGAGTTTTTGCGAAGCGGCCTGCAGGCGGCCTTCGAATCCGTTTTTCCCATCAAGGCGGTATCGGGAAAGGCGGATCTCGAGTTCGTGAGCTATCGGCTCGTGGATCCGAAATACGACGTTGACGAGTGCAAGATGCGTGGTGCGACGTATGCCGCATCGTTGGAAGTGGTATTGAGATTGATACTCTATAGTGACGATCCCCTATCCAAGTCAGACAAGGACAAGGTATTCAACAGACTCAAGAAGACAGGCTCTCGTGAATTGGAGCTGATACTCGATGACAAAGGAGCGCCCATCAAGTTGGTCAAGGAAGGATCCCGCGAGGTCTATATGTGCGATATCCCGCTGATGACCGATAGCGGGACTTTCGTGATCAATGGTACCGAGCGGGTGATCGTGTCTCAGCTGCACCGCTCTCCCGGGGTGTTTTTCTCCCTCGATCAGGATCGGGCCAAGACCAGTTCCGGTGGTCGTCCCTTGCATTCGAGCAAAATCATTCCCTATCGAGGGTCGTGGCTCGATTTCGAATTCGATTCCAAGGATCTTTTGAGTGCCCGTATCGATCGACGCAAGATCGACTCGACCGTTTTGTTGCGGGCGCTCGGCTATCAGCCGCAAGAGATCCTCGAGATCTTCTTTGAATACGATACTTTCTTCATCACCCCCGAAGGATTGCGCTTGGACCCCTTGATTCCCGAAAGGCTAAGAGGCGAGTCCTTGCCCTTGGATATCAAGGACAAAGAGGGAGGGCTGATCGTCGCTGCCAACAAGCGCATCACCGCAAGACATGTGCGGCTCATGCGCAAGGCAGATCTCGATACCCTCGATGTGGGGGATGACTATCTGGTCAGGGATGATTCCTCTTTGAAAAAGAGGTTGTATCAAGATGTCATCGATTTGGATAGCGGGGAGCTGATCGCCAATGCCAATGACGAACTGACGGACTCCCTGATCGAGAAGATGCGTTTGCACAAGGTCGAGAGTTTC
The DNA here is from genome assembly GCA_000583135.1 of Thioalkalivibrio sp. HK1. Lineage (GTDB taxonomy): Bacteria > Pseudomonadota > Gammaproteobacteria > HK1 > HK1 > HK1. Next base: position 2,504 of record JFBG01000081.1, read on the forward strand.
AAGGTTCTTTATACCAACGATGTGGATCGAGGACCCTTCATTTCCGAGACCCTGGCCAAGGATCTCAAGGAAAAGAAAGAGAGAAATATGGGGATCGATCAAAACAACGCTCAGATCGAGATCTATAAATTGATCCGACCGGGCGAACCCTCGACGAAGGACGCCGCTCAATCTCTTTTTCATAACCTGTTCTTCAATGACGAGAGGTATAACCTTTCCGAAGTGGGGCGGATGAAGTTCAATCGTCGGGTCGGTCGGGAGCAGGAATGGGGATCGAGCGTTCTATACGATCACAAGTATTTTTCCGGCCGTAACGATCGTATCGCGAAGGAGTTGGTGAGCCAATATAAAGACGGCTCCGATATCTTGGATGTGTTGAAGATCCTGATCGATATCAAGAACGGTGGGGGTGAGGTCGACGATATCGATCACTTGGGCAATCGTCGCGTTCGCCGGGTCGGGGAAATGGCGGAGAATCAATTCCGCATCGGATTGATCAGGGTGGAGCGGGCGGTCAAAGAGCGTTTGGGTATGCCCGAAATAGAGGATCTGATGCCTCAGGATCTGATCAACCCCAAGCCGGTCTCGGCGGTGATTCGGGAATTTTTCGGCTCCAGCCAGCTCTCGCAATTCATGGATCAGAACAATCCCTTATCCGAGGTGACGCATAAACGGCGCATCTCGGCTTTGGGTCCCGGAGGGTTGACTCGGGAGCGGGCGGGCTTCGAAGTGCGAGATGTCCATCCCACGCACTATGGTCGGGTCTGCCCCATCGAAACCCCGGAAGGACCGAATATCGGTCTCATCAATTCGCTGGCGGTTTATGCTCGCCCCAATCACTACGGCTTCCTCGAAACGCCCTATCGAAGGGTGAAGGACGGGCGGGTCGGCAAGGAGGTCGATTATCTTTCGGCCATCGACGAGGGGAAGTACAAGATCGCGCAGGCCAATGCCGACATCGACGACGATGGCAAACTGCTCGAAGATCTCGTGACTTGTCGCTACAAAAACGAAACCACTTTCATCCCCCCCGATGAGGTGGAGTATATGGATGTGTCGCCGAAGCAGATCGTTTCGGTGGCCGCGGCCTTGATTCCGTTTCTCGAGCACGACGATGCCAACCGAGCGTTGATGGGATCGAATATGCAACGCCAAGCGGTGCCGACCTTGAAATCGGAAAAACCTCTGGTCGGAACCGGCATGGAGCTCAAAGTCGCTTCGGATTCCGGAGTGATGGTGATCGCTCGGCGCGGAGGGAAGGTCCATTCCGTGGATGCCTCTCGTATCGTCGTCGAAGTCGATGATAAAGAGATATCCGATGACGAGGCCGGCGTCGATATCTACAACCTCATCAAGTATCGACGTTCGAATCAGGATACCTGTATCAATCAGCGACCGCTGGTCGGCGAAGGGGACAGGATCGCCAAGGGCGATGTGCTCGCCGACGGCTCGGCGACGGATATGGGAGAGTTGGCGCTCGGACAAAATATCCTGGTCGCGATCATGCCTTGGAATGGCTATAACTTCGAAGACTCCATTTTGATATCGGAGCGCATCGTCGAGGACGATCGCTATACCACGGTGCATATCGAAGAACTCGTTTGCAAGGCCTTCGATCACGACAAACGCGGTCCCGATGAGATCACCGCCGACATTCCGAATGTCAACGAAGGCGATCTCGCCAAACTCGATGCCACCGGTATCGTCGAGATCGGAGCCGAGGTGGAAGCCGGGGATATCCTGGTCGGAAAGGTAACCCCCAAGGATGAAACCCAGCAAAGCCCCGAGGACAAACTCCTGCAAGCCATCTTCAACGAGAAGGCTTCGGATGTGAAGGATAGTTCCTTGCGCGTGCCCTCGGGGATGAGCGGAACGGTCATCGATGTTCAAGTGCTCACCCGCGATGACAAGGATAAGGACGATCGCGCGAAAACGATCGAAACCTTTGCGCAGCGCAAGGTACGCAAGGATGTGGATGACGAATACAAGATCATCGAAGACGATGTCTATTCCCGCCTCAAAGACTTCTTGACCGATAAGAACAAGAAAAAGTTGGCCGAAGGGGGACCTGATGATCTCGCTCCCGGCACCGAGGTGACCAAGGATTACTTGGAAAAGATCGACCGCGATCAGGGCCGCGATAAGTGGTTCGATATTCGTTTGGCGGACGAGGGCGATCAAAAGCGCTTGGAGAGCGACAAAGAGCGCTTGGAGGAAGAGAAAAAACGGCTGGACAAGCATTTCGAGGAAAAGACGGCGAAGATCGGAGACAGCGTGGAACTTCGTCCGCCGACCAAAAAGATGGTCAAGGTCTATCTTGCGGTCAAGCGCCGCTTGCAGGCCGGCGACAAAATGGCGGGAAGGCACGGCAACAAGGGCGTGATCTCGATGATCGCCCCGGTCGAGGATATGCCTTGCATGGAGGATGGAACCCCGGTCGATATCGTGCTCAATCCCCTCGGAGTGCCTTCGAGGATGAATGTCGGGCAGGTGCTCGAGGCCCATTTGGGTTGGGCGGCCAAGGAACTCGGTAACAAGGTCGCCAAGATGATCGAGGAAAACGCCGGGCTCAAAAAGAACGAGCGGGCATCGAACCTGCGCGGCTTTCTCGGTGAGATCTATGCCCCGAGCGACGAGAGCGAATCCGATAATCCGGTGAACGCTCTGAACGACAAGGAAGTCATCGAGCTTGCGGATAACCTCAAAGGCGGGATTCCGATGGCGACCCCGGTCTTCGACGGAGCGAGCGAGGAGGAGATCAAGCGGTTGCTTGAATTGGCGGGGCTTCCTCGCTCGGGGCAAGCCAAGCTCTTCGACGGACGCACCGGGGAACCCTTCGATCGTCCGGTTACCGTCGGTTATATGTACATGCTCAAACTCAATCACTTGGTGGATGACAAGATGCATGCGCGTTCGACCGGACCTTATAGCTTGGTGACCCAGCAGCCTTTGGGAGGCAAGGCTCCCAAGTCGTCGGCCGGAGGCAAGGGGCAGCACGGAACCGGTTCCAACGCCCAAGGCGGTGGGCAGCGTTTCGGAGAGATGGAGGTTTGGGCTTTGGAGGCCTATGGGGCTTCCTATACCCTGCAGGAGATGATCACCGTCAAATCCGACGATATCAAAGGGCGTTCGGATACCTACCGGAATATCGTCAAAGGTGACTTTCGGATCAGCGCCAACATGCCGGAGTCCTTCAATGTTCTGATGAAGGAGATCCGGTCGTTGGGAATCGATGTCGACTTGGAGAGCGACGATTAAGGTTTGAAATCATCGATGCGATGCGATCGCCCCGCCCCCATGCCGATCTGATCCGACGACATGGACGGGGTGCACCCATCGAAGGGTGGATCGGTTTTATAAAAACCGAGCCCCGAGGCTTTGCCACCGAAAACAGGAGCGCAGGCGGATTATGAAAGACATAATCATCCAAGAGCGACAAAGGAATCGGACGAAGTTTTTCGATACCATCCGCATCGGGCTTGCATCGCCCGATAAAATTCGCTCGTGGTCCTACGGTGAGGTCAAGAAGCCGGAGACGATCAACTACCGCACCCACAAACCGGAGCGGGACGGTCTCTTCTGCGCAAGGATTTTCGGGCCGATCAAGGATTACGAGTGCTTGTGCGGAAAGTACAAGCGTTTGCGGCATCGCAAGGTGATCTGCGAAAAGTGCGGAGTCGAAGTCACCCAAGCCGATGTTCGCCGCTCCCGTATGGGGCATATCGAGCTTGCAAGCCCGGTGGCCCATATCTGGTATCTGAAATCCTTGCCCTCGAGGATGGGCTTGCTTTTGGATATGCCCCTTCGCCGGTTGGAGCAGATCCTCTATTTCGATATTTATGTGGTCACCGATCCGAAGATGTCGACCCTCGAAAAGGGCCAGACCCTGACCGAGGATGAATACAATACGGAACGAAGGGAGCAGCCTCACGAATTCGAGGCCAAGATGGGAGCGGAAGCGATTCAAGATCTCCTTTCCGGCATCGACTTCGACGAGAAAATCGAAGAACTCGAAGAGGAGCTCGAGAGCACCGGATCCGAGGCCAAGCGCAAGAAGATCAGCAAGCGTCTCAAGCTTCTCCGATCCTTCAAAGAATCCCATAACAGACCCGAGTGGATGATATTGGAGGTCTTGCCGGTACTCCCGCCCGATCTGCGGCCCTTGATCACGAGGGCTCATCCTCCGATCAGTTCGGACCTCAACGATCTCTATCGGCGGGTGGTCAACCGCAACAATCGCCTCAACCGCCTGTTGAAACTCAATGCCCCCGATATCATCGTCCGCAACGAAAAGCGGATGTTGCAAGAGGCGGTGGATGCCTTGCTTGATAACGGCCGTCGCGGACGGGCGGTGACGAGTACGAACAAGCGTCCCTTGAAATCCCTTTCGGCGATGATCAAGGGCAAGCAGGGCCGCTTTCGCCAAAATCTTCTGGGCAAGCGCGTCGACTATTCGGGGCGCTCGGTGGTCGTGGTCGGCCCCGCCTTGCGTTTGCATCAGTGCGGGCTGCCGAAGAAGATGGCGCTCGAACTCTATCGACCCTTCGTCATCGGCAAGCTCATGGAGCGAGAGGAGGCGGGCACCATCAAGGCCGCCAAGCGCTTGATCGAAGCCGAGGTTCCCGAGATATGGGATGCTTTGGAGAACGTGATTCGAGAGCATCCGGTGCTTTTGAACCGCGCCCCCACCTTGCATCGTTTGGGTATTCAGGGTTTCGAGCCGATATTGATCGAAGGCAAGGCGATCCAGTTGCATCCTTTGGTGTGTACCGCATTCAATGCCGATTTCGACGGCGATCAGATGGCGGTGCATATCCCATTGTCCATCGAGGCCCAGCTCGAAGCGCGCACCTTGATGATGTCGACCAACAATATCCTCTCCCCCGCCAACGGGGAGCCGATCATCGTGCCCACCCAGGATATCGTGCTCGGTCTTTACTATATGACCCGGGAAAGGGCCGATGCCCGCGGGACCGATATGGCCTTCGCCGATGTCGATGAGGTGCATCGCGCCTACCAAAGCGATGCGGTGGATCTGCATGCCAGGATTCGGGTTCGCATTCGCAAGGGGGAACCGATATTCGAAACCACGGTCGGTCGGGCTTTGCTGTCCGAGATCATGCCCGAGGGCCTGTCCTTCGATCTCGTCAACAAGGTCTTGAATAAAAAAGCGATATCCGAGCTGATCGACGAGTGCTATCGCAAGGTGGCGTTGAAGGAAACCGTGATTTTCGCGGATCGATTGATGTATACGGGCTTTAGCTACGCCACCAAGGCCGGGGTTTCCTTCGGGGTCGAGGATATGGTGGTTCCGAAGGAAAAAGCGGAGATCCTCGATAAAGCGGAGGGCGAGGTCAAGGAGATCGAGTCCCAGTACAACTCGGGGCTGATCACCCAAGGGGAGCGTTATAGCAAGGTCGTCGATATCTGGTCGCGTTGGAGCGAGGAAGTCACCAAGAAGATGATGGACAAGCTCAGCATCGAGGAGGTCAAGGATCCGACGGACAAGGGCAAGAAGATTCAGCAGAGTTCTTTCAACTCGATTTGGATGATGGCCGATTCCGGGGCGCGGGGTTCGCGCAACCAGATCCGGCAGTTGGCGGGGATGAGGGGATTGATGGCCAGACCCGACGGCTCGATCATCGAAACCCCGATCACCGCCAATTTCCGAGAAGGCCTGTCGGTGTTGCAATACTTCATCGCCACCCACGGGGCTCGCAAGGGATTGACCGATACCGCGCTCAAGACCGCCAACTCCGGTTACCTGACCCGACGTTTGGTGGATGTGGCGCAAGATTTGGTGGTGACCGAGGATGATTGCGGCACGCATGAAGGGATCGAGATCGAGAACCTGATCGAGGGTGATGATGTCGTCGATCCCTTGGGCGCTCGGGTATTGGGCCGGACCGTGGCCGTGGATGTCCCCTCTCCCGAGGATCCCGATGAGGTCGTGATCGATGCCGGCACATTGATCGACGAGGATCTCGTCAAACGCATCGACGAGATCGGCATCGACAAGATCAAGGTGCGCTCGGCGATCACCTGCGAGACCCGCCATGGCCTGTGCGCCAAATGCTATGGAAGAGACTTGGCGCGGGGGGATATCGTCAATATCGGCGAGGCGGTGGGAGTGATCGCAGCGCAATCGATCGGCGAGCCGGGCACCCAGCTGACGATGCGCACCTTCCATATCGGCGGCGCCGCTTCGAGGTATGCCAAGGACGCCTCCAATACCATTTCGGTTCGCAGCAAAGGCACGGTGCGTCTATCCAACAAGGATATTTTGCCTGCGGGCGAGCACTTCGTGGTGGTATCGCGATCGCTCGAACTCAAGGTGCTCGATGCGCATCGTCGGGAGAGAGAACGCTACAAGGTTCCCTATGGCGCCAAGCTTTTCGTGGCCGACGAGGGCGGGGTCGATGCCGGCCAGCGGGTCGCCGAATGGGATATGCATGTCATTCCGGTCATCGCCCGCAAAGCAGGAAAGGTGAACTTGGAAGGGGTGGAGGATGATGTCACGGTTCGCCGGCAAATCGACGATTTGACGGGTTTCGAGCGGGTGGTGGTGATGGATCCCAAGGAGCGACCGGCCGCGGGCAAGGATTTGCAGCCGACCTTGGTGTTGATCGGCAAGCCCGGCGAGGAGCTCGAGCGCCATCCTTTGCAGGGCAATACCATCATCCATGTCAAGGAAGGGGAGAAGGTCGGTTTGGGGCACGAGCTGGCCGGGCTTCCCAAGGAGGCGACCAAGACCCGGGATATCACCGGTGGATTGCCCAGGGTTGCGGATCTATTCGAGGCGCGTCGGGCAAAGAGGATGGCTTTCCTTGCCAAGGCCGGCGGGACTTTCACCTTCGGTAAAAAGACCAAGGGCAAACTGCGCCTCATGATCACCGACGATCAAGGGCAGGTGCACGAAGAGCTGGTTTCCCAAAATCGCCAGAACGATATCCTCGTGCTCGATGGCGAGCGGGTCGAACAGGGCGATACCATCGTCGAGGGTGCACCGAATCCGCATGAAATCCTGCTCTATCGCGGGGTCGGGGATCTGGCGGAATATATCGTCAACGAGGTGCAGGAGGTCTACCGACTCCAAGGGGTCAAGATCAACGACAAGCATATCGAGGTGATCGTCAGGCAGATGTTGCGCAAGGTCGAGATCGTCTCCCAGGGCGATACGAACTTCCTTCGAGACGAGCAGGAAGAGCGCCATCATGTCTTGGAGGAGAACAAGAAGATGGTGGAGGAGGGCAAGGAGCCTGCGAAATACAAGCCGGTGCTGCTCGGTATCACCAAGGCTTCGTTGGCCACCGATTCCTTCGTTTCCGCCGCCTCCTTCCAAGAAACGACCCGAGTATTGACCGAAGCCTCGGTTACCGGTCGGGTGGACGATCTGAACGGACTCAAAGAGAATGTCATCGTCGGCAGGCTGATCCCCGCCGGTACCGGTCTTGCCTATCACAAGGATCGGCGCCACTATCAATCCTTGGAGGATAGTTTCTTCGATGCGCATCTATCGGAAATGTCATCGGAGACATCGTCGATGGGAATGAGCCCGGCCGAGGCCTTCGCCGAGGAATTTCGCCGGGAAGAGGCGCGCCAAGGAGGGGAGCCATCCATCGTCGCTCGAGGCGAGAATGCTCTCGGTGACGATTCCGGGAATGATGATGGCCGCTCCGATGACAGCTCCGAGAGTTCGTCTCTCCCCAATGATTCGACGATCCAGGTTCCTTTGTCTTCGAAGGAGCAGACCCCGGAGCCCAGTCGCTGAAAAAGCCCGATATTCGGCTCATCGAGGGTCGATATCGGCATTGTAGGGATGCTCGGTGAACGATTCGGCGAAAATTTTCACGAATATTCACCGAAAAAGACGAATCAAGGGTTGACGCGCAGGATATTCCTTCGCTATAATCCTCGTCTTGAAGGGCGGGCCTTCGGATTTCGATGGTCCGCATCGACGCTGCCGAATGGTCGAATAGACGATTCAAGCGGCAGATCGAACAACCATACTCTTGAGATACCGCGCGCCTTTTGCATCGAGTCGCTTGGGCGGTTTTTAGGCGTCTTGATGGCTGCAGCCTTGAATCTGCAGTTCGGCGAGTATTCGAAGGCGCGGTCAGGTCCGGCCAATCCTTTGATGGCTTGTGCTCGGGAACAATCGACCGGGGGAGCGTCGGCTCTTTTCCCGGTGAAGAGGTGTATTTGCATGGCAACCGTGAATCAGCTGGTGCGCAAGCCCCGCAAGCGGCAGCGCAAGAAAAGCAATGTGCCGGCCCTCCAAGGCTGTCCGCAGCGGCGGGGAGTGTGTACCAGGGTGTATACCACCACTCCCAAAAAGCCGAACTCCGCCTTGCGCAAGGTCGCCAAGGTCAGGTTGACGAGCGGAGAAGAGGTGATCACCTATATCGGTGGCGAGGGTCATAACTTGCAGGAGCACTCGGTCATTTTGATTCGTGGCGGTCGCGTCAAGGATCTTCCCGGGGTTCGCTATCACGTGGTCAGAGGCAGCCTCGATACCTCGGGGGTTTCGGATCGTCGTCAGGGTCGTTCCAAGTACGGAGCCAAGCGCCCCAAGGGTCAGTGATTCTCTTGGGGGCGATTCATCGTCATCGATCTTTTCTAAGGATGACGGCTCGTCGAATAATGAAAAGAGCAGCGAAAGATGCCACGTCGTCGTGAAGTTCCGAAGCGCACCATTCTTCCGGATCCGAAATTCGGGGATCAGTCGCTCGCCAAGTTCATGAATATCCTGATGCTCGACGGAAAGAAATCCGTTGCCGAGCGCATGGTCTACGGGGCCTTGGATATCGTTGCCAATCGCACCAAGGAGAGTCCGATCGAGGTCTTCGTTCGGGCTTTGGAGAATATCCGTCCCGATGTCGAGGTCAAATCCCGCCGGGTCGGGGGTGCGACCTACCAAGTCCCGGTGGAAGTGCGCGCCACTCGTCGTACCGCGTTGGCGATGCGTTGGCTGGTCGATTCGGCACGCAAACGCAGCGAAAAATCCATGGGACAAAGGCTGGCGCAGGAGATCGTCGATGCCGCCGAGGGTCGAGGCGCTGCGGTCAAGAAGCGCGAGGATACCCATCGCATGGCCGAGGCCAACAAGGCCTTTTCGCATTACCGCTGGTAATCGTTTCTTTCACCATTCGCCCATTTCGCTCATTCCATCGATTTTCAGGAATTCATCCGGTGCCTCGTAAAACCCCCATCAAGCGCTACCGAAATATCGGGATCATGGCTCATATCGATGCCGGCAAAACCACCACGACCGAGCGCATCCTCTATTACACGGGGATCTCGCACAAGATCGGCGAGGTGCATGACGGCGCTGCGACCATGGATTGGATGGTGCAGGAGCAAGAGCGGGGGATCACCATCACCTCCGCCGCCACCACCTGTTTTTGGTCGGGAATGGACAAGCAGTTCGACGAGCATCGGATCAATATCATCGATACCCCGGGGCATGTCGATTTCACCATCGAGGTCGAGCGTAGCCTGAGGGTGCTCGACGGTGCCTGCGCGGTCTTCTGCGCGGTCGGCGGAGTCGAGCCCCAGTCGGAAACCGTTTGGCGCCAAGCGACCAGATACGGCGTTCCCCGCATCGCTTTCGTCAATAAGATGGACCGTCAAGGAGCGGACTTCTTCAACGTAGTGGAACAGATGAAGAAGCGCCTCGGAGCCGTGCCGGTGCCGATCTATTTGCCCATCGGCGCCGATGACGACTTCGAAGGGGTGATCGATCTGATCCGGATGAAAGCCATCTACTGGGACTCGGCCAACTTCGGGGTGAGCTACGAGGCGCGCGATATCCCCACCGCACTCGGAAATGTCTCGAAGAAATGGCACGAAAACCTCATCGAAGCCGCCGCCGAGGGCAGCGATAGCCTGATGGAGAAATATCTCGAAGAGGGTGAACTGACCCAGGACGAGATTCGAAGCGGGATTCGATCTCGTACCTTGCGCAACGAGATCGTTCCGGTTCTTTGCGGCTCGGCCTTCAAGAACAAAGGCGTGCAGGCGCTTCTCGATGCGGTGATCCATTACCTGCCGGGCCCCGACGAAGTGCCGCCGATCGAAGTGATGGATTCCGACGATCCCGAATCGCTCATCGTGCGCAAGCCGACGGACGAAGATCCCTTCGCCTGCCTCGCATTCAAGATCGCCACCGATCCCTTCGTCGGCAATCTCACGTTCTTTAGGGTCTATTCCGGCGTTCTCAAATCCGGCGATACCGTTTACAACCCGATCAAGGATCGATCGGGGAGGATCGGCCGCATCTTGCAGATGCATGCCAACACTCGAGAGGAGATCGACGAGGTCAGGGCCGGAGATATCGCCGCCGCCGTGGGTTTGAAAGATATCACCACCGGCGACACCCTGTGCGATCCCAAGCAAGTGATCACCTTGGAGCGCATGGAATTTCCCGAGCCGGTCATTTCGGTGGCGGTCGAGCCGAAAACCCAAGCGGATCAGGAAAAGATGGGCTTGGCCCTATCCAAACTTGCGCACGAAGATCCCTCATTCAGGGTCAATACCGATCAGGAATCGGGGCAGACCATCATTTCCGGAATGGGGGAGCTGCACCTTGAAATCATCGTCGATCGATTGCGGCGGGAATTCAAGGTCGAGGCCAATATCGGTAGTCCGCAGGTCGCCTATCGCGAAACGCTAAGGCATCGGATCGAGCACGAATATCGCTTCGTGCGTCAGACCGGGGGGCGGGGTCAGTACGGGCATGTCTGGCTGCGGATCGAACCCTTGGAGCCGGGTAGCGGCTATGAATTCGAGGATTCGATCGTCGGCGGCGTGGTGCCCAAGGAATATATTCCTGCGGTCAACAAAGGCATCAAGGAGCAAATGGAGAACGGGGTGATCGCCGGCTATCCGGTGGTCGATGTCAAGGCCACCCTCTTCGATGGCTCCTACCACGATGTCGATTCCAGCGAAATGGCTTTCAAAATGGCGGGCTCGATGTGTTTTCGAGAAGGCGCCAAAAAAGCGGGCGCGATGCTGCTCGAACCCATGATGAAGGTCGAGGTCGTCACTCCCGAGGAGTATATGGGCGATGTGATGGGCGACTTGAGTCGTCGTCGGGGAATCGTGCAGGGCATGGACGATACTCCGGCGGGTCGGTCGATCCAAGCCGAGGTGCCGCTCAAGGAGATGTTCGGCTACGCCACGGATCTTCGCTCCTTGAGTCAAGGAAGGGCGACCTTCACCATGGAGTTCAAAAAGTACACCGAGGTTCCGTCGACGATCGCCGACGAGATCATCAAACGCAATCAGTGATTCATTCAGGCATCCGCCCCTCGGCGGATGTGCTTTTCAGAGGAGCCGGTCATGGCCAAGGGTAAGTTCGAG
>JFBG01000082.1 GCA_000583135.1 Thioalkalivibrio sp. HK1
CATTCGGGATCGAACGCTCCGCCGGTCAACGATCTGGTGGCGATCTCGATCAAAAACGGTGCGGTGCGAAGCATCGCCTCGGGGCATGATTTTTACGCATCCCCCGCCCCCTCTTCCGATGGCCGCCGTTTGGCATGGCTGGCATGGAATCAGCCGGATATGCCTTGGGATGCGGCGGCGCTTTACATCGCCGATATCGATGACGAGGGATTGCCCGTCGCTCCGGCGCACCGAGTGATGGGCGGCGCCGAGATCGCCGCTTTTCAGCCCTCGTGGTCGCCCGACGGATCCTTGTGGTTCGTCGCCGATCCCGATGGTTGGTGGAATCTCTTTCGCCTGAAGGACGGAGATATCCGTTGCATGCATCGCGCGCCCCGCGAATTCGGCAAACCCCTGTGGCAGTTGGGGACGACCACCTTCGGCTTCGACGGTCGAGGCGATACGATCTGCACTTGGCGCGATTCCACCGGGTGGCGACTCGGTCGTCTTGGCAATTCGGGGTTGGAGATCATCGACTTGCCATGGACGAATATCGATGGCCTTCGGGTCGACGGCGATACCGCGGTTTTCCTGGGAGGGGCCCCGGATCGGAGCACGGCGGTGGTCAGCGTCGATCTCGCCACCGGCCATAGCCGGATCGTTCGTAAATCGAGCCCGGCGGATATCGACGAACGCTTTCTTTCGCGCCCGACCCCCATCACCTATCCCACCGCCGGGCAAGACGAGTGCGCCCACGCCTTCGCCTACGCCCCGCATAACACCGAATGCCGCGCCCCGAAGGGAGATCGTCCGCCACTGTTGGTGATCCTCCACGGCGGTCCCACCAGCGCCGCCTCCGACGCCTTCAATCCCATGATCCAATTCTGGACCAGCCGCGGATTCGCCGTTTTGGATATCGATTATCGCGGCAGCACCGGATACGGAAGGGCTTATCGCGAACGTTTATACGGACAATGGGGGGTGGCCGATGTCGAGGATTGCGTCGCCGGAGCGATGTATCTGGTGGCGCAAGGCCAAGCGGATCGCCGGGCTTTGGCCATCAGGGGCGGCAGCGCCGGCGGTTATACGGCATTGGCCGCCTTGGCCTTCCACGATGTCTTCGGCGCCGGAGCGAGCTATTACGGGATCTGCGATTTGGAGGTTTTGGTCGGCGACACTCATAAATTCGAAGCCCGCTATTTGGATCGTTTGATCGGCGATTGGCCCGCCGCCCGCGATCTCTACCGCGCCCGCTCGCCCTTGCATCATGTCTCGCAGGTCCATTGCCCGATCATTTTCTTTCAAGGCCTCGACGATCGAGTCGTCCCCCCCAATCAAAGCGAGCTGATGTTCGAAGCCCTCGATCGACAGGGATTGCCGGTGGCGGCATTGACCTTCGAGGGCGAGGGGCATGGTTTTCGTCAGGCGAAGACGCTGCGCCGCTGCTTGGAGGCGGAACTGCTCTTTTACGGTCGGGTATTCGGATTCGAACCCGCCGATCCCATCGAGCCCCTCGAGATTCGAAACCACCGAGCGAGTCTCGACCCATCCCGATGAAGCGTTTGCCTTATCCCCAAGAACCTCATCCCCAAAAACCCAAGGAGTTCACGAAGAACATGGCCGAAGTGAAAGACTACCTGATCGCCCCCTCGATCCTCGCTGCGGATTTCGCTCGCTTGGGGGCCGAAGCCGAAGCGGTGCTCGCCGCCGGCGCCGATATGATCCACTTCGATGTGATGGACAACCACTATGTCCCGAATTTGAGCGTCGGACCGTCGGTTTGCGCCGCCCTTCGCCGCTACGGCATCGCCGCCGATATCGATGTGCATTTGATGGCCAGCCCGGTGGACCGTTTGATCCCGGAGTTCGCCGAGGCGGGCGCGCGCTGGATATCCTTCCACCCCGAAGCCACCTTGCACTTGGATCGCACCTTGCAACTGGTGCGAGACCAAGGTTGCCGATGCGCCTTGGCCTTGAACCCCGCCACCCCCCTGACGGTGCTCGATCATGTCCTCGATCAGCTCGATATGGTGCTGTTGATGTCGGTCAACCCCGGTTTCGGCGGGCAGTCTTTCATCCCCTATGTTTTCGACAAGATAAGGCTTTTGCGTTCTCGTATCGATGCCTTGGGCAAGCCGATTCGTCTGCAGGTGGATGGCGGGGTGCACTTGGGCAATATGGAGGCGATCGCAAGGGCCGGGGCGGATACCTTCGTTGCAGGTTCGGCGATCTTCAAAAGCGACGATTACACGGAAACGATCTCGAAGATGCGCAATATCCTCGCCGCCTCGGGAGGGGCGCCGCCCGAGTAGCGCCTGAACGGATCGCCTCGAGGACTTCGGCGATCGTGTCGATCGTGTCGATAATTTGACAAGGGATGATGGTTTTTGAACAATCCACCGAGGCAGATAGCGGATATTGGATATCGCTTCGTCCGATCTCCCGGCAGTTTTTGATTTCCGAACGCGTCTTGGCTCCTTTCGGCAACCCTTCGGGTAAAACCGCCGGGGGATTTGCAAGGCGTTTTTTTCTTCGATGTATTCCCGTATCGAGTGTCGGCGAGTACCTTTGATCGCCGCCAGTCCTTAGCGAAGAGGATCGATCAAATGTCTTTTATCAAAGAATCTTTCAAGGTCGTACTGTTGGCCGCATCGGTGATGATGATCGCCCTTCCGGCAACCGCCCAACCCGAGCATATCGTCGGCCTGATCACCAAGACCGACACCAATCCCTTCTTCGTCAAGATGCGAGAGGGAGCCAAGGCCCGCGCCGCCGAGCTGGGGATCGAACTACGCACCTTCGCCGGCAAATATGACGGGGATAACGAAGCGCAGGTTTCAGCGATCGAGAGTCTGGTCGCCGCCGGAGCCATCGGTATCTTGATTACGCCCTCGGATCCGGCCGCCTTGGCCGATACCGTCCGCCGCGCCCGCGAGGCCGGTTTGGTGGTGATCGCCCTCGATACGCCTTTCGATCCCATCGACGCCGCCGATGCCACCTTCGCCACCGATAATTTCCGGGCCGGGCTCTTGATCGGCCAATGGGCAAGGGCCAAGATGGGATCCGCCGCCGCCAACGCCAAGATCGCGACCCTCGATCTCTCCGAAGCCCAGATCACGGTCGATGTGCTTCGCAATCAGGGCTTCTTGCAGGGTTTCGGCGTCGATGTGAAGGATGTCAAGAGGATGTATGACGAGGACGATTCGCGCATCGTCGGCAGCGGCATGACCCAAGGCTCGGAGGAAGGCGGACGCACCGCGATGGAGAGCCTGCTGCAAAGGGATCCCGATATCAATCTCGTCTACACCATCAACGAACCGGCGGCGGCCGGGGCTTACGAGGCTCTCAAAGCCGCGGGCAAGGAGAAGGATGTGCTCGTGGTCTCGGTGGACGGCGGCTGTCCCGGGGTGCGCAATATCACCGACGGCGTGATCGGCGCGACCTCGATGCAGTTCCCGCTGTTGATGGCCTCTTTGGGGGTCGAGGCGATCTTGAAGGCCGAGGAAACCGGCGAAAAGCCCCAAACCACCGAGGGCTTGGACTTCTTCGATACCGGAGTCACCTTGATCACCGACGAGCCCGTCGACGGCGTTCCTTCGATCACGTCCAAAGAAGGACTGACCCAATGCTGGGGTTGAGCCGAGTCTGATCGACAAGGCTTTGCCGAAGATCCCCGCCGACGACGACAGGCAAGGCTTTGGGAAGATACGAATATCGCAAGGGGAGAGGGGGGAGGCAAGCCCCTTCTCTCTCCTTGCGATTTCGTCATATCCCTCGATCCGCAAAATCGATCCGAAAGATGCGTGCCGAGCCAATCGTTATCGGATTTCGCCTTCCCCTTGCGTGCCCCGAGCGCCACGCTCCGATCAAGCAAGACGATGCTCTCGACATCGTAGGTAGCGTGATCTCGTCGATCCCCGTCGAGGATTCGCCGAAGGCTCATCCACGAAATATCGAACCCTCCCGTGCATCCCGTTCGCTTTGACCATCACCCCGTCGGCGGAATCCTCCGTTTCCAGCGGTTCTTGCATTCCAAGCCCACCGCCGCCCCCCTGATGGTGCTGCTGTTGAGTTTGATCGCTTTTGCCTTCATCGCCGGCGAGCGCTTTTTCACCCCCTTCAATATCTCCCTCATCATCCAGCAAGTAACGGTCATCGGGATCTTGGGTGCGGCTCAGACCCTGATCATCCTTTCGGCGGGCATCGATCTCTCGGTGGCCGCGATCATGGTCTTGAGTTCGGTGGTGATGGGTCGCATCGGGGTGGTCTACGGTTTGCCCATCGAGATCGCGCTGCTTGCGGGCTTCGCCGCCGGTAGCGCCTGCGGCTTCTTGAACGGCCTTTTGATCACCCGTCTTCGCCTGCCCCCCTTCATCGCGACCTTGGGTACGTGGTCGGTCTTTTTCGCCCTCAATCTTTGGTTCTCCGAGGCGCAGACGGTGCGCTCCGCCGATATCGATCGCTTGGCTCCGGTGCTCAAGTTCTTCGGCGAGCGGGTCGGGATCTTCGGCGCCCAACTCACCTACGGCTCTTTCTTGATGCTCGGGCTCTTCGCCCTGTTATGGTATGTCCTGAACTGGACGGCATGGGGGCGGCGGGTCTACGCGGTCGGAGACGACAAGGAAGCGGCGGACCTTGCAGGCATTCGATCCGACAGAATGCTGCTCTCGATCTACACCGTGGCGGGGTTGATCTGCGCCCTCGGTGGCTGGGTGGCCATCGGGCGTTTGGGTTCGGTCAGTCCGCAGAGTTTCTACGAGGGGAATCTCGATGCCATCACCGCGGTGGTCATCGGGGGCTGTTCGCTGTTCGGCGGCCGCGGCTCGATTTTGGGCACCCTCATCGGGGCGCTGATCGTCGGCGTATTCCGGTCCGGTCTCAAAATCGCGGGGGTCGATGTGCTCTGGCAGGAATTCACGGTCGGGGCTTTGATCATCGCCGCGGTGGCGATGGATCAGTGGATTCGCAAGGTATCGGCGTGAGCCCTCCGGTTTTGCAGGCTCAAGGCCTCGTCAAGCGCTACGGCCATGTCGTGGCGATGGACGATTGCGATTTCGAACTCGGCGCCGGTGAGATCCTCGCGGTGATCGGTGATAACGGGGCGGGGAAATCCACCTTGATCAAGGCCCTGTCGGGAGCGGTGATCCCCGATGCCGGTGAGATTCGTCTCGATGGTCGAACCGTCGCCTTTCAATCCCCGATCGAAGCCCGTCGTGCCGGTATCGAAACCGTCTATCAGAACCTCGCCCTTTTGCCTGCGCTTTCGATCGTCGACAACATGTTCTTGGGGCGCGAAATCCGCAGTCCCGGCTTCATCGGCAAATGGTTGCGTCGTCTGGATCGCGAGGAAATGCGCAAGGTGGCGCGCAAGAATCTCACGGAGCTCGGGCTGCTGACCATCCAGGACATCGATCAGGCGGTCGAGACCCTCTCCGGCGGTCAGCGGCAGGGAGTGGCGGTGGTGCGGGCGGTGGCTTTCGGCTCCAAGGTCGTGATCATGGACGAGCCGACCGCGGCCCTCGGCGTGCGCGAAGGGCGCCGGGTTCTGGATCTGATCCGCCAAGTCAGGGATCGCGGATTGCCGATCGTCCTGATATCGCACAATATGCCGCATGTCTTCGAGGTCGCGGATCGAATTCACGTTCACCGCTTGGGAAAGCGGATCGCGACACTCGATCCCACCGATGTCGATATGTCCGATGCGGTGGCCATCATGACCGGGGCGATCGAACCGCCGCCGCAAGACAAACCCGCCCTTTGAGAGCCCGGCATTCACCTTCGGCTCTCTCCTTGACTCCCTTTTATCCACCACCAACTCAACGGACTCGCCAAGATGTATCTCGTATGCGGAGAAGCGCTCTTCGATTGTTTCGTCGATCAAGCACCATCGAGCCCCGAAGGGGTCGAGATTCAAGCGGTCGCCGGTGGTTCGCCTCTCAATGTCGCTCGCGGGATCGCGAGGATGGGGGGGCGGGCGGCCTTTTTCGGAGGGCTATCGACCGACGATCTCGGAGATCGGCTTCATCGCTTGCTCGAAAGCGAAGGGGTCGAAACCCGCTTCGTGCGGCGGGTTGCGGCCTCCACCCCTTTGAGCTTCGTCGGTACCGACCGGGCCGGATTGCCGAGCTATGTCTTTTATAACCAAGGCACGGCGGAATGCGCCATCACCCTCGAGGATATTCCGGTGCTCGACGAGGGAATTCACGGATTGCACATAGGCTCCTATCCGCTCACCGTCAATCCGATCGCCGATGCCCTTTTCGCCTTGGTCCGGGATCGAAAGGAATCGTTCATCTCTTTGGATCCCAATGTCCGTCCGGCCATCGTTCCCGATATGCAAAGGTGGCGGGAGCGGGTGGAGGCGATGGTGTCCCATACGAATCTGGTGCGCACCAGTATCGAGGATCTCGAACATCTCTATCCGATGCAATCCGTGGACGAGATCGCCCGCCGTTGGCTCGCAAGCGGCCCCGATCTGGTCATCGTCACCTGTGGCTACGATCCGGTATTGGCATGGGGCGCAAGCGGTGAGCGGATCGAGTATCGACCGCGATCGGTCGATGTCGTGGATACCGTCGGTGCCGGGGATACCTTTCAGGCGGCATTGCTGACCCGGATCGCCGAACTCGGCCCGCCCAAGGATATCGTGCGGGGGATCGCCGAGGATGCCTTGGGCGAGATCCTGGCATTTGCGGCATCGGCGGCGGTGATCACTTGCCAACGACGAGGTGCGGATCTCCCGTCGAGGGCCGATATCGAGCACTGAGCAGTCTCTTTCGGGTGCCCGCCCGCGCTGCGGCTTCGATGCCCCCGCCGCCCCCGCCGGTGGCCAAAAAAAGGGAGGGAGTGGATCAGTCCAAAAGCCTCTCTTCCAAGGGATAGGTGGTCAGCATTTCATAGCCTTCTTCGGTGATCAGCACCTGTTGCTCGATCTTGACCCCGTCCCGCTCGCCCACCGCCCCGTGATAACTCTCCACGCAAACCACCATCCCCGCTTCGAAAGCCCCGTCGCCTACCGGCACCTTACGAAACGATGGTTTGATATAGGGGTATTCATCGCACATGCCAACCCCGTGCAAGGTGCATACATAAGCCTGTTGCCAAAAGGCTTCGTCGGGGATATAGGCCTGTCGTTGGAATTCTTTGAAACTCAAGCCGGGGCGCAACAAGGCGAGGTTGTATTCGATCTCCTCCACCGCCAAGCGATAGAGTTGTTTTTGTCTTTTGCCGGCATGATTGCCGCAGAGAAAGGTGC
Organism: Thioalkalivibrio sp. HK1; assembly: GCA_000583135.1. Lineage (GTDB taxonomy): Bacteria > Pseudomonadota > Gammaproteobacteria > HK1 > HK1 > HK1. The sequence goes on from JFBG01000082.1 coordinate 7,235, forward strand.
GAGAGATATCGGCGAAATAACCGAAAGGGCCGACCATATCGGTATCGAATCCCACCAAGTCTCCCGCTTCGATACGCCGATCGGTGGCCTCTTGAAGCCATGGATTGATCCGCGGCCCCGATGCCAGCATGCGGCCTTCGTGCCAGTCGCCGTTATTGGCGATGTTGGTATAGTTCAAAAGCCCCCATAACTGCAATTCATTGACGCCGGGTTCGAGCGCCTTTCTCATCTTGGCAATCCCGTGCTCGGCAACGGCCACCGCATGGCGAATGCAGTTGATCTCGTCGGTGGATTTGATGAGATGCGCCCGCTCGATGATGGGGGCGGCATCGATCACCTCGATCCGCCGCCTTTCCAAGGCTTGGACGATGCTGGGATTGACATATTCCAATGCCACGCGGGTGCTTCGTGCGCCGATTTCGCTCAAATAATCGACGATATCGCCCGCCAGATCATCGGCGTGTTTGGGCAAATCGTCGCCGCCGTCGAAAAAGGAGATCGGGCGCGCCCGAGGGTATTTTTCCACCGACGGCATTCGGGCATAACCGTCGTGCAGCGCCAACGGTCCCTCCAAGGGGATGAAAAGATAGGTCAACGGGATATGCGATTGAAAGAGTTGGTAGCAGCGATAATCGATCGCATAGCGCAGGCTGATGGGATTGACGAGCATGCACATCGCCGTATCGTTGGCTTTCAATAAATCGAGGATGCGCTGCAAACGGTATCGGTGCATGCGCTCGATATCGATATCGGGAAGTGCATGCGTGGCCTGCACATCGCTCCAATCGTCATTCAAGATCATTTCTTCGACGGTGTTCATGGGTTATCGATAGGCTTTTTTTCAATCCCGCAATCGCTGCATGTTATAGAAACGAGGCGAATGTCAACCATCCTTTTCATCGATTGAAAAGCGGATATGAATCATAAGGCGTCTTCGTCTTTTTTGGGTATTGCCTGCGCTCACCGATGGGCCATAAGCATTTCCACTATCCCCACATCATCCGACGATGGGTTTGGATTCTCGATGGCTCTAAAGGTTCGAAAAAAGGGCGACGGGCGGCTTTTCCTCGGGCCAAGCGCTAGTCTCGCCGGAAGATCGCTAGCCGCATCGTCTTTTTTCGGTCATATCGAGGTTTCCCCCAAAAATCAAGGCATAAAAAGAGCATAAAAAAGGCGGCTCCCCCTTTGCAGGGAAGCCGCCTTGTTTCATCGGATTTCAGGGCCAAGAGAATTCGATGCGTATCCGAGCCTTTTTATCCGAAAGGGCGCTGCCGCAAAACCGGCGAACTCAAAGCCCGCCGCTGTTGTTGACGAGCGCCCCGCCGCCGGTGCGGGTCAGCACCTGCACGGTGATGGGATGATCCGATTTCACGCGGCAGGAAAGATCCATCTCTTGCCAGCGATGCCTGATCAGATCCGCCAGCTCTTCGGCTTGGATATGCCGAACATGATGACGTGAGATCGTCCCCAGATTGATGCTATCGAAGGCCATGCCATCGCTATCGGTGCACTCCAAAGAGGTGAAGGTGCAGTTCTCTTGGTGCGGCGCCGAACAGCGGATGCGGATATTCGATATATCCGAACTATCCGGAGACGGGATGTGACCGATATCGGCGAGATAGCGAGCGTTGTACTCGGTGTACTCTCCGGCATGGCTCTCGCATTCTTCGATCTGGCTGCAGGCAGATGCGGTGGCGCCTGTGCAGATCGCCTTTTGAGCATCGTAGAAGACTCGCTTCTCTATAGGTTCATTGTCGGTAGTTTGTTGTATCCCAAAATCTGTCGCTAGCTTATCTATCAGAGTTGTATCTCCATAATAGTTATTGGCGATACATATATCGTATATATCCTTGGCCTTCTTGGCGTCATCGTACGCCATCTTTAGCATTTCGTAATCATCCTTGTCTTGCGGGGTAGCATCTGAGGGCGGCTCCGTCGGCTCCGTCAGCACCGTCGGCATATCCCCGCAGTACTGGTTACCTTGCTCTAGATAGCCGTAACAAGCCAATTGTTCGGCACTACCTGCTTCCATTCTCTCGCATCGATCGATAAGAGTGCAGAATCCATCCATGAGAACGCTTCTGCACATCCTGAAATCGTTATCAATGCGATTGATCCGGTCGATAACCCTCGGGTATGCGCTGGAATGATTGGTGCTCAACTCCCTGTCCATCTTCTCCCGGACATCATCGAGGCACCGGTTCAAATAGGCATTGCCGGTCGAAGCCTCGTTGGTCCAATGGCTCAAGATCGCCGCGCTGTTGTTGATCAGAATGTCCTCGCCGGAGCGGGTCCATATCTGAGCCACGATATCCATCTCGCTTCTGATATCGCAAGCCAGCCTTCCTTTGCCCTCCCAACCCTCGCCGCCGGTGATCTCGACGATATCCCTAGCGCTCAAAGAATGGGTACCTCTCGCCGGGATGCGGGAGAGATACCACCCATCGAGACCGGTGCCGTCTTGGGCGGTACAGTCGAGGAAGACGGCGCAACTGGCGCTTTCATCTTGGCAGTGGATGCGCACGGTGGCCTGATCCGGGGCGGAGGCGGGGGGAATGGCGAAGACCGTGGCCTTGATGTCGAGGCTTTGCGGATCCGTCCCCGATGTCACGCCCGGGGGTACGGGGGTGAAGTTCTCGTCGTCGACGACGATGATGGCAATGCTTCTATCCCGATCCGAATAACCGCTCCCGGAGGCGTCGATACCGACGGTGATGGTATCGTTCATATCGTCATCATCCTGACGGGTTCCCACCGCTATTTCCATCGGCTCGCTCCAGTTGGACTCGTCGAGCACGACCAAGTAGCGATCCAGGCTGATATCGGTGTTGACGGGATGGGAAAAGGCGATCTGCACCGGCTCGATCGGTCGGTGCGAAAGGCTGATGCCGAATACGCCCCGCTGCCCTTCGGGAACTTCCAAGCGTTCGGTCGAAAGGACCAACTCGATGAAGGGCGAGTACTTCATATCGACGACTTCGAACCGGTTCGCATCGGCGCACTGCGTGGGAAGATCTCCGCAGAAGTCGTAGCCCGACGCTATTTGATGTTCGCGCTCGCTGTATTCGATGCACACCCTTGCGTTATTCGCCTTGCGGAAGGGGGTCGTCGGGGTCCTCGCCCCCAAGACCACCTCTTCCATCTGACAGCCGTCTCGATTTTGGTATCTGTAGTTGACGGTGACATCGTGGCGGCAGGAATTTCTCAACGACAGGAATTTGTCGTTGTTGAATTTGTCGATGCCCTCGGAGGCGACGGTGCAGATATGCGCGCCGTCGACAACTGCCGGTCCGATTCCTTGTCCGAATGATTTGCCGGATGCCAATAGTAGAAGCATCGATCCGACAATCACCCCGGTGCGCAGATTCATCGCACCGAGAATCGCTTTGATCTGGTTCATCGCCAGCTGCCTCCCGTCATCAAGTGAAGGTATCGAGTTTGCGGAAGATCGGAGATTCGGGCCCCCGGCCTTTGCGATAAGGTCTCGCATCCTGCGTCAGGTCGCAGGTATCCGGGGGCGGGCGGCTTCGCCCAAACTTCCCGAAGGTGCGATAAAGCGCAAAATCACGCCCTTTAATTTACTACATTTCCGATCGTTTCGTGCAATTGACGAAGCGAGAGAATGAGGAAAAACATTTTTCGGCTTGCAAGGCCCAAGGCTTCGAAGGAGGGCAAAATGCCTGCAAATCGCCCCCCGATTCGCCTCGATGTGCCCGATCCGGGTGTTTTTTCACCTTGGATGGTCTTGATCACCGGAGGATGATTCGGATCCTTCTTGCGATCGGACGACCTCCAATTCCAGCGAGCCCCGAGCCAGACGAGCGTGCAGGCGTTCGCCGGGGCGCACCTCGCTTGCATCTCGCACCGCTTGCACTTTCGTCTCGCCGTCGCCTTTGAGCAAGATCGAATAACCGCGCTCCAATATCGTATCGGGGCCGAGCGCGCGTAAGGTTCGATCGAGTTCTTGCACCCGCATTCGTCGATCGTCCAACGCCGAGGTCAGCGCCCGGTTCATGCCGCGTTCCAAGCGCTCCAAAAGATGGCGATATCGATGCACGATGCGCTCCAAGGACTGCCGATTCAGGCGCATCGACATCATGGCGGTGCGCTCGCGCTTGGCTTGGAGCAGGCGGTGCATCCTTCGATCGAGCCTCGATGAGACATGATCCAGCCGCTGCGCATGGTCTTCGAGTCGCCGCCGAGGGTCGGATAATCGGCGAAGGAGGTTATCCACATCCTTGCCCAGCCCGTCGACGGTGCGGCGAATCGCTCTTTGCAACAGGCTTTCCAAGCCCCGAAACCGTTTCAGCCACTCGGCCTTGTCGGGCGCCGCTTTTTCCGCCGCTACCGAAGGGGTGGGCGCGGAGGCATCCGCCACGCAATCGGCGATGGTGAAATCGGGTTCGTGCCCGATCCCGGTGATGATGGGGATCGTGGCGCGAAAGATGGCGCGGGCCAATACCTCCTCGTTGAAGGCTTTCAAATCCTCGGCCGAGCCCCCGCCCCGAGCGAGGATCAGCAAATCGCATTCCCCTCGCCGACAGGCGCGGTCGAGCATGCGAGCGATTTCATCGGCGGCGCCCTCTCCTTGTACCGGTATGGGATGGATCAGGATCGGGATTGCGGGAAAGCGGCGCTTGAGCACCCGAAGCATGTCCTGGACCACCGCCCCGGTGGGCGAGGTGACCAATCCGATACGACGGGGCAGATCGGGGAGCGGGCGTTTGTGTCGGGCATCGAAAAGCCCTTCGGCTTGCAGTGCGGCTTTGAGTTTTTCGAGCGATCGCAGCGCCGCTCCGGCGCCCGCCTCTTCCATGCGCTGTATGCGCAGTTGGAAACTCCCGTTGACGTCATACAGGCTCACCGCCGCCTTGGCCAGCACCGACATGCCATCGGCGGGCTCGAATTTCAGGTTCCCGAAGCGCTGCGATCCGGCGAACATCACGCATCTTACGTGGCAGCGTTCGTCCTTGAGGGAAAAGTACAGATGCCCGGCGGTTGATCGGGTCAAGCCGGAGATCTCCCCCTCGACCCGAACCATCCCGAAGGTATCCTCGAGCAGGGATCTTGCCTCCCGGTTGAGACGGGTGATCGTGTAGATCTCATCCGGATCCCCTTGGTGGGGCTCGTTGAATTCGAATGCGGGCATCGGCTCGGTTCGGGGTATGTCGAGTGCGTGGGATCCGGCCTTTCGCAGGTGCCGGGGGGATCAGCCCGCTCCGCCGCCGGCGGCAGGTGCGGTGACGGCTTCGTTTTCGCCGATCCCGTATTGCTGAAAGATACGCAAGAAATCCTCGGGCTCCACCGCTCCGGGCACCGCCACCTTCCCGTCCAAGACGAAGCAGGGAACCCCGCTGATCCCGGCGTTGCGCGCTTGGCTATCCTCGCCGACGATGGCATCTCGCAGGGCATCGCTTTGCAGCATTCGGCGGGCTTCGATCCCGTCGTATCCGGCATCGAGCGCGATTTGCACCAGCGTATCCAAATCGCCGATATCCCGCCCCTTTGCGAAATAGGCTTCGAAAAGCGCTTCGACCATCGGTTCTTGCCCTTGGGGTTGCTCGCTCGCCCACCGCACCAAGCGATGAGAATCCACCGTATTCGGAGTGCGGGCGATGGACTTGAAGTCGAAGGGCAAAGCCTCCCTCGCCCCTTGGGTCATGATCCGCCCGTAGATCGATCGCGCATTTTCCTCCCCGCCGAATTTGGTCGCCAGATAATCCTGCCGATCCATCCCTTCCGAAGGCATCTGCGGATTGAGCTGAAAGGCATGCCAGATCGTCTCCACCTGCAGATCCGGCCGCTCCTTCAACGCCCGCTCCAGCCTTCTTTTGCCGATCCAGCACCAAGGGCAGATCGTGTCGGAGAAGATATCGATACGAATCGAGCGTTGTTCGTTCACGGGCACTCCTTATAGAACTTCGGGTTTCAGTAGAAATTCAGCATCTCGATCCGCTTGTCCCCGGGGCCGAGATCGATGGCCGCCTTCAACTCCGCATGGCTCGTCCTTGCCGCCGGACAATCCCCGAGATAGTAGAGGATGTCGAAATCGTCTCCGTATTTCTCGACGATCGTGCGGACGATTTCCTGCGTCAGCCCTTCGGTCAGGCAATAGCAGCGGCGATCGCAAAGCGCGAAACGATAAGAAAGCGCCTCGTGCAGATGCAAAGATCGATCGAGCATCACTCCCGTTTCCAACAGCGTTTCGAAGAGCAAACGATCGAAGTTCTCTATCCCTAAATCCGTATGGTGGGCATAGAGATCGCCTTGAAGGGTATCGGCCAATGTCGTTTCGGTATCTTGAGAAAATACCGAATCCACCACGCGATAGGATCGAAAACCGATATCGATTTTCTTCTCCGGATGCGCTTTCTCGATATTCTTTCCGGCTCTCCGAATGCGCTCCCGCGCGATATCGGCAATGGTCGGAAAAGAGGGTCGGGGACCCCCGATCTCCGAATTTTTCGGGGGGGGGGGGGGGGA
>JFBG01000083.1 GCA_000583135.1 Thioalkalivibrio sp. HK1
CAACAGGACGATCTCCCCGCCGATGATCCCCGACATGGCGGCAAGGATGACGGCGACGAATATCGTTTGCACCGCGACCCCGCCCTTGATGCGCCCGCCGACGATCCGCATCGCATCGAAAAGATCCCTTGCGATGCCGGAGCGGTCGAGGATCGCGGCCATCAGCACGAACATCGGGACGGATACGAATACGAAGGATGAAACGAAGGAAAAAATTCGACTGGTGACCAAAGGAACCGCGTTCGGGCCGAACCAACCGAGGGTGAATATCAAGGCGACGAGAAGGGTGACGAATGCCAATGGCATGCCGCTGATCAGCAGTACCAGCAGCATGATGAACATGACGAGCGTGCCGTACTCGACGCCGAGCGCGGAAAGGTCGAACATGATCTACCCTGACTTGCGCCGAATGCGGTTGAAGACCAAGATAGCGAATTGCATCGTCATCGCGATCAACACCAGGAAGAGGAAGGCGCGGAGCAAGGTCGGATAGGGCGGATTCCAAGCGCTGCCGCTGGTGATCATCCGAAACTCCCCCGTCGGCGCCCAAAAACTCTTCACCACCGTCGGCCAGATGGAATAGCTGAACATCCCGGTCGCAAAACCGCAGATCGTATAGATGGCGATATCGAGTCGGCGACGCACATCCGCAGAGACATGGTCGTAAAGCAAGACCACGCGAATATGCCCGTTGCGGGAAACGCAGTGCAATCCGCCGAAAACGAAGCATATCGCGCAGATGAATATGGTCGTCTCGTGCACCCAGATCGTCGGACGGTCGAATACATAACGCATGACGACCTCGAAGATCAAGATCACCATCGACACCAAAAACAGGCTCGCAAAGAGGCGACCGAGTTTCAAGGTCACAGCCGCGATGGGATCCGAAGGGATCTCCTCGGTCTCTTCCGGCCGCTTGGCCATCCTCGCTTGCTCAGTGATGCGTGACATGGCTTGGATGCTATCGATTGGATGCTATCGATCGATGACAATCGCCCGCACCGCCTCCCGCCGGCGATCGATAGGTGCGGTGCGAGCGATCTCTTCGATCCTGTCTTATTTCAACAGCCCTTGGGATGTCAGATAGGCCGTCAGGCTATCGAAGACCTTGCGAGCGTTGGCGCTTTGACCGGCCAATTCCACCCATTGCTCCTTGGCGATGGCGCGGAACTTGGCGCGCTCCTCGACGCTCCAATCATGGATCTCGATACCCGCAGCGCGGGCCTCGGCAACCGCCTCCAAATCCTTCATGAAGAGCTGCGAGGTCATGTCGAGGGCAAGGTGATTGACCGATATCTCGAGCAGATGCTGCAGATCGGCGGGCATGCCATCCCACATCGCCTTGTTCACCGATACCTCGATCAGGGGCAGGGAATGAAAACCCGGATAGATCGGATGCCGGGCGATCTCGTTCATCCCCGCCGCTTGGTTGGCGGAGAACACCGTGTAGTCGGCGGCATCGATCACTCCCTTGTCGAGCGAGGTGAACACTTCCGATCCCGGAAGATTCACCGGAGCGGCCCCGGCGGCGGCGAAAACCTTTTGCACCAAACCCTCGGGGGCGCGCATTTTGACCCCCTTCAAATCGGCCACGGAATCGATCGGCACCTTGGAGACGAAAGCCTCCAAACCGCCCGAAGTCGCACCGATGAAGTGCAGCCCATAAGGGTGCAGCAACTCGTTCATCAACTCCTTGCCGCCGCCGTAATTCACATAGCGCAGCATCTCGTAGGGCGAACTCCAAGCCCCGACGGTATTCCCGATCAGGGCAAAGGCCGGATCCTTGCCCGAGATATAGCCGGTGGCCGTGATATGACCGCCGAGGATGCCGGCCCCCACCGCATCGTGGGTCTCGTTGTACTTCACCACCGAATCCACCGGCAGCATTTCGATCGCCAAGCGCCCGCCGGAGGCGGCCGTGACCTTCGCCGCCCATTCCTGCTCGATGATGAAGGTCGGATTGCCCGCCGGATCGCTCGATTGCATTTTCAAAACGAATTCCTGAGCGAGCGCAGGCATCGAGGCCATACCGGCGAGCGCCACGCCCGCCACGAGGTTGCGAAACGATTTCATTGTTTTCTCCTATTGGATCTATCCAAATGCTCCGGTCGACGACCGAAAGCGACAGTGCGAATCTCAAAGCCCCGTTCGATCCCTTCTTCGAGTCCGCCGAAGATGCGCGATCAAGCTTCAGCGAAGAATATCCATCAGATCGGCGACGAAGGCTTCCGATTTCGCCGTTCCCTCTTGCGTCGGAGAAAGGCAGGGCGAGCGATCATGGACTTCCAGCCCGGCGCATGCAGCGAAGATACGCTTGCCGTAGGTGATCAGGTGCTCCAAGGAGGTCATCGAAAAATCGATGCTCGGCGATATCCTTCGATAGAGATCCGCCGCTTTTTCCCTATTCCCTTCAATCCATGCTTTGCGGATCCGCACCGCCACGGGAGCGATATCCGGAGCCAATACGAAGCCTGCGCATCCGATCTGCAGGAGATCCAGCAGATCCAGCCCTCCGCGGCCGCCGAGAATGGCCAGATCCTTGCCCGCAATGCGAAGGATCTCCTCGACCTTCTTCGGGCAATCCTCGCTTTTCACCGCCGCGAAATTGGGGCAACGACGCTTCAAGTGCCCTATATCCGGCGCCGAAAGCGAACGCCCGAGATATGCGGGTGCGTTTTGAATCGCAACCGGAAGACCGCTCTTGGCCGCCACCTCGGCGAAGAAATCGATATAGACCTCGGCCGAATAGCTGCCCACCATCGGGGGCTGCAAAATCAACCATTTGGCACCGGCCGCTTCGGCCACCTCGATCGTTTCGGCTTGCTCGGCGATCGAATTCCCGGCAACGCCGACCGAGAGGGGAACCCGCCCACCGATGGCATCCGCAACATCGAGGATCAGATCCTTGCGCTCCGTCAAGGTCAGTTTCAAAACCTCGGTGGCGAGCCCCGGCACCGTGATCCCGTGGACTTCGGCGTCGATGCAATAGTCCACTTGGGTGCGCATCGCACCGGGGTCGATCCGCTCGTTGCGATCGAACATCGCATAAAGAACGGCGTGGATACCTTGAAACATCCCTCACCACTCCGCAACGGAACCGTCTTCGTGCCGCCAAAGCGGGGCTCGCCATCGATGGGGATCGGCGGTGCGCGCTCGAACCACCGCTTCGTCGACTTCCACGCCCAAACCCGGCGCCGTGGGGATATCGAGATAGCCGCCGGTGATGGTGAAGGTCCCCTCGGATACATAATCCAAAAGATCCCCGCCCTCGTTGTAGTGAATGCCGAGGCTTTGCTCTTGAATGAAGGCGTTATAGCAAATGGCATCGACCTGCAAGCAAGCGGCGAGGGCGATCGGACCGATGGGGCAATGCGGAGCCAAAGCGATATCGTAGGCCTCGGCCATGGCCCCGATACGCACCATTTCGGAAATTCCGCCGACATGGGCGGTATCGGGGTTGATCACCGAAGCGGCGCGCGATTCGAAAACCGCCTTGAAATCATAGCGGGAATGCAAGCGCTCGCCGGTTGCGAGCGGGATCGAGGTCGAGCGAGCCAGATCCGCCAAGGCATCGATATGATCCGGGGTGACGGCATCCTCGATAAAAAGGGGGCGGATGGGCTCGAGGGCTCGGAGGAGGATTTTCGACATCGGGGCATGGACCCTGCCGTGGAAGTCGAAAGCCAAGTCCATCTCCCAGCCGACGGCATCGCGTAGATCGCCCAAGGCGCGGACGATCCCGTCGACCTTTTTCATGCTGTCGACGATCTGCATCTCACCGCAAACATTCATCTTGCAGGCATCGAAACCTGCGGCCATCAGCTCCTTCGTCCGCTCGATTTGATTCTCCGGTCGATCCCCGGCGACCCAGCAATAACTGCGCACCTTGCTGCGCACCGGCCCGCCGTAGAGGGAATGCACCGGCACCCCCAAATACTTGCCCTTGATATCCCACAACGCCATATCGATCCCCGAAAGGACGCTCATCATGATCGGCCCGCCACGGTAGCAACCGGTGCGGTAGATCGCTTGCCATGTATCCTCGATCAACAACGGATCGCGGCCTATCAGGAAATCGCTCGAAGCCATGACTCCGGCGGCGCAGGCCTCGGCATGGCCTTCGAGGATCGGCTCCCCCCAGCCGCTGATGCCCTCGTCGGTTTCGATCTTCAAAAAGAGCCAGCGCGGCGGGACGATGAAGGTTTCAAGGCCGACGATCTTCATCTTCGATCTCCTTGGCACAAGGGGGATTCGCCGCAAGAGCGCCCGATGGCATCATGGCGCCATCCATCGGACGCCGGCGAGCGAGGGACTGCGAGCGGCGGATACCGGCTGTAAACGACCCTGGATCGGCAGATCACCTCTTCACCCCGCCCGCCTTCATCAGGGCATTGGCGATCTTTTTCCGATCCCCCCCTTGCGCCAGATATAAAGGGGTATGTCCCATTGCATCCTCGGCGTTGACGTCGGCTCCCGCTTTGATCAGAGCCTCGACGATTTTCAACGATTTCGAATCGACGGCGACATGCAAGACGGTCTGACCTCTTTGATTCAACCTGTGGATATCGGCGCCGGCGGTGATCAGGACCCGGGCGATCTCCGGCATATCACCGAGGGCGGCATGATGCAAAGGCGAGATCGCGTCGGCGTCGAGCTCGGCCCCGGCCTTGATCAGCAAGCGGATGCATTTCAGATCGCGATTATCCGTGGCGACATGCAAAGGATTCACCTGATCCTTCGATATGGCACCGGGGTCGGCCCCGACCCTGATCAACGCCTCGACCGCCGCGATTTGCTTGAACAACACGGCGATGAACAAGGGCGTTCTCCCGTTCTTGTTTTGCGCTTCGATATCGGCGCCGGCGGCGACCAATATCTCGATCGCGGCGACCTGTCCGTGCTGGGCGGCGATATGCAAGGATGTGGACTCGTTATCGATCCTCGCATCCAAATCCGCCCCGGCTTCGAGCAGCGCCTCGATCACCGCGACATGCCCTCTTTGCACCGCAACATGCAAGGGAGTGGCCTTGGCCCCGCTTTTGTTCCTCGGATCCAAGTCGGCACCGGCTTCGATCAACGCCTCGGTCATGGCCAAGTGCCCGTCGTCCGCAGCGAAGTGCAAGGGTGTCTCGGCGTTTACGGTCTTCGCTCCGGGCTCGGCACCGGCCTCGAGCAAGGCCTTGACGGCCGCCAAGTGTCGGTTACGCGCTGCAAGGTGCAAAGGCACGGCATCGTTATGGCTCTTCGCATTCGGGTCGGCGCCGAGCCCGACCAAAACCTCGATCGCGGATGGATGTCCGTTCTGCGCCGCGATATGCAAAGGCGTTCCCTTTTGCTCTTGCCGGGCATCGGGGTCGGCTCCGGCTGCGACCAATATCTCGGCGACGGAAGCCGTTTCGCTCTGCGCTGCGCTGTGCAAGGGCGTGATCCCGTTTTCGATCGTCGCATTCGGGTCGGCACCGGCTTCGATCAGCACTCGGGCGGCGGCGACATATTCGTTATGGGCCGCAACATGCAAGGGCGTCCTTCCATCGTCGGCTCTTGCGTTCGTGTCGGCACCGCCTGCGACCAAAGCCTCGATCGCAGACGTATGCCCGTATTGCGTCGCGATATGCAAGGGCGCCCCTCCGTTTTCGATCGTCGCATTCGGGTCGGCACCGGCTGCAACCAGCGCTCCGATCGCGGCGGCGTGCCCTCGTTGCGCCGCACAGTGCAAGGCAGTCCCGCCCTCTTCTGACTTCACGTTGGGATCCGCATTCGCCTTCGCCAACACCTCGATCACCCCGACGCGCCCTTCCCACGCGGCGTGGTGCATGGGGGTGGAACCGTCGTCGGCTTTGGCATCGGGGTCGGCACCGGCATCGATCATGCGCTCGACCTCGGCGAGGCGCCCTTCCAGCGCGGCGCTGTGCAAGGGGGTCCACCGATTTTCTTCTTCCACCTTCATTCCTCTTTCTTCCTCCACTGCCGGATGTGCCGCGATCGGATCGGGCGTTCTTCGCCTCGAACCCGTCGAATCGTACCCGCCGACGATCCAAAGAAGATCCAAAAAGGCGAGAGCCTCGTCCTCGTCCCTCTCGCCTTCGAAGTGCTCTTCCATCGGATCCAAGGATGCGGATCGAGGCTACGAGACCGGGATCGATCGGATCATTACCCGCTTTATCGCCGTCGGCGACGAACTCGGCGATGAACCGGGGATCGGCGAGCGAAAGCCCCGCCCTCGATCATCGTTTCGCGGCCATCGGGAGAGGCTTCGAAAAAAACCACCCCCCGCTCGACCCGCTCCTCATCCGACGATCACCTCTTCACCCCACCGGCCTTCATCAGCGCGTTGGCGATCTTCTTCCGATCGCCCCCTTGGGCAAGAAACAAGGGAGTATGTCCTTGCCCATCCTCGGCGTTGACCTTGGCCCCTGCTTTGATCAACACCTCGACGATCTTCGACGAATCGGCCTCGACGGCGATATGCAATGCGCTTTGCCCGCTTCGATTCGGGAAATCGATATCGGCGCCGGCGGTGATCAGAGCGCGAACGATCTCGGCTTTGTCACCGGCGATTGCATGATGCAAGGGCGCATCGTCTTTCGCACCGCCTTTTTCGTTGACATCCGCTTTGGCCTTGATCAGCCAACGAACGCTTTTCAGATCTCCCGCCTCCACGGCGAGGAACAAAGGCGTTCGCTCGTCGGCAACCTTCGCATTCGGATCGGCACCGGCTTCGAGCAATGTCTCGACCGCAGCGCTATATCCAACCGCGACGCACAAGGGCGTCCACCCCTTCTTTGACTTCACGTTCAAGTCGGCACCGGCCCCAATCAATGCTTCGACCACTGCGATGGGGCCGCAATCCGCCGCGATATGCAAAGGCGTCCACCCCTTCTTTAACTTCACGTTCAAGTCGGCACCAGCCCTAATCAATGCTTCGACCACTGCGGTATGACCATCATGCGCCGCGATATGCAAGGGCGTCACCCCGTTCTTTGCCTTCATGTTCAAGTCGGCACCAGTCCTAATCAATACTTCAACCACTGCGATGTGGCCTCTCTCCGCCGCGACACGCAAGGGCGTCAACCCCTTTTTTGCTTTCACGTTCAGATCGGCACCAGCCCTAATCAATGCTTCAACCACTGCGATGTGACCGCGATGCGCCGCGATGTGCAAGGGCGCTCCTCCTTGCTCTTGTCGCGCATTCTGGTCAGCACCAGCCCTAATCAATGCTTCGACCACTGCGGTGTGACCCTTCTGCACCGCAATGTGCAAAGGCGTATCTCCCTCATCTGCTTTCGCGTTCAAATCGACACCGGCCCCAATCAATGCTTCAACCACTGCGGTGTGACCGCGCTGCGACGCGATATGCAAGGGCGTCCGCCTTTGCTCTTGCCGAGCATTGGGGTCAGCACCAGCCCTAATCAATACTTCGACCACTGCAATATGACCGCAATGCGCCGCGATGTGCAAAGGCGTAGTCCTGTTCTTTGTTTTCGCGTTCAGGTCGGCACCAGCTTCGATCAGTGCTTTGACCACAGCGATGTGACCGCGCTGCGACGCGAAGAACAAAGGCGTATCTCCCTCCTCTGCTTTCGCGTTCAGATCGACACCGGCCCCAATCAATGCTTCAACCACTGCAATATGACCGCTCCGCGCCGCGTTGAACAGAGGCGTCAACCCCTTCTTTGCTCTCGCATTCTGGTCGGCACCAGCTCCAATCAATACTTCAACTACTGTGGTGTGACCGATCTGCGCCGCGATGTGCAAGGGTGCTCTTCCTAGCTCTTCTCGCGCATTCGGATCGGCACCAGCCTTGAGCAACACTTCAACCACTGCGGTGTGACCGCTCTGCGCCGCGATGTACAAGGGCGTTGCTCCTTGCTCTTGTCGCACATTCGGGTCGGCACCGGCCTTGAGCAATGAATCGACCTTGGTGATGCACCCGTGATATGCAGCGAAGTGCAACTGTCCACTTTTGCGTTTTTCCTTTACTGCCATCGCCTCTCCCTTTTCATCTTGGCGAGAATACGCTGCAACACCCTTGGATCAAACGCTCCTAGTTTCCAACATATCGAGGGGAAATCATCGATGTTTGGTGGAAAGCATATACGTCGAAGATACAAAGCCTTTCGATGCACACTCACCGATGGAAAGTCGTTCGCGCTCCGAGCGCCGGCCACCGGGAATCCGAAAAGGGCGATGGATCTTCGGTGCATCGCCTCGAGGCGAAAAGCGAGTGATGGTTTCAGCGGCGATCGCCATCTTCCCGCTTGCCCCACCAAGTGCCCGCAAGCGGGGTGCCGGCGACGAAGGAGTCGGATCCGAGCACCTCTTGGATGCGCAGGCACTCGTTCCATTTGGCCATCCGCTCCGAGCGTTGGAAGGAGCCGACCTTGAGTTGGCCGCATCCCGAGCCTATCGAGAGATGGCTGATCGAGACATCCTCGGTCTCGCCGGAGCGGGCGGAGACGACGGCGCCCCATCCGGCCTTTCTCGCGCAGCGGTAGGCGTCGATGGCCTCGCTGACGGTTCCCGCCTGATTGACCTTGATCAGGACCGCATTGCCCGCCCCGGCATTCGCCGCTTCGTCGACGAGGCGGGCATCGCTTACCAAAAAATCGTCGCCGATGATCTGCACCCGATCGCCGTATCGCCGCGTGAACTCGATCATGCCCTCGGGATCGTCCTCCCCGAGCGGATCCTCGATGGAGGCGATCGGATAGCGATCGAGCCACCGACCGAGCATATCCACCAATCCCTGGCTATCCATCCGGCGATCGTCGAGGGCTAGGCGGTACTTGCCCTTTCCCCCGAATTCGGAAGCCGCGATATCGAGCGAGATCACCACCCTTTCGCCGGGCTTCTCGCCCGCCTGTTCGATGGCCTCGACCAATATCTCCAAGGCCTGTTCGTTGCTGTCGAAATCCGGCCACCAACCGCCCTCGTCGGCGACCCCCGCCGATCGCCCGCGCTTGGCCATGATGTCGCCGGCGGCGAAATAGACCTCGTTGGTGATCTCCATCACCTCGTCGAAGGAATCGGCGCCGGGGACCATGATCATGAAATCCTGGATATCCACGCGACGCCCGGCATGGGCGCCCCCGCCGAAGATCTGGATCTCCGGCAAGGGGATCGAGGGGGTAAAGCCGTAATGGTCGGCGATGTGCAGCCAAAGGGGGCGGCCGGCATCGGCGGCGGCGGCGTGGAGCACGGCGAGCGAGGCGGCGACCGTCGCATTCCCGCCGATGGTCTTTTTGATCGCCGAGGGGTCAAGGGCGATGATCGCGGCATCCGCACCCGCTTGATCGTGTGCATCGCGCCCGACCAAGGCCCGGGCGATCGGGCCATTTACGTTCTCCAGCGCCTTGGAAACTCCCCGGCCTTGCAGAGCCTTGGTGCCATCGCGTAAATCCAAAGCCTCGCGGGTGCCGCGCGAGGCCCCGCTAGGAGCGATGGCGCGGCCTTTGCTGCCGTTTTCGAGCGCCACCTCGACCTCGATGGTGGGATTTCCGCGCGAATCCCAAACCCGACGACCTCTCACCGAGAGAATTGCGCTCATAATGCAGGCTCCTTCAGCAAGACGCTGCGATCTCGGCAAGGGTTTGCGCCACCGACGGCATCGGGGCCTTGATCAGCGAACAAGCGATATCGCGCACTCTTTTGCGCTCGAGTCCATCCAAGTACTCGACCGGGGATTTGCCGTCGATGCGCGCCAGCATCAGGGCCGGCAAGAGGCGGCAGATACGAGCCTCGACTTCGTCTTTCGATTCCCAAACGATCCACCGGGCATAGGCCTGCCAAAGCCCTTGGGCATTTTGCAGGTAGCGGGTGCGGGCGTCGGGCAGATGGATGGCTTTGAGCACGATATGGTTGAGGCAAAAGGCGGGATCGAAACTCGCATCCCCCATCGTGGCGCATTCGGCATCGAGCAGGATCGGGGCTTGTCCGCGCAAAAGGATGTTCTTGGGGCTGGCATCGCCGTGCACGAGGACTCGATCCGCAATATGAAGATCGTCGACCAAGCGGTCGAAATGAATCCGAAGATCGCCGTGGCTTCGGGCGGTGTGGATCAGGTAGGGTTCCAAACGCAGGGCGTGGAAATCGGATCGATTATCGAAAGGGGTACGATCGAAATCGGGCTCGACGCTGGCGGCGTGGATACGCCCCAATAGCGCCCCGACCCTTGCCGCCTCCCCTCGATCGGGGGCTTCGCTCAACAACGCCGCTTTCCAAAGGTAGATGTCGTCGCCTTGCAAGAACTCCATCGCAAATCCATGGGATGACTCGCTGCGTCCGTATACCTCGATCGCATTTTCCGGGGCGATCTGCGCCGCCCTATGCAGCCAAGCGTATTCGGCGGCGTTTCTGTGGATCGGGGCGAACCAATCCGCCGCCGTTTTCAGTTTCGCAAGGGCGAACTTGACGCAGACCTTGCGATCGGCGATGCGCACGAGGGCGATATCGCTGGCCACCCCGCCGCTCAGCGGCTCCACCGACAGGCGTTCATGCGGCGATGCCAGCCCCAATTCTCCGAGCAAGCGGCGGCATCGACCCTCCAGATCCGACATCCTCGCTATTCCTTATCGGCGATATTCCTTTTGGATTCAAAGGGATCGAACCCTTTCGGATGAGCATTCGAGTCTTGAAAGCAGGTACCGGAAAACCGTGATCAGTACCGAAGCATCGTGCGACCATCCGCATCTCTTAGGTGGTTTTCGCACCATCGGCTACCCGCCCCGATCGATCGGCATCGGCTGCGCGGCTCGATTCGCATTGTGAAAACGAAGGAGGGCGCCGCCGCAATCATATCCCCATGGTGGGTCGATCATTGCCTGGCACCGTCTCTCATCTTCGAAGCGGCGGAGATTCATGATCCATCTCCAAAGGTCTTGGAGGGAAAGGATCTTGGAAGGAACCGGAAGGATTCTGAAAGCGGCGGATCGGGATGAACAGACCTTCGAGGGTAAAAGAGGATCCTCCGTGTCATACTCGCCTTCGGACATCTTGATGACTTCGAAGCACAAGGATCGAGCCTCGATGCCATGAAAAGCGACCCTTTGATCATCGAAAGCACCGAACGCATCCTCGCCGATCTCTGCGATCCGATGACGGTCAATGCCGCCGAGGACGGGCAATGGCCGAAAGCCCTGTGGGATGCCTTGGAGGAATCCGGGCTCCTCGGAGCTTGGATCCCCGAGGACTTGGGCGGGGTCGGCGCCGATCTCGCCGACGGTTTTGCCATCGCCCGCCGGGCCGCCGCCCATGCCGCACCCATCCCCATCGGCGAAACCCTGCTTGCCGGATGGTTGGTCGGCAACGCCGGACTTTCACCGCCGCCGGGGCCTTCGAGCCTGCTACCGATCGATCCTGCGGATCGGATCGTGTTCAAGGACGGAGCCCTTGAAGGCTGCGCGAAAAGGGTGCCCTTCGCTCGCTCCTGCGAGCATCTGGCGGTGCTCTTCGAGTGCGCGAACGCTCATCCATCCGCCGATGATGCGGCCAACGGGCTTGGAACGGGGGTTGCGATCATCGAGCGCAAGGCCTGCACCATCGATCATGGAAATTCCTTGGCCGGGGAGCCGCAAGATACGCTGACCTTGGACCGGGTGCGCCCCATCGCCCATACCCTGCCGGATCCCGATTCCCAAGGCGAGAATCGAGCCGAACGTATGCTGTGGATGGGGGCGCTGCTGCGCTCGGCGCAAATGGCGGGGGCACTGGAATCGTGCTTGCAGCAATCCTTGGAATACGCCGCCGAACGACGGCAGTTCGGGCGTCCGATCGCCAAATTCCAAGCGGTGCAACACAATCTTGCGATGCTCGCCGGCGAGGTCGCAGCGGCGAGCGTTTCCACCGACGCCGCCATCGACGCCCTTGCCCGTCACGGCTTCGGGGACGAGCGAGCCTTTCTTGCGATCGCCGCCGCGAAGATCCGTACCGGGCAGGCCGCCGGGGCGGGAGCGGCCATCGCCCACCAAGTCCACGGGGCCATGGGCTTCACCCGCGAATACTCCTTGCAGCAACGCACGAGACGGTTATGGGCGTGGCGCGACGAATTTCACCCCGAAAGCGCATGGGCCATCGAACTGGGCCGCCATATCGCCCGAACGGGCGGGGGCGAGCGGGTTTGGGAGGCGATCACCGCCGTTTGAAAACGAGCGAGTCGAATTTCCTTTCGATCCTGCTTGGGCGGTACCTTCGGATGATGCGAGCGATGGATCCGAAAAGAATATTTCCATTGACATCGCTTCGCTCTGAGCCGAGCGGTACCCTATCTCGCCGCCGATACGGGGTGGGCCTCGTACCGGCGACTTCGTTCATGACCGTCATGCCCGGGATCGGCTCGCCGCCAAGCAAGAGCATCGATGGGGATCGCGGTCAAGGATGAAAAAACCTCGATACTCGAAAAGGGCTCCAAAAAGACCGTCTCTTAGGGCAAGACGCACCTTCGAGGAATCTTCTCACCGCCATGGGATCGAACCATGAAAGAATGCGATTTTCTCGTGATCGGAGCCGGAATCGCCGGAGCGTCGGCGGCCTTTCGACTGGCGGCATCCGGCAAGGTGATCGTGATCGAGCGCGAATCGAGTGCGGGCTACCACACCACCGGCCGCTCCGCCGCCCAATTCCTCGAATCCTACGGCAATTTCAGCACCCGCTGCCTGGCTCGGGGCAGCCGGGATTTCCTGCTTTCGCCGCCGACGGGTTTCGCCGACGCCCCCCTTCTCTCACCCCGCCCCGTACTTCACCTCGCCCGCCCCGATCAGATGGACCGCCTGCGGGCATTCTTCGATGAAAGCGCAGCATCGATCCCCGGGGTATCCCTCGTCGACGAACCATCGATCCTCGACATGATCCCCGCCATTCGTCCCCGCTACGCCGAGGCGGGGATTTTGGAGCCGCAGGCGATGGATATCGATGTGCACGCCTTGCACTTGGGCTTTCTCGCCGGTGCCAAGGGCCAAGGAGCCGAGATCGCGCTCGATGCGGAGCTCGAGTCCTTGGAAAGCAAGGCGGGGCGATGGCATGCCCGTACTCGCCGAGGGGATTTCGTTGCGAAAACGGTGATCAACGCCGCCGGGGCTTGGTGCGACGAGGTCGCCGGCATGGCCGGGGCGAAAACGATAGGCCTCGTCCCAAAGCGGCGCACGGCATTCACCGTAGCCGCCGAAAGCCTCGATCCGGATGTCTCCTTCACCCCCGATAAGTGGCCGATGGGCATCGACATCGACGAGGCCTTCTATTTCAAACCCGATGCGGGGCGCTTGCTTTGCTCTCCTGCGGACGAGACCCCCTCTCCTGCTTGCGATGCGCAGCCCGAGGATATCGATATCGCCATCGCCGTCGAGCGCATCCAAGCCGCCACCCTTTTGCGGATCGATCGCATCGAAGCCCGCTGGGCCGGACTGCGCAGTTTCGTCTTCGACGGCTCTTTGGTGATCGGCCCCGATCCCGAGCGGGAGGGTTTCCTCTGGATGGCCGCCTTGGGGGGGTACGGCATCCAGACCTCGCCGGCCGCTTCTCGCCTCGTGGCCGCTTTGGCGACCGGCGAGACTTTTCCTTCGGATCTCGAGGGCATCGGTCTATCGGCCGCAGATCTCGATCCCGCCAGGATCGAGTGAACGATGCGGCCATTCAAGGCCCGCTATCGAAGACAATCTCCGCCGTCTTTTGGCATCGGCGATTATGATCTCACCAAAGCCGACAATATTCCTCGGGCGATCCCATCGGGCCATCGAAGCCATGATCATCGCCTTCTTATCGACAAGGTCTTTTCGGATCGCTTTTCGGGTTTCGAGATCCCGCTCGGTCCCTTGATTGATCGATCGATGGATCGATGGATCCGGCGACCTTCAACGCACGCAATGAAGAGGTGGTCATGCAAGAACGAGTGGAAATCGGCGGCCTTCGTATCGCCGCCTGTCTGCACGATTTGATACGGGATGAATTCGCATCGACACCGGCATCGACTATCGATGCCGAGGGTTTTTGGCAATCCTTGGCCCGAATCGTCGAGGAACTCGGCCCGACCAATCGGGCGCTGCTCGAAAAACGCGACCGGCTGCAATCGCAAATCGACGATTGGCATTTGGCCCTTCGCCGCAAGCAAGGCCGATTCGATCCCGCCGAGTACCGCACCTTCTTGGAATCCATCGGCTATATCGTCCCCTTCGATCCACCGGCGCAACCTGCGCCCTTAGGTGGCATTGATGCGAAGGGCGACGCCGGCGGAGCGTCTTGGAGCGAAATCGCGCGCTTTCCCGGTCCGCAGCTGGTCGTCCCCGTCGACAATGCCCGCTATGCGCTCAACGCCGCCAACGCTCGTTGGGGCAGCCTCTACGATGCGCTTTACGGGAGCGATGTCATTCCCCGCTCGGGGCAGAGCGGCAGCGGTGGATTCGATCCGGCAAGAGGCAAAGAGGTGATCGCTTGGACTTGCCGTTTCTTGGATCGCGCCTTGCCGCTCGAGTCGGGATCGCACGCACAAGTATGCGCCTACACCGTCTCGTCATCTGCGGATCAAGGCCCGGCATCGCTGGAAATAAGGCTCGATGACGGAAGCCGAACCACCTTGGGCGAGGGCGGTCAATGGGTCGGCTACCGCGAAGGGGATGGACCCGATGCCCCCGAAGCCCTGCTCTTTCGCAATCATGGATTGCATATCGAGCTGCATATCGAGGCAGAGCATCCGGCGGGGAGGCTGAGCTCGGCGGGGATCAAGGATATCGTGCTCGAATCGGCGATCACCGCCATCCAGGATTGCGAAGATGCGGTGTGCGCGGTGGATGCGCATGACAAGACCGGCATCTACCGCAACTGGCTGAACTTGATGAAAGGAACGCTCGATGCGACCTTCGAAAAGGAGGGACGGACCGTCGAGCGGCGGCTGAATCCGGATCGAACTTGGCTCGGTCCGGCCAAGGAGGCGATCACCTTACCCGGACGAAGCCTGATGCTGGTGCGCAATGTCGGCCTGCACATGTATACCGACGCCGTGCTCGATAGTAAGGGGCAGGCGATTCCCGAGGGCTTTCTCGATGCGATGGTGACCGCCTTCGCCGCCCGCAACGATCTCTATCGTAGCGATCCGGCATTCGCCAATAGCCGCGAGGGGAATATCTATATCGTCAAACCGAAGCTCCACGGACCGGAGGAAGTCGCCTTCACCGTCGACCTTTTCGAAAGGGTCGAAAAGGCCTTGGACTTACCTCAAGGCTGCATCAAGATCGGCATCATGGACGAGGAGAGACGCACGACCGTCAACTTGGGGGCGTGCATCGCCGCCGCCCGCCGAGATGGAACGAGTCGCGTTTGCTTCATCAACACCGGATTCCTCGATCGCACCGGGGACGAGATCCATACCTCGATGGAAGCCGGGGCGGTCATCCCCAAAACTCGCATGAAGGCGGCCCGATGGATCGGCGCCTACGAGGATTGGAATGTCGATATCGGTCTTCGAGAGGGGCTTTTCGGCAAAGCCCAGATCGGCAAGGGGATGTGGGCCGCTCCGGATGCCATGGCGGCGATGATGGAAGAGAAAATCGCCCATCCGCAAGCCGGGGCGAATACCGCTTGGGTGCCCTCGCCCACCGCCGCCACCTTGCACGCCACGCACTATCACCTCGTGAGCGTGATCGCCCGGCAAAAGGAGATCGCCGCCGCATGGCCCCGAGCGACGCTGGACGATATCCTCGCCATCCCCTTGCTCGACGAGGGCGAAACCCTATCGGATGCGGAAATCCGACAAGAACTCGACAATAACGTTCAAGGGATCCTCGGCTATGTCTCCCGCTGGGTCGGACAGGGGATCGGCTGCTCCAAGGTGCCCGATATCAACAATATCGGCCTGATGGAGGATCGCGCCACGCTGCGTATCTCGAGCCAGCATATCGCTAACTGGCTGCATCACGGTATCGTCGACGAGGCGCAGGTGAGATCCGCTTTCGAGCGGATGGCGGTGATCGTGGATCGGCAAAATGAAGGGGATCCGGCATATCGTCCGATGGCGGAAGACCCCGCATCCAGCATCGAATTCCAAGCCGCCCTCGAACTCGTCTTCGACGGCCGCAAACAACCCAACGGCTATACCGAATGGGTATTGCATCGCCGTCGCTTGGAGGTCAAGGCGAGCCGCAATCACTGATAAAGGCGGGCCGCCGATTCGATAGGATTGATGAGCCGAAAAAAGAGCCGTAAGAACAAGGAGGTGCCATCGCGCCTCCTTTTTTTATGACTTGCTTTTATGACTCGTTTTCATGGCTCGCTTTTCGATGGCGAGCGACGGATCGAATGATCTCGCAAAAAAAGCGAGTCTCCTTCGAAGTAGCGCTGCCGATGATCGCCCTTTCGAGATATCGAAGCGCCGCAGGGTCTAGGAAAGGTCGATCAAGATCGCGTTCTGGGCATGAAGGCGATTTTCCGACTGCTCGTAAATGATCGAACGCTCGCCGTTCGCCACCTCTTCGGTGATCTCATAGCCAAGATGCATCGGCATATCGTGCATCACCTTCGCTTGGCTTCCGGCCAGAAGATCCGAGTTGATCTGGTAGGGGAGCATCAGGGAAATGCGCCTTTCCTTTTCATCGGCATAAGCGGGATCGTTGAAAAACTCCATATCCAACCATGTGTCGGTATAGACATAATGTGCCCCGTTCAAGGACTCCTTCGCATCGAGGCTCTCTTTCAGCAGCCCTTTATCGAGCAGGCGTCGGCGGCTTTGCTGATCGATCACCGAATCGTCCCTTAGGGGACATACCAAGGTGAGATGGATATCGAAGGCCTCGCAAATCGAGACCAGGGAATTGACCACATTGTTATAGACCCCGATATAGACGAGGCGAGCGCCGCTCGGATCCCCGCCTCGATCCTCGGCGATGGTCAGTACATCGGCCAAGGCCTGACAGGGGTGATAGAGATTGCAACAACCGTTGATCACCGGCACCGTCGCCACCTCGGTCATCGATCGCACATCGGCATGATCTCGCACCCTCGCCATGATGAAGGCGCAGTTGCGCGAAAGATAGCGGGCTTCGGATCGAATATCGCCCAAGGTGAAATTCGATGCTCGCCAATCGAGATGGATGGCATGGCCGCCAAGAGCGGTCATGCCCGCTTCGAAGGAAACCCGAGTCCGGGTGGATGTCTTTTGAAACAGCATCACCAAGGTGCGGGCGTGCAAACGATCTTCGAACTCGCGTCGATCTTGCTTGATCCGAAGGGCCAGATCGAGCAAGGCGCGAATGTCTTGTCGACTCCAAAACTTCCAATCCAGCAGATGCTTGATCCGCTCGGGTTTCGTTCTCTCGCTCATCTTTGCGATTCCTTTATCCACTGCACCGACGATGCGCCGCCGCTCGTTCGATCGCTCGTTCTTGCTTTTTCCGAAGGCCGAGGCAGGCATTCGAAATTGACCCCGAACGAGCCGATGCCCTTTTCTCCTTCGGGCGATAAAAGGTAAAAAGTATACATAAAGAGTCTTGGCGATCGAAATCATCCGAGCGCCGATGCAAGGCGTCGAAACGATGGGGATCGATGGGATGGGCGAGATCATCCATCGATGTTCGATGCGAAGGCTTCGGCGATATTCATCGATCGATCGCTTTGAAAGGCGATCCTCGCCGATCTTCTTTATCCGGCTTGTCGATCCTCGAAGGAGAGATCGAGGATGAGCCGATCCTCGAGGGCGCCGATCGAGCCCATCAAGATTCGATATCCTCCAAACCGGTTTCGAGGCTGAGCATCGCCAATTTGCGGCCTCGTCCCCAGCGATAGTGGCCCAACACCCCCGATGAGAGGATGACCCGATGGCAGGGAATCAGCCATGCGATCGGATTGGCGGCGACCGCATTGCCGACGGCCCTCGACGAGCGAGGGGATCGGATCTTTCGCGCCAGATCGCCGTAGGTGACGATGCAGCCGGGAGGGATCGCCAATAACGCCTCCCAAACCTTGATGCGAAAAGGAGTGGCACGAAGGCATAAAGCGATATCGCCGCCGGCCTCCCCGAAGATCGTGCGAACGACTTCGGCCGCCACCGACGCA
This sequence comes from Thioalkalivibrio sp. HK1, assembly GCA_000583135.1. Taxonomy (GTDB): domain Bacteria; phylum Pseudomonadota; class Gammaproteobacteria; order HK1; family HK1; genus HK1. Next base: position 18,031 of record JFBG01000083.1, read on the forward strand.
TCCTTTCGAAAACAGGCCGACTCCAATCCGCAGGAAAGATCGGCCAAGACCTCTTTTTCGCTTCCCCGATCGGCAAAGCCCAAGCCGCAGATCCCTCGATCGGTGCGCAGCACGATGCACACCCCGAAGGGCGAGGGATGCATGCCATAACGAACGACGAGCCCTTGGCCTCGAGATTTATATTCCCCCGGGGTCATCGCCTCCATGCGGATGAAGAGATCGTGCAACCGACTCGGACCGGAAAGACCGGACTCCATCGCGGCATCGAGTACGCTGCAGGAGCGATCGAGCAAGGTGCGAGCCCGAGCCAAGGTCAGGAACTGAATGTATTTTTTCGGGCTGAGCCCCACCGCCCGCCGAAAAAGACGCTGAAAGTGATACTGGCTCAGATGCACCCGATCCGCAGCAAGAGCCAGCGATGGCTGGCGCTCGAAATTCCTCGCCAGCCACTCCAATACGCTCGTCAAGCGCGCTTCGTCCTCTTTGCGCAGGATGGATCCGGTGGCTTTGGTGAACCCTTGAGATTCGAAGCGAAAAGAGGGAGCGATCGCCAAGGTCGGCGACGACATCATCATCGTTCATTCCTCCTGCTGAAAAACCATCCTTGAGGGCACGATCTCGGGATATCGATCCCGAGAACACGTTATCCAAGGAGGGATTGTCCGGCATCGAGGGTTCGAACGACCACCCGTTTCTTGCGCGATTCGATTCATCTTGCTTCGATCGGGATCAACTCGGATGATCGGATGACGATCGACCGATCTTTTCGATCCTTTCGCTTTTTCAGCGTTCGAAATAGCGCCTCGAGGGATCGAGGACGAGGGTATCGTCGATCTCGGTCCTTGATGCGAGGGGAGAATTCTCATCGATGGCCATCTTCGAGACGACCACCGCAAGGGAGCGGGCACTCTTCGAATCGCCAACGATCCTTCGCCAAGCGGAGACGATATCCGCTTTGGTCACCGCCGATACCGCCTGCGCGATTCTCTCTCGACGATCGAAAAGCGGCTCGCCCGGGCGATTCAAAGAGCGCCAGAAGCGATCGGCGCGGTGGGACATGCGCTTATCGGGTTCGCGCAACGCATCGACGAGCGTATTGCGATGACGCTCCAAGAGATCGTCGGGCATCGCTTCCAATCGCTCATCGAAGCGTGCGATGAAATCTTGTATCTCATCGAAGAGTCGATCGGGGGCGGCAACGGGCGATTGGACCACGAAAACGAGCCCCGGGATATCGATCACCGGTCTTTGGTATAACGAGACCACATAGCCGATCTCGCGCTCGGTACGCAGTTCGAAGTAAAAACGCTCCTTGGCGAGCTGGGCGATCATCGACACCTTGGCCCATTCCTCGATATCCGCGCTCGCCGCCTGACGATAAAGCGCCAGCGCATGATCCTCATGCTCGCTCTCCAAGCGATGCACGAAACGCTGCCCCGGCTGAATATCCACCACCCGCAACGGGGGGACGAAAAGGGGTTTCGTCGATGCCAGCAACTTCTCTTCGAGCATCTTCGCAAATGCCAAGGTGCGCTCGCCATCGATATTGCCGAAGGCGAAGGCCATGAGCTCGCCATGGGCGAAGAAATCGTCGACGAAGGCCCGAAGATCATCGAGATCGATGGTTTCCAAAGCAGAAAGCAAGACCTCGTGCGACCAACCCGGCTCCGAGAGCAAAACGGGAAGCCTCCCCGAAGCCCGCCTGAAAGGAGGGTTCTCGGGGACATTGCGCAAGCGCCGAGCGAGGTCTTTTTTCTCCCTTTCGAAGGTCGCAGCATCGAGTTCCGGATCGCGCAAGGCGAGGATGACCCGCTCGATCAAGGGAAGCTGTTTATCGCTCCAGCCGTATATTCGCGCCTCGATACCGCGGGAGTGGGCACCGATGGAGCGGTACTGTCCGGCCAATGCGATCTGCCGGGAAATATCATCGAGACTCTCCTCGGCCATATAGGTCAACAACTCCGTCAACAGGGCATTGCGAGGGGTGGCCGCGCTCAAAGGAGAACGATAGGAGAGGAGGAAATAGGCCTTGGGCTTTTTGAATTCCGCATCGGCCCGATACCAAAGCGAAAAACCGGGACGAGATATGATCTTTTCGGGAAAAGGCGAGGACGAGGGCGCAGGTTCGATCAGATCGAGATCCTCAGGCAGATAGGGATTCCTCTCGGGCAGGGAAAAAGAATAGTCGGCGTTGTCCTCGGCCTTGGCTTTGCGCCAACGTTCGACAAGAGCGGGCTCGATCGGATGCAATCGATAGGGAGTCTCGTAATAAGGTGCAGTGGAATCGACCTCCACATCGTTGGCCACGATCGTGATCAAGGCTCGCTCGGGGACCATCGTATCGAGATAGGCTCTTTCCAGATCGGCGTCGAGGCCGTCGAAGCGATAGCGGGCGGATATCAACTCCTCGGTGGGGTAGCGGCGCAAGGACGATGCCAAGACCCTCGCCAGATGACTCGCCTCGGTTTTTTCGATATGAAGGAAGGCCAGGCGCGGTTGGAGGGCGATCTCCTCGTAATGGCGCTCCTCGATCCCCTCTTTGCGGATCAGGTCGATCTTCGCAAAAATCGCCTCGACGATATCGTCCGCATTCGAAAGCCCCGCCTCGCTCAGCTGCACCGTGATATCGAAGGTGGCGAAATCGGCGTGGTCGATGCCGGTCCTGGCGCTCAAAGACAGTGCCCAACCCTTGGCCTTCAAGAACTCGATCAGACTCCCTCGGCCTCGGCGAGAAAGCAGATGGGAGGACAGGGCGAGGGGCTTGGTCGCATAAGCGGGCTGCAATGAGTCGATGACGAAGGAAAGGGAGAGCGTGCGAGATTCGCGGATCGGTTGCATATCGAGGCGGGCGGGCAGCAGTCCCTCTCGATGAAGGGGAGCGGTGATGCGAAGGGATTCGCCGGGACGGCGCGGCAGGGATGAAAACTTTTCCCTCACCATCGCCTCCAACTCATCCAAGGAACGGCTACCGACCACCGCAAGGGTCATGCGATGCGCCGAATAATGGCGATCGAAGAAAGCCTTGAGTTCGTCTTCGATAGTCGAATCGGGACGATCCGCCAAGGTCGTGGCATTGCCGGTGGCAAAGGCTTTCCATGGGTGACTGGGGTGCAAGGTCTGCTTCCAAGCGGAGAGATAGCGTCGAGCATCATTGCGCAGACCGGCGATGAATTCGGAATGCACCACTTGGCGTTCGCTATCGACATACTCGGGATCGAGGCGAGGGGCGATGAACATTTGAGCGAAGCGATCCATCGCTCCTTCCAAGCTCGAGGCCTCGACGCTGAAGTGGTAGTCGGTGCGATCCGGCGATGTGGAGGCGTTATGCGAGCCGCCGTGCTCGGAGATGAAACGCCCGTATTCCCCGGCATCCGGGTATTTTTCCGTGCCGAGGAAGAGCATGTGCTCGAGAAAATGCGCCAGCCCCTGACGCGAGGGAGGATCGTCGGTGCTGCCGACCCCCACCGAAAGCGCGGCCGCGGCCTTTTCGCTTCCCGGATCGTGCACCACCACCGCCCTCAAACCGTTGGCGAGCGACAAAGCCCGATATTCGCGCAAGTCCTCGGGACTTCGCTTGATTTCCATGGTATCCCCGTCGATCGTTCCAACCGAACTCTCGGCGTTCGCCAAAACGCTCATCGACACGAAGGCCGTCATCGGCCCCGCCAAGACGCCGAACAGAAAAAGAAGAATGCGGTTCATCGCTGATTGGATCACTGGATCATCGGCTCGATCGGCTCGATCGTCGATCGATCGGTCGATTCATCGACATCCACGAGCGCTATCGAAGCCCTTTTATCGGTGGATCTCGACTAGGACGGGAGGGGCTCGCTTTCCCGAGCCTTGCCCCCGAGGCATCGAGGTGAATCCGGAACGAGGGCTTTGGCCCATGCATCCTCGCTGTAGGTGTGCAAAGCCAAGGCATGGACCCCGGATTCCATCTCCTCTTTCACCGCTTGGAAGACCATCCGATGCTGGGCGATGCGCGGCTTCCCGGTGAAGGCCCGGCAAACCACCACCACCTTGAAATGGGTCTCGGAGCCCGGCGGGACATTATGCCCGTCGCTCTCGTTGATCACCTCCAAATGCATCGGATGAAGCGCGGTCTCGATTTTCCGGCGCAAACGCTCTTGAACGATCATCGTCTTCACTCCTTTCATCGGGTCCGTGCTCATCGGGCCGCCGCTCATCCATATCGATACATCCGATCGATACATCGACTGTCGATACATCGGCGCAATGCCTTCGCTTTTCAATCCCTCGCTCGGCCTTCGATCACCGCCGACAGCCGAGCGAGCGCCGCCTCGGGCTGCTTTTCCACCTGCAAATAGGCGCGATCGTCCGCGCCGATATAGGCGGAGGCGGTCATCGTATCCAGAAAATCGACCAGCGAATCGTAATAACCCTCGATATTGAGCAACACGGTCGGCTTGGAATGGATGCCGATCCGAGCCAGAGCCCATATCTCGAAGAGCTCGTCCATGGTCCCCACTCCGCCGGGCAGGACGATGAATCCATCCGAGAGATCCATCATCAGGCTTTTGCGCTCTCGCATGGTTTCGACCTCGCATACCTCGTCGATACCCCGGTGCAGGCTCTCGTGCGCAAAAAGATCGCTGGGGATGACGCCGATCACCCGTCCCTTCGCTTCGAGGGCGGCATCGGCCACCGCTCCCATCATGCCTTGTCCGCCACCCCCGTAGACGAGCTCGATGCGGTGGTGGGCGATGGCTCGCCCCAAGGTCGTTGCGGCCTCGATCCAAGTCGGGGAAAGACCTGCCTGATTCCCGCAAAATACGCAAAGACGCTTGGCGTTCGTGGTCATGATTCGCCCTTTGGTAGCGATAATCGATCTCGCTGCGAGCCGACGGCGAATAAATCTTGGACAAAGGCCAAGTGGCTTCGAAGCGAAGAGCGCTGCAACCCGGGGGTCGGCGATGCGATATTGTCGCAAAAAGACACGAAGGACTCTTTTCGATTCAATCCCGCCCCGTACAATACCGGGCGATAACGATACCGATCGATAAGGCCTCGATCTCGATCGACATCGCCCCGCCGATCTCGATCGACGCTGGCTTCGACGACCGAGAACCAGGCCACAGGTAAAAAGGTCAGATGCCCTCGAAGAAAAAGACGGATTGCGAGTACGGGATCTTGCGCAAGGTCGGCCCCGGAATACGGCGGCTGCTCGCCCCCAATCCCGGGCCTTTCACATTGTACGGTACCGGAACCTTTGTCATCGGGAAGGGGAATGTCGCGGTTATCGACCCCGGGCCTGCGATCCCCGCCCATATCGAAGCCTTGGTGCGAGGACTTCGAAACGAGACCATCACCCACATCCTCATCACCCATACCCACCTCGACCACTCCCCGGGCTGCGCCGGGTTGAAAGACTTCTGCGATGCACCCACCTACGGCTTCGGACCCCACGGATCGGGGAGAGAGCATCGCAAGGATCGGGTAAGAGCGAAGATCGCAGGCAGCCAAGAAGAAGGAGCGGATTTCGATTTCACGCCGGATATCGAGGTGCGGGACGGGGATATCATCACCGGCGGCGACTTCGTCATCCAATGCCTCCATACCCCCGGCCATACATCCAATCACGTCTGCTATCGTCTATGCGAAGGTGCCGAGGAAGGTGCCGAGGATGGCGGCACCCTTTTTTGCGGGGATCATGTGATGGGCTGGTCGACCACCATCGTCTCCCCGCCGGACGGCGATATGGGAGCGTATATCGCAAGCCTCGAGCGCCTGCTCGAAGAGGACGACCGAATATACTGGCCGACTCACGGAGATCCGATACGCGATCCCAAGGCCCGTATCGAGACCCTCATCCATCACCGGCAGCGGCGCGAAAGGGAGATCGTGGATTGCCTGCACCGAGGCATCGACACGATCCCCGAGATGGTCCGGGATATCTATCGCGAATTGCCCGTCGCCATGCATCGGGCCGCCGAGCGGTCGGTACTGGCCTCGATTATCCATCTGATCGAACAAGGCATGGTGAGCGCTCCCGATCCCGTATCGCTCGACTCCCGCTACACCCTCGCAGCGAAGGACTCGATCACCGAAGCGTCTCCCTCTCGCAAGTAGCGCACCAAGCGCTTCGAAGCGCGGCCGTAGAGAACCGGATAGGGGTGCGATGCGAGCCCTTCGTCGATGATGCGGGCGGCGAAGGTCGTCATGAAGCGGGTCACCCGAATGGTTTCGAGATCGCTTACACGGGACAGCCGAACCCACGAGAGGCATTCGAGCTCTCCGTCTTTGCATAAATCCCCGGGATCGGCGGAAAGAGCGCCTGCAGGGTCGCTCTCGGCATCGATTCTCACAAGGAAAAAGCGAGCGTGGAAGCGGATCGCGCTGAATGTCGGAGTGATGGCTCGGCCGAGGTAGACAAGCCGCCCCAAAGCGGGGGCGAGGTTCAGTCGCCGCATCTCGTCGAAGGCGGGACCGGGGGCGGAACCGACATCGCCGGGCTCGGCGATCAACACGCCGGTCTCTTCCCATGTCTCGCGCACCGCGGCCATCGCCAGGGCTTCGGCGCGCGAGCGGCGATCACCGACCCCCATCGCCCATATCGATGAAGGATCGAGGATCGAAGCCGAGCGCGCGCGGAAATCCGCCTTTTCCACCGATCCGCCGGGGAAGACGAAATATCCGGGAAGGAAGCGCGCCGACCGACGCCGACGCCCCATCAGGCACTCGCTTTCGCCGTCCGCCCCGGTGCGCACCACGATCAGGCTGGCGGCATCTCGGGGGCGAGAGGCGGCGGGGCTTTCGGCAACGGTCGATCCGGACATCGGCGGCGGTCGTCTTCGATGCGGGATTTTCAACGCCGAATCGTCATTTGCGCTTCGATCTCGATCGATGGATCGCAAGCGGCGGATCTTGGCCGGTGCCGGCCATTTCCAAGGCCGCCGCATTTCGCCGAACCATCGGATCGAATACGAACTCGGCCGATCCCGAGCCCTTTCTCGCCGCCCGGCCTTTCGCCGCCCGGCGCGCGATCGAGAACATCATGATGAGAAACAGATGAGAAGGCCATCCGACGCCTCCACCGAAGAGGAAAAAATAAAGGGCGGTTGGTACGCCATTCGCATGCTGCTCCCTTATCTATGGCCCGCCGACGCCCCGACCTTGCGCGCCCGAGTGGTGCTCTCCGTCATTTTGCTGGTGGCTTCGAAGGTGGCGTTGGTCATCGTACCGACGATCTACGGATGGGTGGTCGATCAACTCGCTCCCGACGAGGCGACGAATGCCGTGATCGCGGTCCCGGTGGGGCTGATCCTCGCATACGCCGGAGCCCGGATGCTCTCCTCGATCTTCAACGAGGGTCGAGACGCCATCTTCATCAATGTCTCCGAACGGGCGGCGCGCACCGTCTCGTTGGAGGTCTTTCGTCACCTGCACTCCCTATCCTTGCGCTTTCATCTCGACCGTCAGACCGGCGGCCTTTCCCGGGTCATCGAGCGCGGCACGCGATCGATAGAAACCCTCTTGCGCATGAGCCTGTTCACCATCATTCCCACTCCGCTCGAGCTCTTGCTGGTCTTCATCATACTTTGGGTGGCTCTGGATTGGGTGATCGCGACCATGACGGCCCTGACCGTCATCCTCTATGTCATCTACACCTTCATGGTGACGGAGTGGCGCATCAAGTTTCGCAGGCGCATGAATCGCGAGGACGAGCGGGCCAATACCAAGGCCATCGACAGCCTGCTCAATTTCGAGACCGTCAAATATTCCGGCAACGAGGAGCACGAGGCCCGTCGCCTCGACGAGGCTCTGTGTGCCTACGAAAAAGCGGCGGTGATGAATCAGACATCGCTTTCGCTGCTCAATGTCGGTCAAGCGGCGATCATCGCCATCGGGATGGCGGTGGTGATGCTGATCTGTGCATTCGGCATCGTCGACGGCACCTTGACCATCGGCGGATTCGTGATGGCGATGACCTACCTGATGCAACTCTACCAGCCACTGAATTTCTTCGGATTCGTCTACCGGGAGATCAAGCAATCGCTGATCGACATCGAAAAGATGTTCACCTTGCTCGATGCGAGCGCGGATATCAAGGACACCCCCGATGCCCTGGATCTGATCATCGACCACGGTAGCGGAAAAGTTGAATTCGACGGTGTCTCTTTCGGCTACGACGCCCGGCGACCCATCCTGCGCAATTTGAGTTTCGAGATCGCCCCGGGTCGAACCCTGGCCATCGTCGGGGCTTCCGGCTCGGGAAAATCGACCGTGAGTCGCCTGATCTTTCGCTTCTATGACACCGACGAAGGGTCGGTGCGCATCAACGATCAGGATGTGCGCGAGGTGACACAAAAAAGCCTGCGGGCGGCACTGGGCATCGTCCCCCAGGACACGGTGCTCTTCAACGACACCATCTACTACAACATCGCCTACGGACGACCCTCGGCGACCCCGGCGGAGGTCGAGCGCGCAGCGCGGCTCGCCCGCATCCACGATTTCATCGTCGGCACCCCCGATGGCTACTCGACGATGGTCGGCGAACGCGGATTGAAACTCTCGGGGGGAGAAAAACAGCGGGTGTCGATCGCGCGCACCATTTTGAAAGATCCCGCCATCTTGATCCTCGACGAGGCGACATCGGCGCTCGATTCGGCCACCGAGCGCGACATTCAGCATAATCTGCAAGAACTCTCCAAGGGCCGCACCACCCTTTGCATCGCCCACCGCCTCTCGACGGTGGTGGATGCCGACGAAATCCTCGTGATCGGAAAAGGAGGGATCTTGGAGCGCGGTCGACACGATGTCCTGCTGGCCAAGAACGAGGTCTACGCCCGTATGTGGAATCGCCAGCAAAGTATCGAACGCAAGCCCAAACCCACCTGATCGATCTTGTGTGCAAGACCCGATATCCGCCATGGATCGAGGCTCGACGCCGCATCTTCGGTTTTTCGGCGGTGCTCTCATCGGAAAAAACATCGGCGGCCATCGAATATCGGGATATACTTTTATCGGACCGAAACGTCAAAGAAAAAACGCTCGAAGCGATGCGCTTTCGAACCCAATCCCCTAACTTCGAACATCGACGAATCTATCTATCGCCTCGCTTTTTTCCGTGTTCGCCGCTTTTCATTTCGCCAATATCCATCAAGGAGAATCGTGATGTTTTATCGCATTTTTTCGCGCCGCCGGCTAATCGCGGTGCTGGCGGTATCGGGGATCGTTTCGCTTTCCGGCTGCAATATGACCCAAAACGAGACCACGGGCACACTCTTGGGCGGGGTCGCCGGAGCGGTGATCGGCAATCAGTTCGGCAAGGGAAGCGGCAATACCGCGGCCACGGCCTTGGGAGCGGTGATCGGAGCGAGCATCGGCCGCGAGATCGGGAGCTCTTTGGATGCGAATTCGCGTCGCCAAGCGGACCGAGCCACCCGCCAAGCCCTCGATACCGCGCGGGTGGGAGGAAGGTCGATCACTTGGGAGAATCCGAATAACACCGGCGGCGCCGCTCAAGGGCGGGTGAGGGTCGTGCGCCAAGGCAAGGACAACCGAGGCATGACCTGCCGTGAATACAATCACACGGTGACCATCGGCAATCGAGAAGAGCAAGCCTACGGAACCGCCTGCCGAGACAGCAACGGGGATTGGAAGATCGTCCAAAGCGGCTGATGACAAGAAAAAACGCTTCTTGATATCGGCCTCATCGTCCGCCTATCGTCGACGGGCGGGAATCGATAACAAGCCAAGCCGCCTTCGATCGAAGATCGAAGGCGGCTTCGTTGTTTTTATATATCCACCGTCGATACTATCGGCTTCGATAAGCCCGATCGTTGATAAGCCTGCGCTCTCGGGTGCGATAAAAACCGGCTAGATCGGCGCCCCGAGCAGTTGATAGGCATAGCCCGAGAGGATCGCACCCCCCAAGCCCAATCCGATATAGAGCCCGAAGACGCTGCGTCGCACCAAGGCCCATACCGCGATCGCCGCCGGTATCGACGAGACCGCTCCGGATGTGGCGAAAGCCAAAGCCGCTCCGCCGGACATCCCCATTTCGATCAAACCGGAAATCAACGGGATCCCGGCATAGCCGTTGAGATAAGCGGGGGCTCCGACCACCGCGGCCAAGGCGATGGTCAACGGACCCTCTCCGCCGACCGCTTGCGCCACCGATTCCGCAGGCAGCCACGCCAACATCAAACTCTCGGCCAAGAAAGCCACGGATAGCCACTTACCCAAAAACAAGCCGGTTTTCAGCGCATCTTGCAAGAAACGCTCGCGACGTGCGGGATCACTCCATACACGCCAGTGCACATCGATGGCCGATCCGGGAACGAAGGATTGGGATCCGCAGCATCCCTTCGCCGCTCCGGCCAAGGGATCGCGCAAACCTCCGGCGCGTTCGATCGCCAGCACCGCAAAGCCGCCCAGCAAACCCAGCACGACCCCCGCCAGCGTCTTGGCGACGGCAAACCCCGAGCCCACCCCGGCAACGGTGAGCACGAACATCTCCGGATCCATGACCGGCGATGCCAGCCAAAAGGCCATCACCGGTGCCAGCGGCACCCCGGCCCGAAGCATGGCGGCGATCAGCGGAATCACCCCGCAAGAGCAAAAAGGGGAAAGGGCCCCCATCAACGAGGCGAGGAGCACCGTCCGCCCCGGACTTCCGGAAAAAGCCCGAGCGATCAGACGATCCGCACCGCTGGCGGAGGCGAAAGCGGAGATGACCACCGCCAACAACAAGAAGGGGGCGATACCGACCAGCGCATCGACGACGAAGACGAGGCTCTCGAAGGCCTGTCGGGTATCGTTGCGAATATCGTATAGCGCCACCACCAGCATGGCGAGGACGAAGGCGATGACCACTCGATCCCTGAAAAGCGCCGATATCCGATTTCCGACGGACCCCACGGCGGCGCGCAACAACCCAGCGATGCGGGGCGACGACATCGTATTCATTGATTTCCTCTTCGATCGATCCGTGCGAGTGAATTCGCCGGGCGGGTTTGTCGATGCTGCCGTGTTTCGAATGCGAAAAAAGGGGAGCGTCTACTGCGCCCGAATCCAAACCCGATTATCGTGAAACGCGCAACCGCCGGTCGGAGCTGCGGCATCCGCTCCGGTGAGCACGTTGACCCCCTTGCCCTCTTCGAAAGCCTCGTTGGGCCATAACCCCTCGATCACCACCACGCCCCTTTGCAAGCCTTCGAAGGGTTCGATACGAATGACGAGATTGCCGCGGCGATTCCCGATGAGCACCCGATCCCCTTCATCGACCCCGAGATCCCTCGCATCGTCGGGATGCATCATCACCTTGGGATGGCTTTCGCGGCGAATCGAACTCGGGCTTTGAGTGAATGTCGAGTTGAGATAGTGCCGGGAGGGGGCGGTGACCAAACGAAATGGCATCTCGTCGGTGGCCTCTTCGATCACCTCCCAATGATCGGGAAGACGGGGCATCGATTCCAGCAATGCTCGATCGATGAAACCTTGCGGTTCGAACTCCGCCCAGTTAGGGGCGAAACGGAATTTTCCATCCGGATGGCCGAAACCGTCGATGTAATGCGCCTGTTCGAAGGGTGGTTGGCAGTCGATCCAACGATCGGCTTCGAGACCCTCGATACTCCCCCAGCCCGAGGCTCCCAAAGTATGGTCGATCAGCGCGCGCGGGGTCATCGAAAAACCCGGATGCTCGGCCCCCAAGCGCCGGGCGAGCGCGCAAACCACTTCGTGATTGCTGCGACAACCCGCAGGGGGGTCGATCAACTTCGGGCCCAGCAGGATATGTTGTTGTCCTCCCGCCTGATAGAGATCGTCATGCTCCATGAACATCGTCGCCGGCAGGACGATATCCGCAACGGCGGCGGTTTCGGTCATGAACTGCTCGTGCACGCAGACGAAGAGATCGCCTCTGGCGAATCCCCGACGCACCCGCTCGTATTCCGGGGCGACCATCATCGGATTCGTACCTTGGATCAAAAGCCCCTTGACTTGGGGACCGTCGGCAATATCTTGCCTATCGCCCTCCAATACCGCCCCGATCCGTGATTGATCGAGCACCCGGATCGAGGGATCGAGGGCATCGAGCCCCTCGATCATGGTTTTATCCCAGTGATAGATGGCCCCGTTGCTATGGAAGGCCCCGCCACCTTCGTGCCGCCAAGCACCGGTGACGGCGGCGATCGAAGCCGCCGCATGCATGTTGACCGCTCCGTTGCGCTGGCGAGAAAAACCGTAGCCCAAGCGCAGGTAGGTGCGGGGAACGGTGCCGATCATCCGCGCCATCTCCTCGATGGTCTGCGCCGGCACCCCGGTAATCGACTGCGCCCATTTCGGGGTGCGACTTGCCAGATGCCTCTCGAGATCGGCGGGGCAATCCGTATGGCGGGCGAGGTATTCGCGGTCGGCGTGGCCATCGCGAAAGAGAACGTGCATCACCGCGCACGCCAAAGCGCCATCGGTGCCCGGACGAAGGCAAACGAAGAGATCCGCCTGTTTCGCGGTCGCATTGCGGTAGGTATCGATGACCACGATGCGGGCCTTGCGCTCGCGCCTTGCTTCGAGAGCGTGGGTCATGACATTGACTTGGGTCGAGGCCGCGTTCGTGCCCCAGATCACCACGAGATCGGAGCGCGCCATCTCGCGCGGATCGCTTCCGGCCAAGCGCCCGGTGCCCGCGATGAAGCCGTTCCAAGCCAAGGGAACGCAGATCGTCGAGTGCTGACCGCTATAACCCTTGACATGACGCAGCCGGTTGATCCCGTCTCGCATCACCAATCCCATGGTGCCGGCGTAGTTGTAGGGCCAGATCGCCTCGGAACCGTCTTTGCGCTCGATGCGTAGCAGCTCCTCGGCCACGATATCGAGGGCATCCTCCCAGTCGATCGGAACGAAACTGTCCCGCCGTCCCTTATCCCCCTTGCGACGAAGCGGAACGGTCAATCGATCCGGGTGATGGATGCGCTCGGCATAGCGGGCCACCTTGCTGCAGATCACCCCGGCGGTATAGGAATGGTCCTTGGCTCCGCGGACCTTGCCGATGCGACGGTTATCCAATACCTCCACCTCCAAGGCGCAGGTGGAAGGACAATCGTGGGGACAAACACTGTGGCGGTGCTCAAAAACGGCGGCCATGGTCTGCATCGTGGGCTCTTCCTTTGGCCGAAGTCTCGCCTCTTGCGATTCAAGAGCGCCGGAGACTTTCTATGGAATCATTCGCCGATCATCGTCTAGGGCGCTTTGCGCGCCGCAAATCGCTTGCGATGCTCTGGCCGACACCGGCGAGGCCGTCGAAAAGGCAAAAAAGCGTTGGCGATGAGATCGAACCATCGAAAATCCGATTGTAGCACCCTTGCCGCACATCGAAGTTATCGAAAGACTCGCGGTTTCCTTGCCGTCACCGGGATGCCTCCCGTCAGGTCACCGAATCGATCCAAGGTCGAGCGATAGCGCGCATCCATCATAGACATCGAATATCTATTCGAAGCGATCTCATCGATCGATTCAGAATATCCATATAACTTTTCTCTTCATAATCCCCTTGAACGATAGCGCTCTTGCCTTTCGAGCACTTCCGATAGAAAGCCCCTCACCGACCATAACCAAGTCCGTTGCGCACCGGCATAAGTCTCATGAATGGATTGCGGCACCACCAGTTGAAGCCCCGATGCCTTCATTTGATCGGTCTGGGGCTCGCTGATGCTCGGCTCCAGTGTCAATAAATGTTTGCGAGGTATTTTATTCGCCTCGGCCAATACCTGCCGCCAACGATCTTTGCAGCTGGATTTGGCGCCAAGCATGGTCAAACAACAATCACCTGTGGATGCTTTGCGATAGGCATCGATACCGGGAAATAAAAAATCGGGACGATGATCGTTCTCGGTTCCCACACCCTGCTCGTCAATGATATCGTATGCATCCAATACCGCCTTGATATGATTCTCCAAGGAATAGCCCATACGCGATTTTCGTCGATTTTGAACGCCAAGAGAAAATGCGATGAAACCATCCAAAGCCGCGTCGGGGTCATCCTCGGCCTTGACCTCGGATAGGGCTTCACAAGCGATCGCCAAGAACTCGATGGTTTTCGGAAACGATCTGCCGAATGAGTCGAGCGATCGCTCGCACGACCGGGACAACCACGGCATTGCCCATTTGACGATATGCCTGGGCATCGGAAACGGGGAATGTCCACTCCGATCCATCGATTCTTCTAAAGCCCATGAGGCGGGCGCATTCGCGAGGAGTCAATCGACGCGGACGATTGCCTTCTTGCTCGATCAGGATTTCGGAGCCGTCTTTGTAGTAGCGAGCCGAAAGGGTTCTCGCCACATCGTCGGGTCCGAACTGCGAATAACCGAATCCGTTTCCCGCTTTTTGATGTTTCTCCTTATAGGATCGAAGATAATTCCACATATTTTCGGTCAAGGTGTATTTCGGGTCGACATCCCTTTCCAATATAGAGCCGAGTCTCGGCCTTTCGCCATCGGGAACGATGAGATCGTCGAAATCGAAGTCGACGTCGTGATTGCCGAATCCGACGATGAATAAACGCTCTCGCCTTTGCGGTACCCATGGAGCGGAGTCGATGACTCTATGAAAAACTCTATATCCGAGTTCGACGCTTAGTACACGCATAATCGTTGCGAAGGTCTTGCCTTTATCGTGTCGTTCGAGATTCTTTACATTCTCCAATAAAAAAACCGGGGGGCGATGGTGATCGATGATCCTCGCCAAATCATAAAAGAGCGTGCCTTGGGTCTTGCACAGGAATCCGTGCGGGCGACCGAGTGCATTCTTTTTGCTGACGCCTGCGATCGAAAAAGGCTGACAAGGAAAACCCGCCAACAACACATCATGCGAGGGGATGCTCGAAGGGTCGGCGGCCCAAGGCTTGATATCTCCGGCCAAGATATGATCGCTGTCGATCGGTTCGGGAAAGTTGGCTTTGTAGGTTTGGCAGCTGAAGCGATCCCGCTCCGCCGTGAAAACGCAGCGTCCTCCGATCTCCTCGAAAGGAAGTCTTATCCCGCCCACGCCCGCAAAAAGATCGACGAAGCGAAAAAGGCTTCTACGATGCAAGGGCTCCTCATCGCATAACCTATCCGTCTTCGAAGCGTCGGCCCGCCCGTGCTTGCATACCGCCGCATGCCGTCGGGGCGAGCGATCGCCGGCACCATAGGAATGCGAGAAAGGCTCCATGCAAACCCCTGCGCGATCCGCCGGGTCGGCGATATCCCTTTCGACGGGTGTTTTCATAACCGATACCTGTATGCCATTGACCGACGGGGCGCTTCGAACGCCTCCGGCTATCCATGATAGCGATTTCCACCGATCGGTCCAACTCGAAAAGCAATGAGCGGGGGCAAGAAGGCATCGGCGTTCGAACGATCGGCATTCGAAGAAGTCGCAAGCGCTTCTCGATGACCATGACACCACTCGAAAGAGCGCCTTCGGGCGAGGAAGTGGTGGAATCCTCCGATGGCGAACCGACTGCTCGGGGCGAATGCTCGGGCGATCATCGACGCCGATAGAGATCATCACCCCTTAAAATACCCGGTATGCCCTTACCCTATCCCTTGAATTCGCATCGACTTAGGCGATGAGGGAATGCTTCGTTCGCCGAGGGCGAAGCCGATGATCGGCGCCGAGCGCCGCAGATCCCTCATACCTTGTCTTGGCATCGAATCTTTCGGAGCGAACCCGTGATTGTCGAACAGATCTGGACCGCCAATGCCTGGCGCAATTTCAACTACCTGATCGCCTGCCCGGAAACGGGGGAGGCGCTTGCCATCGACCCCTTGGATCATCGCAAATGCTTGGCGTTGGCCAAGGATCGGGGATGGGAGATCACCCAAGTGCTCAATACCCACGAGCACCGGGATCATATCGGGGGGAATCCGGCGATGGTCGAGGCCACCGGGGCGAAGATCATCGCTCACGAAGCCGCAAGGGATCGCATACCGAATATGGATCGAGGACTAAAAGCCGGGGACCGGGTCAATGTCGGGCGCAGCATCGAACTACAGGCGCTCGATACCCCGGGGCATACGATGAGCCATATCTGCCTTTTTTCGCATACCGACCCTCCGGCGCTCTTTTGCGGCGATACCCTGTTCAATGCCGGGGCCGGCAATTGTCATAACGGAGGACATCCGCGCGAGCTCTATCGAACCTTTATCCGTCAGCTCGTGCAACTACCTGAAAAAACCCGCATCTATCCCGGCCATGATTATTGGGAGAACAATCTGAAATTCACGCTGAACCGGGAGCCGGATAATCCGAAAGCCAAGGATCTGCTGAAAGAGGTCGAAAGCAAGGGGCCCGAAAACGCCCTCGTCTCCACGATGGCTTTGGAGCGGGAAATCAACACCTTCTTTCGCTTGGAAAACCCCGCCATCATCGAGAAATTGCGAGAGGCTTTCCCCGATATGAAGGACAATCCGGATCCCGAAACCGTCTTCCTCAAACTGCGCGAACTACGAAACGACTGGTAATAAGCGGCGAAGACGGATAACGAACGAGATCGAGGAGCGCCCTTCGCCCTTTCGCCCTCGCAAAGTGCCGATAGGTCGATCGATGCCGTCATCGATATCCCTTTCGAACCCTTTTGATTTTTTTGGAGATCCGCCGATGGACGAACAACGTCATGAGACCGGGCTCGGCATTCGAAAAGAAGTTCTCGGAGCCGAGCATGTCGAGCGAGCGATGGAAAGCGCCGATGATTTCAATCGGGATTTCCAACGGATCGTCAACGAATATTGCTGGGGCGAGGTCTGGGGTAGCCCTCATCTCGACCGCAAACAGCGCAGCATCCTCAATCTCGGCATGCTCGCGGCCTTGGGGCGCAGCCATGAATTCGAACTCCATTTCCGGGGGGCGATTCGAAACGGTCTTAGCCGCGAAGAACTCAAAGATGTCCTGCAGCAGATCGCGATCTACTGCGGCATCCCGGCGGGGATCGAGAGTTTTCGCATCGCCCGTCGCGTGCTCGACGAAATGAAGGATTGAAGGCGTCTTCGGCGGCTTGGGGAACGAAGAGGAACCCGACGAAGCGGGTCGATCGCGCGGGATCACCGTCGATCCCGCGCGATCCTTTCATCGGCTGCGAATCATGTCCGCAGCCTTTTCCGCGATCATGATCGTCGGGGCATTGGTATTGCCCGATGTGATCACCGGCATCACCGAGGCATCCACCACGCGCAAGGCGCCCATCCCGTGCACCCGCAACGCTTCGTCCACCACCGGATCGGGCAAAGGCCCGGTCTTCGGTCCCATCGCACAAGTTCCGACCGGGTGATAGATCGTCTGGGCGATATCCCGCGCCGCCGCCAGCAATTCCTCATCCGTGCGCGCTTGCGCTCCGGGAAGCAACTCCTCTTCGACGAAAGGGCGCATCGCATCGCTTTCGACGATCTCCCGCGTCAAGCGAATCCCGGCGATGGCCGTTTGCCGATCCAAATCCGTCGCCAGATAATTCGGCTCGATCGCGGGATAGGCGAAGGGATCCGAGTGCTTGATGCGAATGCTTCCTCGGCTTTCCGGACGCAGCTGGCAAACCGATGCGGTGAACGCCGAGAAGCGGTGCAATCCCTCGCCCGGCTTGTCGGCGCTCAAAGGCTGGAAATGGAATTGCACATCCGGGGCATCGAGTTCAAGGCGGGTGCGGGCAAAGGCATAGACCTGACTGGCCCCCATGCTCATGGGGCCGCTTCGATCGAGGATATAGCGAAGGCCGATCATCATCTTGCGCAGCGGATTGTTGACCTCGTCGTTGAGCGTCGGACGAGTGCAGCGGTAGACCGAGCGCAGCTGCAAGTGATCTTGCAGATTCTCCCCCACTCCGGGAAGATCGTGCACGATGTCGATCCCGCGATCCCTTAGCAGCTGCGCCGCTCCGATCCCCGAAAGCTGCAAGATCTGCGGCGATCCGATCGCCCCGGCGCATAAGATCACCTCGGCGCGCGCCCGAACGATATGGATCTCATTGCCTACGGAATAGCGCACGCCGACCGCCCGCTTGCCTTCGATCTCGATACGATGGACATGGGCGCCGGTGATCACCTGTAAATTGGGGCGGCGACGCGCCGGACGCAGATAACCCCTTGCGGTGCTACAGCGACGACCCTTACGCGCCGTCAGCTGGAAATATCCCGCACCCTCTTGCCGCTCGGCATTGATATCGTCATTGCGAGGGATGCCGACTTCCTCCGCCCCGGCGATGAAGGCATCGCAGACATCGCGCCTCGTGCGCATATCGCTGATCGCCAGCGGCCCGCCGACGCCGTGCCATGAACTCGCTCCGCGCTCTTGATCCTCGGCTTTGATGAAGTAGGGCAATACATCCTCGAAGGACCAACCCCGGTTGCCGAGTTGTCGCCAATGATCGAAATCCTGCGCCTGACCTCGCACATAGAGCAATCCGTTGATCGAGCTCGATCCCCCGAGCACCTTGCCGCGCGGCCAATCGAGACTGCGACCGTTCAAAGCCGCCTCGGGCTCCGTGCGATAGCACCAATCGGTGGCGGGGTTGTGCATGGTCTTGAAGTAGCCGACCGGAACGTGAATCCAAGGATTGCTATCCTCGCCGCCGGCTTCGAGCAAAATCACGCGTCTTTGCGGATCTTCGCTAAGGCGGGCGGCGAGGACGCATCCTGCGGATCCGGCACCGGCGATGACATAGTCGGCCTCGATCACCGGGTGCTTCGATGGGTTGTCGCTCACGATTTTTGGCCCTTGGATATGCGATATTGACTTGAAGATATCAAAATCCGACGAAAGCCGAGCCTTGTGCGCAGCCGCCTTGTCCCTTGCCGTTTCGACTTTCGATATCGATAGGAACGAAGACCCAAGGAGTGGATTTGAAAATCATGGATACCATCGAAAGGCTCATCGAGCGATCGAAGCGAAATCGACAGCGGGTGATATTGCCAGAAGGCGATGATCGGCGCATCCTCGAAGCGGCGAAAAGGCTGCACGACGAAGGCATCGCCCACCCGATTTTGGTCGGAGAACGAGAAAAACTGGAAAACGAGGCGCAAGCGGCGGGATTTTCCCTGACCGGGATCGAATCCGTCTTCCCCGCACCGGGTCCGATACTGGACGCCTACGCCGCACTCTATGTCCAAGGACGCCCGAGGGCGAACGAGCGTATGGCGATGCGATTCCTATCGAGACCCCTTCACTATGCGGCGATGGCGGTCAAAGCAGGCGCCGCCGATCTCTTGGTGGCGGGAGCGAAGCAGCCGACCGCCCGCATCATCGAAGCGGGTTTGATGACCGTCGGCATGGCGAAGGGGATCGCGACCCCATCGAGTTTTTTCTTGATGATCCCGCAGCGGCGTCCCGAGGATGACGAAAATCCCGATGCACGAGGATCCCGAGCCTTGATCTTCGCCGACTGCGCCGTCAATATCGATCCCGATCCCGAACAGCTCGCGGATATCGCCATCGCCTCGGCAGCAAGTGCAAAGCAATTGCTCGACGCTCCCCCGCGGGTGGCGATGCTTTCGTTCTCGACCAAAGGGAGCGCCCGCCATGCCCGCGTCGAAAAGGTGCAAAAGGCGGTCGAACTGGCTCGAAAGCGCGCACCCGGGCTTGCCATCGACGGCGAGATGCAGGTCGATACCGCCCTCGTTGCCGATGTCGCGAGGATCAAGCTGGAAAAGGAAGATCTCGGCGATGAGCGGGCGGTGGCCGGGCGAGCCAATATTCTCGTTTTCCCCGATCTCGATGCTGGCAATATCGGCTACAAATTGAGCGAGCGCTTGGGTGGAATGCGGGCCATCGGCCCCTTCTTGCAGGGTTTTGCCAAGCCCGTTTGCGATCTTTCCCGCGGTGCGAGCGTGGACGATATCGTCGCGGCGACCGCCATCAGCGGATTGATGGGCCAAGGATCAATCCAAGAATCAGACTAAGTATCCTCAGCCCTCATACCGACACCGGCCTCAGCCACCCTTTAGCGCCCTCGCCATCGCCGAGGCGACATCCGCCGGGGAATCCGGAATATGCACCCCGGCGAGGCGCAATGCTTCGAGCTTGCCTTGCGCACTGCCTCGACCGCCGGAGATGATCGCTCCGGCATGACCCATCCGCCTGCCCTCCGGCGCCGTGATCCCGGCAACCAAGCCCACCACCGGCTTCGAGGGGCGATTCTCTTTGAGGAATTCGGCCGCCTTTTCCTCTTCGCTGCCCCCGATTTCGCCGATGAGAATGATGCCGTCGGTACCCTCATCGGCCAAGAAGCGTTCGATGCACTCGACAAAACCGATACCGTGCACCGGATCCGCCCCGATCCCCACGACCGTGCTTTGACCGAGACCGGAGGCGGTGCACTGGGCCGCCACCTCGTAGGTGAGGGTTCCGGAGCGGGAAACGATGCCGATGCGTCCGCGCCTATGGATGAGCCCGGGCATGATGCCGATACGACAAGCGCCGGGGGTGATGATGCCCGGGGTATTGGGGCCGATGAGGAGGGTCTTGCTCGATTCGAGCGCACTTTTGACGCGCACCATATCGAGCGAGGGAATGCCCTCGGTAACGCAGACGATCAATCCGATCTCGGCATGGATCGCTTCGAGCATCGCATCCGCCGCTTGCTCGGGCGGAACGTAGATCACCGAGGCTTCGGCGCCGGTGGCCTCGATGGCATCGGCGACTCGATCGAAGATCGGAAGGTGCAGGTGGCGTCCACCGCCCTTGCCGGGGGTAACCCCGCCGACGACCCGGGTACCGTAGGCGATCGATTGCTCGGTATGAAAAGTGCCCTGGGATCCGGTGATCCCTTGGCAAATCACCCGCGTTTGCGCATCGACGAGGATGGCCATCGCACTCCCCCTAGCGAAGGCAAGAAGATCGGCAAGCCGTACAAGCCGTAGCGGGGATGGTGCCCGCATCGGCCTTCGGAGCATGGGTCGCTGCCCGCGACCGGCCGAGATATCCGCCGCCGGCCGGGGCTTGGAAAAGTCGAAAAAATCATGGGGCTTTCCTTTCCTTCGTCATCTGCACCGCTTGGCTCGCAGCGGCCCCCAAGCTATCGGCGAGCACCGCCCCGATCCCCATATCCCGCAGGATCTTGCGCGCAAGTTCCCGATTGGCCCCTTCGAAGCGGGCGACCACCGGCAAGGTGCGACCGGCGGCCTTGAAGGCCCCGGCCAAGGCTTCGGCGATCACATCGCAGCGGCCCAAGCCGCCCCCGACCACATTGATCAGCAGCGCTCGCACCTTAGGGTTCTCGATCACCAACTTGCAAGCGGCGGTGATGCTCTTCCGAGAGGCGGAAGGGGGAAGGTCGAGGAAGTTGGCGGGTGCGCCTCCGTAAAGGCGCAGGAGATCCATGGTGGCCATCGCCAACCCCGCTCCGTTGACCACGCATCCGATATCGCCGTCGAGAGGGATGTAGTTGAAACCATGTCGCGCCCTGGAAAGACGGCCATCGCTCTCGCGTTCGCGCAGATCCTCGATCTCCCGATGACGAAAAAGAGCGTTGTCATCGATGCTCATCTTGGCATCCAAGGCCAGCAGATCGCCCTCGACGGTCAATGCCAGCGGATTGATCTCGATCAAGGAGGCATCCAAAGCGATGAAGGCATCGAAAAGCCCGGCCATCAAACGCCCGCAAGTCTTGGCGTCGTTCTCGCCCAAGCCGATACGGAGGGAGAGGTCGCGGGCGTCGGCCTCGATCAGACCGGACGATGGATCGATGGTCATGCGCACGATCCGCTCCGGATGGTTCGCGGCCACGGATTCGATCGACGAACCCCCGGCATCGGATCCGACCAGCGCTATTTTGGAAGCGTCCCGATCCAAAGCCAGCGCCAGATAGTGCTCGCTGCGGATGCGATGAACCCGCTCGACATAGACCCGGCGCACATATTCTCCCCCGGCGCCGGTTTGGGGGGTCGTCAACCGAGTGCCCAGCATCTCGCGCGCGGTCTCGCGCACTTCCGCCTCGGAAGCGACCATCCTCACCCCTCCGGCGAGACTGCGATCTCCGGCGAGGATCTGGGCCTTGACCGCCCAGTGACCGCCACCCAAGCGGCGGGCGATCTCTTCGGCCTCCTCGGCGGTGAAGGCGCACTCCCCGGGCGGAGAAATCACCCCGTAGGGGCGCAAAAGCTGCTTGGCCTGATATTCGTGGATATCCATTTCAACTCGAAAGCAATCGGTTCATGTCAAAAACGGCGGTGGAGAGTATCGAATGGAAAAATCGAGGGCATCGAATATCCGAATGCGCTCTTATGAACGATTCTCATGGCTTTTCGCCCCCTCGATGGCCTGTTGCGAAGACCGAAAAGCCTGAAAAGTCCGATTGTACAAAAGCCTTGCGATGCCGAAACGACGACCGAACCACCGAATCGAGGGCGATCGGAATCGGTGAGGACGGGCAAACGCATCGGCCGACATCGGCTCGGCGATCAGTGGCCGGGGCTCATGATAGTACCACCTCGAACTCGGAAGGTTTATCCGGATGAATCAGCAATCGGCAGCCCAAAGGCGGTCCGTTGGGAAATGGCGATTCGAAAAGCGCCGAGATCGGGGACTTTCAAGCATTCGATCGCAAATTCGCACCGATTCGGAGAAGACTCGTCAATCGATTGACGATCCCCCCGATCCGCTTCATCACCTTCTTTCAAGTTGCGCATCGATAGGCTCGATCACTGACGAGAAAGACAAATCCACGCAGTGGAATTTGCCTCCTTGAATATCATCCTCATGCCACTCGATAATGGTACGGGAAGTTTCGAAGCCCAATATCGCTCGAATATCTGCAGGCTAGACCGTCTATCCATTTTCGAGCGAATCGCACGTCAGGGCAAGATTTATTTTTTGAAAAATCATTGCAATAGCCAAGTACCATTCATGATGCATTCGGTATCTCATAAAGGACATTCTTCCAAAGGACATGCTTCGATGCCCACCGGTATTGTGAAGTGGTTCAATCACTCAAAAGGCTACGGCTTCATCGCCTTCGAAGACGGCGACGAGAACAAAGATATATTCGTGCATTTTTCCGCTATCGCCATGAGCGGTTTTCGCAAGATCGAGGAAGGGCAAAATGTCAACTTCGATATCAAGCGCGGACCGAAAGGATTGCAAGCTAGCAACGTCCGTGTCGTTGGAATGAAATCTGCCCCCAAGCCCCAAAGGAATATAAAGACGAATACTCCGAATCGATCCAAGACCGGCAGCAAAGACACTCGGACCGAGAGAATTATCACCGCACTTGAAAAGATGCTGGCCAATATCGATACCTCCGACGATCCGGCAAGCATGTCAGAGATAATCAAAGCCCTCGAAAGGATGCGAGAGAGAATCGAAATCCTTTGCGAACGAAATTCGAAAAACCCTCGTACCCCGCAAAATAAGCCTGCGCCGCCGCAGCGCCTATTCAAATCCCCTCTCGATAAAAAGCCCTACCGTTGGCAAAGCAAGGCCATCGATGCTTGGGAAAAGGCCGGACGAACGGGAATCGTCGAAGCGGTTACCGGCTCGGGGAAAACCTTCGTTGCGATCGCCATCGCCAAGCGCGTGATCGACGAGGGCGGGAAATGCCTCGTGATCGTTCCGTCGATCACGCTCTTCCATCAATGGCGAAGTGAATTGGAAAGGCACGCCAAGGGCGATATCCGATCGATGGTCGGTGCCGGGCATGGATTCAGATTCGATCCGAACGAGCAGATCACCCTTGCGGTCATCAACAGCGTCGCCAAAAGGTCATATCTTCGTATCTTCAATACCAACTTCGATTTGATCGTCGTCGACGAATGCCATCGCTCCGGAGCGCCCGATTTTCGCAAAGCCCTGCTGCCCCAAGCAACGATGAGGCTCGGCCTGACCGCCACCTTGGAGCGGGGCGACAACGGAGTCGATAAATTCATCTCCCCCTACTTCGCTCCTTCGAAAAAGCGAGGCGACGAACGAAAAGCGATCGTCTTCGATTACGGATTCAAAGAAGCCATCAAAGATAAAGTCGTCTCGAAATTCGTCGCCATCACCTTAACCACTTGGCTTTCGGATGAGGAGCGCCTCGAATACGATCGTTGCGGCAAGGAGATGAAAAAAGCCCGCGATACGCTTGTCCGCGAACACGGATTCCCGCAAGGAAAAGGATTCTATTCCGAGATAAGAAAAGGCAACCACTCCAAAGACGCCGGTATCCTCATCTCCAAATACAACTCCAACATGAGTGACCGTCGCAAAATCCTGGGCGGCTCCGCAGGAAAAATTCAAGCCGCCGCAAAACTCTCCGATCTGATTTCATCTTCGCAAGGGGCCATCGTTTATTGCGCCGATATCAAGGCTTGCGACCATATAACGAGGGTGCTCGATGATCAAGGGATTGATGCCAGTGCCTATCATACGAAGATCGACAGACAATCGCAAGCGCAAACCATCCATCGTTTCAAAAACAACCATCTGCAATGCGTCGTCGCCGTCAATATGCTCGACGAAGGCATCGACATCCCCCATGCCAATCTTGCGATCATCTTGTCATCGAGCCGGCAAAAACGACAGCTGATCCAACGACTCGGACGGATCCTTCGCAAGAAAGACGACGATTCCGGCGCCGCACTCGTTATCTGCTACGCCGACGAGACGAGCGAAGATCCCTATCAGGAAAACGAGGAGAACGATTCCGGCAAGTTGGGCGTTCTGAATCTCGCCATCGACGTTCATAAAACCGATCTGGATGATATCGATATCGATCGGGTATTGAAAATCCTGCGAAAGCGCATCGGCTGGAAGGGTTGAAGCACGAGAATTTGCCGATATCCATTATCCGACTCGTTCCCGGTCGATCGTCTGCATATCTTGGGCAGCATCGAATCGGGATCGAAGCCCTCGAGCGGCAACGATGACTTCCGATGAAGGAGCGGAAGGGGTTGATCGCTCATCGCCCCCATCGAAACCAGGGCAAGACTCGTCTTCGGCAATCTATCTTCGACAAGCGATCGTCACCGAAAGCGATCGCGGGATCGAGTTTTTATCGAGCGCCCGGGCAAGGGCCACCGCGGGCAAAGCCCGAAAAGTCGATGGCGACCCGGGCCTTGGTGGTACCATTGTAAAAAGGTGCGCAAACCGGTGCGCAAGCATCGAAAACAAGACGCACCTTGATACCTATGCGATCTTCGGATCGTCGATTCGCGTGCATCGCACCCCTTCGGGCACCCCGTGAAGTCCTTATCCAGGCGGATACGACACCCTCGCCTTTTTCACGGACAAACCCCATCGAGGAGATCGAGAAAAAATGATATCAAGAAAGCGACATGATCTTTATGATGCCTTCGCATCGAGGCTTTTTGGAGGCATCAAGCGCAATCTACGCCGCTTTTGCCTTGCCTTCGGGCTGACCGGGCTCGCTCTTTTCGCTCAAGTAGCCTCGGCGGAAGTTTCCTTTGCGGGCAAAACCGTCGAATGGATCGTGCCCTTCTCCGCCGGTGGCGGAAGCGATACCTTGGCCCGATTCAACGCTCCTTTCTTCTCCAAGCACCTCCCGGGACAACCGAATGTGGTGGTCGTCAACGAGCCGGGCGGGGGTTCGACCAAAGGCAGCAACCTCTTCGAAGCAAGGGCGAAGCCGGACGGCTTGACCATCCTCATCACCTCGGGATCGACTCAATTTCCCTATCTGCTCGGCGATCCGCGCGTGCGCTACGAGTACGCGAACTGGAAGATCGTGATGGCCTCCCCCACCGGCGGCGTGGTCTACACCTCGCCATCGACCGGGGTCGAGAACGCGGGGGATATCGCCAATCTGAAAGGGAAACGACTGATCTACGCCAGCCAAGGCGCGACCTCCCTCGATCTGGTGCCGATGCTCGGCTTTCGTCTGATGGGACTCGATGTGCAGCATGTTTTCGGCTTCAAAGGGCGAGGGGGCGGACGCTTGGCCTTCGAGCGCGGCGAAACGAATATCGACTACCAAACCTCCTCGGCCTATTTGAAGAACGTCGCCCCCTTGGTCGAATCCGGCAAGGCGATCCCGCTCTTCTCTTGGGGTTCGCTGGACGAGAACGGCAACCTGGTGCGGGACCCCACCTTCCCCGATCTGCCCCATTTCGCCGAGGCCTACGAGATGTTGACCGGAGAAAAACCCTCCGGCCCCGACTATGACGCTTGGTTCGGCTTTTTCGCAGCCGGCTTCCCCGCTCAGAAGATGGTCTTCCTGCCCAAGGGAACGGGCGACGATATCGTCGAGGCTTGGCGTCAGGCGATTCGCGATATGCTCGTCGATCCGGAATACTTGAGCGCGCGCCAAGCGGTGCTGGGCAAATACGAGCAAGTCACGGATGCCGCCGCCGATGCACTGCAGCGCAAGGGCACCCAAGTCTCCGCCGATTTGAGAAAGCGCGTGGTCGACTTGATCGAGCGCGAATACGGGGTCAAGATCAAAGAGAAATAAGTTGGATTAGGGGGCTTTTTCGGCATCGAGGATCGTTCGTCTCCCACGTCCGATCCTCGATGCCTTTTCGGCTTTTACCGCCGACTTCATTCTTCAAAAGCCTCGACTCTCGATGCCACCGGGGACGCCCTCGTCCTTAGGCTGCGCTTTTTTCCAACCATCGAGCACCGGTCATCTCTCATGCTCGAAGCCCTGACCCAAGCCGCAAGTTCGCTGGCCTCCTTGAATCATTTCATCTGGATGCTGACCGGGGTCTGCGTCGGCTTGGTGGTCGGCGTGATTCCGGGCTTGGGCGGGATCGCCGGGCTCTCCTTGCTCATCCCCTTCGTTTTCGGCATGGAGCCGACCGCCGCCTTGGGGATGCTGGTCGGTTTGGTCGCGGTCATCCCAACGTCCGATACCTTCGCCTCGGTGCTGATGGGGATCCCCGGCTCCTCCGCCAGTCAAGCCACGGTTCTCGACGGTTTCCCCTTGGCCAGGAAGGGACAAGCGGCCCGGGCACTCTCGGCGGCTTTCGCTTCCTCGCTCTTCGGCGGGGTCATCGGGGCGCTGATCCTGACCGGTTTCGTCCTCATCGCCCGTCCGCTGATCCTGACCTTCGGCGCCGCCGAACTCTTCATGCTCGCCCTCTTCGGCCTTTCGATGGTCGCCGCTTTGGCCGGGCGCAGTTTGGCGAAGGGCATCGCAGCCGGCGCGGTCGGTCTGCTGGCGGGATCGATCGGCGCCGCTCCGGCCACCGGGGAATTCCGCATGATCTTCGATTTCGAATATCTCTACGACGGCATTCCGCTGGTGGTGATGGGGCTGGGGCTGTTCGCGATTCCGGAAATCGTCGATCTATTGCGCAAGAACCGATCCATCGCCGCCAACGCACTGCTCGGCCAGGGCTGGATCGCCGGACTGCGGGATTGGACGCGCAACACCTTCTTGAGCGTCCGCTGCGCCGGGTTCGGGGCCATCATCGGGGCGATCCCGGGGCTGGGCGGCTCGGTCGTCGACTGGATCACCTACGGTCATGCCGTGCAAACCTGCAAGAAAAACCCCGAATTCGGCAAGGGCGATATCCGCGGGGTGATCGCCCCGGAAAGCGCCAACAACGCCATGCAGGGCGGCACATTGCTACCGACGATCCTCTTCGGCATCCCCGGATCGGGGTCGATGGCGGTCTTCCTCGGGGGCATGATCTTGATCGGGATCGAGCCCGGACCGGCCTTGGCCGACGCCGAACTCGGCATCACCTACACCATCATTTGGTCGCTGGCGGTGGCCAATATCATGGGGGCGGGAATCTGCTTTCTTCTTGCACCCCCCATCGCCCGCCTCACCACGGTCCCCTTCGCATGGCTGGCTCCGTGCATGATCGCCTTGGTCTGCTTCGCCGCCTTTCAGGCCACGCGCGATATCGCCGACCTCGTGGCCCTCGTCGCGATCGGGGCTTTGGGGATCTTGATGAAGCGTTTCGGTTGGCCACGCCCGGCGCTCCTGATCGGCTATGTGCTCGCCCCCCAAGCGGAGACCTATTTCTACCAAGCCTTGCAATTCAACCCCCAATACGGCGGCTTCGGGATGCTCTTGCGTCCCGGAGTGATCGTCATCGCCGCCCTGACACTGGCTTCGCTGTGGTTCGGTCTGCGGCGGCGGGTCAAGGAAATCGACACCGTCGGCGCCGGCGGCGAGGAAAAAGAGGCGCATGCCACCCGCTTCGAGCAGATCGGCTTCACCTTGGCGATGGCGGGATTTTGCCTGCTCGCTTGGAGCGATGCTTCGTCGCATACCTTCCTGGGAAGGATCTTCCCCGCCGGAGCGGCCGCGCTGGGACTCGTCTTTTGCCTCGCCTTGGCATGGCGTTTATGGCGCGGGCCTTCCCGCCATCCGGCATTTTTCGATCTTGAAATCACCGGAGATCATGTCGGCAAGAAAGAAAGCGGCCGGATGTGGTCGGGGTGGCTATGGCTGGCGGGCCTGATCGCAGGCGCCGCCGTGGTCGGCTTTTATGCGGCGATGATCCTTTTCTTTCTCGCCTTCTTGCGGTGGCGAACGAAAGCGACATGGACCGGAACGCTGTGCCTGACCGGGGCCGCCTCGGCCTTCTTGCTGGGGCTTGCATGGATGCTCAGCCTGCACTTTCCGCGCGGCCTTGTGCAAAATGCCTACGACCTGCCTTGGCCTTTTCGATAAGCCGAGAATCTCCAATCCGAGAACACCCAAGCCGAGCGGCGCCGAATCTCGCTTTCGATATTGGCCCTCGATATCGGCCCTCGATATCGGATATCCATATCGAGCATCGTCTTTTTTCCATCGAGCCCGATCAACACCGGTTACCAAGAGCCACAGCGCATGAGCCAAACCCCCATCCCCTTTCTTTTTCTACGCGGCGGCACCTCGCGCGGACCTTATTTCCGGCGTTCGGATCTGCCCGAGGATCGAGAACGACTGACGCAAGTCCTGATCTCAGCCTTGGGCGCCGGCCATCCCTTGAATATCGACGGAATCGGGGGCGGAGCCTCGGTGACCACCAAGGTGGCGATGCTGTCATCGGCGAAAGAGGCCGGATACGATATCGACTATTTCTTCGCCCAAGTGGGGGTCGACGATCGATCCGTCGACTATCGACCCACCTGCGGCAATATCCTGTCCGGAGTCGGCCCGGCGGCGATCGAAATGGGGCTCGTCGAGGCTCGAGACGAAACCACCACGGTGCGCATTCGATCGGTGAATACCGGAGCGCGAATCGAATCCCTCGTTCGCACCCCCGAAGGACGGGTCGTCTACGAGGGCGCTGCCCGCATCGACGGGGTTCCTGGCAGCGCTTCCCCGGTACGACTGAGTTTCATGGATACCGTCGGCTCCTTGACCGGTACGCTCATGCCGACGGGAAATGTCCGAGAGACCATCCAAGGGATCGAACTCACCTGCATGGATGTGGCCATGCCGGTGGTCATGGCTCGGGCGCGGGATTTCGATCTATCGGGGCACGAGAGCGGAGAGGATCTGAATCACCGCCCGGAGCTTCTGGCCAAGATGGAATCGGTGCGCATCGAAGCGGGCAAGCGCATGGGCTTGGGGGATGCAAGTCACTCCGTGGTCCCCAAATTCGCCCTGCTTGCGAAAGCGCGCTCCGGCGGCACCATCGCCGCTCGCTACTTCACGCCTTGGAAGTGTCATCCAAGCATGGCGGTCACCAGCGGACAGTGCATCGCCGCTTGCGCCCTCACCCCGGGCACCGTGGCCGAGGATCTCGTCGCCCCGATACGAGAAAACCCCGCCCCGATACGCATCGAGCACCCGATGGGCTTTTTCGATCTGCTGATGGATTACGAACGAAAAGATCGCGATATCCGGATCCGATCCGCAAGCCTGCTACGCACCGCACGCTTGCTGGCCCGAGGGGAGATCCTTATCCCCCGCTCGATCTGGGATCCGAAGGCCGAAAACTCGGCATGAGCCTGCGCTTTGCCGCCGAAGATTTCCATTCCCCGAGCGATTCGACTTCCCTGGCGCGATGACTCCTTCCACCGACAAACTCAAGTCCGAACCCGGCGACGAGGGGTTGGAGAGCGCGGTCGAAAAACTGCGAATCCGCCAGATCAGGCGCCATATCCTGCTCTGCAGCGATCAGAGCGAGCCCAAATGCTGCCCGAAGACCCTCGGCTTGGCTTCGTGGGACTATCTGAAAAAGCGCTTGGCCGATCTCGGGCTGAGCGAAGCCCAAGGCGTCTATCGCAGCAAAGTCAATTGCCTGCGCGTTTGCCTTCACGGACCGATCGCCCTCGTCTATCCCGATGGCATCTGGTATCGTTCGTGCACCCCTTCGGTGCTCGAACGCATCATCCAAGAACATCTGATCGGGGGGCGACCGGTCGAAGAATATATCTTCGCCTTTCGACCCCTGCCTTCGCCCACGGGCGATCCCTCGCCGATCCACCGAAACGAAGCACCATGACCACGACCGACGACCTTGGAAGCCGCGCCTTGCGCATCGCGATGATCGCCACCGGCCGAATCGCCGATCGATCCTTGGCCCCGGCCATCGCCGGATCGTCCGAGGTGGAGCTGTGGAGCGTATTCAGCCGCGACCTCGGGCGCGCCCGCGACTTCGCCCAGCGCCACCGGGCCGCCGCCCCCGATCCCGCCTTCGACGACCTCGCAGCGCTGCTGGCCGATCCGGATCTGGATGCGGTGCTGATCGCATCCCCCGATGGCTTGCACGCCGGTCAATGCCTCGAGGCGGCGAAGGCGGGCAAGCACGTCCTGTGCGAAAAACCGATGGCGACCACCTCGGCCGACGCCGAAAAAATGAACGCCGCTTGCCGGGAAGCCGGAGTCAAACTGGGGATCGCCTACCACCTTCGCTGGCATCGAGGGCATCGCATCCTCCACCATAAGGTACAGGCCGGGGAATTCGGCACCTTGCGACATTTACGCGTGCAATGGCCGATCCTCGCCGACCCCTCCAACTGGCGCGCCCGCCCCGAAGTCGGGCAATGGTGGGGGCTGGCCGCCGTCGGCACCCACTGCATCGATCAGATCCGCTGGATGATGCGTCCCTCGTGCGGTGAGATCCTTCGCCAAGGAGCGCAAATCACCCGTCGGGTGCATCGAGGGCCGCATGACGAAACCGCCCTTATCCACTTCGAATTCGAATCCGGAGCCACGGCGGAGTTATGCACATCGGTCCTCTTCGATGCCCCGAGGCGCATGGAGATCTACGGCAGCGATGGCTATGCGATCTGCGAAAATACCTTGGGGATGCAAGGGACGGGCTCCATTTGCACCCACGAAGGTGACCTCCCCTTCTCGATCGTCGACCCTTACGCCGAAGAGATCGAGGATTTTTCGGCATCGATTCGAGAGGATCGCAATCCCGAGGTCGATGGCGAGGAGGGTTTGCGCAATATCGAGCTGATCGAGCGAGCCATCGCTTCGGGCTCGCCTTAGGAAACGACCTCTGCCCGATCTTCCTCGCTTCGAAGAGGATCGGATTCGGCCACTGTAAAAAAACTCCGCCCGCCGATGTCGGCAATCGATCATCGATAGTCGACCGACAAGGATCGACGGCGCCGGCCGGCGATCATCAGCCAGACAAGCGATATGAATCCACTGGAATATCCGGGCTATCTGACAAGCCTCGTCGATCGCCTGCTCTTCTCGCCGAACGATACCCGATGGCTCGAGATCGCCCGCAGCGTCAATCCCGACGATATCGGGATATCGATTTCGGCGCTGGCCAATTCCGCGGCGTTGCACGCAAAGACCCACGCCTACGCTTTATGGGGAATCGAGGATCGTCGCCGGACAATCACGGGGACGCGCTTTACTCCCCTTGCCATGAAAAAAGGCGACGAGCCGCTCGCTCATTGGCTAGGGCGCCTGATCAAACCGCAAATCGATTTTCGCTTTTGCAAGGCGACGATCGGTGGCTTGCAGGTCATCGTCTTGCAAGTCGGTCATGCCTTCAAACGACCGGCGACCTTCAAAGGGATCGAATATGTCCGCAACGACGGTCGCGCGATCTGCATCGACGAGAAGCCCTCGTTGAAGCAACGACTGCTCGACATCCTCGACGAGGCCCCTTTCGAGGAGGATATCGCCAAGGATCGGGTAGAAGGCGGTCGCATCATGCGCCTGCTCGATATCCCGACTTGGTTTCGCCTAGCGGGGCTGGCGGCGATCACCGACGAGCGAATCGTCTTTCAGATGCTGCACAAAGCCGGTCTTATCCGGGCCGGGGGCCGATATGTCGATATCACCAATCTCGGAGCGCTGCTGCTCGCCCGGAATCTATCGCAATTCGATCACCTGAAACACAAGATGGTGAGGATCGTTCGATATCGGGGCCGGGATCGAAAACGCCCTTGCGAGCGGCCGCCGCACCGAAAAGGCTATGCCTTGGGTTTCGCCTCGCTCGCAAAGCGAATACGAAGCCTGCTCCCCAAGACAAGTGCCTTTGCGACCGGCCATCCTCGCCCCGATGCCGGTCTCGAAGCGGCCATTCGCGAACTATTGATCAACGCCCTCGTCCATCAGGACTTGCGCATCATCGACGAAGGACCGCAAGTGGACGTCTTCGACGATCGTATCGAGTTCACCAACCCCGGCAAAGCGGTGATGGATCCTGCGCGTTTCGTGGACTCGCCCCCCGAATACCGAAACGAGGCCTTGGCTTCGCAAACGCGGGGACTGGGAATTCGAGCGGCGTGGGATAGCGGCCTCGATAAGGTGATCGCCATCGCAGAGAGATTGCACTTACCGCCGCCGCTTTTCGAGGAGACATCGAAGGGCACCAAGGCGACGCTCTATGCGCCGAGGGCATCGATGGAGATGAGCGGCGGCGAAAGACTTCGGGCCTGCTACCAACATGCCTGCTTGCGTCAGATCACCGGCCAAACGATGACCTGCGCCTCCTTTCGAAGGCGGATGGGATTCGAAGAGGACGAGAATGGAACGAAGGCGAGCGCCCGCATTTTAAAAAAGGCGAGCGATGCCGGTCTTGTGGCCTTGGAGACAATCGACGGCGACCAAGACCACCGAAGAGAATCGTGGCTTCCTTTTTGGGCCCCTCGCAAATCCAACTTCATCGCCTTGGAGTGAATGCATCTCGATCTTCGACGTCGTTCATCGATGACAAGCCGATGACTCGATCATCGATCCTTCGACGGCGCCGAGCGATTCTCCTTGCTGCGTATCGTCGGGGGCGGACGCATCTTCGAGTGCGATCCCACCCTTCGGTCGGATCGAGATGCGAAAAAGAAAAAGCGCACGGATGATCGAAAGATTCGGGTCCGCTTTAAGCATCGCAGGCCAATATCCGCTCCCCCAAGGGCTGCACCGGACGATGGCTGTCGGGATAGACCGCCCCGTAAGCGGCGATTTGCGCCGACGAAAGGCTCGATGGCTCGGTCATCACCAGCCACCGCACCCCCTCTTTGCATGGCGGGGTCGTCAACGACCCCCGATAGCGCCAAGTGCTGCGTCGCACCGGCAGGAGGCTCGCCGGATCCACGGTGGCCGGCGACTCATCGACCCCGATGCCGTCGCTTTCCTTTCCTTTGCGCAGGTGGCGCCAGATCGGATCGAAGGCGTGATTGTGCGCCCCTTCCTCCAACAAGACCCCGATCACGCAGATATCCCCCTCCTTCGATCGATGCACCAAGTGCAGCTCCATGGCCAAACGGCGCCCATCGATCAAGTGCTCGCTGCCATGATGGAAATGCAGTTGCACCAGATCGTAGCGAATGCCATCGATACGAATGCCGCCACCCGATGCACAGTTCAGCTGCAGCGTGGTGCCGGTATCGATGACATCGCCGACTCCTGCCCTGACCTGCCGATAATCGAATTCGATCGGAGAAAGAGGCAATCTCTCGGGCTGTGCAAGATCGATCGGCGATTGCTCCTTGCCGCAATCGCATAAAGAGAACTCCGAGCGCAATCCACCCCAACAGGAAGGGCCGATGGCACCTGCATAACCCCAAACCACGCTATCGGACATCGTCCTTCGATCCCCTCCTGGCCGCTATCGGATGGCCGCCATCAAATCGATCGGGTGATTCCGCCATCGGCGCGAATATTCTGACCGGTGATATAGCCGCCACCGGGGCCGACGAGAAAGGCGATGAGCTCGGCGATCTCCCCCGTCCTTCCATAGCGCCGCATCGGGATGCGCTCGCGAAACTCAGGTTTTTCCGGCAGGCTGTCGATGAAACCGGGAAGAACGTTGTTGATGCGAATATTATCGGCGGCGTAGCGGTCGGCGAAGAGTTTGGTCCACGCCGCAAGCCCGGCGCGAAACACGCCCGAGGTCGGAAAAACGGGGTCGGGCTCGAAGGCGGCGAAGGTCGAGATATTGACGATCGCCCCCGCCCTTTGCCGTTGCATGATCGGGGCGACCAAGCGGATCGGGCGCACTGCGCTGAGGAAATAGACCTCCATCCCCTTTTGCCAATCCTCGTCCGAAAGATCGAGCAGATCCGCCCGAGGGCCGTGACCGGCACTGTTGACCAGAGCATCCACTCGCCCCCAACGTTCCATGGTCATATCGACAAGACGCTGCAGATCCTCCGAAGAGCCATTCGATCCGGTCACCCCGATACCCCCGAGATCGTTGGCCAGCGCTTCCCCCCGACCGGAAGAGGAGAGAATGGCCACATCGAAACCGTCCGCCGCCAGCCTGCGGGCGGCGCCGGCCCCCATGCCGCTGCCGGCGGCGGTGATGATCGCAACCCTCTTCGATTGGCTCATGGTCTTGTGGGTTCCTCGTATTCCATCGAGAACGCTTTGCGGCTTTTTCGAAGGCCGAAGGAGTCCATCGGCGATGCAAAATAACGCCGTACGCGATGCCCCATCGAGCGCAGCGAGAATCCTCGATGCGATGGCTCGAGAAATTCCCGCTATGCTCGAGCCCACCGCTTTCGGGGGCGATTGTACCTTCGAAAACGAATCCCCCGGCATCGAGCCGAGGGCGGAAGGGGCGATACATTTCGCTCTTTCACTCCTTACGATTTTGTTGACATTCTCCTTGCAAGGGAAGCGATGACCGAGCCCTTCATCGGCCGGATCCCAAAAGAGCGAAGGGTTCGGTCGCTCCGATCGAACATGACTTGAGATAAAGGACAGCGAATGATCAGCCATCTCGACCACTTGGTACTGACCGTCAGCGATATCGAGTCATCGGTGGCGTTTTACCGACGAACGCTGATGATGCGCGACAGTCATTTCGCCCAAGGACGCCGCGCCCTTCACTTCGGATCCCAAAAGATCAATTTGCAGCGTTTGGGTCAGGAAAAGAGAAATCGGGCCGCGGTCGGATCCGGCGATCTCTGCCTGATCACGACTTGGACCTTGGATCGGGTGATCGCTCACCTCAAAATCGAGGGGGTCGATATCCTCGAAGGTCCGGTCGCGAAAACCGGAGCGATGGGAGCGATGCAATCGATCTATTTTTGCGACCCCGACGGGAATCTGATCGAGATCAGCCGCTATGACGATGACGGGCTCAATATCGATAGCGCATCCGATCCCGAGGCTTAGGCGACGATCCGCGACAAGACCGAGACAAGGTGACATCCATCATGAAGATCAAGCGCATCGAGAGCTGGAGTACCCGATATGTGTGCATGGTGCGGGTACGAGACGATGAGGGCGGCGAGGGCTGGGGGCAAACCGCACCCTACCATGCCGATATCACCGCATCGATCCTCCACCGACAAGTAGCGCCGCATGCCTTGGGCGAAAGCGACGCCGATCTTGCATCCTTGATGCGGCGCATCACCGAGCGGGAGCATAAATTTCCGGGCTCCTATCTACGCCGGGCCATGGCCGGTCTCGATACCGCTTTATGGGATCTGCGGGGCAAGCGAGAGGGCATGGGGGTCTGTGAACTCTTGGGGGGTGTCGCACGCCCCTTGAGGGTCTACGCTTCGAGCATGCGGCGCGATATCGGCGCCGAGGACGAAGCGCAAAGACTCCTTCGTCTGCGCGATGCCCACGGCTACGATGCCTTCAAGTTTCGAATCGCGAGCGAGTGCGGCCACAACCAAGACGAGTGGCCGGGGCGCACACAGGAGATCGTGCCCGCCATCGCTCGGGCCTTGGGAGACGAGGCCGATCTGCTGGCGGATGCCAACAGCGGCTATGACCCTCCTCATGCCATCGAGATCGGGAGGATGCTGAACGATCACGGCATCCGCCACTTCGAAGAACCCTGCCCCTATTGGGAGATGGATCGAACCAAAGAGGTCACTCGCGCCTTGGAGCCTTTGGACATCGAAGTCAGCGGGGGAGAACAGGATTGCGACCTTGCCCTTTGGCGGCGGATGATCGAGGAGCGAGCGGTGGATATCGTGCAACCGGATATCTGCTATCTCGGCGGACTGACTCGTACTTTGGAGGTCGCGGCGATGGCATATCGAGCGGGGCTTCCCTGCACCCCGCATTCCGCCAACCTCAGTTTGGTAACGGTCTTCACCTTGCATCTGATGGCGGCGATCCCCGGTGCCGGTCCTTATGTCGAGTTCAGCATCGAGGGGCGCGATTATTACCCTTGGGAAGAGGGTCTGTTCACCCCCGCCCTCGTCGCCCGCGAGGGAAAGGTACAAGTTCCCCAAGGGCCGGGATGGGGAGTCGAAATCAACCCTCGCTGGTTAGAGGGTGCCGACTATCTCGTCAGCGAACTCGGCGCCTGATGCTTTGGCGGCGACCCTTGGGAACAACGATCTTTCGAATAAGGGGGCGAACGATGCGGCGCCCGCCCGAAAATTCATCGACCGCGGTTTTCTTGTTCGGATAGGATTTCGATATGGGAATCGGCATCGAGCACCGCCTTCCTTATACGGAAAGCAGGCCGTGCGCCGCAGGGCGAATTCTCGACGATGGCGATGGTCTATCATGGGATGGTCGCCCGGGATCGCGACCGAGTTCGACGCCTCGAAATCTTGAAAGCGAGGATCATCGATGAGTGGTATTCTAGAAAATCTCGTCTCGCTTGTCTTTGTCATCGGCGCGGGAGGAGCGGCAACGTATTGGATCGTCCGGTACGTCAATGCGACGATGGATAAATCGGAGGAGCGCATCGTGCAATACCAACAGCTGAAAGAGGAAATGGTGAAGGGCTTCGAGCAGATTCGGCAAGAGACTGCGCAAAAATTCGAGCAAATTCAGCAAGATGGCACACAAAAATTCGAACAACTTCAACAAGAGATTGCGAAGAACGCCCAAGATAACGCGCTAAGATTCGAACATCTTCAGCAAGAGAATGCGAAGAACGCCCAAGATAACGCGCTAAGATTCGAACATCTCGAAGAGATGATTCGAAACTTGCAGCTTCCTCAGGGCGAATCTCGAGGATCGTCCGAATCATCGAATGAAAAGCCGGAGTCCCGTTGATGGCGGATTTCCGAGGTCTCTCGGTGATGCAGTACCGACTACTGAGGGAACAACTGGCAAAGGGTTTCGAGCAACTTCGGCAAGAGAATGCACGAGGGTTCGAGCAACTTCGGCAAGTCAATGCACGAGGATTCGAGCAACTTCGGCAAGTCAATGCGAGAGGGTTCGAGCAACCTCGGCAAGTCAATGCGCGAGGGTTCGAGCAACTTCAGCAAGTGAGCTCGAAGTATGCCCAAGAGGAGGCGCAAAGATTCGACCGTCTCCAAGAGATGATTCGAAACTTGCAGCCCCCTCAGGGCGAGACTCGAGGATCGTCCGAGTCTTCGAATGAACAACCGTTGGATGAAAAGCCGAAGCCTTATCGATGAATCGTTCCCCCCGATAGATTGCCTTGCCCCCGCCAACGCTTGCCTTACCCCGCATATCCAAATTATCAAGACGCGCTTCGTCTTCGAAAAAGGCGAGTCCCCGCTCAAATCGGCCTTCGGATCGCTTGGCAATGCCGACGAAAGCGCGGCATGACCTCCTCGGCCAGCAGCTGCATCGAACGCTTGCCCAGCACCGGATCCTGCCAATCGTGGGCGACATCGAGCAAGGTGCCGAAATCCCCGACCTCCTCTCGAAACGCGATCAGCCGATCCAGAACCCGATCCGGTGTTCCGGCGATCACCAAGGATTCGGCGATGCCGACCGGGGTGATGGCCTCGTCGGCGACCTCATCGCTCTCCTTGACAAGAAAGACGGCTCCGCGCCGGCGAAAACCGGAAAGAAGGTATTCGTAATACCAAGCGAAAACTCCTTGTGGATCCGCGACCCGATCCGAAGCCAAGGATTCGTCATCGCTGACGAAGATCGAGCGTGCGATCCGCCACACCGCCGGATCCGGACGGCGACCCGCCCGCTCGCAGCCCTCCCGATAGGTCGTCCAATGACTCGCCACATGCCGCGAGTGGATGAAATTGGCGGAGACGGGGATGAATCCCCGCTCCCCGCAAACCCCGGCGCTGAACGATCCCGGCGCGGTCAGCGACAATGCCACCGGCGGGTGCGGTTTTTGCAAGGGTTTGACCAGCGCGCCGACCCCGAAGCGGTGGCGCGAAAGATCCTGCAGCGAGAAGGGGAAAAACTCGCCGTCGAACTCGAAGGGTGCCTTGTCGGTCCATAGCCTCAAAATGATGTCGAGAGACTCGGCCATCATCTTCGATCGACAAACGATATCGTCGACCCCGAAGACCTCGACATCGCTCGATAAAGTGCCCGGCCCCACCCCCATCAGGAAGCGCCCACCGCTCAAGTGATCGAAAAGCGCAGCCTGCGAGGCGACCACCACCGGATGTTGCGCAGGCAATGCGAGAACACCGCAACCGAAGCGGATCTGCCGCGTCCGATGCACCAATGTCGCACAGAACATCAAGGGCGAGGAAATCGGCTCGGTCACCGCGGTGAAATGCTCTCCGATCCAACATTCGGTGAAAGCGAGACGATCCGCAAGCATAATCGCCTGCCGATCCTCTTCGAGGGCTTCGCCGATATCACGCCAAGGCGGGTGCACCGGTTGCATGAAAAGACCTAAGTTCATGATCGAAAAAAGAGCATGGTAAAGAGCCTTTCGAGGATCGCGCATCCGAGATCGCGCGAGGCTTGGGGCAAGCGGCGCTTATCGATCGCCCGAATCGACGCCTTGGCAGGTCGATATCCGAAGACGAAGACCTCCTTCGAATCGACCGAGAAGGCAAAGCGGCGGCAGCAAGACGAGCACGAGCGCATCGGATCGAGCATCGCAGGCTTCGAGTTCGAAAGCGATCCGAAAAAACAAGATACCCTCGAGGATCGCGAGGATCGGATGAAAACCGACCGAATCGGTCAGATCAACGCCTGATAGACCAAGGTCCTAAGTTCCCTGCGGATCGGCCATGCGGACGAGGGGATCAGTTGCGTGAGCAGCAAGACGAGCACATCCTCCACCGGATCGACCCAAAATGCGGTGCTCGCCAGCCCGCCCCAAGCATATTCCCCGACGGAGCCGATGATTCGCGCTCGCACCGGATCGAGCATCACCGACACCCCGAGGCCGAAGCCGATCCCGAAAAGCGGGGTCTCGGAAAATCGCGATCGACCCATCTGCGCCAGATCTCCCGGCAGATGATTCGACACCATCATCCCCATGGTCTTGCGCCCCAAAAGACGCTTATCGCCAAGCGCCCCGCCGCTGCGCATCATGCGCATGAAGCGCAGGTAATCGGCGGCGGTGCCGACCAGACCGCCACCGCCGGAAAGCGTTGCCGGCGGAGCGAGGAATTCGCTGGTGGCGGGAGAATCTTTGAGCACGATATCGCCTCGGCTTCCGCGCAGATAATTCGCGGCCAAGCGTTCGGCTTTTTCCGGCGGCACATGAAAATCGGTATCGGGCATCTGCAAGGGATCGAAAATTCTTTTCCGGAAAAAATCATCGAGCGACATCCCCGACCAAATCTCGACCAGCCGCCCGAGAACATCGGTGGAAACCCCGTAGTTCCAGCGCGTACCGGGCTGAAAAAGCAGCGGCATCGACGCCGTTCGCTCCACCGTCTCCTCCAGGCTATCGCCCCCGCCGTTGAACTCGATCCCGTTGGCGCGATAGAGCGCATCCACCGGATGCTCGTGCAAGAAGCCGTAGCTTAAGCCCGAGGTATGGACCATCAGATCGTGCACCGTGATCGGCGATGCGAGGGGTTCGGTGCGAAAGGAATCGACATCCCCTTCGGAAAACACCTCGGTCCTGTCGAAGGCGGGAATGAATTTCGAGACCGGATCGTCGAGCTGGAAATGCCCCTCCTCGTAGAGCATCAACGCCGCCACCGAGGTGATCGGCTTGGTCATGGAGTAAATGCGAAAGATGGTATCGGCCTCGAGCGGCAAGCCCGCACCGACATCGCGATAGCCGTAGGTTTCGAACCACACCGGGCTATCGCCCCGCATGATCGCCACCAACAACCCGGGCAAGCGCCCGGAATCGACCCAGCCACGCATCCACCTGGATATCCGGGCAAGACGCGAAGAGGAAAAGCCGAGCGCCTCGGGGCTCGGGCTCGCCATCCCTTGCGGCCGGTCGCTTCCTTGGTCAATCACCGCTCACTCCTTCGCCGGATGCGAGTTCGCAGGCCTTTGGGCTTGGCGAATGCCGGGCCAAGCGCATCGATCGAGGAAATCGATGGGATGGGAGAATCGGTGATCCCGATTCGCTTCGATTCGACTCGATTCGCTTTTTCAGTCATAGACCAAGCGCAAGCCGACCCCGCGAGCGCGATAGTTGAGCGGCACCAACCGACCGAAGGTATTTTGCGCCGGGATATCGCCGGGCAAAAGCCAGTTTCCACCTTGCACCCACATCGCATAGTTGCCGCCATCGACCGAAATACTCTGGGTCCACTCCGAGACATTGCCCGCAAGGTGCTTCACTCCGGCCGGCGTCACATCCCGTATCTGCACCGCTGCGCACTCTTGCAGCCCCGCTTGCGGCAGATCGCCGGTGATCGCCGCCTCCGGATCGTATTCATTCCCCCACGGATAGACGCTGCCGGCCTCCCCCGTCGCCGCCAACTGCCACTCTTCCACCCGCGGCAACCGCCCACCGGCCCAACGGGCGAAAGCGTCCGCCGCCCACCAACTGATTCCGAATACCGGCAGATCCGGATCGATGATCTGCTTCTTCCATTGAAGGGGGATATAGCTCTCGCCTTCCGGTTCGTTCTTGTTGGCGAAAAGCCCGGCCCGCGCCAAGGGATCCCTCAAAAAAGCGCGATACTCGCGCCGAGTGACCTCGCAGCGCCCGAGTCGAATCCGACGCTCGGATTCATCCGCAACCGCCATCATGTCGCGAGCGTGACGCAGCCGATCGTTCGGCAGCAGTCGAGCCAATCGGGCAAGACGCACGTCCAAGGGAAGGCCGACGGGATAGTCCCCACCCTCGATCCACACCCGCTCGCCCCGCTCGCCGCCCCAAGGAAACTGCGACGGCGGGTCATTGTCGTAAACGCAACGAAATCCCAAGTGATGGCTACGAAGATCGGGCTCGATGCGAATCCACAGCGAGTTGAGGGCATAGAGCGCCCGAGCGGTGGCCCGCACCGCGGGAGCGCCATGGGCCGCAGGGCGCAGCCGACCGGTGGGTTCGGCAAAACTTCCCATGCTCCACTCCATCGCATTGCCGTTGAGGTCGTGCACCCCTTGCGGCGAATCCGATGCCGGGTGGGAACCGCAAGCGCGCGATGAGTTGCGCCAGGAATCGAGATAGGGCCAGACTTCGGGATCGAAATCATCCCCCCAAGCGTAGAGCCGTCCCTCCGAGCCTCCCGCCGCCGCCTCGAGCTCCTCCGCCCAAGGCAAGCGTCCGCCGACCGCCTCGCAGTATTGCACCGCGGCATTGAGATCGATCCCGGTGGCGGGGGAGGTCAGCAATCCGGCGATGCGATGGCCGGTCGAGAGGCTCGCCAGCGGATCGGGGGGGGCGTTCCCATCCGGTATCGGGCTTGACGGCGGGCGCAAATCGGAAAGTCCGCGTTCGATTCGGGCACGGGCGCTCTCATTGCGACGCCAGCGGACGAAGCGCTCGTAGTCGATCTGGCTCACTTCGCAGCGATCGATGGCAAAACGCTCGATCGGAACCATGCGCCCCGGCCGATCGAGGCGAATTCGAAGTTCGTTGCCGAACGCCCCGCTCTCGATGGCTTCCAAAACGGATGCGTCGACGATGCGGGCCTTGGGCGAAGACGCAGGCCGGATCCCGAGCGCGATCTCCACTTTATCCGCTCGCAGCTCGTGGATCAGCGGACGGGTGAAAAGAGCGACCCCTCCCAGCGCCAGCGCCAATCCCCCGGCAAGCAACCAATTCCCGCGCCTCATGCCAAACGACCCGTCAATCGGCGACGCCCGAGAACCAGCAACAACAGACCTGCGGCCAACGCCGCATAGAGGGCCACCAGCCACCCTCTGGCTCCGAAAGCCGCCTCTCGATAATGGGTGAACCAAGACTCGCCGTTGATTCGAATCCGATTGGTATCGGCCTGGATGCGCAACCGACCCTCTTCATCGAGCCGGGCGAAGACGAAACCGAAGACGAAATCATCGAGAGCCGGGCCGACATAAGCCACCGCCCGCCAACGAAATCCCTCCTCTTCCGCCGCCGCGGAAGGATCGGATGAAGCCAAAGCCGGCGGCATCATCAATACCGAATAGGGCTCGATCGGGATGGCGTTGCCCTTCCAGATTCCAGGATAGGCATTCAAGTTGAGCTCCGCGCGGGCGACCGGCTGCCCCGCCCCTCGCCGCGATCGGGAATCGCCCCGACGACGATCGGCAGCGAAACCGTCGGGGAGCGTATCGTCGAACGACGCCGCCATCCCCGGATTCATCCCCAAGCGCTCGATCAAGCGATTCGGCTCGATCACCAACATCGCATCATCCGCCGATTGCGGATCCAACACATCCACGGCCAAGGGCCTATAGCGATAGGAAAGGCCGTTCAGCAGTTCCATGAAAGTGAAATCTTGAGCCAACCTTCCGGCGATACGACGCTCATCGGCGGTCAACGGAGGGGGATTTGCGATGGTTCGAGGAAACTCGTCGGCGAAGCGTCGAATGCGATTGCTCGGACTGCCCCCGGTATCCAAGGTGTCTTGTAAATGCCCCAAATAACGCAGGATGACCCCGAAAACCCTTTCCATCTCCAGTCGCTCGGTCTCGCTTCCGCCCGCAAGCGGCT
This sequence comes from Thioalkalivibrio sp. HK1, assembly GCA_000583135.1. Classification (GTDB taxonomy): domain Bacteria; phylum Pseudomonadota; class Gammaproteobacteria; order HK1; family HK1; genus HK1. The sequence goes on from JFBG01000083.1 coordinate 61,035, forward strand.
GATCCCGTTGACGCAATGTTTCGGGCAGGGCGATGCGAAAACGAACCGATCGCTCTTGGCCGGAGCCGCTGCCGGAGCCGCTGCCGCCCCTTCGACCGGAACGAATATCGGGGAAACTGCCCAAGGTCGAAGAATCGGCCATCGAACCCGGCTCGGCCCCGAAACCCCGCCCCTGCGGCCCCCTTTGCTGCCCTTGTCCGCCCCCTCCTCCTTGTCCGCCCGGCTCCCCTCGACTCGGATCCCCGGCGGCCATATCGCCTTGCCCCCCCATCGATCCCGCGGCGCTCGCCCCGGGCACGACCCCGCTCGGCATCGGGCCGGGGGCGAGGCCGGCTCCCCCCTCGACCCCCGTTTCGCTCCCGAAATCGCCATCGCCGGGCCATCCATCCCCCTCGCTCTCGCCTTCCCCTTCGCCCTCGCCCCCCGGCGTCGTTCCCCCGGCGCGGGCCAGATCGGGCAGATCCACCGGCTCGTTCTCGGCCGGCGAATGCGGGCAATCCCTCGAAGGAACCCCGGGCGGACAGCGAAAAGCGCCGGCCAGCGACACATTCCCCGGCACGAAATGCCAATGGCGTCCGACGATCCCGTAGTCGCGCAAGATCGCCATCACCACATAGAACTGATCGATATCGTAAATGTCGATCCGCAGGCGTCTTTTTCGATCGTCGCTGAAATCGGAAAGCCAAGCATGCATCGGATTGCGCTCGGATAGCAGCAGGCGACGAGGCCAGACCGCCCCGCTATAGGGCTCTCGCACGAAGCCCCGATGCAGTTCGAGGACCGGCAATACCTCGGGATCCCCCCAAGCCTGATCGAGGGGCGAGTTCTCGTAGTCGTGCAACTGCGCCGGGGGACTGGCGGCGAGGCTATTGAGCACCAACGAGGTGCTGAAACGATGGCTCATCACCGTGCCGACCTCCTCGGCCTGCTCCGCATGGCGTTGTTCGCGCTCCATGCGAGTGGCGATGCTGAGCACGATGACGATGATCAACATCGCCACCCCGTTGGCGAGAATATCGACAAGGGCCACCCCCGCGAAATCCGGCATCACCCTCCGCCTGATCTTTCGTGCGCGCATCATCGATCCCGTTATCGATTTTGTTGCTGCAGTTGCTGCTGTCGTCGTTGCATCTGTTCCTCCTGCTCCTGCGAATATTCGCGGATATAGGAGGGAATCTCATCCAAAGAGATCGAGCGCAGGAATTCGCCGTCGGCCACCACCCATCCGATGGTGAGCAATCGATCGGGCCACACGCGGCGCAGACACTCTCTCGCCTCGAACATCGTGCCGATACTCCCTTCGAGCAGGACGAAGACGATCTGCTCTTGGTCGCTCGCATAGATCTTCTGCGCGTAGGCCCTGAAAGGACTGTCCGACTGACAGATCCGACTGGCGGGCACCGATTCCCCGGTCTCGACGACCCGCAAGACCTCCGGGAATACGATCACCACATAGCCCGCTCCCCCGTCCATGCGCTCGATACGATAGGCACCGTCCTCGAATCCGCGATCCAAGCGTTCTCGCATCACCTCGCTCGAAAAAATATTGACGATCAACAAAAAGACCAACATCAGGGCGAAGACTCCGCCGAAAATGGCCATCATCGGCGCATTGTTTTCCTCCTGCGCTGCGATCGCGGAGACGCCTCCTTGCCGCGCATCGTCCTCGCCGGCATTCATCGCGATCTAGGTCCCGACCGCACCTCCCGCTCCAAAGCCGCCAACGCCCGCTCCTCGTTGCGCTGCACCAAAGAGAGAAAGAGCGTGAGGATCACGCTCAGAGAAAGGGCGATCAAGGTGGTATCGAAGGCGATCCCCAAAGGAGCGATCGCCCCCCCCAAATCCCCCGAAAGACTCGATAGTCCGGCATCGGAAGCGATGATGCGACGGATACCGTCCGCGGCCAACGAAATCCCGAGCACCGTGCCGATAAAGCCCAAAATCGGAACCGCCCAGCTGATATAGCGCGGCAACAAGCAGGATTCCTCGTAGCAGCGCCGAAGGAGAAGCAGATCCTCCTCGCGCTGCGCCCTATCGCCCGCCCGCGCCAAACGCTCGAAGCCGACGGCCAAAGGACCACCCGACGCCCCCTCGCCTTCGCGATTGCCCACTTGCCAGCGCGTCAGCGCAAGACGCAGGTACCAAGCATTCCAACGCTTGCCGAGAAGCAGGAGAATGCCCCAGAAAAAGAGCAGCAGAGTGATCGGAGGGATGATGCCGCGCTCCAGCAGGCGACGGGTGATCTCGCGCGCCCCCTCTCCGCTTTGGGCGTACCACTCCAAAGCGAGGATCAATCCCGCACACAGGAGCAAGGACGCGATCAGACTCGGAAAAAGCCGGGGACCGGATAATAGGCGGGCGATGCGCTCCACCCCCTCGCGCCTGCCCCCCAAGGTGGTATCGAGCCATAGATTGGCACCGTAAAGAACGAGGGCGGCCACGAACATCGGAGCCATGTGTCCCGCCCACGAAGCGCTGGTACCGCTATCGATCACCTGCCAAGCCGGCGCCGCAAGGGTTGCCGCCGTGGCCACCAAACCGATGACCCCGAGCACCTGCAAACAACCCAATACCGTGAGATTGCGGTGCCAAGAAGCCTGCGATTGCCTCGATTGCGCGATCCGAGCGATCGCAAGGGCGGCGATCATCGGCCCAATCGCCAGTGCGGATACCCACAAAGGCCAGTCGACGATGTAGACGATATTGATTGCAAGCAGCGCAAGGACAAGCAGATAGAGAGCCAGGGCAAGACGCATTGACACGCTCATGGTGCGAACCTTTCTCCTTGTAGACCCGAACGATTGCGGCGGCAGGCCTTGATGACGAGAGGTCGATTGACCGGTGCTTCGAATGAAGGAATACGGGACCTTCGCATTTTCCAAGCAACCATACGATCCGTTGATCATACATAAGAGGAAACCGCCAAGGGATCGATCGATGACCTCGAAGCGATTCCTTGCAGGACCGACGCCCTTGCATCCGATGAACGAAAAACCACTCGTTCGACCCGGAGGTGCGCATCCGACCCTTGGGAGGGATCGAATATCCACCCTCCCGAGATGGCAAGAATATCGCAAGTCATCGAACAACGACCCCGAATCGAAGGGATCTCGGCCGGACGATCGAAAGGGTTCGACGAAAAAACCTTGTCATTCGCAGCTTCATGGCGTTTTTTTCAATCGCTGCCCGATGCCATCGCTTGAAAAAAACCACCCCGTTTCTATCTATACGACCAAGCGGCCCCGATGTCTTGGCAAGGCTCGCCGAAGCGAAGAGCGATACCCGATGCTTCGGCGAACCCGAAGAGGGGTCGACCGGAACGCCGAATAGGACGAGCGCTCGATGCGATGAATTTCCGAATCGATTCGCTTGAAAAAATTCGCACCGTTTCTATCTGTATCGATAAGGGGCTCCGATGCTTTCGCAAGAACGGCGAAACCCTGCCGAGGCGAAGAGCGACACACCGCCCTCGGCCATCGAAAAGGATCGGGGCCAAGAACACCGAACATGAAGTCCACTCACTCCAAGAAGGAGATTGTCATGATGCTCACCACCTACAGCCCTTGGCACACCATGCGCCTTTTGAACAACGAGATGAATCGCGCCTTCCCCCAAGGCCCCGTTGACACCGCGAAGTCGGCTGCGGCCAACGTCACTTGGATTCCGGCGGTGGATATCAAGGAAAACGGCAACGAGTTCCTGATTACCGCCGACATCCCCGGGGTCGATCCCGAGAAGATCGAGATCACCGCCGACAGCGGCTACCTCTCGATCAAAGGCGAGCGCGCTTTCGAAGCCTCGAACGAGGACGAGAGCGGGAGCGAGCGGTACCGTCGGGTGGAGCGAGTCCACGGCAGTTTCATGCGCCGCTTCGCCTTGCCCGATACCGCCGACGCGGATGCCATCACCGCCCGCGGAACCAACGGCGTGCTGAAGGTGCACATCCCGAAACGGGCTTCGTTGCAGCCCAAGCGCATTGCGGTCGCCGCCTGAATATCCGCCGGCTCATCAGCGGATGATTCAAAGCGATCGTCCCCCCAAGAGGGTGGAGCGGGTGATATCTTCCCGCTCCGCCCTTTTTTATCGAGTCGACACCCCGGCGCATTCACTCCAGAACGAAGATACCCCCCCTTTTTACCTCTTCTCGAAAGCCGACAGCGAACGCCGCCGCTATCCTCGATGCGATGCGAGCGGCAAGACCTCGAACCTTAGGTCACACAGCCAGCCACCGCTCCTTAGCTGCGAACATTCGATGGCGGTGATCGCAAACGATCCGATCATCATCGATCGAACCGATGGAGAAAAAATCTCTCGCGCACCGATGAGCGGCGATCCGACACCCTGACGATCTCCCACCCGGCGCTTTATCTCTCTTCGCACTCTTTCCAAAATGCCCGCCCTCTCGAAAATCTCGCGTTTTTCTCTTGGTTTTCTTGCTTTTTTCTGTGACTTTATCTACTATACCTACATGGTGGCGCAAGATCGTGTCGCATGACAGATCGGACATGATGGCGCTCCGCCTATCATTCGACTTCAAGAATCATCTTCAATAAAGGACACAGCCTGCTATGATTGA
>JFBG01000084.1 GCA_000583135.1 Thioalkalivibrio sp. HK1
TAGGAATCGAGGAAAAAGTTTCACAATCGGCGATATTTGATAGGAATCAACAAAGGAGGGTAATTTTTTTTGCTATTCTTACCGTCCTGCGTGATCCGAGTATTTGTGCGAAACCAGAATTTCGTGTAAATGCGCAATGAAGATGTACAGCACAGATAGGAGTGGAAAATGCTAGGTATGTTCGACAACAGCGTTGCCCCGCTACCGACGGCGGATAAGATCACCACTATCCCCGTATTGAAGGCACAGACTCAGGCGCACGCATCACTCGGCCTCTTATGCGGCACTGCGAGGAGTCTGCCTAACTAGGGCATCTTGATCAACACGCTGTATCTGCAGGAGGCGTTGGCAAGTTCGGCGATTGAAAATATCGTCACTACACAGGACGAGGCTTTTCGTGCTGACCTGATGCCCGAAGCCGCCTCTCCCGAGGCAAAGGAGGTTGTCCGTTATCGGGATGCGATGCGACGCGGCTATGCCGATTGGCGTGAAATAGGTGGTATTTCCGAAAATATGCTCATCTCGATGTTTCGGATTCTGAAACAGCGTGAAGATGGCTACCGCACCACGCCGGGCACCAAGTTAATCAATGAGCGAACAAAGAAAGTCGTCTATGAGCCACCCCAAGATCCTCAAGAGATTATACGATTGATGCGAGAATTGGAGGCTTTCATCAATAGCAAAGAAGACGACGAAATTGATCCGTTGGTTCGCATGGCCCTCATCCATCACCGCTTTGAAAGTATCCATCCTTTTCCGGACGGTAATGGTCGAGTTGGAAGGATATTGAACGTCCTATACCTGACTCATGCAGGATTGTTGGATATGCCAATTCTTTACCTTAGTCGGACTATCAACGCTACCAAAATGGACTACTACCGACTGCTCCAAAAAGTACGCACCGATGATGCTTGGGAAGAGTGGGTGATTTATATGTTGAATGTAGTCACGCAAACGGCATATTCTACGCTGAAGCTAGTTGAGGATATTCGTGAGCTAATGCTACGCACGAAGAAACGTATGCGAGATGAATTGCCAAGAATTTATTCGCAAGACTTGTTGAATAATTTATTTCGATTTCCTTATACTCGAATTGATTTTCTTGCGAAAGATATATCTCGTGAAGCTCAAACGGCACGTAGATATCTGAAAGAACTGACGGATAAAGGGTTTGTTAGCGAGATAAAACAAGGTCGTAATAACTATTATATCAATGACTCATTGGTTGAGTTATTTGTGGATGTTTCAGCGACTAGCGATGATAAGGAAAGTTAGAGCATTTCCCTTGCCCTAGGGCTATCTGGGACACCACCAATTAAGACCTGATCCCAGCCCTGATTTTATGGGATGGCAGAGGTGTTCCATGGCCAGTCAGAGGAATGTGGACTCGGAGAGAGCGGATAACGGCCAAGCGCAAGCAAGAAGTCGTGAGGTGAGTGGACCCTCGATGGCCCCATCGATTGAGTGTGGGTGATTTGATGCCTCGATGTGCCCCCAGGCGGCTGACCGAGTGGTGCAGACATCGCTCGCCAAGCCAGTTCACACGCGATGAAATAGACGGAGTCCTGATCGCCGCCTGATTGTCATGAGTGTCCCAATAACCCTAGTGTGCTACGATCCTTGGTAAGCATTGAGAAAAAACGTTTATTTTTGCCGATTTTTGATATGAGTCTAGAAGACGATTTCATATATGGCATTTTTTGATATGTATTCATGAGAAAGATTCATTTTCAGCGATATTTGATAGGAATAAGGATGACCGATAGGCACTCCGTCGCCGGAAATGATCGCGATCACGAGGAGACCGGCCTCGCTTCGTGGCAGACGTCTGATGAGATACGGATATTTGGCTGATATCAGAGAATCTTCGCCAGATTTTTGATGTCTCCGAGGAAAAATCGAGCCACTCGAAGTTCGCGGCCAATGCCTCGAAGCCGGATAAGTGCACATCCACGTCAGCGAGAAATTTCGCCACGAAGCGTTGGGTGGGTGCACTGCGGTCAGCATTCCCTACGAATGCGATGGCGAGGTACTAGGAGGGGATCCTTAGATCCCGATCCCATCGGCATCCCGCCCGCATGGAACGCGAGTGCGTCATTGACATCGCGGCAAGAATGGTCGGCACTTTCCTGTGAGACTGCCAAAGCCCTGTCGTTGACATCGGTTCGAGCGACTGGCCCAATGGGCAGGGCACTGGTCGGATTGGTGCAGTACCGCCCATAGGTGCTACCCATCCAAGCGATGCATGGGAAAACGAGCCTCGGAAAATTGCTCATCCCTCCCGTAATCAGTCAGTTCGGCTCTCACGGCGGACCAACCTCCAGAGCGAGTGCAAGATGCGATCTGTTGGGGGACGAAAGCCCTGCGGATTCCGCATAGAGTTATTTTTGATAGGAATCGAAGAGAAAGATTCATTTTCAACGATATCTGATAGGAATTGAGGAAAAAGATTCACATTCAGGGATTTTTGATAGCAATCGAGAAAAAGGATTCATTTTTGGGGAATTTTGATAGGGGTTTGGGAAAAAGATTCATTTTCGACATTTTTTGATAGATGTAGGAGTAGATCAGTGGTGCTCGTTTCAGGTCTCTGGTTGGCAGGTCAAGCCATGTAGGCGGTATTATCCTGCCGAAATCTCCGTCTGATGGGTCTTTTTGTCGTTTGAACCAGGGAATTTCGCTTAGGAGGCATCGCTTTTGCGGGTTTCTCCGCAGCATCGAGCCTTGAAAAGCCTCCCATTGTTCGAGGTTATCCCCGAAAACCAGCATTTACCCAAGATATTCACCGATATCTGGCCTATAATCGCAATAAATTGTCAAAAATGACCCTTCTTGGGGCGGAGCCAAACGAGTGCGGGTGCCCTCGGATAAGCGTGTCAATCGATATTCGCAGCTAGTGTGCTTTGTCTGGTGGCTCGTATTGCCCACCGAGAGCGAGGTACATTAGGCGAAAAAGCCGTGGGAAAGGCGAAATAGGGCGGTTTCATTCTCGATGATCGTTGGGAAATATCGGAAAAATAGATTCATTATTCGCGATTTTTGATGAATGTCGATGAGAATGAATTCATTTTTCAGATTTCTTGATAATCATTATTTCAAGTTCAGTTATGGTTGTTTTTGATAATCATCGATAAAAATAGGTTCATTTTACGCTATAATAAGTATCTGATAGCATCAATGGATATGCGAAAAATCGATTTCGCATATCAATGAACCAAGAGAAATAACAAGAAGAAGGAGCAAGATGCAAAATTCGTTCGAGAATGTCGCTCCGCTGCCGTCGGCGGAGAAAATCACCACGATTCCCGTCCTGAAAGCACTGGGCGATGCTCGGGAGGCTCTGGGTGAACTGCGTGGGAAGATGAGAGGTTTGTCCGATCTGGGCATCCCCATGGACACGCTATACCTGCAAGAGGCCTTGGCGAGCTCGGCCATCGAGAATATCGTCATCACGCAGGAAGAGGCATTTCGCGCCTTCTCGTTGCCCGATATCGCCTCTCCCAAGGCAAAAGAGGTCGTTCATCACTGCGATGCCTTGCAGCAAGGCTATGCCGATTTGCGTGAGATAGGCGGCATTACCGAAAACATGTTCATCTCGATGTTTCGTATCTTGAAGCAGCGCGGAGACGGCTATCGCACCCAACCGGGCACCAAACTGATCAATCTGCGCACGAGAGAGGTGGTCTACGAGCCGCCGCAAGACCCGCAAGCGGTCGTGCGGCTGATGCGAGAACTGGAATCCTTCATCAATGCCCAGGCGAGCGACGGGCTCCACCCGTTGGTCCGCATGGCGCTCATCCACCATCGCTTCGAGAGCATCCATCCCTTTCCCGACGGCAATGGCCGTATCGGGAGGATCCTGAATCTCCTGTACCTGATCCACACGGGCTTGCTCGATGCGCCCATCCTCTACCTCAGCCGCGCCATCCATGCCGCCAGACCGGATTACTACCGCCTGCTGCAAAGGGTGCGCACGGAGGATGCTTGGGAGGAGTGGGTGATTTACATGCTCGATGCGGTGACGCAAACGGCGCGCTCGACCATCAAATCGGTCGAGAGCCTTCGCAAGATAATGCACCACGCCAACAAACGGATGCGCGAAGAGTTGCCCAAAATCCATTCCCGAGATCTGTTGAACAACCTCTTTCGCTTCCCTTATACGCGGATCGAACTTCTTTCGAAAGACATCGACCGCGAACCCCAAACCGCGCGCCGGTACCTTAAAGAGTTGACGAAAAAGGGCTTCGTTCGAGAGATAAGACATGGCCGCAACAATTTTTATATCAACGACCCTTTGGTTGCGCTATTGACACATATCCAAGCAGGCGGGGTGGAATAGGGTAGCCCTGAAATCACCCTTTTTTCGCCGCCGAGAGATAACCGTAAGGGAAGCGAAATATCCGGGCATCGCTAATCGGAGAGCGATGCCCTTACATCACTGAAAACAGGCCGAAATAGCGGTTTTTCTCGATGAAAACCAGCATGATTTTTCATGCTCCCATAGCCGATTTATAGGGCGAAACTATAGATTCGACCGACCGAATCATAAGAAAGGACGTACTGCCTGTTGACAAAGGATAGAAGAGTCTGTATAATTGCGCCGCTTGAAAAAACGGACCGAAGACCCACATTGGTTGAAAGCGGAAGAACATTCATCGACCGAACCCGGAGCACAATCCATGACCAACGCCCCATCCCGCGGTATCCTCACCGAGTTGCCGAATGGCTTGAAGGTCGCCACCCATCCGATGCCCCATGCTAAAAGCCTGTTCGTCGGCGTCTGGGTAAACGCCGGAGCACGCGACGAGCGCGATAGCGAGGCTGGCATCGCCCACATGCTTGAACATATAGCATTCAAAGGAACCAAGAGCCGCACCGCCCGTGATATCGCCATCGAAGTGGAGAATGTCGGCGGTGATATGAATGCGCATACCGGTCGCGAAGAAACCGCTTACCACATGCGCCTTCTTCCCGAGCACTTGGATATGGGGATCGATATTCTCGCGGATATCCTGACCAACCCGACGATGCCGGAAGACGAGATCGAGCGCGAGCGGGGGGTGATCATTCAGGAAATCGGCCAAGCACTCGATGAGCCCGACGATCTTCTTCACGATCTATTCGCCCGTGCCGCTTACGGCGAACATACGCTCGGTCGTCCGATCTTGGGTTCGGTCGATAACATCAAGGCTTTCTCGCGCGATGATCTCACGGGGTTCATGAACCGGCATTACGGATCCGGTCAGATGCTGGTTGTCGCCTCCGGTGCGGTCGATCATGAGGATTTCGTCCGCCGCGTCGAGGCCAAACTCGGTGGGCTTGAAAACGCTGAGAACGCCGAGCGCATCACCCCGAAATGGCATGGCGGGCGCAGCATCGAAGCGCGCGATCACTTGGAGCAGATGCACATCTTGGTCGGCCTGCCAGCCTTCGGAGCATACGACGAGCGCCGCTATGCCTTGTCCTTGTTCTCGACGATACTCGGTGGCGGCATGTCCTCCCGCCTCTTCCAAGAGGTGCGAGAGAAGCGCGGGCTTTGCTATACGATCTTTTCCTACCCCGATCTTTATTCCGATAGCGGGCATTTTTCCATCTACTCCGGCACATCGGCGGAGCAGGTGAACGAGATGCTTGCGGTGACCGCCGAGCAGATTGTCGACCTTGCCGATGGCGTCAGTGCCGATGAGCTCGAACGAGTCAAGACGCAAGTCCGTTCTTCGATGGTGATGTCGCGCGAGTCGGTGCAGGCGTGTGGCAGGTCGCTGGCGGGCCAAATTCTTCGACTCGGCGAGCCCCAGGATGACTCCGAAATCCTGAACAAGTACGCAGCCGTGAGTTTGGCCGACATAAAATCGATCGCCGCCGACCTGATCAACGGCGGCCCACCGACAATCGCCGCCATCGGCCCCAAAGCCGACATCATGTCGAACGAGACCTTCGCCGATCTTCTCACCAAAGGCAAGAAGGCCTGAACCGACAAGGCAGGCAAGGCAGCCCCTTTCGCCTCCCCCCGAGGCGAAGGGGGCTTATATGTTGTCACAATATCCAGCATCTTTTAATTTGCCGATCCGCATAGCCCGGAGAAGCAATCACTCGAGAATTTTCATCAGGTCCCGCAGTACGCTATGCCCTAGCGTGCTTGTTTTTCTCCGTTTCCACCCGCTTGCTGTAAGGGATGAATATGAGGATTGAGTGACTAATATGCTCGATGCGATGGCACAAGCAGCGCGCTCGACCATCAAATCGGTCGAGAGTCATCTCAATCCTTGTACGCAAATCGAGATTCTCGCGAAAGACACCTCCTGCGAACCCCTCAAACCATGCGCCGATATCCGAATGAGTTGACGAAAAAGGACTTCGTTCGAGAGATGAAATACGGCAGCATACTCAAGACTCGGATTCAATTGGATGACGATGCCGTTATATCGATAAAAACAGGCTGAAATAGCGATTTTTCTTGATAAAAATCAGCATGATTTTTGTGCTTCCATAGCCGACTTATAGAGCTAGATCATAGATTCGACCAGCCGAGTCAGAAGAAAGGACGTATTGCCTATTGACAAAAGATAGAAGATTTTGTATAATTGCACCGCTTGAAAAAATGAATCGAAGACTTATATGGATTGAAAGCGGAAGTACATCCCTTGGCTAGACACGGAGACAATCCAACCATGACTAACAACGCACCCCGTGGTAACCTCACCGAGTTGCCGAATGGTTTGAAAGTCGCCACCCGTCCGACGCCGCAGGCAAAGAGCCTGTATCTCGGTATCTGGGTGAACGCCGGAGCACGCGATGAGCATGATAGCGAGACCGGCATTGCCCACATGCTCGAGCATATAGCATTCAAAGGAACGAAGAGCCGCACCGCTCGTGATATCGCCATCGAAGTGGAGGATGTCGGCGGTGGTATGAATGCGCATACTGGTCGCGAAGAAACCGCTTACCACATGCACCTTCTTCCCGAGCACTTGGATATGGGGATCGATATCCTTGCGGACATCCTGATCAATCCGACGATGCCGGAAGACGAGATCGAACGCGAGCGGGGTGTGATCATTCAGGAGATTGGCCAAGCACTCGACAATCCGAACCGTATGCTTCAAGACTTATTCTCCCGTGCCGCTTATGGCGAGCATACGCTCGGTCGCTCGATCCTCGGTTCGGTTGATAACGTCAAATCATTCTCTCGTGATGATCTCACAGGGTTCATGAATCGTCATTACGGTGCCGGTCAAATGCTAGTTGTCGCCTCCGGTGCGGTTGATCATGATGATTTCGTCCGCCGTGTCGAGGCCAAACTTGGTGGGCTCAAAAACGCCGAGAATGCCGAACGCATCACCCCAAAATGGCAAGGCGGACGCTATATCGAAACACGGGATCATCTGGAGCAGGTACACATCTTGGTCGGCCTGCCGGCCTTCGGTGAGCATGACGAGCGCCGCTATGCCTTGGAGTTGCTCGCGCTGATGCTTGGTCATGGTTTCTCCTCTCGCCTTTTCCAAGAGGTGCGAGAGAAGCGAGGGCTTTGCTACGGGATCGGATCCGGTGCTAGGTTTTACTCCGATACCGGATGCCTACTTATCGGTGCTGGCACATCGGCAGAGCAAGTGAACGAGATGCTTGAGGTAACCGCCGAACAGATTGCCGATCTTGTCGATGATGTAAGTGCTGATGAACTTGACCGCGTCAAGACAAAAATTCGCTCATCGAAAGTGATGATGAGCGAGTCCGTGGGTGATTGCGGCGAGTTGCTAGCGAATCAGATACTGCTCTTCGGCGAGCCGCAGGACGAAGAGGATATCTTGAACAAATACGAAGCCGTGCAGTTGGCCGACATAAAAGCCGTCGCCGCCGACCTGATCAACGGCGGTCCGCCGGCAATCGCCGCCATCGGCCCCAAAGCCGACATCATGTCGAACGAGACCTTCGCCGACCTCCTCACCAAGGGCAAGAAGGCCTGAGCCGACAAAGCAGGGGTAAGTCCAGCCCCCTTCGTCTCATCCGAGGCGAAGGGGGCTTTGTTCGTTATGGGAATCCCTTGGAGATCGGTGTCTCTCCTCGGGTTTCTGCTCGCCTTATCCGATTTTTCGGCACAAAATCGTCCATCGAGGCTACGATATCGCTTTTCCGGCTCGGAATTGGCGAACATCAGACGATACTGTGAGTCTACTAGGGGGAAAGTGGCTTACGATTCGCGCAAGGCTCGGCGTTTCGGCTCCGCCGCGAGCGGCACTGCTTGCGCGCGGGTTGGCAGGGGAAAGTGGGAGCACACGCCCTCGGGAGTCGATTGAGCCGATGGGACGGGCGAGCGCAAGTTCGTTTCCCAGATGCCGCCAAGCCTGTCGATCCGGAGGCGTTTTTGGCTAAAATACCGCCCGGCTTAGGGTATCGCCGGGCTCACAGAGCGCATTTCGGGATCGCAAGCCCACTGAACAGACAGGCTCGGATGGGGCTTGCCCGTCCGATCGCAGAGGCACTACCCTCACCGAGAACGGCACCACTACAGGAAGAATGACGATGGTGATCTACACAATCATGTTGGCGCTCAACGAACTGTTCCTTGACAAGCTGTTTTCATGGATCTACATCCTAGCCCGCAGCATGGGCAGCAGAGTGGCGACCGAACGCCGATACGAAGAGCTCAGGGTAGCGAACGAGGCCTTGGAAAAAAAGTCGATGGCGAGGCTGGACAACATCAGCAAGAACCTCGATATCCTGAAAGAGCAGTCCGATATCGACCATGAGATGGCCCTTCGAGCCGAATCGGAATCGAAAAAAGCCAAAGAAGAACTCGAGATCACAAAACAAGAGGTCAAACGCGGCCGCGAAGAAGCCGACCGCATCCAAGTCGAGATGAAAAAAGTCTACGAAGATCTTGAAAATGCGCAAGCCCAAGCCGAGCACTACCGCAAACAGGCCATCGACACCCAAACGGAACTGGAAAGCGCTCGCAAAGAACTCGAAGAGATGAAAGCCCAATCCGAGCGCTGAATGTGCTCCAAGGTTATTTATGCGCTTGAAAGCGAAGGATTTATCCCGCCTGAATGACTTCGCCAAAGGAGCCATAGCGATGACAAACTACCAGATCATGCTTTTGATCAACGTATTCCTCCTCGGATTCATGTTATTGAGTCTGTATTTCACGGTACGCTTTCGTAAGCTGTCTCGTCAAGCCGAAATCGATCTGGGGGGAGCCCGCAAGGAACGGGATGATGCGCTCAGTCAGAATAAAGACCTTCGCGAGGAACTCGATACCCTCAAAAAGCAATCTGATCACGAGACTGCAAAGGAAGAGGCCTATCGCATCCAAACAGAGATGAAAAAAACCTATGAAAATGCGCAGGTTCAGGCCGATCACTACCGTAAACAGGCCATTGATACTCAAACGGAGCTGGAAAAAACTCGCAAGGAACGTGATGATGCGCTCCGCCAGACTGAAGTCTCTCGTGAAGATGCTCGTCAATCTCAAATCAAATTTGATGGTGCTTGCAAAGAACTAGAAGGTGAAAAAGATCAGGTTGAACACTATAAAGATCAGTGCCGTTTTATTAAAGAAGCGTATGAAGACTGCCAAAAAGAAACTGAGAATGCGCTCCGCCGACTCAAGAACTGCCGCGAGCAGATTGAGGAAGAGCGTAAGGAAGAATTGAAAGGATTCGCCAAGAAAATTATTCCGGTCCTGGATAAAATGGAGCGAGATTTGGATGATCTACACCTTGACGGTGGATCCTTAGCCATCTCCCCATCGGCCGTCTCAGATCATAGCAGTATCATCAAGAATATGGCTCTATACTTGAAAGAATTTGAACAGGTAATGGAGAGATCTGGATTCCAAGTCTTCTATCCTAAAGGTAGACCTATCGATTTCAAAACCAGCCGAATCATAGGTGATGAGAGGAGAGAGGGGGTAGACTCAGGAATTGTCCTTTCCGTCTATCGTAAGGGATGGCTGTTCGGTGGAAAAATTGTGCGCTTCGCGGATGTAGTGATCGCTAAATAATTTTTCTTTCTCTGACTCAGAGTGCGCTGCATTGTCGATCACAATCGATTTTTCGATATAAAGTAACATGCTTTCGGAGAAAAACATGTCGATAGCCAATTTTGAACGTATCAGAAAATCTCTCGATTTCCTTCAAGAAGCTCTTGCTAATTTTGTTGAACGAGAGATTAGAAAAGAAGGAATCTCAAAAGAAGAGATGCTCAAATTGTTAGCAAATCCATCACCAATCCAGAGACGATTGGCGGATAAGCCAATTGATATGTGGGATGTATCTGCTTTGATCGAGGTGATATTGAAGACTTGGAGAGAGATTTTCTATAAAAACCACACATCTCAAATTCGAGCGTATATATTGGAAAGTCGAGGAATTCGCAATCAATACAGTCATCCGACTCCGAAACGTGAAGAATTTGATGATGACTATACCTATAGATCACTCGATACCATCTGGAGACTATTAGAAGCGATATCGGCTCCGCAATCCAAAGAGATAGAGATATTTAAGAAGGAAGTAGAGCGATCAATGTATGACGTGCCATCGCCCAACAATCCATCCGAAAAATCCGATGGAAAAACAGAATATATCATAGGTATTGATCTCGGTACAACGAACTCTTGCGTTGCGATCATGGATGAAGATGAATGTCGGGTTTTAGACGACCTAGAAGGTGGCGGCGGACCGATTATTCCTTCGGTGGTGAAGTTTCCTGAGGAGGGTGAGGTGTTGGTAGGTCATTTCGCGAAGACTAATAAGATCTATTTCCCAAAGATTACGATTGATTCTATCAAGCGTCTAATCGGTCGCCGATTTTATGATGAAGAAGTGCAATGCTATATCAAAGATGCTTCCTATTCTATTGTCAGGACGGATAATGGTGATGCTTCGACCGAAATTCACGGTGAATGTAAATTACCCCAAGAAGTCTCGGCTCATATTCTACATAAGATGAAACGAATAGCAGCGCAACATTTAGGTGAAATAAATGCAGCGGTGATTACCGTACCCGCGCGTTTCAATAATTCCCAACGCCAGGCGACCAAAGATGCAGGTCGTATTGCCGGACTCGATGTCAAGCGTATTATTAATGAACCTACTGCTGCCGCTTTGAATTATGTTAAAGATAATTGGCGAGAAGGTTTGAAAATAGCGATTTATGACTTTGGGGGTGGAACCTTTGATGTTTCGATCATTGAGATGGTGAAAATTGATGATAGACGCCGCATTGAGGTCAAGTCGACCAATGGTGATGCAACTTTAGGGGGTGTAAAATTCGATGCTCGTATCGCTGAATATGTTTATGACTATATAAATAAAGAACACGGATTGGATTTGCGTAAAAACAAAGACCCTAAGGCTTTGATCATCACGAAAGCGGAGATCGATTATCAAGCAGAAGAGGCAAAAAAGCATTTATCTAACGAGAAGCAGACATTTATGAATATTAAACCGCCAGCTATTGGATCGGAGGTGATCACAGTGAATTTGTCCCGATCTAGGCTGGAATCGCTGGTTGATGATTTGATCGCTCGCACAGTGGAGCCGTGTCGGATGGCGATGAAAGATGCCGGTGTTTCGGCATCTGATATTGATAAAGTCATTCTTGTTGGCGGTCAAACTCGGATGCCAAAAGTGCAAGAGTTAGTGAAGTCGATTTTCGGCAAGGAGCCTAGTTGGGGTGTTGATCCTGATAAATCTGTGGCACTTGGCGCGGCGATCTTGGGCGGGATGCTGGCAGATGGTGGCGGAAGCACTGATTTTGAAGATGTGACATATCAAGATGTGACATCTTATTCCCTAGGTATCAAACAGAAGAATGGAAAGATGAAGAAACTGATCGATAAAGGTACGATAATTCCTATTAGTAAGTCGCATATTTTTACTACATCCGAGGATTATCAATCGGCTGTGACTGTGTGTGTTTTCCAAGGTGAGAGCGAGATCGCTTGCGACAATGAATTGCTGGAGTATTTCCATCTCAAAGGGATTGAGAGAGCTCCTCGAGGGGTGCCAAAAATTGAGGTAAGCATCAATATAGATTCTAACGATTGTTGGAACGTATCGGCCATAGATAAGGCTACCGGCACAAAACGATCGATTCGAATCACTCGTCAAACAGGGCTTTTCGACGAAGAGATCGAACAGTTGGCTAAAAAAGTAAAGTTGAGTACTGAGGATGGTAGAAAACCCCATGAGTCGACAGATGGAAAAAGTGATATCGACAGCGAAGTTCATGAGGCGAAAAAAGTACTTGGTGAGTTTGGCAATCAAGTCGGAGAATCGGAAAAAACACTCAACGAGTATGAAGATGAGGCTAGCCTCACCAATGCGACCGAAGAGTCTGCTAAGAATTTGACAGATCCAAAAAATAAAGATGAGGCGGGATGGACTCCCTTACACAAAGCCGCTTGGGACGGGCACTACGAATCAGTCAAAAGGCTGATCAATGCTGGATTGGATCCGAACGTGACAAACAATCATGGACACACGCCTTTGCACCTCGCCGCATTCAGCGGGCATCTTCCCGTGGTTCGAGAGTTGGTCAATGTCGGATTCGATCTCAATGCGAAGGACGAGGAAGGCAAGACACCTTTGCATAATGCTGGGGGTCGTGGGCACTTTGATGTGATCAAAGCACTAGTTGAAGCCGGAGCAAATATCAACGCGACTATGCTCAATGGAAAAAAACCCTCTGATATTGCTGCCGAGCAAGGGCATGATGAGATATTCGCAAAGGCAGTTGCTGCCGCTCTCAATGCGAAAGACGAGGAAGGCAAGACACCTTTGCATAATGCTGCGGGTCGCGGGCACTTTGATGTGATCAAAGCACTAGTCAAAGCCGGAGCAAATGAAAATGCGACTATGCTCAATGGAAAAAAACCTTCTGATATTGCTGCCGAGCAAGGGCACGGCGAGATATTCGCAGAGGCAGTTGCTGCCGCCAAGCGTGCCGATTGATGCGAGGCGTATACCTTATCGGTATTTGGGTGTTACGCCTCAAAAATTCACCGATTGAGGGAGTGGGTGTTGTTCGTATCGGCGAAGGGCGGTGGTGCGGTTTTTTTCTACCTTGGCGGGGAAGTGTGCGATCAAAGGCTTCGGTTATGTGGCTGACTGCTTGAAATCGGGCATTGTTGCCCCGATGTCGGTTTTCGGTTTTTCGCTCGCAGATATTCGGCTATTGCAATCGGGACGGGTCTAGGATGGCATCGGCGGGTGTGTGACCTCAGTGCGGTCTGGGTCTCGGTTCCCGTTGTCAATGGCAACGTGCAGTATCGAAAAAGGGTTCGATCATCATGGCAAGTGAAGAGAAATCGGCGCAAGAGCCTTCCGGGGTGGATGCCTTCGTTGGTGGGGCGGATGGGCAGGGCTCTGCCGTTCGGGGTTCGGACGAGGTGATGGGGCAAGGGGATGCAGTCTCGTCGGGGGCTGGTTCGTCCTCTGGTGAGGATTTGGGGGGGCGGCAATCCTCCGAAGGTGACTCGCCGCAAGGGGAAGATGTGGGTCTCGATGCGGTGGCGGAGGGTGTGGGCGCCGAGAGCGAGGGTGGCGGTGCCGAGGGTGATGGTGCGGTCGATGCGCGGTCCGAGGCGGAGGTGCTTGGGGCGGATGAGGCGGTCGAGGTTTTGCCTTCGGCGGCGGAACTTGCCGAGGCGCGGGATCAGGTGGATCGTTTTCGCGATCAGGCGCTTCGGGCGCAGGCGGAGTTGGAAAATGTCCGCAAGCGTACGGCTCGGGATGTCGAGAATGCGCATAAGTATGCGTTGGAGGGTTTTATCAAGTCGATTTTGCCGGTTCGGGATAGTCTCGAACTCGGGCTTGTGGCGGCGCAGCAGCAAAAAAATGTCTCCGATGGGTTTTCCGGGGAGTCGAGTCCGGCACCGCAAGGGTCGGTTCAAGGGCAAGGGGATGCGGAGCCGATCTCATCTTCGGCGGCTGGATCGGTGGCTGAATTGGCGATCGAGCCCGGGCTTGGGTCTTATGCCGAAGAGGGGGTGAGTTCGGAGCGATCCTCGGTGGTCGAGCCCGATGATGGTGAATCGCAGGCTGCTGATTCGGCGGGTAGTTCGGGTATCGACAAGATCGTCGAGGGGATGGCGCTTACCTTGGAAATGCTCGACGGGGCGATGGGCAAGCATGGCATCGAAATCATCGATCCCAAGGGCGAGCTCTTCAATCCCGAGGTTCACCAAGCCATCAGCGAGGTGCCGAGTGAGGGGGTGGCACCGAAAACGGTGATCGATGTCTTCCAAAAAGGGTGCCTGCTCAACGGGCGGGTCATCCGGGCGGCGATGGTGGTGATCGCGAAGTGATGGTTGCTTGCGGGGATTGCCGGCATCCCGGGCATGTTTGATTTTCACGCTATCTAACTGGAAATCGGATAACTGGAAATCGGATTGAAACAAGGCGCGGGCGGTGGTCTCGGCTAGCCACAACGCTAGCCGATTCGCCCTCGTACTTGCAAAGAAGATAGGAAGACCCCATATCTTGCGGGGAAGAAAAAAGCCCGGTGCCGATCGTTCGTATCGCAGGCATGGATGATCGGCAGGGATCGTCGGCACGGATCATCCATCGGGCACATCTTTCTTTGTATCCCGGTTTGTATCCCGGCGGCGAGGAATCCGAGCGAAAGCGCGATTTTTCGCAACGCTCCGCACCTTGCGAAGATCAAGGTGCGGCTTTGCCCGGCAGGCAAAACGGGAATCTCAAGATTTCAACATCACCTCGCATCGAAAAAGGAAGATGACGAGGACAATCGGAGGCATCGACCATGGCAGCGGGAACAAGCGGCAAAATCATCGGTATCGATCTGGGTACGACGAATTCCTGCGTTGCGATCATGGAGGGAGGATCGGCGCGGATTTTGGAGAACAGCGAGGGCGGGAGAACCACCCCCTCGGTGGTCGCCTTTCCCGAGGATGCCGGTTCCGGTAAAGAAGAGGTGTTGGTCGGCCAGGCGGCGAAGCGTCAGGCGGTGACCAACCCCAAGAACACGCTCTATGCCTTCAAGCGTCTGATCGGACGCCGTTTCGAAGACGAGGAAGTGCAGCGCGATATCGAGATCGTGCCTTATTCCATCGTCAAGGCGAATAACGGCGATGCGTGGATCGAGGTGCACGGTGAGAGCAAGTCTCCTCCGGAGATTTCGGCCCGCGTGTTGCAGAAGATGAAGCGCACGGCGGAGGAATATCTGGGCGAGAAGGTCGATTCCGCGGTGATTACCGTGCCGGCTTATTTCAATGACTCCCAGCGTCAGGCGACCAAGGACGCCGGCCGCATCGCGGGGTTGGATGTCAAGCGCATCATCAACGAGCCCACGGCGGCCGCTTTGGCCTACGGCATGGACAAGCGGCTCGGGGATTCGAAGATCGCGATTTACGACCTAGGCGGCGGCACCTTCGATATCTCGATCATCGAGATGGCGGAGATCGACGGCGAGCACCAAATCGAGGTCAAGTCGACCAACGGGGATACCTTCTTGGGCGGTGAGGACTTCGACAAGCGCATCATCGATTATCTGTGCGATCAGTTCAAGAAAGACAACGGGATGGATCTGCGCGATGGCAGCGATCCGATTCCTTTGCAGCGCCTCAAAGATGCGGCGGAAAAAGCGAAGATCGAGCTCTCCACCGCTTCCCAAACGGATATCAATCTCCCCTTCATCACCGCCGATGCCAGCGGGCCGAAGCATCTGACCTTGAAGCTGACGCGGGCCAAGTTGGAGTCTTTGGTCGAGGATCTGATCGCTCGCACGGTGGAGCCGTGTCGGATCGCGATGAAAGATGCCGATATTGCGGCCTCCGATATCGACGAGGTCATCTTGGTCGGCGGTCAGACCCGGATGCCAAAGGTGCAGGAGGTGGTGGGGTCGATCTTCGGCAAGGAGCCGAGGAGGGATGTCAATCCCGACGAGGCGGTGGCCATGGGCGCAGCGATCCAAGGCGGGGTGCTCGCAGGCGATGTCAAGGACATGCTCTTGCTCGATGTCACGCCGCTTTCTTTGGGGATCGAGACGCTGGGCGGGGTGATGACGAAGCTGATCGCCAAGAATACGACGATCCCGGCCAAGGAATCGCAGGTTTTCTCGACCGCCGAGGATAATCAGTCGGCGGTGACCGTGCATGTCCTGCAAGGCGAGCGCGAGCGGTCCAGCGACAATAAATCGCTGGGGCGTTTCGACCTCCAAGGGATTCCGCCGGCTCCGCGCGGGATGCCGCAGATCGAGGTGAGTTTCGATATCGACGCCAACGGCATCTTGAATGTATCGGCCAAGGACAATGCCACCGGCAAGGAGCAGTCGATCCGGATCACCGGTCAATCGGGGCTCGCATCCGAGGAGATCGAGCGGATGATCAAGGATGCCGAGGCCCATGCCGAGGAGGATAGGAAGTTCCGGGAGTTGGCCGATGCGAGAAACAGCGCCGATGCCCTGATTTCCGGCACGAAAAAATCCCTCGACGAGCTTGGGAGCCATGCCGACGAATCGGAAAAGACCGCCATCAACAAGGCTATCGAGGAGTTGGAAGCGGTCAAGGAGGGCAACGACAAGGCGGCGATCGAGGCGCGTTCGAAGACGTTGGCCGAACTCGCCGGGAAACTGGCCGAGAAAGCCTATCGCCAGTCGCAGTCCGGACAAGCCGGGGATGAGATTTTCGGCAAGGACGATGGGGCGAGCGGGGGCGGAGCCTCGAACAAGCAAGACGATAATGTGGTCGATGCGGAGTTCGAGGAGGTCAAGGAAGATAATAGGGGTGATACCAAGCAGGGCTGATTTCCGGCGTTTCGCTGATCCTGCTTGCCGAAGGGGCGGGTGCCTTCGGCGCCTCTTTCGTTGATCGGGCTCGATCCCCGGATCGAGCCTTGAATCGAAGGCGCCTTCCTTAGGCTAAAAGATGTTCGTTCAAGGGCGATGATCTTGACATGATCGCCCTTGGTTTTTTTGTTTTGGATTGCGGTAGGAGCGGCAGGAAAGGCGGCCGGCGATCGGCGGCCGGCTTGGGGATGAAGGCCTTTTGATCCATCGGATTCGATCCTCGAAGCCCCCGGTTCCCGAGTCTTCGCCTTTACCCTCGCCTTCGATATTCTCGATTCTTTCGATTCCTTCGATCTTTTTCGAGCCATTCGAGCTTTTCGATCATCACACATCCTTCGATCCTCAATCATTCGATACCGAGCCATGGACAAGCGGGATTATTACGAAGTGTTGGGGGTCTCTCGCGATGCGAGCGATGCGGATCTCAAAAAATCCAAGCGCCGCTTGGAGATGAAATACCACCCGGATCGGAATCCGGATGATGCCGAAGCCGAAGAGAAGTTCAAAGAGGTGCAAGAAGCCTACAAGGTGCTCTCCGATCCTCAAAAACGAGAGGCCTACAATCGCTTCGGGCACGAGGCGGTCGGCCCCGGGGCGGGCGCAGGGGGAGCGGCGGGTTTTCGGGATATCTTCGAGGATGTCTTCGGCGATATATTCAGCGGACGAGGTGGTGGTGGCGGGCGCGGCGGGCGTCGGGGGAGGGATCTTAGGTATCCGATCACCTTGAGTTTGGAGGATGCGGTTCACGGCTGTCAGGAGACGATCCACTTTTCCACCGAAGTGCAGTGCGAAAAGTGCACCGGCTCCGGTGCGGCGCCGGGTTCTCGCCCCACGCCTTGCAATGCCTGCGGTGGACAGGGGCAGGTGCGGGTCGCCCAGGGCTTTTTCTCGATCCATCAGACGTGTCCTCGGTGTCGGGGCGAGGGCAGTACCATCAGCGATCCTTGTCGGGAATGCCGGGGTAGCGGGCGCACCCGCAAGAGCAAGAAACTATCGGTGAAGATCCCCGCAGGAGTGGATAACGGCGATCGCATTCGCATGAGCGGTGAGGGCGAAGCCGGTGAGCCGGGGATGCCCAACGGCGATCTCTATATCGAGATCCAAGTGCGAGATCATGCGATCTTCAAACGGGACGGCGGGCATCTTTATTGCGAACTCCCGATCAGTTTCACCATGGCCGCCCTGGGAGGAGAGATTCAGGTTCCCACCCTCGATAGCAAGGTGAACCTCAAAATCCCTCCCGAAACCCAAACCGATCGGTTGTTTCGGATGCGGGGGAAGGGGGTGGCGACGGTACGCAATTCGAATCCGGGGGATTTGATTTGCAAGGTGGTCGTGGAGACGCCGGTCAAGCTCAACAAGCAGCAAAAAGATTTGCTGCGACAATTCGACGAGGCGGTATCGGGTAGCGCCAAGACCCATGAACCCAAATCGAAGTCGTGGTTGGATTCCGTGCGGGGATTTTTCGATGCTTGAAGATACGAAAGATACGAATGACGGGGTTGCCGGGGCTTTGTCGGCTGAATCGACCGAACCGGTCGAACCGGCCGATCCCATACCGATTGCGGTCTTCGGGGCCGGCGGGCGGATGGGACGCATGCTGGTGCAGGCGGTGCACGAGGCGAGCGGGACGAGGCTTTCCGCGGCGACCGAAAAGCGTAGCAGCCCTTTGGTCGGAACGGATGCCGGGTTGCTTGCGGGGGTCGGGGAGTTGGGGGTTGTCATCGGCGATTCGCCTTTGGGCGCCGTTCGCACCGCTCGAGCGGCGATCGACTTCACCTTGCCCGAGGCTACCGTCGAGCATGTCGATGCTTGTCGTCAAGCCGGTCGAGCCATCGTCATCGGAACCACCGGCTTTTCGGGGGAGCAGATCGCCCGGGTTCACGAGGCGGCGAAGGAGATTCCGGTGGTTCATGCTCCGAATATGAGCGTCGGGGTCAATCTGTGTTTCAATCTACTGGAAAGGGCGGCCGAGGTTTTGGGCGAGAGCGTCGATATCGAGATCATCGAGGCTCATCATCGCAATAAAGTGGATGCGCCATCGGGGACCGCGGTAAGGATGGGGGAGATCGTCGCCGCCGCCACGGGAAGGGATCTCGCCAAGAGCGCGATCTACGGAAGGCAGGGGCGAACCGGGGTTCGCGACCGAAACACCATCGGTTTCGAGACCATCCGGGGCGGTGATATCGTCGGCGAGCATACGGTTCTTTTCGCAGGCGAGGGCGAGCGCATCGAGATTGTCCATCGCTCGTCCAGCCGGGCGAATTTTGCGGCCGGGGCTTTGCGCGCCGCCCGCTGGGCGGTGGATCGACCGGCGGGCCTTTATGATATGCAGGATGTTCTCGGTCTGCGCTGACATTCTGCCGGCTCTTGGCTCGATCGTTTTCCCCGGTCATCCTAACCGGCTATCCTAATATGCCGGGCTGGGTAAGACAAGAATCAATCTAAGGAAAAAGACAAGGATATCAGGCGGATGAACCTATCTTGCCCGCCCGATGCAATTGACGAGAATGAATGATGAGGATGAAGAATTCGAGCCTCGGGTCTTCGATGAGAAGTTCCACCGTGGTATTCCCGCTCGGCGCGATCCCCGCCGCCGAAATCCGATCATGAAATTGGGAGCGATCATGAACCGGAACCCGCTGACGAAAAAAGGCGCCGATGGCCTTCGCGAAGAGCTTCAAAGGCTGAAAAGCGAAGATCGCCCGAAGATCATCGCCGCGATCGCGGAGGCCCGAGCCCACGGCGACCTCAAAGAGAACGCCGAATACCATGCGGCGAAGGAGCAGCAGGGCTTCATCGAGACTCGTATCTCCGATATCGAGCAGTGTCTCGGTGCCGCCCAGGTCATCGATCCGGCGACCCTCGATGCCGAGGGGCGGGTGGTCTTCGGCGCCACGGTCTCGCTTGCCCGGATCGATAACGATGAAACGGTGCGCTATCAGGTCGTCGGCGATCTCGAGGCGAATATCGGCGCCGGGCTGGTCTCGGTCAGTTCACCCCTCGCTCGCGCACTGATCGGCAAGGAAGAGGGGGATAGCGTCTCGGTGGACGCCCCGGGCGGAAAGATCGAGTACGAGATCATTTCGGTGGAATATCTTTGAGTCGAGGGATTCCCGATCCTTCGGGTCTTTTTTCTCTCGGCACTTCTTTCCTTCTTGTGCCGCCGAATGATAGGACGGCTGTTCGTCTTTTGATATTTGATATTGTCCGAAGGGCAGCACTGCGGTTTGCTGCCCGTTATCCCTTGTGCGAGCTGCGCTGCGATCGATGATTCGTCTATCGCAAGGAATCGGAGCGAGCCTCTTGCATGGATGAGGTTCGATTTGGCTTCGAGCAGGCGTAGCCTATCGTGTACCTGAAAAAAATTTCAAGCGGCCTAGAAGCAGATGTTTCGGAAAAATCATGCTTCGAGGCATCCGGGGATACCGGAATATCGAAGAAGTGAAAGTCGCTATTGAGTAGTTCAAAAAATTCTTGAAAGCCTTGATGTGTTCGATCGCCTGTGAATTCACCCAATGCATTCATCCAAATAGCATCCGAATCGTAATTTGTCTATCTCGTCAATCATGAAAAAGGGCACAATAATGAGCGAAATGAGCGAAAAGTATGAGTATGAAGTTAAGGTCGAAGAATTCTACAAGTACATCGGTCACCAACCGGACGCTCGGTCAATCGGGGGGTACAAGACAAAAAAGGAAGCTATCAGAGCGGGGTTGGAGTTTCAGATGAATCATCAAAACTATGGATTCAGAGTTGTTTATAACGGACAAGCGGTGGTTTGCCAACCGGCTCCTTCGAGTTGAAGAAAATGCGTTGCCGATTGGACGGAGGGTATCTGTGGGCGAGAGCGTTCGCATCGCCGCTGTCGGCGGCCCTTCTTCACATCGCCTTCACGGGCTCCGATCAATCATGCACATCGAGGGAGCGAAATCCGGTGGGGAAAAAGGGCGGATCGTGGCATCGGCAGCGCGGGCGGGATGTTTTCTTTCATGAGGCGAAGCGCTTGGGGTTGCGCTCTCGGGCGGCCTTCAAGCTCGAAGCGATGGCGGCGAAGGCTCGGCTTTTTCGTTCGGGGCAAACAGTGGTCGATCTCGGCGCCGCTCCCGGCGGCTGGTCCGAAGTTGCCCGCCGCGCCATCGGGCCGAAGGGCCGGGTCGTGGCGATCGATCGGTTGGAGATGGAGCCGATCGCCGGAGTCCAATTCATCCACGGGGATTTTCTTTCGCCGGAGGTCCATCGTCGGTTGCAAGAGGTGATCGGTGATCGCTCGGCAGACCTTGTATTATCGGACATGGCCCCCAATCTATCGGGAGTGAAGGCGAACGATCAGTCTCGATGGCGGGATTTGGCGGATGGGGCGGCGGAGTTCGCGCTCGGAGCGTTGAAGCCCGAGGGCGCGTTCTTGATCAAACTCCTGCAAGGCGAGGAGGCGCAGGACTATTTGCGGATGCTGCGTCGGGCCTTCGTTCGAGTCTCGATCCAAAAACCGCCGGCTTCCCGGGATCGTTCGAGTGAATTCTATGCCTTGGCCCGCGGTATCGATTCGGCGGCGGGATCGTTCTTGCGTGACGACGAGCGAAACGATTCGCCATCTGGAGATTGAGATGCCGGCCGGGAATGCCCGTTTGGAATTCACCGATTCGAAGAATCTTCGATACCGTCGGATCGGTGCCGTCGATCGAAGCTGGATAGAATCGGTAAGGAGTTCGGATAAAAATCGGACAAAAACCCGACAAAAGTGATAGCATCAAAAGATGTCTCGCCCTACAATGATCGAATCTCGATCGAAAGATCGCTTGCGATCGCCCTCTTTCGGTGTGAAACTTCGGCGTGAAACGACACCCTAAGAGCATCCCCACCGGCAACGGAACCTCTCACTGCATCTTGCATACCGGCACTTGAATACCATGGCAAAGAATCTGATCCTTTGGGTGATCATCGCCCTCGTGCTGATGTCCGTCTTCAACAACTTCGGTCCGAAGCGTGGCGGCTCATCGCAAGAGGTGGACTATTCCCGCTTCATCAGCGACGTCAGGCAAGGTCGGGTCAAACAGGTTGATATCGAGGGCCGTACCATCAAGGGCGAATTCCAATCCGGGGAACGTTTCAGTACCTATACCCCGGAAACCGACAACGGAGCGTTGATCGGCGATCTCCTCGAAAACGGCGTGACGATCAACGCCCACCCGCCGGAAAAGCAATCCGTCCTCCTGCAAATCTTCATCTCTTGGTTCCCGATGCTGTTGCTGATCGGCGTATGGATTTTCTTCATGCGCCAGCTCCAAGGCGGGGCGGGAGGGCGAGGAGCCCTCTCCTTCGGCAAGAGTCGGGCGCGTTTGCTCAATGACGAGATCAAGGTCACCTTCGCCGATGTCGCAGGGGTCGAAGAGGCCAAGGAGGAAGTGGTAGAGCTGGTCGACTTCCTGCGCGATCCGAATAAATTCCAAAAACTCGGGGGGAAGATTCCGCGCGGGGTGTTGATGGTGGGATCGCCCGGCACCGGTAAGACCCTGCTGGCTCGCGCCATCGCCGGGGAAGCGAAGGTTCCCTTTTTCACCATCTCCGGTTCGGATTTCGTCGAGATGTTCGTCGGGGTGGGTGCCTCTCGAGTGCGGGATATGTTCGAGCAGGCCAAGAAACAATCCCCCTGCATCATTTTCATCGATGAGATCGACGCCGTCGGGCGTCATCGCGGAGCCGGTCTCGGTGGCGGGCATGACGAGCGCGAGCAAACCCTCAACCAGCTCTTGGTGGAGATGGATGGTTTCGAGGGCAACGAGGGCATCATCGTCATCGCCGCGACCAACCGTCCCGATGTGTTGGACCCGGCGCTGCTGCGTCCGGGTCGCTTCGACCGGCGAGTCGTGGTTCCTTTGCCCGATATTCGCGGTCGCGAGCAGATTCTGAAAGTCCACATGCGCAAGGTTCCCGTGGACCGGGATGTGGTGGCCAGCGTCATCGCTCGTGGAACCCCCGGGTTTTCCGGGGCGGATCTGGCCAACTTGGTCAACGAGGCGGCTCTTTTCGCGGCGCGATCCAATCGCGGCACCGTCGATATGGAGCACTTCGAGAAAGCCAAGGACAAGATCATGATGGGCTCCGAGCGGCACTCGATGGTGATGAGCGAGGACGAAAAGCGCCTCACCGCCTATCATGAGGCGGGGCACGCCATCATCGGTCTGCTGGTTCCGTCGCACGATCCGGTCTATAAAGTGACCATCATCCCTCGGGGGATGGCTTTGGGGCTCACGATGTTCCTGCCCGAAGAAGATCGCTACAGCTATAGCAAGGAGCGCTTGGAAAGCCAGATATCCACCCTCTTCGGCGGCCGGATCGCGGAGGAGCAGATATTCGGCCCGGATAGCGTTACCACCGGGGCCAGCAATGATATCCAAAAGGCCACCGAGCTCGCTCGCAACATGGTGACCAAATGGGGCTTGTCGGAAAAACTCGGGCCTTTGACCTATAGCGACGAGGAAGGCGAGGTCTTCTTGGGGCATAGCGTCGCCCAGCACAAGAAGATTTCCGGACAGACCCAGCACCAGATCGACGAGGAAGTGCGCAGCATCGTCGACCGCAACTACGAGCGCTCGGTGAAGTTGCTGCGGGAAAACGAATCGAAACTGCATTTGATGGCCGAGGCCCTGATTCGGTACGAGACCATCGACCATGAGCAGATCCAAGAGATCATGGAGGGTAAGGAGCCGAGCCCTCCGAGCAACTGGTCGAAGTCGTCCAAGCCTCCTTCCGATGACGGCACCGATGCTCCTGCGGATGCGGTGGATGCAAAAGAGAAAGAGGACGATGCGCCGAAAGGGTCGAAAGAATCATCCGATTCCGAGGCCGATTCCATCGGCGGTACTGCAAGTCTGCATTGAGCGCTGAGCGCGGCTCTGCCTGATCCGTTGACCGTCATCGAGCAGGGATTGTCGGCGGGCCGATGGGTCGCGTTCCTTCGGCGCGCATCGGTGGTGGTATCGGGATCAGGATCGGATATCGTGCCCCGAATCGTCATGATACAAGGGCGGGGGTGAGTGGAGGTTTTGGGGATTCTTGCTGGATCGAGTCTGCGAATCGATGAAAAAGCGAAGACTTTCTCTTTAGAATTTTCGTTCGTTCGCTGCTCGTCGGTCTTTTCTCGATGCTCGGATCGAAGGGTATTTCAAGGGTTTTCGAGGGGCGTTGAAGACCGGTTCGCTCGAATCGAGCATCGAAAATTCGCTCGGATAATTCCAAAAGATGTTTTGCGCCTCGGTGCTTTGTCCCGCAGCGAGGTATTGAATAGTGTCGTGTTGAATCGGGCTGTGTCGATCGAGTAGTGTCGATAAGAAAAACGAAAAGATCGAAAAGGGCTCATCTGCAATTCGGATGAGGCATCTCTCATCTGGTACCGATGAGACTTCCTTTTCGACCATTGCCATTTACGCTGACCAGAGGAGGGTTAAAGGGTGATCTGGCTGGTGAAGCGGGGTATATCCGTTGATTGGCTATACGTGAAAGGATCGAAAAACCCCGAAATTTTGAGACAGAAGGCCAAGTCGCTGATCGCGACCGGCCAAGTGACCGAGGCCGAACTCCGGTTCAGGGATGACAGGACGGGGGCCTTGTATTCCATCGATTCCAACCCCTATCACGCAGGTCACCAAGGTCCTCGCAGATAAGTTTTTTCCCTTCGGCCATTCGGCGAAGGATTTTGGGAGGGCGTTGGCAAGATCTCGGCAAGCATCGCTTTCCGGCTGTATTGTCGGAAAGCGTATGCGTATGAGTGTGATGCCCTTGCTTGGATACATTGGAAGCATCGGGGTATTCGGCAAGATCGGATCATCGACGAGAGCCGGGGCGATGCACGGTCTTCCGTTTGTGACCGATGCGCCGTGAAAGCCGGCCGATGACTCGATTGTTCTTGATCCGCTTTTCTCATCGGTGCCGGCGGGACCCGAATGCTTGAAGGCCTACGCCGATAGCGTAATCGCCTGCGGGGTGCGCAGTAGCATCGTTGTCATTGCTTGATCATCACCGCTGATCGGCCGTATTCGGATCGATGCTCTTTGCTTCTTTGGGCGCAACTGCTCACACACTCTTTATTGCGAATATCCTCTTGTTAGGTGATCGATCCATCGTTGGATTTTGCTTTCCTGAGTTTTTTACACTGCCTGCCCATATCATCATCTGCGGTCTTTCTCGAAAGACGAGGATGCGCTGATCGACAGGTGATCGATCCTCGTTCGGCTTTTCGATACGAAGACCAAGAAGCCCGTTTCCTCCATTTGATGCCAAGACGCAGCCGACGAGATCGACGAAATCGATGATATCCCCCAGACCTCTCGATGCGCTTTGGAAGGATCCTCGTCCGCCGTTGGTGATGGGGATCCTCAATCTCACCCCCGATTCCTTTTCCGATGGCGGCCGATTCGAAAAGCCCGGGATCGCGCTGCGCCATGCGCTGGCGATGATCGAGGCGGGAGCGGAGATCATCGATGTGGGCGGGGAGTCGACCCGTCCCGGCGCATCGAAGGTCGGGGTCGATGAGGAGATGGATCGCGTCTTGCCGCTGATCGAGGCATTGGTATCCGAAAGCGACATCCCGATTTCCATCGATACCGGCAAGCCCGAAGTGATGCGGGCGGCGGTTGCCGCCGGGGCTTCGATGATCAACGATGTCAGAGCGCTATGCGCCTCGGGGGCGGTGGATGCTGCGGCGGATCTCGGGGTGCCGGTTTGTTTGATGCATCTCCAAGGCGAGCCTGGCACGATGCAAGATGCGCCGCATTATGATGATGTGGTCGAGGAAGTGCAGGCATTCTTGCTCGAGCGGGCGAGGGTTTGCGAGGATCGAGGGATAGCGAAGGATCGCATCGTCATCGATCCCGGTTTCGGCTTCGGCAAAACCCTGGATCACAATCTGGCATTGCTCGGCGCTTTGGAAGGGCTGGCCGGTATCGGATATCCGGTGCTCGTGGGGATGTCCAGAAAGTCGATGGTCAAAGGGATGTTCGAGCGGGTGCGGGATATGGGGGTATCGGCAAGAACGAATCCCGTGGGAAGATCCGGCTCGAGAGCGAGCGCCGCCGATGAAAAGGGGCTTTCGATCCCCTTTGCGGATCGCCGCATGGTCGGGAGCGTGGCGCTGGCCCTGATCGCAGCGCAGCGCAAAGCCGCGGCGGTGCGGGTGCATGATGTGGCCGAAACCTGCGCTGCCATCGATATTCTCGCTTGTATCGAACGCTTCGAGTCCGAGGGATCGAAAGCCCCTTGACTCGCCGAATAGACTCGCCGAATAGACTCGCCGGATAAACTTGCTGCATGAACTCGCCGGATAAAGAAACGAGGATAGGGTGAGCAAAAAAGCCAAACGCTATTTCGGTACCGACGGGATTCGGGGCGAGGTCGGCAAGCATCCGATCACCGCGGATTTCGTTTTGAAGATCGGCTGGGCTTTGGGAGTGGCGCTGGCCAAGGCCGAGCGCGCCCGAGGCGGCTCCGACGATGGTCGAGGGAGCATCCTCATCGGGAAGGACACCCGCATTTCCGGCTATATGTTCGAATCGGTGCTCGAATCCGGGCTTGCAGCTTCGGGAAAGGATGTGATGTTGCTCGGGCCGATGCCGACTCCGGCCGTGGCGTGGATGACGCGTTCCTTGCGCGCTCGCGCCGGGGTGGTGATCAGCGCTTCCCACAATCTCCATTCGGATAACGGCATCAAATTTTTCGATGCCGACGGGATCAAGTTATCCGACGATATGGAATATGCGATCGAGGCCGAGGTCGAGGCCGAGATGCAAACCGTATCGAGCGAGGCTCTGGGCAAGGCGACTCGGGTGGACGATGCCGCCGGTCGCTATATCGAGTTTTGCAAGAGCACGGTTCCCGTCGGCCTTCGCCTGCATGGCCTGCGGATCGTCGTCGACTGCGCTCATGGTGCCACCTACCATATCGCCCCGAAGGTCTTTTCCGAGCTCGGGGCGGAAGTGATTCCGATCGGTTGCTCCCCCAATGGCCTCAATATCAACGCTGGCTGTGGGGTGCTCGATCCCGGTGCCTTGCGCGAAACGGTGCGCCGTACCCGCGCCGATATCGGTATCGCCTTCGATGGGGACGGGGATCGAGTGGCGATGGTCGATAGCCGCGGCGAGGTGCTCGACGGGGATCGGATCCTTTTCGTCTTGGTCGAAGATCGCATCGCCCGGGGAGAGCGTATCGAATCCGTGGTCGGTACCGTGATGAGTGGCTTGGGGCTCGAAGAATCCTTACGCGCCCGAGGGATCGGATTCGATCGGGTGCAGGTCGGGGATCGCCATGTGATGGAGCGGATGCGGGCCAGTGGCAGCGTCCTCGGAGGGGAGCCCTCCGGTCACATCATCTGCCTCGATCAGGCGTGTACGGGGGATGGCATCGTCGCCGCGCTGCAAGTGCTGCGGGCCTTGGTCGATTCCGGATCGAGTCTCGTCGAAGCCGGGAAGGGCATGAATCACTATCCGCAAGCCATCCGCAATATCCGCACCAGAAGCCCCTTCGATCCCGAGTCCGATGACAATCTGCAAGAGGCCATCGCCGCCGCCCGCACTCGTTTGGGAGACGAGGGAAGGGCGCTGGTGCGGGCCTCGGGGACCGAGCCGGTGGTGCGGGTGATGGTCGAAGGCAAGGATCGCGCCAAGACCGAGGAGATCGCCGAGCGCTTGGCATCGATGATCGATACCGAGGGCGGCTGAGCGGGCAGATAACCCTTGCTTGCAAAGGGGAGCGGGTGATCGCCCGAGAAAAGCCTTCTTTGAAAGCCCCTCTAGGAAGATATCCCTCGCTTGATCGAAAAATCGCGTGCCGCCGCGGCCCTGTCGATCATCTAAAAAAGAGCCACTG
This sequence comes from Thioalkalivibrio sp. HK1, assembly GCA_000583135.1. Classification (GTDB taxonomy): domain Bacteria; phylum Pseudomonadota; class Gammaproteobacteria; order HK1; family HK1; genus HK1. Next base: position 27,676 of record JFBG01000084.1, read on the forward strand.
AGGGCTTGAACGAACGAGGTATCATCGTTTATAATATGAAGTTTTGGCGAGGCCGCCCGTGTGCGCCACGCAACGGTAGAAATCCCGTTGCTTTCACGCATGGCGGCGGTCCTTGAACCGACAGCCTTCGACGGGACGAAGCCTCGCATCGCCATGGTCGATCCGAGAAGAATCGTTTCGGCAAGAATCGTTTCGGGAAAGCACGCATCGGCATCGATGCGATTGAATTTCATCGAATATCGGATATCAACGGAAATCTCATGCGTCGCCCATTCGTGATCGGCAACTGGAAGATGAATGGCACCATCGAGAGTTCCCGGGAGTTGGCCGTTGCGGCCGACAAAGAGGCTCGGTCTCTATCGGAGATCGATATCGGGATTTGCCCTCCCTTCGTGCGGATTGCGCAAGCGGCGCAAGTCGTTGCCGGCGGGCCGTTGCAGCTCGGAGCCCAAGACTGCGCCAAGCAAAGCGATGGTGCGTTCACCGGAGAGGTATCGGCGAAGATGCTCGAAGCGCATGGATGCCGGTTGACGCTGGTGGGGCATTCCGAGCGTCGCACCCTTTTCGGCGAAACCGATGCCGATGTCGCGCAAAAAGCGCAGCGGGCGCTCGAAGCGGGGTTGATGCCGATGATCTGCGTCGGCGAGAGCCTCGACGAGCGCAATGCCGGTCGCACCGAAGAAAGAGTGGGCAGCCAACTCGATGCGGTTTTGGATCGTCTGCAGGCGGAGCAAACAGCCGATCTTTCGAGGATCACCGTCGCTTACGAGCCGGTTTGGGCCATCGGAACCGGATTGAGTGCCACCCCGGAGCAAGCCGGAGAGGTGCATGCCTTTTTACGCAGGCGAATCGAAAGCCGAGATCCGAAAGCCGCCTTGCGGATTCGGATTTTATACGGTGGCAGTGTCGGTCAGGACAATGCCCGAGCACTCTTCTCGGAAAGCGAGATCGATGGTGCCTTGGTAGGGGGCGCCTCTCTCGATGCCGAGAAGTTCGCGAAAATCTGCCAAGCGGCGAGCCGAAGTATCCATCGGTCGGAAAGCGACAGGAGCGGTTGAGCGCAAATGCAACAATTCTTCTTGATCATCCAGATCCTCATCGGCATTGCCTTGGTGACCCTCGTGCTCTTGCAACAGGGGCGAGGAGCGGATGCGGGAGCATCCTTCGGCGGTGGCTCTTCCGGCTCCCTTTTCGGATCGCGCGGACCGGCATCCTTCCTATCCCGGATGACGGGAATGCTGGCCGCACTTTTTTTCGCCAACAGCCTCGCTTTGGCGTATATTTCGACGACATCGCACGAAAGAAGCAGCGTGATCTCTCGGGTTGAGGCTCCGGCCTCCCTAGATAGCGTCGAGGTGGATGCCGCCGGAGTGCCGATTCCTCCCGAGGGCGATACGCAAGAGGCGAGCGGCGAGGCCGCCGGCGATGACAACAGCAATGTCATCCTCATCACCCCCGAGATGCTCAGCGGCGATGGCGATGGCAATATCAAGCTCGAGATCGATCCCGAGTCGGCGACCCAAGGAGGAGGGGGCAATATCGTGCTTGATGTCGCACCATCGGATGGATCGGAATCGGAAGGCTCCGACGACTCCGGTAATTCGGATAGCGGCGACTCATCGGAGTCCACCCGCTGATCGATGCGATAGCCCTTCGATCGAATTTCAAGTCAAAACGGGAACGCTCATTGCCGAAGTGGTGGAATTGGTAGACACGCTATCTTGAGGGGGTAGTGCCTTCGTGGCGTGCCGGTTCGAGTCCGGCCTTCGGCACCAACATCATCGTTCATTGCCAGACATCGATGAGCCATGAAATTCCATCTGACGCCAAACAATTGAATCTATTCTAAAAGGCTTTGTTTTATAAGCCATCGTGATATTTTTCATGAAAATGGATCAATCCCCGTGTCGAAGAATCAAAATCCAAGTTGTTGGGATAAGGCTTCCTTGCCCGGTCGGCGGAGAAGTTATACCTATTTCCTTCACCACGATCAGCCGTTTACAACAAAAAAGGGCGTTATCTCATCCCTAAATAAGACTCGGTCGATCGGGTCTGGGCTACTATCCAATATCATCCATCTTATTCTCATCGCAGCGATTTACCTCTTCACCGATCTCATTTTTCCTACGGGATGGGCGCATGCGAATGCCCATGGCGCGCAGGAGCCATCCCTTGATTTGGTTGTATCGGCCACAGATTTGAGCGTCGGCGAGGGTGATGATGATGGTGCCTCGTTCACCGTTCGCCTAAACCGCCAACCGGACACTACCCTGACCGTCACCATCGAGAAAACGAACGACGATATCACACAGGATAAGACATCGTTGTCCTTTGATAACTCGAATTGGAACGTAGAGCAAAAAGTCACTTTGACCGCCGAGCACGATAACGATGGTGTGGACGATACCGATACCATCACGGTCTCATTAGGTACGATCAGCAAAGAAATCAATATCACGATCGAGGATGATGATACGGCGGGTTTGACTCTTTCGCCGACCTCCTTGATCATTGACGAGGGTGAAAGCGGCACCTTCACGGTGAAGCTGGATACCGAGCCGAGCGGTGACGTAACGGTGGCGGTGACGAAATCCGGCGTAACGTGGCATGCTGACGTGACAGTGGATAAAGCATCACTTATATTTACCACCTCGAATTGGAACCAGGCTCAGACGGTAACCGTCAGTGCGCTGGTAGATGTCAATATATATGATGGCAAATTGACCCTTGAAGTAAATTCATCGGGCGGCGGTTACGACTCTATCATCCAGAAGACGCTGACGGTGATAGTGAACGATAATGATTCTGCCGGTATTTTTATATCGCCACCCACGCTAGAAGTCAAGGAAGGCTCTTCTGTCGAGTTCACGGTAAGACCTTTCGTCAGTTACGTAGAAAAAATGAGATTGGACATAGATCTACAGAGTAACGACGATTTGGAGTTGGATACAATCGCTTCATTATATTTTGAGAAATCAAATCATAATATCCCTCAGAGAATAAAAATTTCTGCGGCACCGGACTCGGATGATGAGGACGAAACGGCAATATTGCAGATCCATTTATTTGTATATACCGACCCCTACGATGATTTTAATTATAAAGGTCTCACACACAGAACAACTATCTCTGTGATCGACGATAATACCTTGGGTTTGGTGACTTCTCCCGAAAGTTTGGATATCGACGAAGGCAGCGAGGCCTCGTTATCCGTCCGCCTCAATCGCTCGCCGTCATCCTCGCTATCCGTTTCTCTTGCGAATGAGAGCGACGATATCACTTTGACCCCGTCTTCGCTTTCCTTCGATTCCACCAACTGGCGCGATGAGCAGACCGTACAGATATCGGCAAGGCACGATGATGATGCAGAGCACGATACCGATACCATCACCCTATCCGCGAATAACGTCCAAAGTAAGGAGATCAATGCGACCGTCTACGATGACGAAAAAATCATCTCCTTAGTGATATCTCCCGAGAATTTGGATATCAGCGAGGGCGGTGCAGGTTCCCTTGCCATTAGTCTTGGCCATAAACCCACAGGGGGAATATCCGTATCGTTATCCAATGAAAATTCTGATATCGTGCTGAGCAAGTCATCGCTTGAATTCATCCCATCGAACTGGAATAAGCCTCAGATAGTCACTGTGACGGCAATGCAGGATAATGATAATACCGATGATGCAGATACCATCACCTTATCCGGAACGAATGTTATGAACAAGACAATCCCTATCACCATCGACGATGACGAGTCAATCACCTTGGTCGTTTCTCCGGATAGCCTGGATATTCATGAGGGCGGCGCTGGTTCTTTCTCCGTTCGCCTTAGCCATCGGCCTGCGAAAGATATTTCCGTTTTATTATCCAATGAAAATTCCGATATCATTCTGGACGAACAACAGATTGTATTCAACGCATCCAACTGGAATATGATGCAAGAAGTCACCCTAAGAGCGATCCAAGATGATAATGATGCAGCTGACGAGACAGATATTATCAGTGTATCTGCAACCGGATTCACAAAAAAGACGATCGATGTCGATATAGATGATGATGAAACACTCGCTTTGATGGTGACGCCTGAAAGACTGGATATCAATGAAGGTGATACAGGATCGTTCACCATGCGCCTTAACTATCGACCTGCAGAAGAAGTATTAATCTATCTTACTAATATAAATTCCGATATTAAAATAGATAAAAATCTCACACTGAAAGGGACCTCTATGACCTTACATCCTTCTAGTTGGAATATACCGAATACTGTCAACCTAACTGCAATCCATGATGATGATTTTGTTAACGATACCGATACCATTTCTATCGTTGCGAGCGGAGTTGCGGATAAAGAAATCGATATTACTATCCATGAACTCTCATTGTCGGTGTCACACGATAGTTTGGATATCGACGAAGGAAATAGTCGATCGTTCGAAGTCAGCCTCAGCCGTGAACCAAGAGACGATGTTACTGTTATGTTATCTAAAAACAATCCCGATATCACCCTGAGCGATTCTTCGTTGAGATTCAACTCATCGAATTGGAGCACCAGACAAGAAGTCACGGTGACAGTAGCCGAAGACGACGATACGATTCCTGACATCGAAACCATCACATTGAACGCATCGGGCGGTGGCTACGATTCCATCGCCCGCAAGAGCGTGAATGTAAAGGTAAAAGATAATGACGAGGTGGGATTGGTCATCGTTACGGATGCGGATCCTTTGACGGTGGGCGAAGGTGAGAGCAATACTTTCACGGTGCGGTTGAAAACGGAGCCATCGGCGAACGTGACGTTGACCCTGACGCAGCCGACCAACACAGATGTGACCGTTGACCTGACATCGCTTACATTCACGCCGTCAACATGGAACGTGGCCCAAACGGTTACGGTGAGCGCAGCGGAGGACAACGACGATACCGCCGACGAGAGCGCAAGCATCTCGGTTTCGGCAACGGG
>JFBG01000085.1 GCA_000583135.1 Thioalkalivibrio sp. HK1
ACCGCCGCCGGTGGCCGATACGGAGATGCTCGCGGTGTCGTCGTCGGCATCGCCGTCTTCGGCGGCGCTCACCTGGACGGTCTGGGCCGTATTCCAGTCGGATGTCGTGAAAACGAGGGTGTTTTGATTACCGGTCGTTCCGGTATCGGTATCGAGCGTGACGTCGGCATTGTCCGGCTGGGCCAACGTCACCGTCACGTTCGCGCTCGGCGCCGCCGACAAACGCACATCGAAGGTGGTGGTATTGCCCTCGACGACCGCAACGGCGCTCGAGGGGAGAGTCAGGGCTCCCGCGTCATCGTCCGTCACATCGACGCTCACCGTCCCGGTGGCATCGCCATAACCGCCGCCGGTGGCCGATACGGCAATACTCGCGTTCTCGTCGTCGGTATCGTCGTCATCCGCTGCGCTCAACCTGACCGTCCGAGCCGTATTCCAGTTGGAAGCCGTGAATGTCAGGGTGTTCTGATTGCCGGTAGCGAAGGTATCCGTATCCAACTTGACGTCGGTGTTGCTCGGCTGCTCCAAGGTCACCGTCACGTTCGCCGTCGGTGGCGCCGACAAGCGCACGTCGAAGGAGGCGGTGGCGCCCTCGACAATCGCAACGGCGCCGGACGGCAGGGTCAGGGTTCCCGCATCGTCATCCGTCAAGTTCACGCTGACCGTACCGCTTGCGTTGTTATAACCACCGCCCGTGGCCGACAGGGAAATGCTCGCGCTCTCGTCGTCGGCGTCGCCGTCATCCGCCGCGCTCAACCTGACGCTTTGGGTCGTGTTCCAGTTGAAAGCGGTGAAGGTCAGCGTGTTCTGCTCGCCGTTCGTTCCGGGATCGGTATCCAATTTGACGTCGGTGTTGCCCGGCTGGGCCAGCGTGACTGTCACATTCGCGGTCGGTTGCTGCGTCAGCTTCACATCGAAGGTGGCGGTCTCGCCCTCGGTGAGCGCAACGGCTTGCGTCGGAAGGACCAAGGCCGCTCCGCTGTCGTTGTCCGTCACGCTGACGCTTACGGTACCGGTGGCATCGCCGTAGCCACCGCCCGTGGCCGAGACCGAGATGCTCGCACTCTCATTGTTGCTATCGCCGTCTTCGGCCGCGCTCAGCCTGACCGTTTGGGCCGTATTCCAGTTGGATGTCGTGAATGCGAGGGTGGTCTGGTTGCCGTTCGTCGAGGTGTCGGTATCCAGCGTGACATCGGTGTTGCTCGGTTGGGCCAGGTTCACCGTCACACTCGATGTCGGCTGCACCGACAGTCGCACGTCGAAGGTGGCGGTAGCGCCCTCGACGAGGACCACGGGCGCCGAGGGAAGGGTGAAATCGCCCTCGTCGTCGTCGGTCAAATCGATGCTCACCGTGCCGGTGATTTGGTCATAACCGCCGCCCGTGGACGAAAGGGTGATGCTCGCGCTCTCATCGGCCATATCGCCGTCTTCCGCCGCGCTCAACCTAACGGATTGATTCGTATTCCAGTTGGCAGTCGTGAAGGTCAGGGTGTTCTGATTGCCGGGCGCCGCGGTGTCGGTATCCAGTTTGACGTCGGCGTTGCTCGGTTGGGTCAGGTTCACCGTCACATTCGCGGTCGGTTGCGCCGAAAGCCGCACATCGAAGGTAGCGGTATCCCCTTCGATGAGCGCAACGGGGCTCGACGGGAGGACCAAAGTCCACGTATCGTCATCCGTCACGTTGACACTCACCGAACCGGTGGCGTTGTTATAACCGCCGCCCGTTGCCGATACGGCGATGCCCGCGGTTTCGTTGTCGGTATCGCTGTCCTCGGCGGCATTTACCGTGACGGATTGGGCCGCGCTCCAGTTGGCAGCCGTGAAGGTCAGGGTGTTCTGATTGCCGGCCGTGGCGGTATCGGTATCCACTGTGATATCGGGGTTGCTCGGCTGAATCAAGGTCACCGTCACATCCGCGGTCGTTTGCTGCATCAGCCTCACATCGAAGGTGGCGGTACCACCCTCGGTGAGCGCCACGGTAGCCGAGGGAAGGACAAAAGACCCTTTATCGTTGTCCATCACTTCGACACTCACGGTACTCGCGTTGTCATAACCACCGCCCGATGCCGTCAGGCGAATATTCGCACTATCGTTCGTGACGTCGGCGTCCTCGGCCGCACTCACTCTCAATGTTTGATTGACATTCCAGTTGGATGCCGTGAACGTAAGCGATGTCTTATCCACCGTCACATCGGTGTTGCTCGGCTGCGTCACCGTCACCCCCACATCGGCGCTCGGTCGTTTTGTCAATCTCACCAAAAGATAAGCGGCAGCGGCACCTGCCGAGCCCTCGTCGATAGCCATATCGGTCGTCGAGAGCATCAGGCGACCGGTTGTATCCCTTACATCGACCTTCAAACTATCGCTCACCCCCTCGTATTCACCTCCCGAAGCCGAAAAGGAGATTGTCGCGCTTTCGTTCGAAGTATCGCTGTCGACGGCCGTACTCACCGTGACCGTCTGTTCCGTATTCCAGTTCGTCGCCGTGAAATCCAACGTGGTCTTGTCCACGGTCACGTCGGTATTGCTCGGCTGCGCCAGCGTCACCCTCACATCGGTGGTCGGCTGCGCGACCAGCTTCACGCCAAAAGTGCTTGTATCGCCCTCGTCGACGTCGATGGACTCTTTCGATAAAACCAGCTCTTTATCGCTATCCTTCACCGTTACTTTCACATGATGATACAACTGATTACCGTAATCCCTCCCGGTACCGCTCTCGAAAATTCTTCGGGTAGGCGAAAGTCTGAAATTTTCTTCATCGTCGGTGAAATTGCTATCCTCTCTTCCGATCAATGTTACGGTCTGATCGACATTCCAGTTGGTACTGTTGAAAGTCACGGGCTTCGTTCTTGCGCGCGTACCATCGTCTTTTAAAACATGGAAATCGATTCCCGATTCCGCTTCTGCGTAGACTATTCTTTCATTGCCCGCCCCCGGCGACTCCGCCAATCTGACATTGACGGTAGCGGTTCCGTCCTCGGTCATCACCAATGATGTCGGCGAAAAAATGACCAAGTCGTTATCATGAATGAGAATATTGGCAGTTGCCCGAACGTTGTCGAAACCACCACCCGATGCCGTAAAGGTTGCAATCACCTCATCATCCGTCGGATCGTCATCTTCGGCGGCGATGATCGGAACTGTTTGATAACTATTCCAGTTTCCGGTCGTGAAGGTCAGCGTGGACCTGCCAAAGGTCAAATCGCTGTTGTTCGATTGCATCGTCACTGTCACATCACCACTGGGCCGCTCCTTGAGCTTCACCCGGAGCCCCCACGGAAAATATGGGTGTTGCGCGCTCGCCTCGCCCTCTACGATCCATACAGTCCCATATCTAAGTACCATTCGATCGTTTATATCGGTCACATTGACCTTCACATCGGCAGTGATATCATCGTAACCATCGCCCGATGCCGAAAGGGAGATGGTCGCACTCTCGCCCATGGCATCCACGTCATTGGCCACGCTGACCGTGACCGTTTGTTCCGTAGCCCAGTTCGTCGTCGTGAAATCAAGCGTGGTCTTGTCCACGGTCACATCGGTATTGCTTGGCTGCGCCAGCGTCACCCTCACCGTCTCGGCCGGCGGCGAATGCAGTTTCACATTGAAGGTACTCGTACTGCCTTCATCGATGTTCAAAGAGGTCGTCGACAGTGCCAAATTCCTATCGTTATCCAGCACCGTGACATTTGCATTGACACGAAGAGGGCTATATGCATTTCCTCTGTAATCAAAATGCACGAACTGTATATCGTATTGGTTGTCTACGTAGTTATGATCCTCCTCCCTCGAGGTCACCGTGACCGTTTGCTCCACATTCCAGTTAGTGCTGTCGAAGGTCAAATTTCCCGTTCTATCGCCATTGACACGGACCTCACCCCCAAACCCACCACTCGGGTGCCGCTTAGGCAATGACTGCATATAGATGATCGTTTCATCGCCCGGATTCGGCGGCAAGGCCAGTTTGACCTTGATGGGGGTGGCGGCGGTTCCTCCTTCGTCCATCGTCAACGAGGCGGGCGAGAAGATGACCAAATCGTTATCGAGTATGAGAATATTCACATCTTCGCTCACACCCTCATAACCACCACCCGATGCCGTGAGCGTGACGGTCACATCATCGTTCGCCGCATCGGCATCCTCGGCCGCTTGGAACTTGGCTAGCTGAAAGGAATTCCAATTGGCGGTCGTGAAGGTCAGCGTGGATCTTTCCAATGTCAGATCGCTGTTATTCGGCTGCAGTGACACTGTCACGTCACCGCTGGGCCGCTCTTTGAGCTTCACCCGGATGCCGCCGGAACCCACGGGATAGCCGGCCCATTGACCCTCGATGACATCCAACCTGTCATGCGAGAATACCAACCGATCGCCCATATCCCTCACATTGACCGTCACTTGGGCGCTCAAGCCTTCGTAATCACCCCCCGATGCCGAAAGGGGGATGGTCGCGCTCTCGTTCGTAAGACCCCGGTCGGCGGCGGCGCTCACCGTGACCGTCTGATCCGTATTCCAGTTCGTCGTCGTGAAATCGAGCGTGGTCTTGTCCACGGTCACGTCGGTATTGCTCGGCTGCGTCAGCGTCACCCTCACCGCAGCGGTCGGCTGCGTATGCAGCTTCACCTTGAAGGTATTCGTACTACCTTCATCGATGTCCAATGAGGTTGTCGACAAAGCCAAATCTCTATCATTGTCCACCACTGTGATATACATAGTGGAACGAAGAGGTACATAGATGGATGAATTCGAGTAACTGCCATAGTAGTACAAGGATATCTTGTAGACATCGTCTGTATAGTTTCTATCATCCTCCCTCGCAGACATCCGAAAATCTTGCTCCACATTCCAATTGGTGCTATCGAAGGTCAACGTCGCATAATAAGGACTACTGGCGCCATTGATATCAAACCCCCTCGCATACCGCCCGCCCTCATCCAAGCGAACCGCTATTCTCGCTACGGTTTCCTTGCCCACACCCGGCGATGCGGCCAGTTTGACCTTGATGGCGGCGGTTTTTCCTTCGTCCATCGTCAATGTCGAGGGCGAGAAAAGGATCAAATCCTTATCGGCTATGTCGACATTGATATTTGCGGCGAAACTGTCATAGCCACCACCCGAGGCCGTAATATAAACATTCGCACTGTCGGGATCGGGATCGCTGTCTTTGGGCGCGGTAACTTTGATGCGATGACGGGTTCGCCAATTACTCGAGGTGAATGTCACGGAGGTCCTCGACAGATTCACGTTGATGTTGTTCGTCACTTTCAACGTCACCGTCACATCGCTGCTTGGCTGATTCGACAAGCTCACGTCGATACCATGGAAGGTATCTTGCTCCAAGACACCCTCGACGATTCCTATGCTGCCGTTATTACCGGGGTTGATTAGTATTTCCGCCGCCGACATCCTGGGAAGAGCGAGTCCAAGGGTAAAAAGGACGAGAACGAGTCCGTATCCGACGGAACCGAGAATGGATTTTCCAACGCACTTCTTTTCAACGCCCTTCATCACGATTTTCCTTTTTACCCTTCCAATCCGATCCCGGTCTTTTCCCGGTCTTTTCCCGGTCTTTTCCCGGTCTTTTCCCGGTCTTTTCCCGGTCTTTTCCCGGTCTTTTCCCGGTCTTTTCCCGGTCTTTTCCCGGTCTTTTCCGAATGTCGGCGAATGCACACCATTCGCCGACATTCGAATCATCGATGGCAATGCAAAGAAGCGATGCCGCCATCGCTTTTTTTGAATCCTACCGCCCTTCCTGCCGAAAATCCCTGCAAAACCATGACAAGCAAAACCGCTTAAGTCAATACATCAATGTTGAATCAAAGCCAAGATACCGGACACAAGGAAATCAGATACCGAGGGGTGAAATCTCGGTATCTGGCTTGTTGGGTTCACTGTGGTTATTCCGGTTCGGATCAGGCCAAGAAACAATATCTCCGCTGCGTGGTTGTCTTGTTCAATGGTATCGATAGCATCGGGATATCGGCTTCGATCATGCCGATTTCTTCGTTTTCCAAGATGAATCTCGCAAAAGATGGTCGAATTCGTGTTTTTTTGACACTACCCGATATGAGGCTTGATTTCGAAAATTTCCTTATCGTCGATGCCGAGGAAGATCGGCTCCAACCGGGCTCTCGACACCGGGCTTTTTCGGCCGAGGCGATCTCGATCGCTCACCCTGACCGAGCCACCAATCCGAAGACGTATTGTACTTCGGTTCTTCACAAAATATCGACTGAATGCCAATTTTTCTCCGAGAATACTCTGTTTTGCGAAAGCGCGCACCGAGATTTTTCGAAGTGGCTTTGCTGCGGGAGCGAGCCCTTTCGCCGAGATTGAATTCTCCTTGCCGGAAGGGTATCACAAGAATCTTTCAATCCCCGACCCTTACATTTCCGCCCCCGCTGTTGTTCACCAAGGCCCCGCCGCCGCCGGTTCGCGTCAACACCTGCACCGTGAACGGGGCATCCGAGCGCAACTCGCATGCCATTCCCATCCCCCGCCAGCGATAGTCGATCATGCTCGCCAACTCTTCGCTTTGCATGTGGCGCACGATCGAGGATCCGATCTCGAAGGGCTCGCTTCGGCGGTGCTTGCCATGATCCTCATAGCAATCGAAACGCATCGAAGTGCAGCGTTCTCCCTGCGGGGCCATGCATCGAATGCGGATATTCGATTTCTCGAAACCATCCGGCGAGGTGATCGACTCGATATCCGCCCGATGTCCATCGCCCTCGGGATAGCTGCGGATATAGGCGCTGTTATTCACCAAAACACCGTCCCCCGAGCGCGTCCAGACTTGGGAAGTGATTCGACCCACGCTTCGCAGAGCGCATCCCAAACGCCCTTTTCCGGACCACGAACCACCGGTGTAGCTCTCGATATCCCTCGCCGTCAGGGTTAGCCTTCCCCAGCCCGGTATCACCCCGGGGATCTCTCCTTGGAAGACCGCGCCGTCGCTTTGCGCCGTGCAATCGAGCAGAACCGCACAGGGACGTTCCTGCCTGCAGGAGATGCTCAAAGTGGATTGATCGCCGGATACCGCCGGGGGGATCCCCAAGGCATGCGTCCTTAGCGGATCGCTCGGGGTCGGCCTGCCGATCCGCACTTCATCCTCGATGTATTTCACCGAGATCGTGCTTTGAACGCCCGCATAGTTCCCGCCGGTGGCGTCCACGGTGATGACATCCAATCCGCCTTGGCGGTTGCTGCCTTCGGCCGCTCGGGCGCTGACGCTCTTACCCCGATCCCAGTCGTTGCTCGTAAAGACCAAGGAGGACGGGGAGAAGCCGATGCCCGGGTTGGAGCTCGATAGAGAGACGATGACCGCTTCGGTACCGATCGGCTCGACACCGAGCCCGACGGTAAAGGATTTGGCCGAACCGCCTTCTTCGAGTTCGATCGTCTCGGGGGAGGCTTCCAACATACCAGGGGTATCGATGACGGTGATGGGAAGAACCCGCATCGCTCTGTCATAGCCGCCACCGGTGGCGACCATGGTGATGATATCGGTATCGTCCGTACCGTCGGTATCGAATGCGGCGCTGACGGTGACGATCTGCTCTTCGAACCAGTTCGAGGGAGTGAAAATCAGCGAGAAGGGAGAGAGCGTGATATCGTCGTTGGTTTTTCTCAACGATACGATGACCTCCCTATCCGGTACGCCGCCTTGGAGTCTGATGGCGATGGTCCTCGACAGACTCTCACCGAGCATGAGAGTCCTCGGGGTTGCGACGATCGACCCTCGAGCACCCCCGGACGGGGGAGTGTATTCATCGTCCCTGACGGCGACCGTCATCCGCGCAAGCGGCACTTCGATACCCAAAGCGGCGAAGGTGATGATATCGGTATCGTCCACGCCATCCGAATCGTTCGCCGCGCTGACGGTGATGTATTGCTCCTCGTTCCAATCCAAGGGGGTGAAGCGCAGCGATGAGGGCTCGAAAGAGATATCCTTGTTGGATCTCGCCAATACCAAGGTCATATCCGAGGTCGGAACGATGCCATCGAATTTGAGGGCGATGGTTTTCGATGTGCCCTCGTCGATCTCGAGGATTTGCGGTTCGACGAGGATCAGCCCCCTGATGCCGGGAGGCGGGGCGAGGGGTTCATCGTCGTCGACCACCTCGACCACCAAACTGCCCGCAACGCTATCGTATTCACCGCCGGCGGCCGTGTAATCGATCACCGCCGACTCGTTCCTGTCGTCGTCGTCATGAGCCACCTCCAGCGCCACCACCTGTCCCGTATTCCAAGTACCGGTGGTGAAGGTCAGCGAGGTCTTGTCGATCATCACCTCGGGACTGCTCGAGGTCAGCGTCACCATCACCGTCTCATCCTCGTCGTTCGGACGTTTCGCCAACCTCACCAAAAAGTGGGTGCCGGTACCCTCGACGAGTTCGAATTCACCCGGCGAAACGGTCAGTCCCGGGCTGTCGTTATCGGTCACCCGAATCGTCATGGTCTGGCTCACATCGCCGTAGTCGGCGCCCGTAGCGGACAACAAGACGATCGACTCGTCCAAGGCGGTATCGTCGTCTTGGGCGGCGTTGACGGTGACGGTTTGCCTTTCGTGCCAGGTCGATGGGGTGAAGGTCAGCGATGACTTGTCCATCGTCAGATCCGCATTGCTTTCCTGCTGACGCAACATCACCGTCACATTCCCGCTCGGCAAGGTCCCCAACCTCACATCGAAGGTGCCGCTCTCGCCCTCGGTGAAATTCAATACCCCGGGGTCGGCGATCACCCTCAACGTATCGTTATCGGTCACGTTGGCGTTCACGGTGGAGCTCACACTGTTGTAGCCGCCGCCCGAGGCCGACAGGGCGATGCTGGCGTTCTCGTCGGTGCCGTCATCGTCCTCGGCAACATTGACCGTCACCGTTTTGAGGCTATCCCAATCGGATACCGTAAATGTCAATGTGTTCTGATCGCCGGTGGTATCGGGGTCGGTATCCACCTTCACGTCGGCGTTGCTCGGCTGAGTCAAGGTCACTGTTACGCTTGCGCTCGGCAGGGTCGCCAATCTCACCGAGAAACTCCCGCTCAATCCCTCGGTGACCTCCAATGCATTCGGCGGAAGAATCAAAGCCTCCTCGTCGTTATCCGTCACGGCGACGCTCACGCTTTCGCTCACGCCGTCATAGCCGCCGCCCGTCGTCGAAATGGAGATATCGCTCGCGCTATCGTCCCAAGCGTCGTCGTCCTCGGCGGCCCTTATCCGCACCGTTTGCACCACATCCCAGTCGGTGCTCGTGAAGGTCAGCGAAGTCTTGTCGACCGTCACATCGGTATTGCTCGGCTGGGCCAAGGTCATGCTCACATTCGCATTCGGCTGCTGCGTCAACCTCACCGTGAAGGTCCCGTTGCCGCCCTCGGCGAGATTGAACGTTGTCGGCGAAACCGTCAAACCTGCGGTATCGTTATCCGTTACGGTCACGCTTACGCTCTTGCCGACGTTGACGTAATCACCGCCCGAGGCCGACAGGGCGATGCTTGCACTGTCGTTTACCAGATCGTCGTCGTCGCTCGTATTGATCGTCACCCTTTGATTCGTATTCCAGTTGCTTCCGGTGAAAAGGAGGGTGGCGACCTGATTGCCGGAGGCATTGGGGTCGGTATCGATCTTGACGTCGTTATTGCCCGGCTGAGTCAGCGTCACCGAAACATTCGCGCTCGGCAGGGTCGCCAACTTCACATCGAAGGTATCGTTCGTGCCCTCGGTGATGCTCATCTGCTCCGGCGTAAGCACCAATGCCGGTTCGTCGTCATCCTCGACATCGACCGATACCCTCTCCCTCACCCCTCCGTAATCACCGCCCGAGGCCACCAAGGCGATCCTTGCGCTCTCATCGGAGGCATCGGGGTCATGGGCTACGCTCACCGTCACCGTCTGAGCCGTATCCCATTCGCTGCCGGTGAAGGTCAGACTGCTCGGGGTGTACGTCACATCGGCATTGGCCACATCATCGCTAAGATTCACCGTCACCGTCCCGCTCGGCAGGGTCGCCAATTCCACATCGAAGGTTTGGTTCCCACCCTCGGCGATGGTCAAAGAGGACGCCGAAAGGGTCAAGCCCACCTCGTCGTTATCCGTCACCATGACACCCACGCTGCCGGTCTGGCTGCCATAATCGGCACCGGAGGCGGTAATGGCGATGGATGCGCTCTCGTCCACGGCATCGTCGTCTTCGAGCACTGTGACGGCCACTCTCTGCCTCGTATTCCAGTTGCCGGTGGTGAAGGTCAACGTGTTCTGGTAGCCGCTCGCCGAGGTGTCGGTATCCACCTTGACGTCGGTGTTGGTGGGCTGGGTCAACGTCACCGTGACATTCCCACCACCCGGCTCCGTCGCCAATTTCACCTCGAAGGTGGCGGTGGCACTCTCGGTGATCGCCAAGTTGCTGACCGGCCGGTCTACCTCATCAACCATTGCTTTGATCGCCAAGATGAGCAAGGCAGGCTCTTCGTCGTCCGTCACATCGACGTCCACGCTATCGGTGACGGCGGCGTAAGCGCTGTCGGCGGATGACGATACCGTCAACGAAATGCTCGCGCTCTCATCCACGGCGTCGGCGTCTTGTTCGGCATAGACCCTGGCGGTCTGACTCACATTCCAGTTCATGTTAGTGAAGGTCAAAGTGTTCTGGTTGCCGAAGGTATCGGGTTCGATATCCACCCTGATGTCGCTATTGCCGGGCTGGTTGAGCGTCACCGTAACGTCTCCCATCGGGGTGGTCGTCAGCCTCACATCGAGGGTTTCATCATCCCCCTCATCGATGCTCAAGGTACTCGCGGAGAGGGTCAAACCCTCTTCGTCGTCGTCGGTCACATCGACCTTTACGGTGCCGGTCACGCTGCCATAGTTGCCGCCCGAAGCCGAAACGGAGATGGTCACGTCCGCATGGTCCCAAGCATCGTCGTCATGGCCTGCGCTCACCGTGACCGTCTGACTCGCATTCCAGTTGCTCGGGGTGAAGGTCAGCGTATTTTGATTGCCGCTCGCTGTGGTGTCGGTATCCACCGTGACCACGCCGGCACCGGTCGGCTGGGCCAGCGTGACCGTGATATCCGCTCGGGGCAAGGTCGCCAAGCTCACCATGAAGGTGGTACTTTCCCCCTCTTCGACGCTCAAGTCACTCGAAGGTAGATTCAAGCCCTCGGTGTCATCGTCCGTCACATCGACAACCACACTGCCGGTCGTGGCGGCGAAACCGCCGCCCGTGGCCGAAACGGAGATGGTCTGGTCCGTATCGTCCCAAGCATCGAAGTCATTGGCCGCGTTCACCGTGACCGTCTGATTTTGATTCCAGTTGGAGGAGGTGAACGTCAGCGTGTTCTGGATGCCGTTGGTCGAGGTATCGGTATCCACGGTGACATCGCTGCCGCTCGGCTGGGCCAGCGTTACGGTTACGTTCGCGCTCGGCTGGTTCGACAACTTCATATTGAAAGTGGTGCTATCGTTCTCGTCGACACTCAGATCGCTCGTCGGGAGGATGAATTCCGCCACGTCGACATCCGTTATGTCGACGCCCACGCTACCGCTCACCCCGGCGAAACCGCCGCCGGATGCCGAAATGGAGATACTCGCGCTTTCGTCCACGAGATCGTCATCGTCGCTGACGGTGACTCGTACCGACTGATCCACATTCCAATTGCCGGAAGTGAATGTCAGCGTGGTCTGGTTGCCGCTGGTCGAGGTATTGGTATCCACCTTGACATCGCCGTTGCTCGGCTGGGTCAAGGTCACCGTCACGTTCGCACTCGGCTGGTTCGACAACTTCACATTGAAGTTGCTGTTGGCGCCCTCGTCGATAGCCAGATCGCTTGACGGGAGGATGATGGTTCCGGTGTCATCGTCCGTCACATCGACACCCACGGTGCCGGTCACACTCCCATAGCCCCCGCCCGATGCCGAAACGGAGATGCTCGCGCTGTCGTCCACGAGATCGTTGTCTTGGGCCGCATTGACCCTGACCGACTGATTCTGATCCCAGTTGGAGGTGGTAAAGGTCAGCGTGTTCTGGTTGCCGCTCATCGAGGTATTGGTATCTACCTTGACATCGCCGTTGCTCGGCTGGGCCAAGGTTACGGTCACGCTCGCGCTCGGCAAGGTCGCCAGCTTGATATTGAAAGTGCTGTTACTGCCCTCGTTGACGCTCACATTGCTCGAGGGAAGGATGAAGGATTCGGTATCGTCGTCCGTCACATCGACGCCCACGGAGCCGGTCACACTCCCATAGCCCCCGCCCGATGCCGAAACGGAGATGCTCGCGCTCTCATCTGCGGTATCGGCGTCTTGCGCCGCATTGACCGTAACCGTCTGATTCACATTCCAAGTGGAAGTCGTAAAGGTCAGCGAGGTACTGCTCACCGTCACATCGGTGTTGCTCGGCTGAGCCAAAGTTACGGTCACGCTCGCGCTCGGCAGGGTCGCCAGCCTGATACTGAAAGTGTTGTTACTGCCCTCGTTGACAATCACGTCACTCGATGGCAGGACGAAGGATTCGGTGTCATCGTCGGTCACATCGACGCCCACGGAGCCGGTCACGCTGCCATAGCCCCCGCCCGATGCCGAAACGGAGATGCTCGCGCTCTCATCTGCGGTATCGGCGTCTTGGCCCGCATTGACCGTGACCGACTGATTCTGATCCCAGTTGGAAGTCGTAAAGGTCAGCGAAGTACTGCCCACCGTCACATCGGTATTGGTCGGCTGGGCCAAGGTCACCGTCACATCTGCGCTCGGCAAGGTCGCCAGCTTGATATTGAACGTGTTGCTACTGCCCTCGTTGACGCTCACATTGCTCGATGGCAGGACGAAAGCCTCGCTGTCATCGTCCGTCACATCGACGCTCACGCTTCCGGTCGCAT
>JFBG01000086.1 GCA_000583135.1 Thioalkalivibrio sp. HK1
TGGGTGTCACCTGCGAGGTCAGCGCCGACAATCCATTCAGCGTGCAGATTCTGACCCGAACCGGTGGCGGAAGAGCTTTGGTCAACAACAGCGCGAGCGGCGGCTCATTCGGCGGGAACTGAAACGAGCCCCACCGACCGACCGCATCTTTATCTCGCCGAGCCGGCAGGCAAAGACAGTAAAGACCGTCCCGCCGAGCCATCCGATGGCCGGCGGGAACAAAGCGGTGCTCTCCATACGGAGAAGGCTCGGTGCGCCAACTCCGATCATCGGTGGATTCGATAACACCGGGATCATCGGATCGAGGGCCGGGATAATCAACGGCGATAGGTCGATCACCCATTACCGCGGGGCTTGACAGTATCGGGCACCGACCCCCCGAAAGACCCTCCCATATTCACTCGGGTCGTCGTTGCCGGCGTCGAAAAGCCGGTGCATCCTTTCACCCATCACCTTGGATACATCGACCGCCACCCACGGCGAAAACCCGAGCAGCCATGCGATCCAATGGGCACGTCCACTCGACCCTCAGGGCGATTCATTGCGACCGACGCTCTCTTAGCCCTACCCGATCTCCCGCAATGATTTCAATACCTTGGGCGGGGATATCGGCAGATCCGTAAAGCGAATCCCCAGCGCATCGTTGATCGCATTGGCAATGGCCGCCATCGGAGGCACGATGGGGGTTTCGCCGACTCCCCGCACCCCATAAGGATGCGAAGGGTTCGGCACCTCGACGATGACCGTATCGATCATCGGCACATCCGAACAAACCGGAATGCGATAGTCGAGGAAGCCCGGATTTTGCAGACGACCTCGATCATCGTAGATATATTCCTCGTTGAGGGCCCAGCCGATCCCCTGCACCGCCCCGCCTTGCAACTGCCCTTCGACATAATCGGGATGCACCGCCCGCCCGGCGTCTTGAATCACGGTATAGCGAAGGATGCTGACTCGTCCCGTTTCCCGATCGACATCCACATCCACGAGGTGAGTCCCGAAACCGGGACCGGCCCCTTGGGCGTTGATCTGCGCTCGCCCGACAATCGGGCCTCCGGTTTTTCCCGCACTGCCGGCAATCTCGGCCAACGACAAAGGAGTGAATTCCCCGGCATTGGCACCGGCGGGTCGGGCTTCGCCGTCCACCCATCGAACCGCATCCGCATCGATATCCCAGATCATCGCCGCCCGCTTTCGAAGCTGACGGATCATGTCGTTGGCGGCCTCGATCACCGCCATTCCGCTGGCGAAAGTGGTGCGGCTACCCCCGGTGAGGAAGGTATAGCCCAAGGTTGCGGTATCGCCGATCCGAGGACGGATTCGCGTCGCATCCACTCCGAGGGTTTCCGCAGCCTGCAAGCACAGCGATGCGCGCGAACCGCCGATATCCGGAGTGCCGGCAACGAGGGCCACGGTCCCGTCTTCGCCCAAGTTGAGGGTGGCGCAGGTTTGGCCTCCGATATTGAACCAAAAGCCGGAGGCGATCCCCCGCCCCTGCCCCGGGGCCAAAGGCGCTCGATAGTGCGGGTGATCGCGGGCCGCCTCCAAGGTTTCCACCAAACCGATCGGCCCGAAAGTCGGCCCGTAAGCGGCTTTCACCCCCTCCTTCGCCGCATTGGCCAAGCGCAGTTGTAGCGGATCCATGCCGATCTTCCGCGCCATCTCGTCGATCACCGATTCCACGGCGAATTCGGATTGCGGAGCCCCGGGGGCGCGATAAGCCGCCGCTTTCGGGCGATTGACCACCACATCGTGGCCGATCACCTTGACATGCTCGATATCATAAGGAGCGAAGGCGCACATGCAGCCGGCCTGCACGGGAGAACCTTGGAAGGCTCCGGCTTGGTATTTCAATTCGGCCTCGCCGGCAACGATACGCCCGTCGTTGCGCATTCCCACCTTGACCCGGATATGGGTCCCGGGGGCGGGACCGGTGGCGCGAAAAATTTCCTCTCTGGTCATCGCCATCTTCACCGGATGACCGCTCTTGCGCGAGAGCATGAGCGCAAGCGGCTCCAAGTAGACCACCGTCTTGCCCCCGAAACCACCGCCGATTTCGGAAGCGATGACCCGCAATTTCGAGACTTCCATCCCCAATAACTTGGCGCAATGGCCGCGCACCACGAAATGACCTTGGGTGCTGCACCAAAGATCCGCCTGCCCATCTTCGGAAAAACTGGCAACGCAGGCATGGGGTTCGATATATCCCTGATGGACGGGACAGGTACGAAAACTGCGCTCGACGACGATATCGGCGGCGGCGAAACCCTTGCTCACATCGCCATGGACGAACTCGATCCGCTTGGCGATATTGGAGGGTGCCGTCGGCGGCGGCTCCACCCCGGCGGTGATCAGATCTTCATGCACCAGCGGAGCATCGGGGGCCATGGCCTCGTCGACATCGATGACATGCGCAAGCGGCTCGTAAGCGACTCGGATCATCGATAGCGCTTGCCTTGCGATCCTCTCGTTGACCGCGGCCACCGCAGCCACCGCATGACCCTCGTAGAGGGCTTTTTCCCGCGCCATCACATTGCGCACCATATCGCGGTAATTGACCAGCATCTCCCCTGCGGGAACGAATTCCGAAGGCCTGTCCTCGAAATCGTCTCGCGTGATCACCGCTTTGACCCCGGGCAGCGCCGAAGCCGCGCTCGCATCGATCGAGCGGATGCGGGCATGAGCATGGGGGCTGCGCAACACCTTTCCTACCAACATATTGGGCAAATGCACATCGGCGCCGAAGCGAGCCCTCCCGGTGACCTTGTCGACGCCGTCGGGGCGTACCGGGCGAGTGCCGATCCAACGGGTAGGGGTATCGCCCTTCTCTCCCCCCGTCTCGCTCCCGCCGGCCGGACCATCCTTCGCCTTCGATCGATCCACAGCGGAATCCGCTTCACCTTTCATACGCCCGATCTCCTTATCGATCCGATTAGCCCGTTTCGGCCGCCCGACCTAGCCGCGCATATCGGCGGCGGCATCGAGGACGGCGCGCACGATTTTGTCGTAGCCGGTACAGCGACAAAGATTACCCGCCAGCCAATAGCGCACCTCGCTTTCCGTGGGATCCGGATTGCGCTCGAGCAGGGATTTGGCGGCGATGAGAAATCCCGGGGTGCATACCCCGCACTGCAAGGCCGCATGTTCGAGGAACTTCGTTTGCAGCGGGTGAAGTCGTTCGCCCGAGGCCATCCCCTCGATCGTCTCCACCGTCTTGTCTTGGGCCTCCACCGCAAGCACCAGACAAGCGCAGACTAGGCGACCGTCGACGATCACGCTACAAGCACCGCAATCCCCGGAGGCGCAGCCCTCCTTGCTGCCGGTCAGATGCAGCTCGTCTCGTAGAACATCGAGCAGGGTCTGCTCGGTTTCGCACAGAAACTCGGTGGGATCACCGTTGATGACGGTCGTGATGTGGGATTTGGCCATCATGCATTCCTCGCTCGTTCGACGGCGATGCGTGTCGCCCGGATTGCCAGCACTCCGGCGACGGCGGTGCGGTATTCGGCGGTGCCGCGCTTGTCGTCGATCGGACGGCAAGCGGCGCGCACCTCGGCCGCCATCGCTTCGAGGGTTTGCTCGTCGCAGCGGGTACCCACCAAGGTCGCCCCCGCCTTCTCCACCACGATCGCGGTGGGAGCCACGGCCCCGACCGCCACTCGCGCCGAGACACAGTGCCCGCCCTCGTCGAGAGTGAGATTGATCCCCACCCCGACCACGGCGATATCCATCTCCGTGCGCGGAATGAATCGCAAATAGGCATCGCTCGATCGAGGCGGGCGGACGGGGAATTCGAAAGCGAGAACGAACTCCCCTGCACCCAAGGAGATTTGCCCGGGTCCGGTGCATACATCCTCCACCGGGATCGTGCGCATTCCATGAGGCCCTGCGATCCGACATCGGGCGCCGGCGGCGATCAGCGCCGGAACGGTATCCGCCGCCGGCGATGCATTGCAAAGATTGCCGCCCAAGGTGGCCCGTCCTTGAATCTGAGTCGATCCGATGAGCTCCGCCGCTTCCACCACCCCGGGCCAAATCCCCTTCGCCTGCGGATGCTCCCCGAGCTCCGCCCCGCTGACGGCGGCGCCTACCACCAGCGCCCCGTCATCCACCCGTATCTCTTGCGTTTCACGAATTCGTTTGATATCGACGATGCGCTCGGGCGAAATCATCCCCGCCCGAAGTTGAACCAGCAGATCCGTCCCCCCGGCAAGAACGCGACATCTCGGCCCCTCCCCCGCCAGCAACTCGACGGCGGCTTCGGTCGTTTCCGGCGATTCGTATCGCACGCGGCCTCTCCTTGATGGAATCAATTGGAAAAATCAGATCTTCGATCGAGATTCAAAGATTCAAGCATAGCATTTTAAAGGCCCGAACTCGTCTCGATCCGCCGGCGATCGGAGGAAATTCGGGTGAACATCGGGCAACAAAGGATCGATGCCGATGCCGAGAATGCGAAGGGTTCGGAAAATTCAAAACATATCGCCACCCTTTCGCTTTGCGCTCTTGGCGAATTCCCGCTTAAAAGAGTACACTTCGCCTTGCCGGTTTCTTACGAAACGGGTTTCTGACGGGGCCGTAGCTCAGCTGGGAGAGCGCAGCGTTCGCAATGCTGAGGTCGTGGGTTCGATCCCCATCGGCTCCACCAACCCCGCCGACATCGAGACGATCCCGCCCATTTTCAAAGATCGCTCGAATGGGCGGAATGTTCGAAGGAATGTTCGAAGGTTCGTTCGAAAAAGGATTGTTCGATAAGACGTGCATTTTCCCCGAGCGACTCGATATCGCCTTCGAAGCCGAGCGCGATATCGAGCGAAGATCCGAGCCCCGGTAGCTCAGATGGATAGAGCGTCCGCCTCCTAAGTGGAAGGTCACAGGTTCGAATCCTGTCCGGGGCGCCAGTCGATCGCCTTCATCGTCGTTAGTTCTTATCGACCCTATCCCCGCCGACGCAATCTCGTCGTCGACCCTCCTTTCGATATCGCTCTCTCGCCATGTACCCACTCGTATGAATCCGCGCTTCTATTTGCAGCGGCTATTGTCGCGATTGATGCTGCGAGCGACGCGGATTCGCTTCGGCCCTTGGAAGAATTGGCAGATCCGATGGTTCATCCGCCGCTACGGCGTGGATATGAGCATCGCCGAGCAGCCTTCCCCGAGCGCATATCCGCACTTCAACGCCTTTTTCACGCGATCTTTGACCGCCGGCGTCAGACCCATCGATGGCAGCGCCCAAGGCATCGTATCGCCGGTGGACGGTAGGGTCTTGGAAACGGGGATCGTCCGAGCGAACGGCATCATCCGATCCAAGGGACATCGCTTCTCGTTGTCGGATCTCTTCGGAGGGTTTTTATTCGATGACCCGAATCATGACGGTCCGGATGATCAGCGGGGAAAATCGACCGAAAACATCGAAGGGGATATCGACGCCCTTGCCGAGTTCGCCAAGACCTTCGATCGGCGAGGATTCGAAGGAGGACATTTCGCGACCTTCTACCTATCGCCCAAGGACTACCACCGCGTCCACATGCCGATCACCGGTCATCTACGGGCGATGGTACATGTCCCGGGGAGTCTTTTCAGCGTCAATCCTCGCGCCTCCGGGGCCGTCGATGGCGTCTTCGCCCGCAACGAGCGAGTGGTCTCTTTTTTCGATACCGAGATCGGACCGTTGGCGATGGTATTGGTCGGCGCCTTGTTCGTCGGCTGCATCGAACAAACGTGGTGCAAGGCGGTCGCCCCATCGACGAGACGCCGACCTTCATTCCGATCCTACGATCGATCGAAAGGCGGCAAGATCCCGATCGTCATCGAGAAGGGTCGGGAAATGGGTCGTTTCAACATGGGCTCGATGGTGGTGATGGTTCTCGGCAACGGGCGAGTGCGTTGGCGTGCGGATGCAACGACCGATCCGGAAGCGATCGATACCTCGCACCCGGCATTGGAAGCCGGAACGTCGGTGCGCATCGGCCGACTCATCGGCGAAATCCCGCCTCATTGAGGCTTTGAACGATCGACGGGGGTTCCTCGATCGAAAACCATCGATCCTTCCGATTTTCGACATCCGTCGACATCCGATCGCTTTATAATCCATCCCACCGAACGAAACTACGAAGTCCAGACAATGCCATGAGCAAACCATCTTCAAGCGAGACACCTCCCCCACCCCCATCGAGGCCTCGAGGATGCGATGCCGCACTGATGCTGGCCGACGGCACGCTGTTATGGGGTCATGGTGCCGGTGCGGTCGGAACCGTCGTCGGAGAACTTTGCTTCAATACCTCGATGACCGGCTATCAGGAAATATTGAGCGATCCCTCCTACGCCGGTCAGATCATCACCTTCACCTTCCCCCATATCGGCAATACCGGCTTCAATCTCGAGGATCACGAAACCGACGAACCGGTGGCGAAAGGCTGCGTATTGCGCGCATCGATCACCGAGCCCTCCAATTGGCGATCCCAAGGCCATTTGGATGAGTGGCTGAAAAAACACGGCTTGGTGGCGATCACCGATGTCGATACGAGGAAACTGGTGCGAAGGCTGCGAGACCGAGGCGCCATCTCCTGCGCCTTGATTCATGCCGAGGACGCATCCGAGATCGATCCGAAGGCCTTGCACGAGCTGGCCCGCGCATGGCCCGGACTCGAAGGAATGGATTTGGCGGGCGAGGTGAGCACCGCCGAAGAACTTCCATGGCGCCAAAGCGCTTGGAAGCCCGACCGAGGCTATGGGGTCATGGAATCCCCCGAACGGCATGTGGTGGCGCTGGATTACGGAGCCAAACACAATATTCTGCGATGCCTTGCCACGCTCGGTTGTCGCGTGACGGTCCTGCCTGCAAATACGCCCGAATACGATATCCTGGCCCAGCGTCCGGATGGAATTTTTCTTTCCAACGGCCCCGGAGATCCGGCGGCGACCGCCGCTTATGCAGTGCCCACCCTTCGCCGGCTGATCGAATGCGACCTGCCCATCTTCGGTATCTGCTTGGGGCATCAAATGCTGGCCCTTGCATTGGGCGCCCGCACCCGAAAAATGCACCATGGCCACCGGGGAGCGAATCACCCGGTCAGGGATATCGAAACCGGCCAAATCGAGATCACCAGCCAAAATCACGGCTTCGAAGTCGATGCCGATAGCCTCCCCTCGGGGGTGATCCAAACCCACGTCTCGCTATTCGACGGAAGCAACGAGGGGCTGCGGGTGGAGGGCCGTCCGATATTTTCCGTGCAACACCACCCGGAAGCCTCCCCGGGTCCCCACGATAGCCACCACCTCTTCCAGCGCTTCGTCGATGCCATCGACGACGCCCGCTCATCCCGGAAAGGCTGATGCCCGCTCGCGACGATCTCGAATCCATCTTGATTATCGGTGCCGGTCCGATCATGATCGGACAGGCCTGCGAATTCGACTATTCCGGCACCCAAGCCTGCAAGGCCCTGCGCGAGGAAGGCTATCGGGTCATCTTGGTCAATTCCAATCCCGCCACGATCATGACCGACCCGGAAACGGCCCATGTCACCTATATCGAACCGATCACGCCGAAGATGGTGCGTCGCGTCATCGAGCGCGAACGCCCCGACGCCATTTTGCCGACGATGGGGGGGCAAACCGCCCTCAATGTCGCCTTGGATCTCGAGCGCGAAGGGGTCTTGGCCGAATACGGTGTGGAGCTGATCGGAGCGCGCGGGGAATCGATCGCAAAAGCCGAGGATCGTCAGCTCTTTCGGGCGGCGATGGATCGAATCGGGCTCGAAAGTCCGCTCAGTCGGGTCGAGAATTCGTTGGCGGGGGCGATGGAAGCCCTCGACTTCGTCGGCTTGCCCGCGATCATCCGCCCCTCATTCACCTTGGGCGGAACCGGCGGCGGGATCGCTTGGAATCGAGCGGAATTCGAGGAGATCGTCCTAAGGGGCATCTCCGCCTCCCCCGCCGGAGAGGTCTTGATCGAGGAGTCCTTGCTCGGCTGGAAGGAATATGAGATGGAGGTCGTCCGCGATCGGGTCGACAACTGCATCATCGTTTGTTCCATCGAGAATGTCGATCCGATGGGGGTGCATACCGGCGATTCGATCACCGTCGCCCCCGCTCTCACCCTGACCGACAAGGAATATCAGCGCATGCGCGAGGCCTCGATCGCGGTCTTGCGCGAGATCGGGGTGGATACCGGCGGATCCAACGTGCAGTTCGCGGTCAATCCCGCCGACGGGCGGCAAGTGATCATCGAGATGAACCCCAGAGTCTCGCGCTCATCCGCCCTTGCATCCAAAGCGACGGGCTTCCCGATCGCCAAAGTGGCCGCCCGCCTCGCCGTCGGCTACCGCCTCGACGAGCTCGACAACGATATCACCGGGATCACCCCCGCCTCCTTCGAGCCGAGCATCGACTATGTGGTAACCAAGATACCGCGCTTCACCTTCGAGAAATTCGCGGCCGCCGACTCGACGCTCACGACCTCGATGAAATCCGTCGGCGAAGCGATGTCGATCGGGGGCAACTTCATCGAATCGATGCAAAAGGCCTTGCGCTCGATGGAGATCGGCTTGGATGGCTTCGACGATAGAGTGCCCGAGGGAGCGACCGGACCCGATGATCGAGAAGGCATCTTGGAGGCATTGGCGAATACGCGGCCGGATCGTCTTTTATTGGTGGCCCAGGCCTTTCGCGCCGGTGCGGATCTGAAATCGATCCATGCGGTCAGCCATTACGATCCTTGGTTCTTGGAGCGCATCCGGGAAATGGTCGATGTCGAGGAGGAGGTGCGTGAAAAAGGCCTGCCGGAGGATCGCTACCGGCTCTCGGCGATCAAGCGCATGGGCTTTTCCGATGCTCGCCTTGCGAAGTTGACCGGCCTTTGCGAAGATGAAATCGCGCAAAAGCGCCACGCCCTCGAGGTCGCTCCGATCTACCGGCGAGTCGATACCTGCGCGGCGGAATTCCCCTCCCGCACCCCCTATCTCTACGGATCCTTCGAGCTCGACGGGGAGTGCGAATCCGAACCATCGGACCGCAACAAGATCGTGATCCTCGGGGGCGGACCGAACCGGATCGGTCAGGGGATCGAGTTCGACTATTGCTGCGTCCATGCCTCCCAATCATTACGCGAGGCGGGATGGGAAACCATCATGGTCAACTGCAATCCGGAAACCGTCTCCACCGATTTCGATACCTCGGACCGCCTTTATTTCGAGCCCCTGACCCCCGAAGACGTCATCGCCCTGATCAAAACCGAGCAAGGTCGAGGGGTATTGGCCGGGGTCATCGTTCAGTTCGGCGGACAAACCCCGCTCAAACTCGCCCACGATCTCGTTCGCGCCGGAATCCCGATCTTGGGCACCCCGGCCGACGCCATCGATCGCGCCGAAGATCGGGAGCGCTTCCAAGCCCTGCTGCACGAACTCAAGTTGCGCCAGCCGGAAAACGCCATCGCTCATTCCCGAGAAAGCGCCGTGGAAGCGGCCGAGCGTATCGGCTACCCTCTCGTCATCCGCCCTTCCTACGTGCTCGGTGGACGAGCGATGGAGATCGTCCACGACGAAGCGCATCTTTTGAGATATATCTCCAACGCCGTCGATGTTTCGGGATCGAGACCGGTGCTGCTCGATGCCTTCCTCAAAGATGCGGTGGAGATCGACGTGGATGCGATATGCGACGGCGAGGATGTCTTCGTCGCCGGAGTGATGGAACATGTCGAGGAAGCCGGGGTGCATTCCGGCGACTCCGCCTGTTCGCTCCCCCCATGGTCGTTGGACGATGCGTTGATCGTCGAGGTCGAAAAACAAGCCCGTCAACTCGCCTTGGCCTTGGGGGTCAAGGGGCTGATGAACGTGCAATTCGCGGTTCAGGCGCAAGAGATCTATGTGCTCGAGGTCAATCCTCGGGCCAGCCGCACCGTCCCCTTCGTCGCCAAAGCGACCGGGGTGCCGGTGGCGGCGATCGCCTCTCAAGTCATGGCCGGAGTGCCGCTGCGCTCTTTCGATCTACCCCCCGGGGCCTTGTCCGAGCGCGCCCCGAAGACCGAAACCACCGCCGATCATCGAGACAACGATCATCCGGTATCGGTCAAGGAAGCGGTTTTTCCCTTTTCCCGCTTCCCCGGGGTGGATGTATTGCTCGGGCCGGAGATGCGCTCCACCGGCGAGGTGATGGGGATCGATCGGAATTTCGCCCGCGCCTTCGCCAAATCCCAGATCGCCGCCGGAAACGAGATTCCGGCCCAAGGAGCGGTTTTCATCTCCGTGAGGGACGAAGACAAGGAACGGGCCATCGGCTTGGCCGAACGTCTTTCGAAGATGGGCTACGACCTGATGGCAACCCACGGAACCGCCGACGCCCTGCGCCGAGCCGACCTGACAGTGCAAGGGGTCAACAAGGTCCACGAGGGACGCCCGAACAGTATGGATATCATCAGAAACGGTGAGGTTAAGCTCGTGATCAATACCACGAGCGGGGCCCGGGCCATCACCGACAGCATCGGGATACGCCAATCGGCATTGGCCGAGCGCATTCCTCACTATACGACGATCGCCGGAGCGGAGGCATTGGTCCTTGCGATGGAGGCTTTGAAGGCCGAGGATTTGGATGTCGTTCCTTTGCAGGAATGGTTTCCCGGCTGATCATCCGATCACACATCCGATCGACCTTTGATATCCCTCGCTATCCCTCGCTCCTTATCTTCGCTCCTATTATCGAATCCGATCGACTCCGCTCCTGCCGACATATCTCTCTTTCGAATCGATCGCGTTCGAATCGACCGCGCGAACGAATCGCGTTTTCATTGCCCGGCCATCAACCCGGGAAATGCACGCACACAGATATCCATCAATAGATCGGGATAGAAACCGAAGGCGACGATCGCCAAGGCATTGATACTGAGCACCAGCCGGACCGTATTGGGTGCAACGATCGGCGCGGAGCGCTCGGGGGCATGGAAAAACATCAACCCGACCACCCTCAGGTAATAGAAAAGACCGATCACGGAGAAAATCACCGCGGTCACCGCCAACCAAGTCATTCCGACATCGACCGCTTCGCTCAGCACCGCCAATTTCGCCCAGAAACCGACGAAGGGCGGCACGCCGGCCATCGACAGCATCAAGAACAACATCATCAGCGCGAACCAAGGATTGCGCTCGATGATGCCCTTGAGATCGTCGATCCGATCCGCCTCCCCGACCCCGTCTTTGCGCCCGAGCCAGATCACCATCCCGAACGCCCCGAGGGCCATCAGCGCATAGCTGATGACATAGAACATCGATGCCGCCTTGCCGCCGGGGGTACCGGTCAATAGTCCGATGAAGATGAAGCCGACATGGGCGATCGCCGAATAGGCAAGCATGCGCTTCATATTCGTCTGCGCGATGGCGACCACATTGCCGATGGCCAAAGAGGCGATGGCCAGGAAGGTCAGCATCTGCATCCAATCGATGAAAAGGAACTCCAACCCCTCCCCCAACGCTCGAATCAGCATGCCGAAGGCTGCGATCTTCGGAGCGGTGGCGATCAGCATGGTGATCGGCGCCGGCGCCCCCTCGTAGACATCCGGCACCCACATATGAAAAGGAACCGCCCCGAATTTGAAGGCGATGCCGACCACGACGAAGACCAAACCGAGAAGGGTGATCAAAGAGAGCGAAGAGGCATCGCCGATAGCCGACGAGACCCCGGCGAAATCGATCCTCCCGGTGCTGCCGTAGATCATCGAGATCCCGTAAAGCAGGATCCCCGAAGCCAGCGCACCGAGGACGAAATACTTCATCGCGGCCTCGCAAGCCAAGGGCGACTCCCGGTTGAGAGCGACCAGCGCATAAAGCGAAAGCGAGAGCAATTCAAGGCCGAGATAGAGGGTGAGAAAACTTCCCGCCGAGACCATCACCAGCATCCCGAGCGACCCGAAAAGCACCAATACGAAATACTCCCCCCGGGCCTGCCCCCGCTCGTCGAGATAGGCTTGTAGATAGAAGAGCCCGACGATGACGATCAGCAAGATGAATATCTTGAGAAGCCCTCCCATGACATCGCTCACGAAACTGCCGTCGAAGGCCGTGATTCGGGCATCGGGAAAGAGCGCAACGACCAACGCCAATGTCACGACCAACGCCAGCTGCGACAAGCGGCAGGTGATGGCCTCTCGTCCCTTGTCGAGAAAGGCATCGATCACCAAGATCGTGCAGCCGGCGGCCAGCAGAAAGAATTCGGCCAGCGCCGGGAGCGATGACAGCCATAGCGAATGAACGGCGTTCATCGCCCGATACCCGTACTCGATATCGAATCGATCTTGATATCCATGCTCATGTTCGAATCTTCGATTGCGAGATAGTTTCGATGAGGAGATCGACGCTCGGACCCATCGTTTCCAGCAAGGGAGCGGGCCAAACGCCGAGGACGATCACCAACAGCGCCAACACGAGAAGTACCGAGTTTTCCCGTAGCGTGCTGCCGGTCAGCGATTGAACATTCTCGTTGGCCACCGGTCCGTAGATGACCCGTTTATACATCCACAGGGTATAGGCGGCGCCCAAGATCAAGGTCATCGCCGCAAGAAAGGCGATCCACGCCCCGGCTTTGAAACTGGCGAGGATGACCATGAACTCCCCGGCGAATCCGGATGTACCGGGCACCCCGGAATTGGCCATCGCAAAGACCATCGCCAACGCCGCGAATACCGGCATGCGATGGGCGACCCCGCCATAATCCGAGATCATGCGACTGTGCAGGCGATCGTATAGAACCCCGATACAAAGAAAGAGCGCCCCGGAGATGAATCCATGCGAGATCATTTGCACCATCGCACCTTGGATTCCGAGGCTTGCGGTGGTGTGATCCAGCGGATCGGAAAGCAGGATCGGAAAGGCGACGAATATCCCCAAGGTGACGAATCCCATGTGGGAGACCGACGAGTAGGCGATCAGCTTCTTCATATCCGGCTGCACCAGAGCGACGAAGCCGATATAGACGATGGCGATCAAGGAGAGAACGATCATCGTCGAAGCCAGCGCCGCCGCCGCATCGGGCACCATCGGCAAACTAAAACGAAGGAAGCCATAGCCGCCGAGTTTGAGCATGATCGAGGCCAAAATGACCGAACCCCCGGTGGGAGCCTCGACATGGGCATCGGGCAACCAGGTATGCACCGGCCACATCGGAACCTTGACCGCAAAGGCGATCAAAAAAGCGATGAAGATCAAAACTTGCTCTTGCATCCCCAAGCGAAGACCGTAGAGATCCAAAATCGCGAACGAACCGGATTGGGAATGGAGATAGAGAAAAGCGATCAACATCAAGACCGAGCCGAAGAAGGTATATAGAAAGAATTTGATCGTGGCATAGATACGGCGCGGCCCGCCCCAGATACCGATAATCAAGAACATCGGGATCAGCAGCGCCTCCCAAAAGAAATAGAAGAGGATCGAATCGAGGGCCGAAAACGCACCGATCATCAACCCCTGCTGAATCAAGAAAGCGGCCATATATTGCGATTGCTTGGTGCCGATCCCCCACCCGGCGATGATCACGAGCACAGTCATCAATGTGGTGAGCACGATCAACGGCACCGAGATGCCATCCACTCCCAAGTGATAGTTGATATCGAAGGCGGGAAGCCATGCGGCCCGCTCGACGAACTGCACCGTCGCCACCTCCCGATCGAAGGCGGCCCACATCCAAATCGATAGTATGAAAACGATCAGGGAAACCACCAATGCGAGCAAGCGCGCGGAATCATCCCGATCCGGACGATTGCGATCGCGACGCCCCGATATCAATATCCAAGCCCCGCCGGCGATCGGGGCCCATATCAAAAGACTCAACAAGGGGATATTCACGATCATCTCTCCGTCATCATTTGCGCTATTCGATCAAAGACGAACGATCACGAAGAACGAGACCAACAGCACAAGGCCGATGATCATGGCAAAAGCGTAATGGTAGAGAAAACCGCTTTGGATCTTGCGGATCACTTTGGCAAGCCGGCCAACTGAAAAGGCACTGCCGTTGACGAGCAATCCGTCGATCAACCGCATATCCCCGACCCGCCACAATCCGGATCCGATCCTCCTTCCGAGAGCCGTCAGGATATTTTCATAGAGATCGTCGAAGTGGTATTTATGGATCAACAGGTTATGAAGCGAGGAGAATCGAGCGGCGATGCGAGCCGGAAGATCGGGGCGATGCAGCCATAAATACCAAGCGACGACGACCCCGAGAACGGCCAGCCAAAAAGGAGCGGTGACGAAAGAATGCAGCATCATCGCCCCCGCCCCGCCCCAAGCCGGGGCCATCTCCCCCAAGACATCGTGCTCGGGCATCACCATCATGCTCTGCCCGAAAAAAGTACCGTAAAGAATCGATTCGGCGAACAACCCTCCCGCTAAAAGCGAGGCGATGGCGAGGAAGATCAAGGGGATGGTCACCACCGCCGGACTCTCGCGCAGATGAGAACGGGTATGTTCGTCCATGCGCTCCTTGCCGTGGAAGACGAGGAAATACATCCTGAAACTATAAAGCGCGGTGACGAAGACCCCCGCCAGGATACAGACCCACGCAAAGGTGCTCCCCGGCAACTGCGAATGATGAACGGCTTCGATCAAGGATTCCTTGGAAAAGAATCCGGCGAACCCGGGGGTGCCGATCAAGGCGAGGGTGCCGATAAGGGCCGTGATCCAAGTGATCGGCATATAGCGTTTGAGTCCGCCCATGCGTCGCATATCCTGCTCGTGGTGCATGGCGATGATGACCGAACCCGCCCCGAGAAAAAGCAGCGCCTTGAAAAAGGCATGGGTGCCCAGATGAAAGATGCTCGCGGCATAAGCCGACGCTCCCAATCCGGTGGTCATATAGCCGAGCTGGGATAAGGTGGAGTAGGCAACCACCCGCTTGATATCGTGTTGCACCAACCCGAGCAGCCCCATGAACAAAGCGGTGATGGCTCCGATGATCAACATCGTGCTCAATGCGGTTTCGGAGAGTTCGAAGAGCGGGGACATCCTGGCGACCATGAAAATACCGGCGGTCACCATCGTTGCCGCGTGGATCAAAGCCGAGATCGGAGTGGGGCCCTCCATCGAATCCGGCAGCCAGACATGGAGCGGGAATTGCGCGGACTTGCCCATGGCCCCGATGAACAGACATAAACAAGCCACCGTCAACACCGACCACTCGGCACCGCCCGTCAACGGCAAGGATATCGTTTGGCCCTGGAGGGCGGGAGCCATGGCGAAGACTTCGTCGTAGCGCAGCGAGCCGGTGAAGGCGAGCAAACAGGCAATGCCGAGCAAAAACCCGAAATCCCCGACCCGATTGACCAAAAACGCCTTCAAATTCGCGCGAATCGCCGATTCCCGATCGAACCAAAAACCGATCAAGAGATAGGAAACGACTCCCACCGCCTCCCAGCCGAAAAAGAGCTGGATGAAGTTATTCGACATCACCAGCGTCAGCATCGCGAAAGTGAACAACGATATATAGCTGAAAAACCTCTGATAGCCGGGATCGTCTTTCATATAGCCGATGGTGTAGATATGCACCATCAACGATACGCTGGTGACGATCACCATCATCGTCACGCTCAACTCGTCGATCAAAAATCCTATCGGTATTTCCAGATCGCCGACCACCCCCCAAAGATAGAGGGTGTGATCGATCGGCGGGTGACCTGCGACCACGATGCGATACCAAGCGATGATCGAGAGGATCGTGGAGATCGCCACCAAGACGATCGTCACCCGGTGAGCCCCGACTCGACCGATCGCGCGCCCGCCGATCCCTGCGATCACCGCTCCGATCAAAGGAGCGAGCACCGCCCACAAAGTGACTTGGATCATCTACCGCTGTCCTTGTATTTTTTTACAGCTTCGATGCAAAGGTCGCCGATCCGGTCCCTTCGGAACGTCAACCCCGGGCTTGGTCGATATCCGCAACATTGATGGTCCGACGGCTGCGGAAGAGAACGATGAGGATGGCCAATCCGATGGCGGCCTCGGCGGCGGCCACGGTCAGGATGAAAAAGACGAAGATCTGCCCCGTCATATCATCGAGAAAACGAGAGAAAGCGACGAAATTGAGATTGACCGAGAGCAGCATCAACTCGATCGACATCAACAAGATGATCACGTTCTTGCGATTGAGAAAGATACCGGCAACGCTAAGACAAAAGAGGATCGCACCGAGTATCAAAAAGTGAGATAGAGGAATCATCGGCGCCGCTCGCTCGATTCATGTTCTGGATCCGAAGACGATGGCATGGATACGATACGAATGCGATCTTCGCGCTTGACCGCAACTTGGCGCGATGGATCTTGGCTCTTGGTACCGCTGCGCCGACGCATGGTCAAAGCGATCGCGGCCACGATCGCCACCAAGAGGATGGCGGCGGCGAGCTCGAAAGCATAGAGATGAACGGTATAGAGCAGCGTTCCGAGTTCCTTGGTATTGCTGTAATCGGCATCGCGATAGACGATATCGCCTACCGCGGGCAAGTCGATATCGGATGCCCCGATCACCAGTACGATCTCGATCACCACCACCGCGGCCACCAAGGCCCCGATCGGCAGATAGCGAGCGAAGCCCTCGCGCAAGGGAGCGAGGTTGATATCCAACATCATCACCACGAAGAGGAAGAGCACCATCACCGCGCCGACATAGACCAGCACGAGGACGATGGCGAGGAATTCCGCCTCCAAAAGGAGCCAGATACCGGCGCTGCTGAAAAACGCCATCACCAAAAAGAGAGCGCAATGCACCGGATTGCGGGCGCTGATCACCATGATCGCCGAGGCGACGAGCACGGCGGCAAGGGTATAGAAAACGAAGGAGATGAACATCAACGGTAGAGAGAATCGGCAAGGCGATCCTCTGCGATCTCCGATTCGAGCGAGTCGCCCAAGGCCAGCAACTTATCCTTGGTCATGATGTTCTCGCCGCGCTTTTCGAAATGGTATTCGTGCACCCGCGTTTCCACGATCGAATCGACGGGACAGGATTCTTCGCAAAATCCGCAGAAAATGCATTTGAAAAGATCGATATCGTAGCGAGTGGTGCGACGGCTTCCGTCGGCGCGCTTTTCCGAATCGATGGTGATCGCCAAGGCCGGACAGACCGCCTCGCAGAGCTTGCAGGCGATGCAGCGCTCTTCCCCGTTCGGGTAGCGCCTAAGCGCATGCAAGCCGCGAAAGCGTGGGGATTTCGGGGTCTTTTGCTCCGGATATTGCACCGTGAATTTTCTCTTCGTCATGTAGACGAAGGTCAGGCGCAGCCCTTTGAGCATTTCCAGCAGCAGCAGACTTTTGACGTATTGCCGAATCGTTTCCATGACGTTTATCGAGCCTAGTCGAACCACGGGGGCAAGCCGATCATGATCGCGATGCCGGTGACCGCGATCCACACCACCGTCAAGGGAATGAACACCTTCCACCCCAAACGCATGATCTGATCGTAGCGATACCTCGGGAAAGTGGCGCGCAACCACAAGAAGAGAAACATGAAGAAAACGGTCTTGAAGATGAACCAATGCACCCCGGGCTCGAACAGTCCGCCGATCAGCGGCAGCCCCGCAGCCAAGGGAAAGGGAGAGAGCCAACCCCCGAGAAACATCAGCACCGTCAAGGCGCTGATCAGAATCATATTGGCGTACTCGGCGAGGAAAAATACCGAAAACGCCATGCCCGAATACTCGACATGAAATCCGGCCACGATTTCCGATTCGCCCTCGGCGACATCGAAAGGCGCCCGATTGGTCTCGGCGATGCCCGAGATCATGTAGACGAGAAACATCGGCAACAGCGGCAACCAGAACCAGTTGACGATGCCCCCCTCTTGGGCGGCCACGATCTCGCGCAGATTGAGGCTGCCGGCGGCCATCAACACCACGACCAAAGCGAAACCCATGGCGATCTCGTAGGCGACGATCTGAGCGGCGCAGCGCATCGCCCCCAACAATGCATATTTCGAGTTCGAAGCCCAGCCGGCGATGATCACGCCATAGACCCCCAAGGAAGTCATGGCCAAGATATAGAGCAGCCCGGCGTTGATGTCGGAGATCACCAGAAAATCGGAAAAAGGAACCACCGCCCACGCCGCAAGGGCGCAGGTCAAGGAGATCACCGGAGCGATCAGGAAGAGGAAGCGATTGGCGCGAGCGGGAACGATCAACTCCTTGAACATCAGCTTGACCGCATCCGCAATGGGCTGCAGCCAGCCTTTGGGACCGACCCGATTCGGCCCGATGCGCACCTGCATATAGCCGATCACCTTGCGCTCGGCGTAGGTATACCAAGCCACCGTGATCAGCAAGGGAACGAGAAGCAAAGCGATTTTCAGCAATGTCTCCACCAGCAAAAAGAGATTCGCCGGGAGCCATCCGAACAGGTTGATGAGAAGATCGGACATCGTTTCGTATTTTCCGCTTCTATTATTTCCCGGCGCTTCGCTCGATGACGAGGGACCCGCCGTCGGCATCGATGGCCGCGCTCGAAGGTATTGCGCTCGGTAGATAGGCGCAGCCCTCGGGAACGCTCTCATCGGCAACCAGATCGATCTCGATCTCGTCGCCGGTCTTGTCATGCCGTACCCGCACCGAAGCCCCCGCCGCCAAAGAAAAGCGCTCGATGGTGGCGGGATTCAACGCAACCCCGGCACCGGCGCGCAAGGCATCGTCGGTGGCTTGCAAGGGGGCGGAACGGCGCACCAAGGAATCCACGGCGTGGATCGGCACCGGAGCGATACGCTCGACTTTGCACACATCTTTTTTCGAGTTTTTCGATGAATCGCCCTTCGTGGGCTCATCGCCGGCAACCGCCGAGATCGGCGGCAACCGCCAACCATCTGCGCTCGCCGGCTGCGGCGGACCGATATCTAAGCGTACGTCTTCGAGGCTCCTTTGATCGAAACCCTCCAGATCGAATCGATTGCCCAACACCCGCAAGATCCGCCAAGCCGGGCGACTCTCCCCCGGAGCGAGCGCTGCAGCCTTGAAGGATTGCCAAGTCCCCGTCATATTGACGAAAGTGCCGCCGGTTTCCGCGAAAGTGGCGATCGGTAAGATGACATGGGCATATTCGAGCATCGCCTGAGATCGAAAAGCGCTCAAAGCGACGACGAAGCGCGACCCTTCGAGTTTCGCCTTGGCTTTCGCCCCTTGCGCGCAATCAAGCTCCGGTTCGACCCCCAACAAGAACCAGCGATCGGCATCCGAGTGCAGCATCGACAACGCATCGAGCCCCGGTTGCGCCGGCTTCGTTCCTTGCGGTCCGCGGTGCGGAACCGCCCCGGCGATCCACGCTCCGGCGGCATTCGCACCCTCGTCCAAGGTGCCCAGGGTCGATCCCGTCAACTGCGCAAGATGGGCGGCAATCCCGCGCAAGGCGGCCGCTTGTCGATGCCCGAGGGCTTGGGGTCCGATCAAGATCGCCCCTCGCTCGGCTTCGATCAGCGCGCGGGCAATGGCTTGCGCTTTTTCCTCGACGTGCGCTTTTTTATCGCCGAGAGCCGTCCCCGCTCCTTCGAGCAAAGGACGAAGCGCTTCGAGATCGCCCCCGGCGATTCGGGCCGCCGCTCCCGCAACCTCGACAAGCCCCGAGAGCAGCGCCGACGGGGGCACGACAATCCGCTCGCTCGCCGCCAGATTGAGCGGATGATCCGCGGTGTCGAGATAGGAAATCGCCGCCCCTCGCAGACTCGCCTTGCGCAGACGATGGTTGATCAGCGGATGTTCCTTGCGGGTGATGGAACCTACCAGGAATGCGGCATCGAGCCCTTCGATATCGTCGATCCCCAGCCCGAGGGTCGGGTAGCTCGGGGCTTGCTCCTGATCCGAGAAATCGTGCTGCCGCAGACGATGATCGATATTGGGGCTACCGAGCCCTCGAAGCAATCGCTGAAAAAGAAAGAGTTCTTCCAAAGTGCTCGAAGGGGAAGCAAGCGCCGCGATCTTGCCGCTCAAGTCCCCGGCCGAATCCTCGCCCCCGGACATGCCGGCGACCACCGCATCCAAGGCCTCCTCCCAAGGGGCCTCGCGCCAGCCATCCGCATCGCGCAGCATCGGGGCAAGCACCCGATCGTCACTACGAAGCCCCTCGTATCCGAAACGATCCCGATCCGAGATCCAGACCTCGTTGATCGACTCGTTGGCCTTGGGAAGCACCCGCATCACCTGCCCTCGGCGCACATGCAAGTGGATATTCGATCCGATGGGGTCGTGGGGAGCGATACCGTCGTGCTGCGCCATCTCCCACGATCGGGCGCTAAAGCGAAAGGGTTTGGAAGTCAGGGCCCCGACCGGACAAAGATCGATCACATTGCCCGAGAGCTCGTTGTCGATGCCGTTTTCGATGAAGGTCCCGATCTCCATCGCCTCGCCTCGACCGGTAACCCCGAGCTCCGGCATTCCGGCGATCTCCTCCCCGAAGCGAACGCAGCGCGTGCAGTGAATGCAACGGGTCATGTCGGTGGCGATCAAGGGCCCCAGATTCTTGTCGACCACCACCCGCTTGCGCTCGTTGAAGCGGGAGATATCGCGTCCGTAGCCCATCGCCAGATCTTGCAGCTCGCACTCCCCTCCCTGATCGCAGATCGGACAATCGAGCGGATGATTGATGAGCAAGAACTCCATCACCGATTTTTGGGCATTGCGAGCGGCCTTCGAGCGGGTGAAAACCCTCATGCCCTCGGCCACCGGGGTGGCGCAAGCCGGCAACGCCTTGGGCGCCTTCTCGACTTCCACCAGACACATCCGGCAATTGGCGGCGACGGTCAACTTGCGGTGATAGCAAAAACGCGGGATCGGGATGGCGTTGGCATCCGCCACCTCGATCAGCATCTGACCTTTGCGGGCGGTACAGGCGCGTCCGTCGATCTCGATATTGAGAGTGTTGTCGCTGTCGGTGCTCATCAGATTCGATGCCTTGGCATAAAGATCCGGTTCGAGGCCGGTGTTTCAGGCCGCTGCGCCCATCGAGACCTCGGGTGGATGCCTACCGTGGTCGATGTGGTATTGGAATTCGCTGCGGAAATAGCGCAAGAAACCCTGTACCGGCCAAGCGGCGGCATCGCCCAAGGCGCAGATCGTTCGACCCTCGATATTGTTGGCGACATCGAGGAGCAGATCGAGCTCATCTTGTCGGGCCTCGCCCCGCTCGATACGGCATAGCACCCGATAGAGCCAGCCGGTTCCTTCTCGGCAGGGGGTGCACTGCCCGCAGGATTCGGCGTAATAAAAACGGGAGATCCGGCGCAGCATGCTCACCATCGAGGCGGTTTCATCCATCACCACCACCGCCCCGGAGCCGAGCATCGAGCCCGCCTTTTGGATGGAGTCGTAATCCATATCGACTTCCATCATGATATCGCCGGGCAGCGGAGGAACGGAGGAGCCCCCGGGGATCACCGCTTTGAGCGCCCTTCCCTTGCGCACCCCTCCGGCCAACGCCAGCAGATCGCGAAAGGGGGTGCCCAAGGGGACCTCGAAATTCCCCGGGCGATTGACATGCCCGGAAACGGAAAAGCATTTGACGCCGCCGTTGTTCGGTCGCCCGAGTCCCATGAACCAATCCCCGCCCCGACGCATGATCGAAGGGACCGAGGCGTAGGTCTCGGTGTTGTTGATGGTGGTCGGCCGACCGTAGAGTCCGTATTGGGCGGGAAAGGGAGGCTTGAATCTCGGCTGCCCCTTCTTGCCCTCCAACGATTCGATCAGGGCGGTTTCCTCGCCGCAGATATAGGCCCCGGCGCCCAAGGTGCCGTAAAGATCGAAATCCACCCCGCTCGAAAGAATGTTACGGCCGAGCAACCCCGCTTGGTAAGCGGAGCGAAGGGCTTGCTCGAAACGCATGAAGGGCTCGTCCATGAACTCGCCCCGCATGTAGTTGTAGCCGACCGTCGCCCCCATCGCATACCCGCCGATCGCCATGCCCTCGACCAAGGCATGAGGGTTGAAGCGTAGGATATCGCGATCCTTGCAAGTCCCGGGCTCGCTTTCGTCCGAATTGCAAACCGCGTATTTTTGGATCGAGGCATCTTTGGGCATGAAGCTCCACTTGACCCCGGCGGGAAACCCCGCCCCGCCCCGCCCCCGCAGACCGGATTTTTTCACCTCGTCGACGATGGCCTGCGGCGGGATCTTCTCTTTCAGGATGCGCCGCCAAGCCTCGTAGCCGCCGATCTTCTCGTAGCTTTCGATGCTCCAAGGGCGCTCCAATCCCGATGTGGCGTAGCACACCGAGTTGAGGTGCTCGATCTCGGGCGGGGTCGGATTCGCAGTCGGATTCGAATTCGAAGAGGTCATGGCTGTCGATTTTCTTTCCGCGGCAAGCAGGCTTTATGAAAGCCTTTTCAGTCCAAGGCGTCGAGGATCTCGTCCACCTTGGCGGGCGTCAGATTCTCGTGATAGACATGATCCACCATCATCATCGGCGCACCGCAGCAGGCGGCGAGGCATTCCTCCTCGGGTTTGAGATAGAACTTTCCGTCAGCGCTGCTTTCGCCGAGTTCGATCCCCAATCGCTTTTCGATATGGGCGAGGATTTCGTCGCTGCCTCGTAGCATGCAAGAGATATTCGTGCACACCGAGATGCTGTGGCGACCGACCGGCCGGGTCTCGAACATCGAATAGAAACTTGCGGCCTCGTACACCCAGATCACCGGCAGATCGAGATAGGCGGCCACCGCGTTCATCAACTCTTGGGTCAGGTGCCCGTGATTTTGATGCTGGGCCTCGCGCAATGCCGCCAGCAGGGCCGAGCGGCGCTGATCCGGCGGATAGCGCTCGCACCACTCGTCGATGCTCTTTCGAGTGTGATCGCTCAAGACCTGCCGAGCCTCTTGCGGGCTCATCGGCTGCGAAACACTCAGCGTTGCGATATTCGGGGACTGAGGCATCAGCGGTCGATCTCTCCGAAGACGATATCCATCGTGCCGATGATCGCCACCACATCCGCAAGCATGTGTCCTTTGACCATTTCGTCGATCGCCGAAAGATGCGCAAAACCCGGGGCTCGCACCTTGAGCCGATAGGGCTTGTTGGCTCCGTCGGAAACGAGATAGACGCCGAACTCCCCTTTGGGATGCTCGACCGCGGCGTAGGCCTCGCCCGCAGGGGTGCAATAGCCCTCGGTGAAGAGTTTGAAGTGGTGGATCAAGGACTCCATATCCTCTTTCATCTCGGTGCGCGCAGGAGCGGCCAATTTGCGATCATCGAGCATCACCGGGCCCGGATTGTCTCGCAGCCAATCGACGCATTGGCGAATGATGCGATTGGACTGGCGCATTTCCTCGATGCGCACGAGATATCGATCGTAGCAATCACCGTTGACTCCCACCGGGATATCGAAATCGATCCGATCGTAGACCTCATAAGGCTGTTTCTTGCGCAGATCCCATTCGACACCGGATCCGCGCAGCATCGGGCCGGTGAACCCCAAGGCCAAGGCACGATCGGGGGAAACGCTCCCGATACCCACCGTCCGCTGCTTCCATATACGGTTGTCGGTCAGGAGGGTTTCGTATTCGTCGACGCAGCGGGGGAAGCGTTCGGTAAAGGATTCGATGAAATCGAGCAGCGAACCTTGACGAGCGGCGTTGAGGCGCTTGATATCGCTTTCGCTTCGCCCCGGCGCCGGTAGATGGAGGGGCATCGCCTCCGGTAGATCGCGATAGATCCCGCCGGGACGATAGTAAGTGGCATGCATCCTCGCACCCGAAACCGCCTCGTAGCAATCCATCAGATCCTCTCGCTCGCGAAAGCAGTAGAGGAAGACGGTCATCGCCCCGATATCGAGACCATGGGCGCCGAGCCACATCAGATGGTTGAGGATGCGGGTGATCTCATCGAACATCACCCGGATATATTGCGCCCGCAAAGGCGGCTTGACCCCCAGAAGTTTCTCGATGGCGAGCACATAGCCGTGTTCGTTGCACATCATCGATACATAATCCAACCGGTCCATATAACCGATGCTTTGGTTATAGGGCTTGCTCTCGGCGAGTTTTTCCGTCGCCCGATGCAGCAATCCGATATGCGGATCCGCCCGCTCGATGATCTCACCGTCCATCTCCAGCACCAAGCGCAGCACTCCGTGCGCCGCCGGATGCTGGGGGCCGAAATTGAGCGTGAAATTCTGGATCTCAGGCATCGTCGGAGGCGCTATCGAGCGATGGGCCGGACTCGCCGGCGGTGGGGGTCTTTCGGATCACCTTCGGCACCAGAGTTCTCGGGGTGATCGATACCGGCTCGTAGATCACCCGACGCCGCGTCGGGTCATAGCGCATCTCGACCTCCCCGATCAAGGGAAAATCCTTGCGGAAAGGGTGGCCGACGAAACCGTAATCGGTCAGGATGCGCCGCAAATCGGGATGTCCGTCGAAAAGAATGCCGAAGAGATCGAAGGCCTCGCGTTCATACCAATCGGCAACGGGCCAGATCTCGCGCACCGAAGGGATCACCGGCGGATCTCCCTCGCCTGCGGTGCGCAACCGGATCCGCTGGTTGCGTTCGCACGAAAGAAGATGGTAGATGACCGCAAAGCGCGAACCCGAACGAGGATCGCCTGCGTTGCGAAAATCGTGGTTGCGAGAATCGAGAAGGCCGGGTCCATCATCCCCCTCCCCGGCGTCGCTCGGCGGCGAGCCTCCTTGCAAGGCATCGTTCGTCTCGTCGTCGTCATCCAAACCGAAAACCCTCTCCCGGGGACGCACCGCGCGGGAAAAGCCTTGGGCGGTGGCGATATCGCTCGTTCGCCAATCCGCTTGACCGTATTCCAGATAGTCGATACCACATAGATCGATCAGTTGCGTGAAGCGAAAATCGTCTTCGTCGCGCAGCGCTCGACAAAGGGACAAGAGCCGATCCGGGGCCACGGTGACGGTGATCCCCCCGGCCGGAGACAAACACGCATCGACCGCATCTCCCAATCGGTCGCGTACAAGCGTCATGAGACGGGCTTCGGACATCGCGGCGGTTTTCGATTCGATGGAGTCGATGAGGATGGAAGCGAAGGGGGCGGCGGATCGGCTAGCGAGCGATGGTGTGCTCGCGCCGAATTTTATCGTGCAGGCGAATGATCCCGTAAAGCAGCGCCTCCGCCGTCGGCGGACAACCCGGAACGTAGATATCGACGGGGACGATGCGGTCGCAACCTCGAACCACGGAGTAAGAGTAGTGGTAGTAGCCGCCGCCGTTGGCGCACGAGCCCATCGAGATCACCCAGCGCGGCTCGGGCATTTGATCGTAGACCTTGCGCAAAGCCGGAGCCATCTTGTTGACCAACGTTCCGGCAACGATCATCACATCCGATTGCCTCGGGCTCGGCCGAAAAACCGTACCGAAACGATCCAGATCGTAACGAGCGGCTCCCGCATGCATCATCTCCACCGCACAGCAAGCCAAGCCGAAGGACATCGGCCACAAGGAGCCGGTCCGGGCCCAGTTGATCAACTTGTCGGCGGTGGTCGTGACGAATCCCTGCTCGATATAGCCTTCTATTCCCATTCGAGCGCACCCTTTTTCCACTCGTAGATGAAGCCCACCACGAGGATCGCAAGAAAGATCATCATCGCCCCGAAGCCCACGATACCGATTTCATCGAGCACCACGGCCCACGGAAAGAGAAAGGCGATTTCCAGATCGAAGATGATGAAGAGGATCGCGACCAAGTAGTAGCGCACATCGAACTTCATGCGCGAATCCTCGAAAGCCTCGAAGCCGCATTCATAAGGAGAGAGTTTGTCGGCATCCGGGCGGCGAGGCCCGAGCACCGCTCCGGCGGCCAACATCGCCCCGCCGAGCACCGCCCCGACAATGAGAAAAAGAAGAATCGGAAAGTAGTTTTCCAACATCGAATATTCGCCCCGGAGGAATCGCCTCGTCGTTCGTCTTTCGTTGATGCTCTCGATTGCGAATTGTAAGAGAGAATCACCCAAAATGATCTTGTTGTCGGACGATCTCTTGCCTTTTTCGATCGCTTTTCGATCGCTTTTCGCTCGTTTTGCTCGCCGATGATATCGAAATGCCCTCGATGGACTCCGAAAGACGGCGGTTCTTTCGAAAATCGGTCTTGAACGCCGGATCCGAATGCCGTTATCGAGTCGGTGC
This sequence comes from Thioalkalivibrio sp. HK1, assembly GCA_000583135.1. Classification (GTDB taxonomy): domain Bacteria; phylum Pseudomonadota; class Gammaproteobacteria; order HK1; family HK1; genus HK1. The sequence goes on from JFBG01000086.1 coordinate 26,084, forward strand.
TTCCCGATGGGGTTGCCCCTATCGAGGTAGCATTTTCATCCGGGGATCACCCGCTGTCCGCTTCAACAAAGAGGATCGATTTCGAGACTTGGCGTACCGAAGCCATAACGAGCCGATCGAGCTCCGCCGGCGGCGGCGAGCGATCACCCGATCTCGTCTCGTTGCGGGACTCGCAAATCATCGATCCCCCGCTTGCTCGCCCTTCGCAATCTCCCAAGCGATGCCGATCGACGCGGATCGTCTAGCGGATCGTCTATTTGATCGTGATCACCGTACCCACGCCCATATCCCAACCATCGGCGAAGTCGCCGCTTTCCCCCGTGATATAAATATCCCAATCCAGCCAATCCAACCACACTCGCTTCGACTCGCTCTCGAAACGATAGCCCAAACGACCCCGACGCTCGTTCTCGGCGCTTGCGAATTCCACATAAGGCGAGCCGGTGCGACCGCCTCCCAACCCTATTCCGTAGGCCAACTTCGTATTCCAACGAGGGGCGTTCGAGGAACCAAAGCTCGATGACAGCCCCGCAAAGGCATCGTCCGAGAACAGCGCATCCAATCCCCCTTCCGCTTGCGCACCGCCTCGTTCGTTGCCGAGACTGACGAAGAATCCTCGGCTCGATGCGGGATCGCCATCCCATTGCAGCGTTGCCGATATCCCCCAATCGCGCACCGCTTCCTCTTGGTGATGCACCAACGTCCTTCCTTTGAGCGAGAGTTCCAATCCGGTCGAGCGCGCATCGAAGAACAATCCTCCCCCCACATCCACTCCCCATCCCCGCTCGGCATCACCGCTGTCGTGACGGATCCCGGCTTCCAGCTTTTGCGAGAAGCGGGCTCCCGCTTCGCTCCTTTGCATCATCGATCCCTCGATTCCGGCGCGAATCCGTCTTGTCTCGCCCTCGATCTCTCCCCATCCACCCACCTCGTCCGTACGGATATCCGTCCACAGGAAATCCGTCGTATACGCAAGGCCGAACTCCTCTTCCGGCAACCCGATCAGATCGTTTCTGACGCCGAAGTTCATCATCCCCCAACCCAGCGACCCCTCGGCAGCGGAGCCATCCGATCGATTCAGTCTCATCTCTCCGCTTCCATAGCCGACCGCACCGCGCAAGCGCATCCCCCCTTCGAGATCCATCGCAACCCACGGAATCATCGTCGTCAGACTCGCTTCCTTGCCCGTCGACCCACCCTCCTCGAGCAGATCGCCCTCGCCCTCGCTATGCATCCCCACCAAGCCCACCATCCAATCCCCTTGCGCGTAATCCACCCCCAGCATCCCGGTGTTCACCTTCCCGTCCACCGCGGATCCGACCGTGCGTCCTTCGTATCCCGATGCTTGAATCTCCCCCCATAACGACACGCCCCCGCCCGCTTCGGTGCCTTGGGTGATATTGAACGAGGTTCCGCTCGATAGCGCATCGCTCAGGGTCATCGTCCGCTCGCGCTCGAAGTCGTCTTCTCGATCCTCGTCCGAATCCTCCCTCCTCATCTTATCGAGGCTCTCCATCGAGACCTCCCCGCCTTCGATCTCGCGACCGGCCACCCTCGCCGACACCCCCGCATCCCTTCGTCGAGCGCTATCCATCCGAGACTCGATCCCCTCGATCGCCTGCGATCCCACCGTCCTTGCAAATCGCGTCAGCCACGCCGAGCCTTTCCCGGCATCGCGCACCGTCACACCGATCCGATCCTTCACCCCCTCGTAATCCCCTCCCGAGGCCTGCACCAAGATCTCGGCGCGCTCGTCGTCATCGTTCGCATCTCGCAGGGCCTCCACCCTCACCTCGCGCATCTCGTTCCAATCCGCAGGCTCGATGACCATCGTGCTTTGCCTGCCCCGGGCAACCGGATCCGTATCCACTTCGAGATCGGCTCCACTCAATACCTGCACCGTCAACGTCACCGCGCGCGTCGGGCGCGTCGCCGGCCTCACTCGGAAATACCCGCTCTCCCCCTCGGCCAATTCCATCGATCCGCGATCGAGAACCAGACCCCGAGTGTCATCGTCTCTGATCGATATCGGTACCTGCCCTCTTACACCGTCGTAGCCTCCCCCGGACGCCGATAGATATAAACGAGATTCCTCATCCGCACCGTCAGCATCATCCAATGCCATGAAGAGCACTTCCTGCGGCTGATTCCAGTTCTCGGGGGTGAATACCGGCCTCGGCAATCCTGGCGACCTCCGCAATCGATCAGCGCTCGATAGCAAGGCCGCCCGCTCCTGAGCGAAGACGATTTCCACATCCCCGCTCGGACGCGTCGCCAGATTCATTCTGAAACGACCGACTCCCCCCTCCCTGATCTCCAACGGCACTTCCATCAACACAAGCGCCGCCTCATCGTTATCGATGATCGACATGCCCACCTCTTCCTTGACGCCCTCATACCCTCCGCCCGAAGCCGACACCGGGATCACCGCACTCTCGTCGAAGGCATCGTCATCCTCGGCGGCGGAGACGACGACCTCTTGCATCACCTCCCAATTCGATGGTCCGAATGTCAATCCGGATGGGGTGATCGCGATATCGGGGTTATCCAATATCCCCACAACCAGACTCACCTCGCCTTTTGGCCTGACCGAAAGGCTCACTCGGAAGCGGCGCTCCCTTCCCTCCTCGACTTCCAGCGGCACCCCCTCGAAGGTCAACCCCGCTCCGGCGACGGGACCCGGTTCATTCGGCTCGTTCGGCTCGTTCGGCTCACCCGGAACGACCGGCGGGGGGCTTGGAGCACGCGGGGGGCTCGGATAAGGATCCACCGGAACGACCGGCTCCGGTATCACCGTGAGATCGTTCACCCCCACGGCCACCGTGCCATCAACCCCCGCATAGCCTCCTCCCGAGGCCGACAGCGACACCCTCGCACTGTCATTGGCGGTGTCATGATCCTCGGCCGCAAGGACGAGCACCGCCTGCGATGTATTCCAATTCGAAACCGTGAAACGAAGCTCGGTCTGATTGCCGGGAGTGCCGGGGTCGGTATCGACCGTGACATCCACATTGCTCGGCTGGACCAAGCTCACCCTAACCTCCGATCTCGGCTGCACCGACAA
>JFBG01000087.1 GCA_000583135.1 Thioalkalivibrio sp. HK1
ACTTGGGTGGTAGCGGGCACGATCCACGAGACCGAACTTCGTATCAATGAGCGCATTGATACGCGCATCATTGCGGTGCGGGATGACCTATCAAATCTTCGGGACGAAGTGCAGTTTATAAAGGGTCGATTGGAACCTTTGAAAATTGCGGGGGGCGAAGTCGAAGCGAAATAGCCCCCCACCCATTCACCCGCCGAGCGAAGGGGCTCATAATGAGCGAACTCGAAAAGCAAGAGCTCATCGATCGACTATTTACCGATCATGAAGTCAGGCTAAGGCTCGTCGAAGAAGCGGTCCTGAAGATGACAGCCGAGCAGTCGGACCTGCGCCAAACGTTCTCGAAGTTGGATAAAGCGAATGCGGTGACCCATACTTTGATCGGGGGCATGATGTTGGTGTTGGTATCGATGGGGCTTCGACTCTTTGGTGTTTTCCAAACCACCCTCGCCCGAGCGCATCCGAGCGGATAGCGTTCGAGCGGGGCGATCCGGCATGGGTTGACCGCCCCTAAGCGGTTGGTTCTTTCAGTTCCTCCATTCCCTGCGCCCACCTTGCGATGATGTTCCTTGCCATCGGTGCCATGCGCATCATCGAGGCTTTGGAAAAGGGCCTTTGCGATGGGAAGACTCGAGTTCGGATGGCTCGAGTTCGGACGGATCGATCGCGACATCGAATCGCTTTCCGAAGTATCGACATCCAGCATCGACATTTCATATCGACACTTTGCGGATCATATCGATATCATGAATCGATATCATGGGGTCGGTGAGGCTCGATATCGATCTCGTCTCGGATTTCCCCGTCATCGATTCATCGAGGTATTCGGCGCTCGACGGCTTTCGCACTTCGATCCGAGTCGCTCTTTCGTATAATTCCCCCATCATGTCTTTGTTGACCCGATTCGCCCGATCCGAGGGCGCGGGGGGTCGCTTCGATTTGGCATCCATGAGAGCCAAGCGAATCGCTCCTTGGCCCCGTTTTTCCCGGCGACCCGAAAGAGTCGCCCCCTCCCCGAAGGGGCAGGCTTTCGAATCGACTCGATGATCGATAAGGATCACTGCAAATGAAAGAGATTGAAAAGCATCGAAGGATCCATGGAGATACAAGGGTCGATCGGCGAGCGTTCTTGACGGCGATGGCGGCGTCCGGATTGTCGGCGACGGCCGCCGGCGGGCTCTTGTCCTCGTCCGGGGCGTTGGCCCAAACCACCCGTCGGGGCGGGGATATACGCTATCTCGCCGACCGCCAAGGCCCGAACGACGGACTCGATCCCCTTTTATTTTCCTCCAATATCGATGCCGCCCGCGGCCGCGCGACCTATAACGGTCTTGTGCAGATCTTGGAGAACATGACGCTCTACCCCGAGCTGGCCGAGGAGTGGTCGACCGCTCGAGAAGGCCTCGAATTCCTCTTCAAAATCCGCAAGGGTGTGGAATTCCACGATGGCACTCCCATGACCGCCTACGACGTGGTGTGGAGTCTCAATCGTCACTTGGGCCGGAATTCCCCCTCGATGGTCAGAACCTTCTTCAACAGCGTCAAGGAGTGGCAGCGGGTCGATGCCTCCACCATCAAGGCGATCATGAACTACCCCGATGCCGATTTACCGGCCAAACTCGGGGAAAAGAACGTAAAAGTGGTCAAGGAAGGGACGATCGATTTTTCCCAAGGGATCGGAACCGGGCCTTATCGCCTCGAGGTCTTCGAGCCCGGAGTGCGTTCGACCCATATCCGGAACGAGAACTATTGGCGAGCGCCGGCCAACTTCGATACCGTCGAGATCGGCGCCATCGCCGATCCGCAAGCCCGGGTCGACGCCCTGATCGCCGGGGAGGCGGATCTCGTGAGCGAGGTGGCCATCGATGCCGTCGATCGCATCCAAAGAGCCGAAGGCGTGCGGGTGAGTTCCATTCCTTCGGGCTACTACACCGGTATTTGTTGTTTGAAGAATACGAGCCCCGGCGAGAACGACGATTTCGTCAAGGGCATGCAATATATCCAAAATCGCGAGCGGATCGTGCGTTCGATCCTCAAAGGACACGGACAGATCGGCAACGATCACCCCATTTCTCCGGCTTATGGGGCGGAGCATTGCGATGCCCTGCCGCAGCGTCCCTTCGATCGGGACAAGGCTCGCTTCCACCTGCGAAAATCCGGTCAAGACAGCGCGGTTTTGCATGTCGCCGCCGTCGATCCCCATATCGAGAAGATCGCCTTGATGATGCGCGCCGATCTCTCCCGGGTCGGTTTCGACCTTCGCATCAAGAAGGTTCCGGTCGACGGCTATTGGGGCACGGTGTGGATGAAAGAGCCGATGAATGTCGTGGCTTGGAATATGCGCCCCACCGCCAATTTGATGCTGACCACCCAGTTCGATCCCCAAGCGGCATGGAACGATACCTTTTGGAAGGATCGGCGCATGGGGGAACTTCTCGAACAACATCGGGCGGAAAACGATGCCGCGAAGCGGCGCAAGATGCTTTGCGAAATGCAGGCCTTGGTCCATCACGGCAGCGGGATGGTGATCCCGGTGCATATCAACAATGTCGACGGGGTCAACGAGAGGATCCGCGGCATCCCCGAGGTTCCATTGGGCTCTTTGGGCGCATTCGAATGGCTGGAATTCGCATGGATGAATGCCTGATCCCCATCGGGCGAAAAAAACAGGTGAAAAAAGCCCGCGGAAAAAGCGCAAGGGCGCCGGCTCGCCGGATGTGCGATGTAAAGACGATATAAAGACAGAGCCGGTCGCCCGCCTTCGTTTATCTTCTTGTCCTTTTATCTCGGGGCGATTCCTTGCGATCCGGTATTCTTGGATCCCAAGGATCCCCAAGGTGCGCCGACGACTTCGATCCTGCGCTCAGCCCCCAATCGGAGTTCTTTCGCCATGGCCGAACCCGCTCCTCTGGCTTATCCCGCATCCCCGGCGACCCCCGAGGCCGGCGATTCATCGGGCGTGCATCCCTCTTGCATCGAGCCCGAAGCCCAAGCGACCAAGCGGATTCGTTTCATCACCGCCGCCGGTCTTTTCGACGGCCACGACGCCTCGATCAATATCATGCGCCGCATCTTGCAATCCGCAGGTGCGGAAGTCGTCCATTTGGGTCATAACCGCTCGGTCGAGGAAGTCGTCGTCGCCGCCATCGACGAAGACGCCGATGCGATCGCGGTGAGTTCCTACCAAGGCGGGCATCTCGAATATTTCGGATATATGGCGAAGATCCTGCGCGAGCGCGGGGGCGAGGATATCCGCATTTTCGGGGGCGGCGGTGGGGTCATCATCCCCGAGGAGATCGAGGAACTGCACGCCCGAGGGATCACCCGCATCTATTCGCCGGAAGACGGTCGCACCTTGGGCTTGCGCGGGATGATCGACGACATGATCGCGCGCTGCGACGGCGGCGCGAAAAGCCTGCCGCTTTCCGCTCTCGACGACCTGACCTGCAAGCCGGGCGCCCCTTCGCGGCTTGCGCTGGCGCGGGTGATCACGGCGATCGAGGACGGGACTTTGGATCCGGCGCTCAAAGATGCCATCGTCGACCGGGCTCGGTCCCTACCCGAACCGGCGCCGGTCATCGGCATCACCGGCACCGGCGGCGCCGGCAAATCCTCCTTGACCGATGAGATCCTGCGGCGATTTCGTCTGGATCGGAAAGACGCCCTGCGCATCGCGGTATTGGCCATCGATCCCTCTCGCCGTCGTTCGGGCGGAGCGCTGCTCGGGGATCGCATCCGGATGAATGCGATCCACCACCCGAATATCTACATGCGTTCTTTGGCCACGAGGGACTCGAGTCGCGAGATCCCCGACTGCCTCGCCGAAACGATCGCCGCCACCCGCTTGGCGGGTTTCGATCTGGTGCTGGTGGAAACCAGCGGGATCGGGCAAGGCGATGCCTCCATCGTCCCCTTCGTGGATCGATCGCTTTATGTGATGACCCCGGAGTTCGGGGCTGCCAGCCAGTTGGAGAAGATCGACATGCTCGACTTCGCCGATCTGGTGGTCATCAATAAATTCGATCGCAAGGGGGCCGAGGACGCCCTGCGCGATGTTCGAAAGCAGGTACAACGCAACCATGAGCGCTTCGATCGACCGCCGGAGTCGATGCCGGTCTACGGCGTCATCGCCTCTCGCTTCAACGATGACGGAGTCACCGCCCTTTATCACGGATTGATCGAGTCCTTGGGGGCGCATTCCTCGATCGGCAAGGAGATCGGGACGCTGCCGGTACCCGAGGCGAAATGTTCATCGACCGCGCACCCCATCGTGCCCGCCTCCAGAAGCCGCTACTTGGCGGAGATCGCCCAAACCCTGCGCGATTACCGGATCCGGGTCGAGGAGCAGGCGGGGCAGGCTCGTCGTTGCCAGCGCTTGCGCGAGGTGATGCGGCTTTTGAACGAATCCGGCGAGGAAGAGGCGGCGATCGCCCCCGTGATCCGATTGCTGCGCGAAAGCGAAGGCGCCCTCGATGAGCGTTCTCGCACCCTCTTGGGCGAGTGGCCGGCGATCCGCAAGGGCTACGAGGGCGATGAGCGATCACCCGAAGGGTCCGAAAGTGAAGGGTCCAAGGGCGGGGAGAAGGGCATCTTGCTTCGCCGTACCACCCTTTCGGGCACCTCCATCCCTCGCATCGCTTTGCCGCGTTTTTCCGATGAGGGGGATCTGCTGCGCTTTTTGATGGAGGAGCATCTGCCAGGTCACTTCCCCTTCACCGCCGGGGTCTTTCCCTTCAAGCGAGCCGGCGAGGATCCCTCGCGGATGTTCGCCGGAGAGGGGGATGCAAAGCGCACCAATCGCCGCTTTCGACTGCTATCGGAGCATTCCTCGGCCAAGCGCCTCTCGACGGCCTTCGACTCCGTGACCCTCTACGGATTCGATCCCTCGCACCGTCCCGATATCTACGGCAAGGTGGGCAATTCGGGGGTGTCGATCGCGACCATCGACGATATCAAGACCCTCTATGACGGCTTCGATCTTTGCGATCCCAAGACCTCGGTTTCGATGACCATCAACGGACCGGCCCCGACGATCCTTGCGATGTTTCTCAACACCGCCATCGATCAGCGACTGGATCGCTTCGAGAGCGATGCCGGTCGCCCCCCCGACGAGGCCGAGGCGCGCGAGATACGAGCCAGGGTATTGGCCGGCGTGCGCGGTACCGTGCAAGCCGATATCCTCAAAGAGGATCAAGGACAAAACACCTGCATCTTCTCCACCGAGTTTTCGCTCAAACTGATGGGCGATATCCAGCAATGGTTCGTCCGCCATCGGGTGCGATATTTCTACTCGGTATCGATCTCCGGCTACCACATCGCCGAGGCGGGGGCGAATCCCATCTCCCAGCTCGCCTTCACCCTCGCCAACGGCTTTTGCTATGTCGAGGCGTGGCTGGCGCGCGGCATGAAGATCGACGATTTCGCGCCGAACCTCTCCTTTTTCTTCTCGAACGGCATGGATGCCGAGTATTCGGTATTGGGAAGGGTGGCGCGGCGCATCTGGGCGGTGGCGATGCGCGATCGCTACGGTGCGAACGAGCGCAGCCAAAAACTCAAATACCACATCCAGACTTCCGGCCGCTCCTTGCATGCGCAAGAGATCGACTTCAACGATATTCGCACCACCTTGCAAGCCCTGATCGCCACCTACGATCACTGCAACAGCCTGCATACCAACGCCTACGACGAGGCGATCACCACCCCCACCGACGATTCGGTGCGCCGCGCGGTGGCCATTCAGATGATCATCAATCGGGAGTGGGGGCTTTCGCGCAACGAAAATCCGAACCAGGGATCCTTCCTCATCGAGGAGCTGACCGATCTCGTGGAGGAGGCGGTGCTGGCGGAATTCGAAAGGATTTCCGATCGCGGCGGGGTATTGGGGGCGATGGAGACCGGATATCAGCGCGGTCGCATTCAGGATGAATCGATCGCCTACGAACAGAAAAAGCACGATGGATCCCTGCCCATCGTCGGGGTCAATACCTTCGTCAATCCGAATGCCGCATCGGATAGGACGACCATCTCCCTCGCCCGCTCGACCTCGAAGGAAAAAGAGGAGCAGATCGAGCGCTTGCGGGCCTTCCACGAACGCCATGCGGGGCAGGCGCCGCTTGCCTTGGAGCGCTTGCGAAAGGCGGCACTCGAAGGAGAGAATCTCTTCGAGGCGTTGATGGATGCGGTGCGCTGCTGCTCCTTGGGGCAGATCACCGACACCCTCTTCGAGGTCGGGGGGCAGTATCGGAGGAGCATGTGAGCAAGGCTCGCCCGGCTTCCTCGATGATCCGTCGAAGAGGGCGTTTCCCCCCAAGGCCCTCGGTTGTATGTGCCTGATCTATCTCGCTTGGCGAGCCGTCCCCCGCTTCGATCTGATCGTCGCTGCGAACCGCGATGAATGGCACGCCCGCCGGGCCGCTCCCGCCGCTTGGTGGGAGGATATCCCGGGGGTGTTGGCCGGACGGGATCTGCAACAAGGCGGGACGTGGATGGGGGTGGCTCGTCCGTCCGATACCCTTGATTGCCTGAAAGTCCATCCGCAAACCCATCCGCAAATCCGCCCGCGGATCCGATTTTCGGCGATCACCAACTATCGGGAATTGCCCTTAGGGTCGAGCGCTTCGGGTCATGAGTTGCCGGTGCCTAAGGCGACGCCTGCGTTTCGCTCCCGCGGCGAGCTGGTTCTTGATTTTCTGGCCGGGGGCGAAGGGGGACGAGAGCGAGCATTCGAATATTCGAATCGGATCCATCATGCAGGTCATCACTATCGGGGTTTTGGGCTGCTTGCGATGGATGAAGAGGATCTGTGCTTCGTCTCCAATCGGGGATCGCCGCCTAGATGCTTGGCTCCCGGCGTCTACGGTCTTTCCAACCATCTGCTCGATACGCCGTGGCCCAAGGTGGTGCAGGGCAAGGAGGAGATGCGGCGATTGTTGCGATCAAAGCATTTTGAGCCGCATGATTTTTTCTCGTTGTTGACCTCGCGCGAGATCGCCCCCGATGCCTCGCTGCCCGATACCGGAATCGGGATCGAGCGAGAGCGTTTTTTATCGTCCCGTTTCATCGAAGGCGATGACTACGGGACCCGCGCCTCGACACTCCTTTTTCTCGAGGGCGATGGATCGGGGTTGCTGATCGAGCGTCGTTTCCGGCCCCGAGGGAGCCTCGAAGACGAGCGGGTATTTCGGATATCGAAGTAGCGGGCAACATCCGAGGGGAATCGAATCATCGGCGGTGGAGTGGCCTGCGAGAGCCATCGGCGAGTCGTTCGCAGCGATATGGATAGGGCGATGGTCGAATCGATATCGTGATCGACATCGAGCCTCGGATTCATTCTTCCCCTGCGCAATCCGAATGCGAGACCGAGTCCGAGTCCATTTTTTCTTGCCATAGGCGAAGCAGGATCTCGTCGTTTTCCGGCTCACTCTCGAAGCCCCCGTCCCGGTCAAGCAGCGGCTTTGTCCATCGTTGGGATCGCTTCATCCATAGATGACAAATCGGCTCGAGATCCGAAGCATCGTCCAAAGAGCCGCCCTTGATGGTCAGCGGATCGTCGGGCTTTTCCCCGGTGTGATAAAGACGGGTGCCGCATTCGGCGCAAAATGCGCATAGTTTGGGGGTGCCGGAATCCCCCGATGTGCGCCAGATGCGAGGCATCGCCCCGCTGAATTCGACGGCGAGGCGCTCCATGCGCATCGATATCCCGAAGGCGGAAGAGGATTGTTTTTGACAGCTGCGGCAGTGGCAGGCGTAAAGGGTCAGCGGCGCTCGCTTCAAACGATAGCGGATGGCGCCGCATTGGCAGCCTCCTTGCCGGTCGATCCACCGAGACGAGCCATTTTTCGAGCCCTCAACGCTCATCGTCCGACCTGCTTTTTCGCGCATCGTTCATCGCCTCGCCCTTCTCGATGGGTGAAAATCCCGATGGAACCCGGCCGCATCCCCTTGATAGCGGAATTCGGCCTCTTGGTTGCAAGGGACGATTTATGCCCTTAACCGACCCGATCGGGGATATACTTCCTTTATGGGGGGCATGTCGTTTCATCCCGCTTGCTTTTTCGCTTTCCCGCCAAGAGCCCCTTCATAGCGTTTTTTCCTCGGCACGAATGCGATTCGAAGTCAAGCATTTCATGTTTCATTCAGTATATGAGGTATGCATCAATGCCGATCGGTAAAGTGAAGTGGTTCAACGATTCCAAGGGGTATGGTTTTATCGCCCCTCAAGACGGCGGCGAGGACGTATTCGTCCATTTTTCCGCTATCAATGCATCCGGTTTCCGTACTCTTCAGGAGGATCAGACCGTCAATTTCGACATCGAGCAGGGGCCCAAGGGTTTGCAGGCCCGCAATGTCTCGTTGGTCCAAGCCACGCCCGATCATTCCTGATAGGAGGAATCGAAGCGGATCTGCCGCTTTTCGGGCGCTTTCGAGAAAACAAGCATTCGATTCTCTTTTTATCCGCAAGCCTCCTCAAGGCCCGGATAAGAGTTTTTCAAAGGCCGGGGTGCGTTTCGTATCCCGGCCTATTGTCATGTCGAAAGACCCGAAATGGATAGGGTTCCTCAAGCGGGTTCGAGTTTTTTCGAAGGGTTCTTTCGAAGGGCTTTTTCGAACCACCCTCCTTTTTTGAAATCCCGTAGGCACCGCCTCATCGGACTTCGAACCCTCGATCCCCTTCAAAGCGCTTTCGGCGTCGATCCGCGCACATCGCCTCGGGCCTCGTCCCGGGCCTCGTCATCGTACGATGTTCCCCAAATGCAAAACCCACCGACTTCGATCGACGATCCCTTGACCGATCATCGGCCGACCGAGGATCGGCAAGTCCATCCGGAAATCGCTCGCCGGCGTACCTTCGCCATCATCTCCCACCCCGATGCGGGCAAGACCACGCTGACCGAAAAACTGCTGCTTTTCGGCGGGGCCATCCGATTGGCGGGGACGGTCAAGGGTCGCAAGGCGGCGCGTCATGCCACCTCGGATTGGATGCAACTGGAGAAGGAGCGCGGGATATCCGTCACCTCTTCGGTCATGCAGTTTCCGTACACCGGTCATATCGTCAATCTCCTCGACACCCCGGGGCACGAGGATTTTTCCGAAGATACCTATCGCACCCTGACCGCCGTCGACTCCGCCTTGATGGTGATCGACGGCGCGCGCGGGGTCGAGGCCCGCACCATCCGCTTGATGGAGGTTTGTCGCTTGCGCGCCACCCCGGTGATGGTCTTCGTCAACAAGATGGATCGCGAAAGCCGAGATCCCCTGGAACTCCTCGACGAGATCGAAGATGTGCTCGATATCGAATGCGCACCGGTCACTTGGCCTATCGGCAGCGGACAGGCTTTTCAAGGGGTCTACCACCTCATCGAGGATCGGGTTCATTTTTTCAGCCCCCGTCACGATGGCGGGATCGTCGAGGGGGAGGTCGCCCAAGGGCTCGATAGCGAGGAGATCGATCGCCGTCTCGGATCGAGAGCGGGCGAACTTCGAGACGAGATCGATCTGGTTCGGGGGGCGAGCCATCCCTTGGATCCATCGGCTTATTTGGCCGCCACCCGCGCCCCGGTATTTTTCGGCTCGGCGATCAACAATTTCGGAATACGAGAACTGCTCGATCATTTCGTCGGTCTGGCCCCCGCCCCCGGCTCTCGCAAGACGGTGCAACGCAAGGTGGATCCGGGCGAGCGCGCATTCAGCGGCTTCGTATTCAAAATTCAAGCCAATATGGATCCGCAGCATCGCGATCGAATCGCCTTCATGCGCGTCACATCGGGTCATTGGCGCAAGGGGATGCGCTTGCACCATGTGCGCACCGGCAAGGCATTTCAGGCCGCCGGCGCCATCACCTTCATGGCCCGCGATCGAGAGCAGGTCGACGATGCTTGGGCGGGGGATGTGATCGGCCTTCACAGCCACGGCACGGTCAGCATCGGCGATAGTTTCACCGAGGGGGAATCCCTCGAATTCACCGGCATCCCGAGTTTCGCCCCCGAGCTCTTCAGGCGGGTATTGTTGCGCGATCCCTTGCGAATGAAGGCGCTGCGCAAGGGGCTCGATCAGTTGGGGGAGGAGGGTGCGGTGCAGGTTTTTCGTCCGCTGCTCACCAACGATCTGATCTTGGGGGCCATCGGTCCCTTGCAGTTCGATGTCGTCAAGTGGAGGCTGCAAAATGAATACGGGGTGCACAGCGATTACGAGAGGGTTCAGGTGATCGCCGCCCGCTGGATCAAGGCCGACGATGCCAAGATCCTCGATGATTTTCGCCGCCGCAACGAGGCCAATCTGGCCCTCGACGGCGGCGGGAATTTGGCATGGCTCGCTCCTTCGATGGCCAATCTCACCCTCGCCGTCGAGCGTTGGCCCGCCATCGATTTCAGCGCCACTTGCGAAATACGAAGCCCCTAGGTTGTTTTTCGGATCCGATCCGGATCGATCGCGCGGATCCATCTTAGGCCCCGGATTGAGTGAAAGTGCCCGTTCCCCGTTTTCATGTCGATGCCGAACTCGATTCAGGCCGGGAAATCGTCTTGCCCGCAGCTGTGAGCCGCCATGCAACGAGGACGCTGCGGCTCGAAGAGGGCGATCCGATCATCGTATTCGACGGCCGCAGCGATTTCGAATACGACGCCACCATCGTCGCATCCGTCGTATCGAGGCCCGATCGCCCCGGTCGAGGCGGGGGAGTGAAAGCGGTATTGGGCGCCGCCCGGGCGGTGGCGAGCGAATCCCCTTTGCAGATCGAATTGGTGCAAGGTCTGTGCAAGGGCGAGCGGATGGATTTCGTGGTGCAAAAGGCGACCGAACTCGGGGTGTGCGCGATCCATCCCCTGCTTTGCGAGCGCAGCGTCTCCCGCCCGGATCCGGGGCGAGCGAAGCGACGGATCGAACACTGGCAGGGGGTGGCCATCCATGCCGCCCAGCAATCGGGGCGCGTTCGCATCCCGGTCATCGCCGAGTTGCAGGTGTACGAGGATTGGATGGCGAAGGGCGGCTCTTCGGGGTTCTTTCTTCACCCCGAGGCGAAGGAATCACCGAGCGAGGTCGATATGACCGGATTCGAAGGCTCCGATCTCGATCCCGAAAAAAGCCTGCGCGTGATCGTCGGCCCCGAAGGGGGATTCTCGCAAAGGGAGGTGGAGCGGGCGCAGGAAGCGGGTTATCGAGGCCTGCGTTTGGGTCCCAGGATATTGCGCACCGAAACCGCAGGCTTGGTCGCCATCGCCTTGTTGCAAGCCCGTTTGGGCGATCTGGGTTGAGTTTGAGGACGCTCGTTCAATCCCGCAAGGTTTGATCGGTCGAGGCGGTCGCCCCTTCTTCGGGATCATCGTTCTCGGCATCGCCTTCGATGACATTCAGGCTCTCGATCAGCACCGCCGGCGCTCGACGATCGGCGAAAACGACCGCCGTCGTTGCGAATTCGGCGACAGCGGGGGGCAAAGGGCACAGGATGCATTCGTCGGCGCTCTCGATCGCATCGCAAAGAAGGGCGCATCGTTTTTCCCCGATGCGCAGCAGCACGATGGTTCGAGACCGCTTCGAGGAATCGCCCTTTGCGGGATCGGCATCGTCTTCATCTGCAGGCGGCAAAGAGCCCTTCGAGGGCCGAAGACTTCTCAAAGGGTAGAGATCGCCCCCGTACTCGAAGCCCTCGCCTTCGAGATATCGACAAGTCGTTTCTCGTTGATCGAAAGAGTCGGCGGGCACTTCGTTTTCCGCCGCCGTCCCAGCAGGGGGTCGGTCTTCCGGTAGCCGAACCAATCCCCCCAGATCAAAGCGAAGGATCGCCACCACATCGCGGGCGAAAAGGGCGAAGCGCTCTTTTTTCGATTCCCCCACCACCACGCTATCGAGCCACCTCGTGAGCGGCAATTCGACTCTCAAACCGACGAGGCGATCTCGGGGCGAAGGCAGTATCTCCAGCGCCCCTCGGGCTTGGTCGATGCGCTTTCGGATCCTCGCAAGGCTTGCGCTTTCCAAGGGTCGGCCGCAGGCGATCACCGATAGGTGCATTTCACCCGATTCGAGCGAGAAGTCGAGCCCCAGCCTCGCCGGAGGGGGGTGCGGGCGATCGGATCGGTAGGAAGGGGGTTCGATCACCGCCTCGATCACGGTTTCGATCAGGGCCTCGATGATCGGAAAGAGGTGATCCATCACCGTCGGATCGCAACGCTGTTCCTCGCCTCGAACGTCGATGACGATCCTCTTGCCGTCCGCTCGGGGGCGGGTGGCGATGGCGCGCAGGCGGCGAATGCCGATCTCGAGCGGAAGGAGTCGCAGTCCGCTCACGGTTTTTTCCAGTATCACTCCTTCTCTTTGCCCGCGCTTCGACAATCTCTCGCTATGAGCGGCGATCGCCCTTAGCACCGGGATCAATCGTCGGGCCTTTTCAATCTCGTCCGCCTCGTCGGCGGGTTGCAAGCCCGAGCCATCGGCAGCGCTCTCGTTTTTTTCCGTCGGCCGGCCCTTGCGATGCAAGCGTTTCATCCCCGCCAAGCCCTCGAGTTCTTCGATCCCTTGAGCGAGCCGACGCAAGCCCCTTGCAATCTCCCGTTGCGTATCGCCGTGGGTGCGAACCCGCTCGAAAAGGATGTCGAGCGCCGAGTCTTTCGCATCGAGCCTCGATGCCAAATTGGCAATCGGTGCGGGATCGTCGCTCGCAAAGGATGCATCCTCGCCCTGGCTCCATCGATAAGCCTCGAAGGGGTCGAAGGGTTCTTGCCTTTTCGACTGATCGGAGCCGAGCGCCGGGGAAGGGGATTCATCGAGAATGCTCTCTTGCCCTCGGCCCTCGCTCTTAGCGTCTTTGTCTCCCCCATCGTCGATGCTGCCGCTATCGTCGATGGGGTCGGGGAACCCTTCGATATGAGACGGTTCCGACGATGCCCCCCGATCGCCGTCGATCGCTTGATTCGAATCGATCGCTCGTTCCGATTTCCCCGCATCATCGTAAGCGGCGGCGGATTCGCCCAAGCCTTGTGCATCATCGACGGCATCGCCCCCATCGAATCCGGGCTCGGCGACGAAGGCGGCATCGATCCGATCCATCAACTCCTTGGCCCTGGAGAAATCCGGGATCTTCGAAAGATCGGGCGCAGGAGCAGGAGCAGGAGCAGGAGAGAGGGTGTCGGGAGCGGTGTCTTCAAGGTCGGGTTTGGCATCGCCGGTCGCCGGGGGTCGCTGCCCGATCGCATCGCAGATCTCCCTCACGATCCCGGCGATGGCGATCGGATCCGCCCTTTGCGGATCGCCGAGGTCGTCGAGGGCGCGATTCATGCGCCGGGCGATATCGGGTCGGCCTGCAAGAAATATCGCATCTCGGGCTCGGATCAAATCGCGCCGGACCTTTCCCGTTTCGTTGCGAAAGGCCGACGATCCCTCGAGGCTCGCCGAGACCTCGAGCAGAAGATTCATCGTTTTCGAGTGGGCGGCGGCGGGCCAGCCGGTGCTCGCTGCGGGGATCTCGAATACGCACCCCAAATCGAAATCCTCTCTTGCGATACGTGCCGTCTCGCTCTCGCTGTTCGCAACCTCGATATGGAAAAGCAGGTTGTGCAAAAGGGCTTCGGGGGGATGCTCGGCCTTGTACCCTTGGGCGCAAAGGCGCCGGATTTGATGGTCGATCTGGCCGACGAGGCGAGTCAGGGCGTGCCCCGGAGAGGCATTTTCCTCGGCCATCAGGGTCGAGAAGCGAGCCGCGATTCGCCACAGGGGATGCTTGCCTTGCGCCGCTTCGTCGATCGCCAAGAGCACGCTCGCAATCCGCTTCAGCCCCTCGGGATTTCCGCTCACCCACTCCCAGAGCCCGCGCTGAAACTCCCTTTGACCCTCGCCGACCACGTCTTTGATGCGTTCGAGGATATCGGGATCGGGAAGGCTTCGCATCAGCCGCTCGGCCTTCTTATCGAGCGTGAAAAACGAGGATTCCGAGAGCATCGGCGTGCTCAGCATGCCGCGCAATTCGTTGACGGTAGCGATGCATTCTTTGCGGGAATCGGGGCGCAAGAGCGCCTCCAAGGCTTTGGCGATGCCGCTTCCGATCCTCGTGGGTTTGCGCCCGGTGGAGGTGACGGTATCGATGAGATCGATCAGGGAGTCCGCGATCAGGCGCTGGGCGCGAAAATCGACTCCTTCGTCGATGGCATCCATCTCGTCGATGCGATCCATGAAGGCATCCAGGCTCGTCTTCGTACGGGCAACGAGATCCTCGAAATCATCCGGGGGATCGCGCCACTGACGGGCCAGCAAGGCGATCGGCAGATCGATCCCCTTGATGCTCGATGGATCGCTCGTTCGAGCGGTGTCGGGAGGGTTTGCCCCCGGGATCCGTTCGCGATCCCGATAGGCCGCTCGATCCGGAAGGGATGGATCAGCCATCAGTCATCAGTCATGTTCGGGAGTGTCATGCGAGCCGCCGGCGGTGGAGGAAGCGTTTTTCGATGACGCTCGCTCGTCCGCAGGCGACTTCTTCGACTTGGACAGATCGGTGAGATCGCGATCCAGCGCATCGGCAAGCAGGGCAAGGGAGTCGACCTCGGTTGCAACGAGGGCGGATTTCTCTTGCGCCTCATCGGCGATATCCTTGGCCCCGGCCACCAAGCGTTCCGTGCCATCGACCTTGGCGCGATGCCGCAGCGCTTGCTCTTTCGCTCCGGCCAAGATCGCCTCCGCCCGCGCCAGCAGTTTTTGCAGATATTCCGGCGACGCCCGATCGCCCTCGATCCGCTCGCCGTCGGCGGCCACCGCCCCTTCGATCGCCCGAAGCAGGGTATCTCGATGCTCTGCGACCATGGCGGCGGCGTCGCGGGCCCGCTCGCAAAGCGCCGAGATATCCTCGCCCAAGCGACCGGAGCTATCCGAAGCCGTGATAAAAGCGCCGACCTCGTTGTTTGCCGGGTTTGCCGATCCCCTTCGAAGGGCGAGATTGAGCATCAGCAGGCGCCCGGTCTCGGCCACCTCCATCAGCTCCGATTCCAACTCCCGCAGCGAGCGCATGCCCTCGTCGGCCAATACCATGGGATCGATGGGCGCACCCTTATCCGAAGAGCCCTCCTCGACGATCTCCCGCATGGTCGCCGCCGATGGTTGAAAATGTTTTCCCGATCCGGCGATCGAGCCCAACGCCTCGACCATCGAGCGGGCGACCTCCACCGCGGTGGATTCGATGGCCGCGCTGTTTTGATAAAGGGAGCGAAAAGCCTCGGAGGCCTCTTGCAGCGATTGGCCGTGTCTTTCGCCGATATCCCGGGCCGAGTCGGTGTTTTCCCGTATCGACCGGGCCTTGGCCGCAAGTTCGCCGGAGGTATCTTGCAGCGCGTGCATTCTTTGCGCCAGATGATCGATCGATTCCCCGATCGATCGGATCAGGGGTGCGACCTCCGAGGCATCGACGCCGTCGACTTCGATGCCATCGCCTTGCACGAGGGATTCCATCTTCTTGCGCACCTCGCCCAAAGAGCCTTTGATATGCGAGATATCCCGATCCCGGGCTTTGAGGGTATCCAAAGTTTTGCGCGAGGTATCGGTATTCCTGATGGCCAGGAGATCTCCTTGGCGCACCATATCGTTGATCCTTCCGCCTTGCCGGGTCAGCCCCATCGCCATCGCCAGCAGGACGATGACGGTCAGGGCGGCCAGCACGGCGAAAGCGATATCCGTGGGTACCGGCAGATCGAAGCGGAGTTTCGCCGCCGGCGGCGGAATTCGGCGTAAGTCATCGATGCGATCGATGATGGTGCGGCGCAAGGCTTCATGGCGCCGCTCGGATTCATCGTTGCCGACGATGCGAAGGATCGGATCCCTCATCGTGCGGTGGAGATCGGCGGTGTCTTTCAAAATCCCGCGCAGCTCCCGATTGCCGATCGGCTCGATCCCGGCTTCGGATCGACCCTCGAGCATCGCCTCCAAGGTACTGCCGAAGTCGGCGAAATCGCCTTGGATCCGCTGCGAGGCGATCTCTTTGTCATCGATATTCGAATCCCCAATCGCTCGGAGTCCGGCCATGATCCGGCGTATGAGGTTCGCCTGACCCACGGCATCCGACATCAGCCTGTTGAAGTCGATCTCGGCCACGCCCACATCGCCCAAGCGCTCCACGAAACGATCCGATAGCCGGATCATCCGGCTCCCGATCGTTTGCAGCTCACCCAAGTCGGCGGTCGTCGAAGTGGCCGGAGGATCGATATTCGAGAACGCTTGCAAGGCATCCGCAAGGGCCCTCCAATCGGCACGCTCCGGCGGCGGACGCAATGAGGTATCTGCGATGCTCGGCAGCATCTCGGCGATTCGCCGCCGACCCTCGTCATCGCCGATATCCGCTTGGAGCACATCCACGGCGATGGCGTCGAGCATCGCATTGCGAGCTGCATGATCGATGTCGTTTTGCTGATCCAAGAGCCGATTTTCGTAGTGGATCCAGCCGACGCCCAAGGTCAGGGCGAAAAGGGATATCGGCAGCCAGAACCACGTTGCCAAGCGACGGGTGATTTCACCCACCCCCGGTGCCATCGGCTCCGGCGGCGTGATATTCGGATATTGCCCGGACTTCATCCCCGCCGAGGTCTTTTCCGAAAGGGAATGAGCGCGTCGATCGCGCAAACCGGGATCCGGCGTTTGCATCATGCCGCTTCTCGAGGGGTGAGGGAGCAAAGGATGTCGATATCGATCAGCCAAGCCCTTTTCGAATCGACAAGGATATCCATGGAGACGATCCCCTTCGATCGCGCAAAATCCGAATCGCTCGTCGCCTCGCCGGGCGACGAGTCGGCTTCTTCAACGCTCCGCTCGGCCTTCCCCCCGTCCGTCCAATCGCTGCGTATTCCGATCACCTCATCCACCACCAAGCCGAATCGATAGGGCCCGCTATCGACGACGAGCGTCTTTTGCGGCTCTTTTCGCTCATCGGTCGCAAGATAAGCGCCCTTGCCGAGCAAGACGGCGGGATCGACGAGGGTCAGCACCCGTCCGTCAATCTCGGCAAGCCCCAAGATCCAGCGCGCAAGCGCCGATCCGGTCTTCGAGGTCGCAAAAGAGGGGAATTCGCCGAAAGGGGGGATGGTGGGCAATATCCGCTCGATCCGCGGGGCGGGAAAGGCAATCCATTGATCGGCGACCTTCGCAACGAGGAGGTCGGGGATGTCATCGTGGATCATGAATCGAATATCGAAAGGGTGATGGGCCAGCAAAAAGGGCGGGACGCCTGCGGACTTCGAGCGAATCCTCAAGCAACCGACGGTATCGAATGGTTCAGCGCGGACCGGCAAAAGGCGGCCGAGGGCCAAAGGGCATCGTTTCGATCCGATATGCCTTGCGATTCGATACACCATCCTCAAGACACCATCGGGTTCCGATCGACCGGCGCATTATAATCAATGGCCGGATAGGTCGATATTCGCCCTATCCAGATATCGCTCGATCCCGCGCCGTTTTCGACGCCGTTTTCGATAGACCGAACCCCCGAGATCATCGCCGAGGAATCCGATGAAAAAATCCATTTCGGCCACGAGATCGGTCTTCGCCCTTTGCCTTTTCTTGCCGATATCGATCGCTTTGGTGGCATGTGGTCCGGCGGCGACGGATCGCCGAACGATCGTCGCCGAGAAAGGGGCGCAAGTCATGCCCTTCGATCTGGAGCGCACGACCCATATCTTCGAAAAACTAAAAGGCGGAGGGTTGCAGCAGGTCGTTTCCGATGATGGGGACGATGCTCAGGTTCGACTCATTCGAGAGCATCTATCCAAGGAATCGATGCGTTTCTCGGCGGGTGATTTTCACTCCCCGGCCATGATCCATGGCGAAGACATGGCCGGACTGCACGAGCTGATGACGGGGGCGGATCGGCTGACGATCGTCTACGGCGAGATCGACGGCGGGGCGCAGATCCTCTACTTGGCCCATACCCCGGATTTGATCGAAGCGGTGCATGCTTGGTTCGATCAGCAGGTGAGCGACCATGGTTCCCATGCTCACACCCGTTCGCATACCCATAGCAAAAGCCATTGACGCCGGTCGGACGATGAAGCCCATCGATCGGCAAAGCATCCAAGCCCGATGCCGATGAGCCGCCGATCATCCAAAGCGAGAGCCGAAGAAAGATCGAAGGAGATGCAAGATGGATGACGATCCCTCCCGAAAGGGCGCGCAAGGCTCGAAAGAAACCACCGAAGATGCCGCCGCAAGCAAGGTAGCGGATGGATCCTTGCCATCGGCGAAGCTCTGGGCCGGACGCTTCGCCGAGCCTGCGGATGCCTTGGTGGAGCGCTTCACCGAATCGGTGAGTTTCGATCGAAGGCTGGCGCAGCACGATATCAAGGGCTCGATCGCCCATGCCACGATGCTCGCTTCCACCGGGGTGTTGAGCGTTGCCGACAAGGAGGCGATCATCGGCGGCCTCGAAGCGATATCGAAGGAGATCGAGGCCGGTCGCTTCGAGTGGAAAGGCACGCTCGAAGACGTGCACATGAATATCGAATCGGCCCTCACCGAGCGGATCGGCGAGGCGGGGAAGCGGCTGCATACCGCCCGCTCGCGCAACGATCAGGTCGCCACCGATATCCGCCTTTTCCTGCGAGAGGCCATCGATGGGATCATCGCCGCGATCCGACGCTTGCAGGAGGTCATCCTCGATATCGCCGAGCGCGAGGCGCAAACGATCCTCCCCGGCTTCACCCATCTTCAACCGGCGCAGCCGATCACCTTCGGGCACCATGTCATGGCGTGGTTCGAAATGCTCGCCCGCGATCAAGAGCGACTCGTCGATTGTCGCCGCCGCGTCAATCGCCTGCCTTTGGGATCCGCCGCCTTGGCCGGCACCCCCCACACCATCGATCGCGAATACAGCGCCCGCCTGCTCGGATTCGAAGTCGTTTGCGAGAACTCGCTCGATGCGGTGAGCGATCGCGATTTCGCCATCGAATTCGCCGCTGCCGGAGCCTTGATCATGGTGCACCTCTCCCGGATGTCCGAGGAGCTGGTGATGTGGATATCCCCCGCCTTCGATTTCGTCTCCCTCGGCGATGCCTGGTGCACCGGCTCGTCGATCATGCCGCAAAAGAAAAACCCCGATATCCCGGAGCTCGTTCGCGGCAAGAGCGCTCGCCTCATCGGCAATCTCAATACCCTGTTGACGCTGATGAAGGGACAGCCCTTGGCCTATAACCGCGACAATCAAGAGGATAAGGAGCCCATCTTCGATAGCGTGGATACGCTGCGCGACAGCCTCGAGATTTTCGCGGCGATGCTCGGCAGCCTCGAATGCCGTCGTTCGAATATGCGAAAAGCGGCCTTGAAGGGTCATACCACCGCCACCGATCTCGCCGATTATCTGGTGCGCAAGGGGATGCCTTTTCGGGACGCCCACGAGGTTACCGGGAAAGCGGTGCGCCTTGCGGTGGAGAGCGAGCGCGATCTCGCCGATCTGAGTCTTGACGAACTTCGCGCTTTTTCTTCGATGATCGAGGGCGATGTTCTCGATGTGCTGACCCTCGAGGGCTCGGTCGCCGCCCGGGATCATGTAGGCGGTACCGCCCCCGGCCAAGTGCGATCCGCGATCGCGCGGGCGCGTCGACGGCTTCGCTGAACATTCCTTTTTTTGCGTGCTTCATTTGCGGGCGCATCGCTCAACTTGGTAGGAGCGCAAACCCCCTAAGCCCCATCTTCGAGGTCCACAGAAGATAGAAGGCCATACGCTTTGCCTCCCCCGATGTCGGATTTTTCTAAAAGACTGCTTGCATGGTACGCCCGCCACGGGCGCCGGGATCTGCCATGGCAGCGCGATCCGACACCTTGGCGGGTGTGGGTATCGGAGATCATGCTGCAGCAGACCCAAGTGAGCGTCGTGCGCGGCTATTTCGATCGCTTCATGGCCCGCTTTCCCGATGTGCGAGCGCTGGCCGATGCCCCGCCGGACGATATCCTCGGCGAGTGGGCCGGGCTCGGCTATTACTCGAGGGCGCGCAACCTTCATCGCGCGGCGATATCGGTGCGCGATCGCCATGCGGGAACGATTCCGCGTTCCTTCGAATCCTTGCTTGGCTTGCCCGGTATCGGACCCTCGACCGCCGGAGCGATCCTCGCCCTTGCCCACGGCGATCGACACCCGATCCTGGATGGCAATGTAAAACGCGTTCTTTGCCGCTATCACGGGATCGCAGGTTGGCCCGGGCAATCTGCGATCGCTCGCACCCTTTGGGATCTGGCCGAGCGGCACACCCCCCATCGTCGGGTTGCCGCCTATACCCAAGCGATCATGGATCTCGGGGCGACCCTTTGCGTGCGATCCCATCCGAAATGCACGAAGTGTCCGCTGACCGAGGATTGCATCGCCCGCCGCCGAGGTCTGGTATCCGATCTGCCCACCCCGAGACCTAAGCGCACCTTGCCCCTAAGGCGCACGGTCTTTCTCGTTTTACGCTCATCGCAAGGGGCGTTCCTGTTGGAGCGGCGTCCGCCCATCGGTATTTGGGGCGGCCTTTGGTGCTTTTTGGAGTGCAAAATCGACGATGACCCCGCTTCGATATGCCAAGAGCGTTTGGGTTTGCGTTTGAAATCCAAACGCGCGCTTGCCAAGCGGGTGAGCACTTTTACCCATTTTCGACTCGAAATAACACCGATAGTGATGGAAGTGGCGAGCGATTCGATCGATCGGGTCGCCGATTCGAACGAGCGACGCTGGTATGCCAAGGCATCGGCCGAGGATATCGGCCTTCCGGCCCCGATCAGGCGTTTGATCGACGAGGTGATGGGCTGAAAACCGGCTTCTCCGATCCCGCCGGCGGGGGTGGGGGCGAGACCATTCGTTTTCCCCCTTGCATCGCTGTGGATCATGAAGCCCGAAGAGATCACTCCTTGTCTTATCCTCACCCATCGATCGCGGCGCGGTTATTCTTGGGTCGAGTGCTTTCCCAAGCCTTCGAATCGATCGCCTTGATCTTCGGGAGGCTCTTCGAAGAGAACGAAAAGCGGGTAGCGGGTGTCTTTGGCACCCAATCGTTTGATCCCAAGTCGAATGTCGAATAACGGATAAGCCCTTGAAAAAGGAGGTCTTTGTCGAAATGGCGCGGATGATCCAGTGCATCAAACTCGGCCGGGAAGAGGAGGGGCTCGACTTCCCGCCGCTGCCCGGTGATATCGGCAAACGGGTATTCGAGAGCGTCTCGAAAGCGGCGTGGCAGCAGTGGCTCGCTCACCAGACGATGCTGATCAACGAAAATCGTCTCAAAGTGACCGACCCCGAAGCCAGGCGTTTTCTTGAAGGCGAACTGGAAAAGTTCTTCTTCGAAGGAGGCGCAAAAGCCCCTTCCGGTTTCGTGCCCCCGCCGGGATCCGATTGAGCGATCCGGCTCGAGGATGCGATTGCGGGCATCGCTTCGAACGAGGCCTCGATGCCGAAGGGTTTTTTCGGTATTTTTGAGCCTTGATCGTTCGTTTTCAAAGGCGCTTATCGAGATTCTTGGGAGTTCGAGC
This sequence comes from Thioalkalivibrio sp. HK1, assembly GCA_000583135.1. GTDB lineage: Bacteria > Pseudomonadota > Gammaproteobacteria > HK1 > HK1 > HK1. The sequence continues at coordinate 21,451 of JFBG01000087.1, forward strand.
GGGCTTCGTCGATATCCGAACGGGCGCTTTCCATCGCGCTTTTTATGTACCTTTTTCGGATCTCTCGGGTGAGCGGCCCCGGCTTGCCGTCGCCGATGACCCTATCGTCGATACGCACCACGGGTACCACGAAACTCGCCGCGCTGGTCGAGAAGGCTTCGGCCGCCGATTTCGCCTCGGCGACGGTGAAAGCCCGCTCTTCGACTTCGAGCCCCTCTTCTTGCGCCAGGCGCAGCACCACGCTACGGGTGATCCCCGGCAGGATCTCCGATCCCAGATGACGGGTGATCAAGTTGCCTTCGGATCCGACGATCCAAGCGTTATTCGAACTGCCCTCGGTGATGCGATCGTTTTCGACCATCCAGGTATCGTCGGCTCCGGCATCGAGCGCCGCTTGCTTGGCCATCGACGCCGCCAGCAGCGAGACCGATTTGATATCGCATCTCGCCCAACGAAGGTCGGGGGAGGTGATGATCGAGATCCCGCTCTTCGCCGCCGGGTTGTCGACGATCTTCTTGTGCTGCACGAACATCACCAGCGTGGGTTGCGGCGACGAGGGAAAGGCGAAATCGCGATTCGCCGGCCCCCGGGTGATTTGCAGGTAGACCAAGCCCTCGTGCAGTCGGTTGCGTTCGATCAACTCCCTTTGCAAGCCCGTGATCTTCTCCGGCGCCAAGGGCAAGGGCAGGTCGACCTCCCCCAAAGAGCGTTGCAATCGGGCGAGATGGGCCGGGTTGTCCACCAAACCCCCTTCGAGAACCGAGGAGACTTCGTAGATGGCATCGGCGAAGAGAAATCCGCGATCGAAGATCGAAACCGTGGCTTCGGAGGCCTCGAGAAAACGATCGTTGACATAGGTGATTCCGGGGGGGATGGCGTTGGACATGAGCGTTTTCCTTATCCGAAAGAGCGGGGCGAGATGGAAGCGAGAAGCGGATCCTCCATGCCGTTCATAGTGCACTTTTCGCCGATGGCGGATGGTCTCAAAGGCTGTTTCGACGAGGATCGAAATCGATGAAATTCCCCTCGGGGAGCTCGTCCCCGGCCAGGCTGATCGTCGATCTCGCCGCGCTTGGCGAAAACTATCGCACGATCCGCACCTTGGCCGAGGGTGGATCCGGTCCATCGGAGGTTGCGGCCGTGGTCAAGGCCGATGCCTACGGTTTGGGTATGCCGGCGGTGGCCCGCGCCCTTTTTTCCGCCGGCTGCCGCACCTTTTTCACCGCATTTTCCCATGAAGGGATCGCCCTTCGGCAGGTCTTGGGAGACGATTCCGAAATCTTCGTCCTGATCCCGACCTTCGGTCTTGGGGATATGGATAGTCTCGGCGGTGCGACCGATGCCCCTGCCGCAACCCCGGATCCGGCTTCGGAGATCGAAGCGATGCGACGCTTTCGATTGATCCCCTGTCTGTTCGACCTTGCAGGGATCGATCGATGGATCGAGAGCACAAGACCTGCGAAGGCTCCGGCGGCCTTGCATGTCGAGACCGGGATCAATCGGCTGGGCCTTGCGCCCAAAGACTTGGAACGCCTCTTGCAAGACCGATCGAGACTGGCCCGTTTGGATATCGTCTTGTTGATGAGCCATCTTGCTTGCGCCGATGACCCGGCCGATCCCGCCAATGACGAGCAAAGACGACGCTTTTGCGCCATCTTGCGGGATTTCCCCGGGATCCGAACGAGCCTCGCCAACTCCGCCGGGGGCTTTCTCGGGTCGGAGTATCATTTCGATCTCCTTCGTCCCGGCATCGCTCTTTATGGTCATGATCCGCACGATCTCGCCCCTCATGATTCACAGGCACCCTCTTCGAGGATGCGGCCGGTGGCGACGCTCCAAGCGCGGTTGGGGCAGGTGCGCGAACTCGCCGCCGGGGAGCGCATCGGCTACGGCGGCAAGGCTCGTTGCCATGGCCCTCGCCGAGTCGGAGTCGTGCTCGCCGGATATGCCGACGGCATCCCGCGCTCCCTCTACGGACCCCGAGGAGCGGCCGAAGCGTCGATCGATGGCCATCGCGCCCCGTTTTTCGGGACGGTATCGATGGATATGACCACCATCGATTTGACTCACCTCCCCGAATCGTCGGTGCGCCCCGGAGCGTGGGTGGAGTTGTTCGGCACCGATCCCTCGATCACCGAAGTGGCGCAGCGGGCGGGGACGATCCCGTACGAGATTCTCACCGGAATCGGTCCGAGAGTCGAGCGCATCTATATCCAAGCGCCGGATCGTCCGGCATCGTTCGAAAAAGCCCGATGATGCGCAAAGTCTATGCAAGCGACAACCTTGCGATGCTCGGATATGTCCGATCGATGCTCGAAGAACATGCGATCGGTTTCATCGTTCGCAACGATTTTCTCGCCGGAGCCGCCGGGGAGTTGCCGGTCAACGAGACCTGGCCGGAAATCTGGGTCGTCGACGAGCGAGATGCCGAGCGCGCGCTGTCCCTGATCGAGACCATCGTGGCATCCCCGCCTTCCGCCCCGGATTGGCGATGCCCGAAGTGCTCTCGAAGGATCGAAGGGCAGTTCACCGATTGCTGGCACTGCGCCGCCGACGAGTCTTGAGGATGATTCGTCGTTTTCCAAAGATCCGGCTTCGGCGAACGAACATCCCTTATCGAAGAATATCCCGAAGAAGACCGCAAAAGATCACCTTCGCTTCGTAGCCCCGCCTTGCTCGATATTGCCCCTTTTCAAACCAAGCCCCGCTATCACGCTCTCGGTCTCTCATGCCCTCGGGCAGCGATCGAGAAAACCTCCCCGGATCACCGAGTCGTTGTCAAAAGCGCAAAGCCAAGCGGCGATATCGACCCGATCCCTTGGAATCGCTTATTTCGCCGACCCGACCATCGAGAGTTTTTCATGCACATCGATCGACCGATCCGCATCGCCCTTTTTCTTGCAGGTGCATTGTTGTGGCTGCCGATCGCCTTGATCCTGCAAAGCCTCGTTCGCTTCGGCCCCGAGTTCTTCGGGCAGCCGATGATCGGCGAGATGATCCTGTCCACCATCGCCCCCGCCCCCTTCGGCCTGCCCTTGGCATTGGCATGCGCCTGCCTTTGGCGGCACGGCTTTCGCAAGACGGCGATCCTCTCCTTTGTCCTCCTCGCCCCATTGAGCCTTGTCGGCATCGTCGTCGGCGGGCTTTTGGGTCTGCCGGGAATGACCCTGATCTCGCTGCTGCTCAGCCTCCCGGCGTGGGCGATCTTCTCGATATCGCTCTTTCTATCCAAACGCCGAGCCCGACGCTCGACGAAGATGATCGATAATTCGCCGGGATGATTCGAACGACGATGAGCCCCATCGGCCAAAAAGAGCCGGATTTCGCCCGCAAGGATTTCTCGATATCCCCGAAACTCTCGATCTCCAAAGCCTCGATCCCTTATCCTTGGCACACTAATCCGTAGACGATCGAAGATGGATGAATTGCCGCCTTGCCGGCGAGCCTTTCGTCGATAACCATCCGGCGATCGATCACGTTCGATCACCTTCGATCACCTTGCAACCCGAGCGCATCCCCTTTTCCCCAATCATCCCCCGATCGATATCGATGACCACCCCCCCTTTTCATTGCTCGATGGTTCTGGACGATATCGGGCACTACCCCTTGCAAGCGCAGAACCTGTTGCTTTGCTTGGAGCGAAAAGGAGCGATTCCTCGATCGAGGATCGTCGTGCATTGCACGCAGCGCGTGGATGAGGGCTTGCGTCTTCGTTTGCAGAACCACGGCTGCAAGGTTCGGGTCATCGCCCCTTATCTCGATGGCACCTATTGCAATAAATTGATGCAGCTCGATTATTTCTTGCATCCCGAGGTGCAAAAAAAAGCCATCGACGAGGGCTTGAAAGGCGTTTTTCTCCTCGATCTCGATCTGGCGGTGCTAAGCCCTTTGCAAGTGCCCGATCCCGAGGTGATATGGGGCAAACCGGTAGACGCCCCCAACCCTCCCTTGGCATGCCTTCAATCCATCTTCCAAAGCGCCAAGATCGATCCGCCCGCCATCATCGCCTGCGATACGAATGCGCAGCCGACTTTCGATACCAACTTCAACGGCGGTTTTCTATATATCCCTTTCGCTCTTATGGATCGAGTCAATCGCACTTGGAAAGGTTGGGCCGAATTTCTTTTCAACCGCCCCGAACTCTTCGCCGAATACCCGAACTACCGCAAACATATCGATCAGATATCCCTTGCGATGACTCTTGTCAGCGACTCGCTACCCTATCGCCATTTGGATGCCCACGATAACTTTCCCTGCCATATCCCTCATCCCCCGCGCAGTTTCAACCCCGATCGCCCGATTCGGGTTTTGCACTATCACGATCGCCTCGATGATTTCGGATTGATCGCCCCGATTTTTTCCGATGACGGCGGCGTTTTCGATACCGCCATACAACAAGCCAACACCCTTTTCGCCCCGAGTGACGATCTCGATGCTTATGCGATCTATAAAAAATATCTGGCATCCAAATCGATCGAAGCGGTGCCCGACTCATCCGATATTTTTTGCGAATCCTTCAAAACCCATGCCCGAGGGAAAAACGGACCAAGGCGATTGATCTTGCATGCCGGCACCCCGAAAACGGGCACATCCTCCTTGCAATGGTATTTGGCGGATCATAAAGATGATTTGGCGGCGCAAGGATTTTGGTATCCCCCGCCTTCCGAAAACGGCGAGCCGAAGCATCAGCGGCTCGTCGCACTTTCGATGCACGAGGACGAACCCGCCTTTATCGAATATTGCGAAGCGTCATTGGCGCAGATGCCGGATCATATCCATAGCATCATCTTCACCACCGAAGGTCTTTACAATCATTGGCGCGATTTTTCGCCCCGAGCGAAGTCCCGCTTGCGCGCCCTCGCCTCGATCTTCGATGTCGAGTTATGCGTTTGGTTCAGGGAGCCAGAATCCTTCGCCGCCTCTTTATATATGCAATACCTCAAAAACCCCGTCCCCCCGGATATCGATGCCCCGCAAGCCAAGGTCTACGGCCGCGATATCTCATTCGAAGAGGCGATGAACGATGAATGGTTCCGCCTGCACTTGGACTACTTGGGTTTTTATTTCGAGGCCGAGACTCTTTTCGGAAGCGGTAGCGTGCAAGCCTTCCACTGGTCCGAAGATACCGTCAAGACCTTCATGCAGCGCTATGGCATCGATCTACCCTATACCGACCCGCCCCGCCACAACACCTCTTTGCGCAAACCCGGCATCGATATCATGCGCATCGCAAATCGCTACCGCAATCGATTGCCTTATAGCGACCAAGAACGGATCGCCCGAATCGCCGGCGATATCGATACCCTCATCGGCGAACACGGCGAGCCCTTCGAACCGAACGAACAGGAGCGAGCGCTGATTGACCGATACACCGCCCGAGGCCGGCATTCGATGCAAAGCATCATCAATCGCTTGCCCTGCCCGGATAAATCCATGGCATATCCCGACTTGGACGAACGATGAACACGAACGATGAGAGCGATGGGGCACCCTTGCATAGCGCTTCATGGAACGGCGACGGGGCCACGGTCGACAGGCTGATCAAGTCCGGGTTCGACCCGAATTCTAAAGGCAACGACGGGTGGACCCCCTTGCACATCGCGGCACTGGAAGGGCATATCTTGATCATCAAATCATTGGTCAAGCATGGCGCCGACCCGAATAGACGCAACGATCGAAAGGAGACCCACTTGCATCTCGCCGCCCTCGGCGGGCAGTCGCGGCGGTGAAGATGCTGATCAAGCGTGGTGCGGATCCGAATGCGATGGATGAAGAGGGCCATACCCCCTTGGCCTTCGCCGCCCAGGAAGGCTGCGTCGGCGCGGCGCAAACGCTGATCAAAGCCGGTGCGGAATCGAATGCCAAAGAGACGGATCGATCGATGTCCTTGCACGATGCCGCATGGCAAGGTTCCGTCACCGAGATGCGAACGCTGCTCGAGGCCGGCGCCGATCCGAATGCGACGCAAGAAGATGGCAGCACCCCCCTCCACGAGGCCGCGCTGCTCGGACAGAGCGAAACGATCGATCTTCTGCTCAAGGCCGGCGCGGATCCGAACTCGAAAAAAGAAGACGGACAAACGCCTTTGCATACCCTCGTGCATGGAGAACACGCCAAGGCGATCGATGCGTTGGTCAAAGCCGGTGCGGATCCGAACGCCAAAGAAGAGGGCGGATGGACACCCTTGCACACCGCCTCCGCCGAAGGACACGTCGCCGTGGTGGAAGCGCTGGGCCGGGTCGGCGCCGATCCGAGCGTCGAGGACGACGAAGTGGGAACACCCTTGCACTACATCGCCCGAGAGGGGCAAACCGCCACCATCGAGGCATTGATCAAAATCGGCGCCGACCCCAACGCAAAGGCCAAAGATGGCTGGACACCCTTGCACGTCGCCGCCCAAGAAGGACAGATCGCAGTGGTCGAGGCCCTGATCGCAGTCGGCGCCGACCCCAATGCAAAAGCCACCGAAAGCGGCTGGACCCCCATGCACGCCGCCGCCGACGAAGGACAACCCGCCTCGATATAAACCCTGATCAAGGCAGGAGCCGATCCGAACGCAAGAGACGAAGACGGCCAAACCCCCTTGCACGCCGCTGCAGATCAAGGACGAGTCGATGCGATCGAGATCCTGACCGCCACCGGCGCCGACCTCGAAGCCAAAGACGAATACGACTGGACCCCCTTGCACTTCGCCGCCGACAAAGGACAAACCGCAGCGATAGAAACCTTGATCAAACTAGGCGCCGACCCGAACGCAAAAGACAATGACGGAGATACCCCCTTGGACTTGGCCAAGCAGAGCAATCACCCCGCCGCAGCCGAGACCCTCATCGAAGCCGGCGCCACCGCATCGAACGATTCCTGACTCGCCATCGAAAAAGTGGCTATTGCACTTCGATCGAAAACGCATCGCCCAAATCCTCACCAATCCCATGATCGGACAACGAAGAGCCCGGATGACTAACCTGACGACCCCGATACAAAAACCTCGCCATGAAACTGTAAACAAAACGATTTCAATACCCCACCCTCCCGGAAACACCCATGCCCCATCCCAACCAAGACGAGAGTGAGCGATGAACCCAGAAAACGAAAGCGGGTGGACACCTTTGCATCAGGCCGTAATGGACGGGGACATCACCTCGATCCATACGCTGATCAAGCATGGCGCAGACCCGAATGTGAAGACTGATGAAGGGGCGACGCCTATGCACCTCGCTGCGCAGGACGGTCACCCCGCTGTGGTTGGTGCGTTGGTCGATGCTGGTGCAGACCCGAACGCGAAGGCCGATGATGGGAGGACGCCTCTGCACTCTGCCGCGAATAACGGACACACCGCTGCGATTAGTGCGTTGGTTGAGGTTGGTTCAGACCCGAGGGCGAAGGCCGATGATGGATGGACGCCCATGCACTCTGCTGCGCAGGAAGGTCACCGCGATGCGATTGGTGCATTGGTCGAGGCAGGCGCAGACCCGAATACGAAAAAAGAGAATGGGTGGACGCCCATGCATTCTGCCGCGATGAATGGTCACGTCGATGCGATTGGTGCATTGGTCGAGGCTGGTGCAGACCCGAACGCGAAAAGAGAGAATGGGTGGACGCCCATGCACCTCGCCGCGCTGGAAGGTCACCGCGATGCGATTGGTGCATTGGTCGAGGCAGGCGCAGACCCGAATGCGAAAAAAGAGAATGGGTGGACACCCATGCATTCTGCCGCGATGAATGGTCACGTCGATGCGATTGGTGCATTGGTCGAGGCTGGTGCAGACCCGAACGCGAAGACTGAGAACGGGCACACCCCCATGCACGCTGCCGCGTGGAACGGTCATACCGATGCGGTTGGTGCGCTGGTCAAAGCTGGCGCAGACCCGAACACGAAGGACGACGATGGAGATACCCCTTTGCACGAGTCTGCGAAGAACGGTCACGTCGCCGTGGTCAAATCACTGATCAAATCCGGTGCCGACCTGAATGCGAAGACCGAAGATGGGTGGACTCCCATGCACTATGCCGCGAAGAGCGGTCACACCGGTGTGATTGGTGCACTGGTCAATGCCGATGCAGATCCGGATGCAAGTGACAATCAAGAGTCGACGCCCCTGCGCTATGCCGCGTGGAACGGTCACACCGATGCGGTTGATGCGTTGGTTGATGCTGGTGCAGACCCGGGTGCATCATGGAACATAAATTGGTGGACGCGCACCGAGAACTTATATGCCGCTGCGCGGGAAGGTGATATCAATAAAATTCGTGTGTTGGTTAAGGCTGGTGAAGACCCGAACGCGAAGGACGAGGCCGAGTGGACTCCTATGCATGCTGCCGCGT
>JFBG01000088.1 GCA_000583135.1 Thioalkalivibrio sp. HK1
GTTCATCCACGCGTCGCCTGGGCATTTCCGGCTGCATGCGGGGTTGTTTTCCGGCCAAGACATCGTCTTTGAGCTTGATGTGGCGGTCGGACCAGTAGTTGATCTCCTTGATCAAGCGTTCGTTGACGGCGGCGAGGATTTTGTCGGCTTGGCTCTCCCGCCGCTCTTTCACCTCTCGGTAATGCTCCGGCACCAGATGCTGCGATGCATGCCTTAGGGCCAAACCTTCCAAGTTGGTGGTGATCCAAGAAGAATCGAGTATGTCTTGAACCGACTCCAAGTCATGCTCATCGATGGACTGAAAGTCAAGATGCGGGGCATAACCGGCATGGGAGGCTTTGCCGTGTTGGTCGATCTCCACGAATTGCAGGCGCCGAGAGACCGCCTTGGGCGGCTCGCCGCTTGCTTCTCGAACGCTGTGATCCACCATGAACAGGATGCGGGGCTCGATGCCCTCATCCTTCGGGTCCACCAGCACTGCGCCTTGTTTGAGTTTGCTGCGGTGATTCGAGAGGGTCAGATCGGTGACGGCGTGCATCAGGGGGTGGGCGGGGTGGATCAGGTCGGCCATGGGTTTGCTGCCAACCTTGTCCTTTTCGAAGCAAACCCGTTCGTATTTCCTCAGCACCGGGGTGCGAGTCTCGCCGATGACGCGATCTCGCTCGCGGATGGCGGCCGGTACATGGCGGATTTCGAATCGCCCCTTCTCGCGGGCGCGCATCTCGCCATTGAGTCTTTCGAAGGCCTCGGTGAAAAAAGCCCGTATGAAATGGGGTTGCAGTTTGCGGGCCTCGGCCTTTTCCATCTCCTCTTTGACGCTATAAAGATCATCCAAAGTAATGGGCTGCTCGACGATCGCATTGCGGCGCATGATCGCTTTGAGATGCTCCGTATCCAACGCCCCGTCGATGGCTCGGTCGAGTTTGGCTCTGGCCTCCGGTGATTCGCCGTAGCGAACCGCTTCGATGAGCAGATCTTTCAAAGAGCGATCCTCGAAGGCTTCGCCCAGGATATCGAAGACCTTGCCGCCCAATGCCTCCCTCTCGACTTCCAATTTATCGAACAGTTTTTGGAAAACATCGCCTTCTCGGGTCTCTTTGGCGATCAGATTCCATAGATGACAAACCTCTTTTTGACCGATACGATGGATGCGGCCGAAACGCTGTTCCAAGCGATTGGGATTCCAAGGCAGGTCGTAATTGACCATGAGATTGGCGTTTTGCAAGTTCACGCCCTCGCCTGCGGCATCGGTGGCGACGAGAACCAATACATCCGGATTGTTGCGGAATTCCTCTTGGGCCTTGCGCCGGCTATCCCGATTCACGCCCCCGTGGATCGAGATGACCGCCTCGGGCTTGCCCAGCATGCACTCGATTTGGTGAACGAGATAGTTGAGCGTGTCTTTATGCTCGGTGAAGATGATCAGCTTGCGGCGGCTGCCCCCGGCGTTATACATCTCGGGGCGGTCTTGCAATAGTTGGGAGAGTTCCTCCCACTTCCGGTCGCTGCCCGAGCGAACGACACCAAGAGCCCTCGACTCCAACTCATTGAGGATGCCGATCTCGGCTTCGATCTCGGGGATGGTATCCGCTGTCGTTGCTTGATCGACGACCTGATCGGCATATTCCTCGTATTCCTCGGCGCTTAGCGAATCATCCAGCTCGTCGATATCCTCCGGCAAATCCAGCTGTTTTTGAACCGTATAGACACCCGGCGTTTCGGCCATGCCTTGTTGTTGAACATGCTGCCCCCGAGCGATCAGTTTCTTCTCTTTGAGAGACGATTCAAGGCGTATACGCCTGCGTTTGAGCGATTGATAGATCGCCTCTGGGCTCGATGCAAGACGGCGTTGGAGCTGTGTCAGCGCGAACCCGACGGCTCCCTTGCGTTTGCCGTCGATCAATGCGTCGGCCCGATTCATCTCGTTGCGAACATAGTCCGTAACTCTCTCGTAAAGCGCCGCTTCCGCATCCGATAATTCGTAGTTGGCGCTATATGCGCAGCGCTCGGGGAACAAGGGCGTGCCATCGAACTTGAGCAGATCCTCCTTCACCATGCGATGCATCATGTCCGAGACCTCCACCTTGTTGGCGCCGTCCCGGAACTTGCCATAGAAGCGATCGCCATCGAGTAGCGATAACCATGTTTGAAAGTCTTCCTCCTTGCCATTGTGCGGGGTGGCGGTCATCAGCAGGAAGTGGCGAGAGATGGTGCCGAGCAACTCGCCGAGTTGAAAGCGTTTGGTCTTTTTGACCTCGTTGCCGAAGTAGCTGGCAGAGAGTTTATGGGCCTCGTCAACGATGATCAGATCCCAGTCGGTGCTCTTGAGTTTTTCTTGATACTCCTCGTTGCGAGAGAGTTGGTCGAGCCGACAGATGAGTTGGTTTTGCTCATCGAAATAGTTGCCGGTGGTGCATTGCTCTTGCTTCTCGCGGCTGAATATCTCGAAGCGGATGTCGAACTTTTCCCGCATCTCGTCCTGCCACTGCTCGGTGAGAGCGCCCGGCGCCACGACCAAAATGCGCTTGGCATCGGCGCGCATCAGCAACTCGCTGATCAGCAAGCCCGCCATGACGGTCTTGCCGGCACCGGGATCGTCGGCCAGCACATAACGAAGCGGCTGCCTCGGCAACATGGCCTCGTAGACGGCCGAAATCTGATGGGGAAGCGGCTCGACATTGGAAGTGTGCACCGCCATCATCGGATCGAAATGGTGCGCCATGTCGATGCGGCAGGCCTCCAGACCCAACTTGAAATCCTCGCCCGAGGCATCGAAGGACCAAGGCCGACCCGCTTTTGCCAGATCGAGGCTCTGTTCATCCGAACGGAAGAGCATCCGCTCGCTCAAGCGGCCTTGGCCATCTTTATAGTAGACGGTCAGCGCATCATCGCCGATCGATTCGACCTGCACCACCCGCACGATATCCTCGGCCTGAATGCCGCGGATTTGGGCGTCTTTTTCAATCGCTTCGAGTTTGAGCATGGACCTTGGCTAATCGCCCCCCTTCCCGTCTTCGTTCTTTTCGTAGCCCGGCGCAAGAACGAGATTCTCGACCCCGTAGAGCGCTTGCCGGTTCTTGAGCCAAAGGTGGTACTCCGGCCCTTCCAAAGAGTGATCTTGCGTGCAGTCGATATTCCAACGCCTTAGCACATACCCGGCCACCGCCGCCCGAACATTGACTTGCAGCACCCCGTTTTCCATGGCGTAGTCGGTTTCGATCGTCTTTGGATGTGCAAGACTCGGATGAGGCACGATTTCCATCTCGACGATCCGATTCCACTGGATATCCGACTCTCGAGTCTCGTGATCCTCGATCGGGCTGTCGATGATCGCCGGATTGAAAATACGGGTGATGACGAAATCCGAGAATTTGGATCGCCGCCGATCATAGCCCCGGACATGCCAACGCAGGCCGTTATCCACGAGTGCGAAGGGCACGATTTCACGCATGGTTCGCCCGCTCTCCAAGGAGCGATAGCCAATCCTCACCGCCTTTGCCTGCCAGATCGCACGGGTCAATACGGATAGCGTCGGCAAAAAAGGCTTGTTCAGCTGCGCAGGTAGCTCGCACGCAACGAGGCCCTTGTGCGCACCCACGAAATCATCGCCGAACCCATAAGCCAACGCCGCCAGCACTTGGTCGGGGGAATGCTTGAAAAGCGGCTCGAAAGCGTCAGAGCGCGCGTAGAGCTTGCCCTTGGTATCGTATTCCAGATTCCGAGGAGCCAGTTCCCTGTACAAGGCGATATCCCGCGTCGCCGCCGCTTCCTTGATGCCGAATCGGCGAACGAGGTCGCCCCGGCCGATGGTGCCCAAGAAGCAGACCTTGAAATCGATGTGAGACAGACGCTCCTTCTGCGTCTGATTGATATCCCGTAGCCGACTATCCGGCACAAGGTCGCCCACTTCGTTCCCTCCTCGCTCGCACCCGTCGCCGCCGGCGGAGATGGTGATGATAACAAATAAATCGGATGGGTGTTAATATCATCCTTTGATATCATCATAATGATCTGATACGATGGCGGATTTGACGCTGAGGATGTGGCGATAGAATAACGGGCGAGTTGAGACTCGATGGCATTGGCCTAGCCGGAAGAGCCGAAGGCTTCACCAGCCCGTACCGACATCCAAGGAGAGGGATATGGAATTCACTATCAAGGTCAGCATCGACATGGAGCAGATCAAAGAGGGAATCGGGAAGGAAATCAAGAAACAGATCGAGGAAGTGCTCCAAAATGAAATTGCATCGATCCTTCAAAAAGCGGATATCGGTAGTCCGGATAATGCAAGAAAGAGATTCGCTCCCATACCATTCGAAGATTTCGGTCTCTTTGAAGGGGCCGTCCTGCATGCGATCGATGACCCCCGGATAACCGTCGAAGTCAAAAACATGAAAAAGCGAACGGTTATTTTCAATGGAGAGGAGCTGAAGCTCTCGGCGGCAACCGATAAGGCCTTGGGGCTAAAAGGAAAAAGGGGCGCCTACCATTGGATGTACGAGGACGAACTTCTTGTCAATCGCCTCGATAGACTTAACAGAGAAAAGATCAAGTTAGCCGCTCATACCGCACCGACTGAGAAAGAGTGATTGAAATGTCAACGGGAACAGCACCGCCCGTAGCAGCGCCCACCACGATACCATGCGAAAATCGAATGCAGATGGCCCTGACAAAGGACTTCAAAGACACCGTTCAGGCCCGCGCTCGAAGGGATCCGGTGTTTCGCAAGGCTCTGCTGCAAGAGGGGGTGGAGTGTCTGCTCGAAGGTGATATCGGTACCGGGAAGGCGGTGCTGCGGGACTATATCAATGCGACGATCGGGTTCGAAGCGCTCTCTTCGGCCTTCGATAAGTCGAGCAAGAGTTTGATGCGGATGTTCGGGCCGAAGGGGAATCCTCAGGCGGGCAATCTGTTTGCGGTGATCCGTTATTTGCAAGAGCGCGAAGGGGTTCGCTTGGAGGTCAAGGCCAGACGAGTCGCTGATCGCGGGGATGTTTCGAGCCGTTCATCTTCCAATCATGTCGGCGGGAGCGGGATACCTGGGCAAAGAGGCGTTCAGCTCTCCAAGGTCGATGTGATTGGGGTGCCACGCAGGAAAATCGCTCGACTTCCAGAAGGGGTAAAGACATGAGCATCACTTTAATCCACACTGCGGATTGGCAGATCGGGAAGCCGTTTTCGAATGTTCCGGGGGATGCCGGGGCGGCGCTGCGGGGGCAGCGGATCGATACCGTCAAGGCCATCGCCGAGTTGGCGCAGGCGCGCGATGTCGATGCGGTGCTGGTTGCGGGCGATGTCTTCGATGACAATGCGATCTCGGACGAAAGCCTAAGGCGCACCGTCAACGCCATGGCTCCGTACAAGGGGCCGTGGGTGCTCCTGCCGGGCAACCACGATTCGGGGCTAAGGCAAAGCGTCTGGAGTCGTCTGACCAAAATGGGGGTGGCGCCGGAGAATGTCATCCTCGCGGTGGAACCCGAGCCGATCGAACTTTGTCAAGGGCGCTTGGTGGTGCTGCCGGCACCGCTGCAACGCCGACATGAGGTTCGAGACATCACCGAGTGGTTCGATGCCCATCCCACCGAGGGCGGTGCCTTTCGGGTGGGTCTTGCGCATGGATCGGTCACCAATCGCTTGCCCGAGGAAGCCACGAACAACAATCCCATCTCGGATACCAGAGCCGAGTCCGCGCATCTGGATTATTTGGCATTGGGTGATTGGCACGGCACGCTCGAAGTGGCGAAGCGCACTTGGTACGCCGGCACGCCGGAGCAGGATCGCTTCAAGGCCAATGACCCGGGCAATATTCTGTTGGTGACCTTGGAGGATGTCGGCGGCGAGCCCGATGTGGAGAAGATCCCTATCGGTCGCTACCGATGGGAGCGGGTGGATTTCGAGGTCATGGACGAACAGTCTTTGGAGGTTTTGGATCGGCAACTATCCGAGCTGGGGGAAAGCGAGCGAATTCTCATGCGATTGAGGCTCGAAGGGGCCTTGGGCTTGGCGACAAGGCAGCATCTCGATGATTTGATCGAACGATGGCGGGCGCGTCTGCACTTTCTCGGGGTCGATGATGCCAAGGTGGTTGCCCAACCGAGCCCGGATGATATCGCCGAACTCGGGGCGACCGGCTTTATAAAAAAAGCGATCGATGACCTGGCAAGCATCGGGAGGGACGAAGCGCACCCCGATCATGAATCCGCAGGAAGAGCCTTGCAGATCCTCTACTTGGAGCAAAAGGGGCTGCAAAGCGGCTCCGTGTCGTCGAAGCGCTAGGCATCGTCGAGTGGCGGGGGCGAGTTGCAAGCGAATGAAAACCACTCGACATGAGAAGGATGCGCACTTCATCGATCTTCATCGATCAAGCGGGCGAGCCTAGGTTGAAGATCACGATCATGGCGAGAAAACGATGACGATCATCATCTTGTTGCTGATCGCGATCTTGCTCGCCGTCTCTCCGAGCGCAAGAATGCTGTTGGGGTTGTTATTGCTCGGTGGACTATGGTATGGGCTGTTCGGAGAGGGCACCGCATCGACGATCGGCCTGATTTGTCTGCTGAGCGGGGGCTTGATCTGGAACCGGTATAGCCAGATGAAAAAGCACCGCGCCGAGAACAAGGAATGACACGATGAGTCGCTTGTCTTTCAAATCCATCGAAGTGGAACAATTCCTCCAGTTTCGAAATGCGGTAGCGATCGATCGCCTGGATGATGGACTCAATATCATCGCCGGCAACAACGAAGCCGGTAAATCCACTTTATTGAAAGCCCTTCGCGCCGCGCTCTTCGATCGCTATAAAAGCAATGTCGGGGAGAGTTTCAGACCCTATAACGCCGCCGTCAACCCGAAGGTGCGGGTAATCTTCGATCTCGATGGTGTGGAATATCGGCTCACCAAGGTCTTCTCCAAAGCCAAAGGTGGCGAGGCGAGTTTGGAAGCGGATAACGGCCATCTCTGGGAAGGGCCGGAAGCCGAAGATCACCTCGAAGAACTTTTGGGGTTTTCACATGCCGGGCGAGGTGGCAGCAGGCCGGAACTCCAAGGCTTGGCCGGATTGCTCTGGGTGGAGCAAGCCCGAGCCTTCGAGCGCGTCATGCTTACGGATCAATCCAGAGATCGAGTGCAAGGCGTCTTCGAAAACGAGATGCGGGAGATGCTCGGCGGAGAGCAGGGCGAGTCGCTCCTTCGGCGGATTGAGAAGCAGCGTAGCGAGTATTTCGGGGCCAAGGGAAATCCGATCGGTGATTATCATAAACTCCGGATACGAACGGATGAACTACAAGAAGAACTCAAAAGCAAGCGTGATGAGCTAAAAGAGTACGAAGATAAGGTAGATAAACTGGAAAGGCGCCAAGCCGAGCTTGATGACTACCGCAAAGAGAAGAGTCTGGAAAAAGCCAAAGAGCGCATCGATGCCCTCAACGAAACGATCAAACGTCTCGATGCACTGAAGACCGAGGTGGATGCCGGTACCGAACGGCTTGCTCGGGCGAATGCCGAGAGGGATGCGGCGAAACAAACTTTGGATATGCGTATCAAACTCGCCGATGAATCCAAAAAAGCGCAAGAAGAGATGCAAGCGGCCGAGCAATCGGTCAAGAAAACAGAAGATCAATTAGCACCTTTGAGCGATAGGCTCGAAGGACTTCGCAAGGAACTTGGCGATTCGAAAACCCTGCTGACGAAAAAGGAGAGCGAACTTCGCTCGGCGCAAGATGCCCGAAGTCTGAACGATCTTCTATCCAAGCATCGGCAACTCGATGAGGCTCTCAAAAAAGCGAAGGATGAGGATAAAAAGAGACGTCAGTGCTCATCGCAAAGCGAGGCGATTGCGATAACGAAAAAGGTATTGTCGAAGTTAAAGAAGATCGAACACGAGATCGTTCTTGCCGAAGAACGGTTGAAAGCCGCGGCTACGAGTATCGAATATCGTTTGCAATCCGATGCGGAAGTGAAGTTGGGAGATCGAGCCCTCGTCGGCGAAGGCACGAGTCTACTGACCGAGAAAACCGAGATTCGGATAAAAGGGGTTGGTGAGATTGCAATCATCCCCGGCGGGGAGGATTTGGACGCCCTTCGGCGCGAGGTGGAGAAAAAAGGCCATCTGCTCGAACAAGAATTGGTCAAAGTGAATGCCAAGAACGCCGCCGAGGCGGAAACGAGTTTGAACCGGAAGAACGATCTCGAAAAACAAGCGTCACTGCATAAAGCGACCCTCGATGGGCTCGCTCCCGAAGGAATACAGGTCTTGGAGGACGAGGTCGGCGCTATCGAAGCGCAACGAGATAGCCTCCTGGAAAGGCTGGGCGACGATGCCGACAAGGACTTCGATATCGATGCTTTGGAAAGCGAAGTCGCCACGCTCAAAAGGCAAGTCTCCGCCAAGGAAAAAGATGTTCTGACCCAAGAAAGAGCGGTTCAGGAGATCAAAGAAGCGCTATCGGGCTTGCGCGGGGAGAAAGTGACCGCCGAGAGAAATGCAAAGAACAAGGATTCGGAACTCACCAAAGCCCGCGGCGAAAAAAGCGACGAGGCATTGCAAGAGGCGCTTCGGGAAAAAGAGCGGGAGGTCGAGATCGGCGGGGATCGTTTGGATAAAGCCAACAAAGCCCTCGATGCGGAAAACCCCGAAGCGGTCGAGACCGATCTCGAACGCTCGAAGCGCGCCTTCGATGATATGAAGAAGCGGGGTGAGGAGCTGGATCGCGATGTTCGAGATTTGAAAGTGGAACTGGCAACGCTCGGTCAAAAAGGACTGGCCGATGAGGTGGCATCCATCGAAGAAAGCCACGCATCGGCGGCGTTGCAACTGGACAGTATGGATCGCCAAGCAAAGGCTCTCGATCTGCTGCACCGTACTTTGACCGAGGCGCTTCGCCATGCAAAGGAGGCGATCGCAGAGCCGATCGTTTCCAAGATCAAGCCGTACTTGCGCCAGTTGATCCCCGGTGCCGAGCCGTCGATCGACGAGAATCTTGTCCTTACCGGCATCCAACGCGCCGGGGCAACCGAGGGCTTCGACGGACTGAGCATCGGCACGAGAGAGCAACTGGCGATCTTGATCCGCTTGGCTTATGCCGACTTGCTCAGCGAGGCGAATATCCCGGTCACCGTGATCCTCGACGATGCCTTGGTCAACTCCGACGACGAGCGCCGAGATCGAATGAAAAACATCTTATATGATGCGGCCAAACGCTATCAGATATTGGTACTGACCTGCCACGAAAAAGAGTATACGAATGCCGGCGGCAATCTTATCCGGCTCGAAGACGCCATTTCCGAAAGCCGTTAGGACAAGGCGCAACGCAATGAAAGGAAAGAGCGGATGAATATCACGATGGGGGAATTGCTGACGCAAACGACAGTGGAACTCCATCGATTTTTGGACACTCGATTACCGACGCTCGGGGATGATGATTGGTGGAAAGAGCGAGTCGTCGACAAACTATCCTTCTCGCAACAACGCCATGTCGAGCAGCGAGGCATCACCGATCTTGCAAGGCTCGATCTTGCCGCATTGATACGCATCTTCGATCAGAATTGGTACGATCTCAGTTCGAAAGAATCCTTCTCGTCGGATTCTCGGCATTTCGTCAAGGAAATGCAAACGATCAGGAATCGCTGGGCGCATGTATCCGCCCAAGAATATCCGCAAGACGATATCTATAGAGATCTGGATACATTGGAGCGATTTCTCGTCCTGATCGACGCCTCCGAAGAACTGAAAGATAAAGTGCACACCGAGCGAAAGGGGGTGTTTGCATCTCAAAGCCAAGCAAATGAAGAGCAAACCGAATCTGAGAAATCTACGGCCGAGAAAGCAGTCAGCGAAAAAACAAACGAAGCGGAAACACAAAACAAAGCCGCCACCTTTCAACCCCCGCAGATCGTTCAACTCATATCGGATCCGTCGATGAGGGGTCCCGTTTTAGAAATCCAAGAACAAGAAACCGAAAATAGATACAAGGTTTTCATCGGCGGCGCCGCCAAATGGTTCTATGAATCCCAACTGGAAGAGGAGCCACCGGAAGAAGACCAAGCGCCGGTTTCGCTGAATCGATTCAACGCCCACCTGACGGCATTGCATATCCAGCATCCGAATCCTTCCACTCTCTACTCGCTGAACGCTGCAAGGGTCGACTTCATCCCCTATCAATTTCGCCCCGTACTCAAATTCATCCGCGCCGATAGACCTCGGTTGCTCATCGCCGATGGAGTCGGCGTCGGCAAGACCATCGAGGCCGGATTGATCTTAAGGGAACTTCAAGCCCGCCGGGAAGTGCATTCGGTATTGATCATCTGCCCTCGCCCCTTGGTCGCCGAGAGAAAATGGGTGATGGAAATGAAGCGCTTCGAGGAGCGTTTCACCCAGCTGGACGGAAAGACCCTGCGCTATTGCATCGGCGAAACGGATCTCGAAGGGCAGTGGCCCGAACAGCACGCCAAGACGATCTTGCCCTACTCTCTTTTGGACGAAGCCCAGCTCCATGGATCTCGGGCAGACGGCTCGTCTCGTCGCAACAAGAGAAAGCGAACCGGACTACTGGATCTCGATCCCCCTCCCCGCTTCGATCTGGTGATCGTCGACGAGGCCCACCATGCGAGAAATCCCAATACCTATACACACGAAGCGGTGCGCTTTTTTTGCGAGAACGCCGAGGCTGTCGTATTCCTCACCGCAACCCCTTTGATGCTGGGGAACGACGATCTCTTCGTCTTGCTCAATCTACTGCGCCCCGACCTCATCATCGACAGAGAGAGTTTCGGGCATATCGCAGCACCCAATCCTTTTATCAATCGCGCCGTCGATATCGCTCGGGGCGGATCCGAGAACTGGCAGCGAGAAGCGACAGCGGCATTGGAGGATGCCCTGCGCACGGATTGGGGCTCGCATATCATGGCCCAAGATCCCGAGTTCATCAGCGTCAAGAACGAACTCGCACAAAAAGCGCTTTCCCTCGAAGATCGGGTGGGCATGATTCACCGATTGGAGGCACTGCATACATTCTCCGGCATCATCAACCGCACTCGCCGACGCGATATCGGGGAGTTCACCATTCGAGAACCGCAGACCGTCGAAGTAGCGTTCACCCCGCAGCAGCAAGAACTTCACGATGCTTTGATCGAAGTGCAATCCCGAATCTTGTCGAAAATACACTCGAAAGAAACCGTCAACTTCATGATCACGACCCTTCGCCGTCAAGCGGCGAGTTGTCTTTATGGCTTGGCGCCTTTCATCGAGGATATCTTGAATCGGCGTATCGAAGGTATCGGCGATCAAGAGTCGAGCGACGAATACGAATTGCTCGATCCCTTGGCGGCGATCGAAGTCGCACCGGAGATCAAGGCGGTGGCCGAGCGCGCCAAGAAGATCGACGGCACCGAAGATCCGAAACTCAAAGCGTTGAAAGCGATCATCCACGACAAGCAGGGATTGGAAAACAACAAACTCATGGTCTTCAGCAGTTTCCGCCATACCCTGGACTATCTCTTTCCCAAATTGCTCGCAACCGGCATCCGAGTGGGCATGGTGCACGGCGGAACGCCCGATGACGAACGTATCGTATTTCGCGATCGATTCAAACAGCCCCGAGAGACTCCCGATACCATCGACGTGCTGCTCTTCTCGGAGGTCGGATGCGAAGGGTTGGACTATCAATTCTGCGATTGCATCGTCAACTACGATCTTCCGTGGAATCCGATGCGCATCGAGCAACGTATCGGCCGTATCGATCGTCGAGGACAAAAGAGCGAAAAAGCCCTGATCTACAATCTCATCACCCCCGATACCGTGGATGCCGATATTTACGAGCGCTGTTTGATGCGAATCGGGGTCTTCAACGATGCTATCGGTGCCGGAGAGGAGATATTGGGCAACCTTGCGAAAGAGATTCGAAGCATCGGGGAGAATATTCGACTGACCGAATCCGAGCGCCGAGAAAAACTCCAGCAACTCGCCGACAATGAAATCCGACTGATTCAGGAAAAACAAGCGTTGGAGGATAAGGAGGCGGATTTCTTCGGCATCCAACTACCGGCGGATCAGACGCAAAAGGATATCGAGGGCGCATCGAGCTATTGGCTGTCGCCGAGCGCGGTGAAAAACCTCGTCGAGAACTACCTGCACAATATCACCGAGAAGACCCAAGATCATATCTTGGGCGAAAAAGCGACGAAGAGCCTTCGTATCTCGCATGATGGCCGAATCAGACTGCTGAAAGATTACCAAGCGCTTCCTAGAACCTCCTCGATCATCTACAAGGAATGGGAGAACTGGTTGAAGGGCACCAAATCGCACTTGGCCATCACCTTCGAGACCCAAGAGGCGGTCGAAAACCGGGAAGCGACCTTCATCACTCCCCTTCACCCGCTGGTCCGTCAGGCGGCGAGCGCCATCGAATCGAGCGGAAAGAAGCCGATCTGTATCGTGCAGGCGATCGATGACGATATCGAAGCCGGACACTATCCCTTCGTCATCTACGAATGGCAATATCTCGGGGTTCGAAAGGATTTGAAGTTGTACCCGATCGCCGAATCCCCCGAGGTGACGAAACGACTCTCAAACCTTTTGGAGCACGGCAGAACCGGCAACCTCCCGGAAGATCGAATGCCGAAGCCGGAGACCTTCGAAGCGCTGGAAGCCGAGCACTACCAGCTATGGAAAAAAGCGCGTTCGAACCACAAAGAAAAGAATCGACGAGTTGCCGATCACCAACGAGAGAGCCTGAAAAACAGCCACCGCAGTAGAATGGCGATGCTACGAAACATGCTCGATCAGGCAACGAACGAGAAGATCCGCCGTATGCGAGAAGGACAGCTCGGCAACGCCGAAGCGGACTACCAAAGACGGATCGATGAGTTCGATGCGGCGGTGAAAAAGGCGGACCTGAACGCGGACCCCGTGGCGTACGGGGTGATTATTTTGACACCGGAGCAATCCACATGAACGAGAACGCCTCCAAGATTTTGAAAGATCTCCATAAAATAAGAAACGATTGGGTCAAGGTAACCCGAAAAAATAATTTCGAAGACGGTATACAAAGACTTCTATCGGATCTTTATCCGGATCAAGCGCATTTCATTTTTGAACTCCTACAAAATGCAGAGGACGCAGGCGCAACGACCGTTCGATTCGATCTGACCGAAGATGAACTCATCGTACGACATAATGGAAACAGGCTATTTAGTTCACAGGATGTCGAGTCGATCACCAGCATAGCCGATAGTACAAAGAAGGACGACGTCAATCAAATCGGAAAATTCGGCATCGGCTTCAAAGCCGTTTTTGCCTACTCCAGCACACCTCGCATATACTCCGGTGAATACAACTTCGAAATCAATGATTTGGTATGTCCTTGCGAAATATCTGACATTCCAAAGAACGATCGAGAAACGGTTTTTTCATTTCCGTTCAACAATCCATCGAAGAAAAGGGACTCGTGTTTTCGTGAAATCAAAAGCGTATTCGAGTCTTTGGATCACACCATCTTGCTTTTTCTGAATAATATCGAAGCCGTCGAGTGGAATATCGAAGGAGGGCATGGCGGATCGGCCGTACGAGAACATATCGTCGACACAGATGAAGAATTAATCAAGATATCCATAGCAAATTCATCGAACGATCATCTACAAGAGGATGCTTGGTTCCTTCGATTTCAGAAGGGACTTGAAAGCCATGGGGATTTGAAATGTTCGATCGCCCTCAAATTGGGCTTTCGCAAGGAGAGTCAAACAGCGCTCGATCCTCAAAAAAGACTTTCCAAACAGATGAAGGTCATTCCGGCGAACGGTCAACTCTGCGTATTCTTTCCTGCGGAGAAGGAAACGACGGGGTTGAAGTTATCTATCAATGGACCGTATGCGGCGACAATCGATCGGGCAAGCATCAAACACGATCATGAAGATAATCAGGAAATTATGAGAGTAACCGCCGGACTTCTTGTCGAGGCGATGGAACGCCTGAAAGATATCGGATTGCTGACTTCGGATTTCCTGGAAGTGCTGCCGAATAGAGACGATGAACTGTCTCCTTTTTATTCGATCATGGAGGAAATCGTCTATGACGCTCTTCATAACAAAGCGCTGATACCATGCTTGGATGGTGGATATGAAAAAGCGGATAGGCTGGCACGCGGTCCGAAAGATCTGACTGACGTTATCGACGAAGATGCATTGATGGCGCTGTTCAGAGATGGCAAATTGAAATGGGCATCCGGGGTCATGAGAAACAGTCGATCCGATAAACTCTTCACATCCTTGGATGTTCCGTACTATGGCTATAAAGAATTGGTCGATGCCGTAGAAAATAAATATGGTTACCAACCTCGTCGGGACCCCGATCGTTATGCTCTGAAATGGTTAAGAAAGCAAAGTGATGGCTGGCTTCAATCGTTCTATTTACTTCTTTCCACTGCGACAAGACGCGAAGAAAGAGAGGATGATATCGATTTATGGGAAATAATAAAAGACCAAAACGGCGAAATTCTCACCGGAGATTGTGTTTATTTTCCGGTAGAAGGAAACTCTTCTTTATCGAATCTATCGACTGTTTCCGTCGGAATTTTCGATGGGTTGAAAAAGGATAGAGGTAATCGATTGCAGAAATTCTTGGAGACGGCAGGTGTAAAACATGTCGGTGAGTCCGAAGAGATCAAGGAGATACTCGATCGCTTCTATGCCGAGGATTCAAAAGTGCCGGGTAAAAAGAGACATTTGGAACACATCAAGCGATTTATCGACTGGCATGAAAATGGAAGCGAGATGACGATCTTTGGGAATTATTATCTCTTTTTGAATTCCACCGATAAATCCCTTCAAGGTCGGCATTGTTATATGGATGCCCCTTTGGAAGAAACAGGACTTGGGGCTATCTACTCCGATGGTTCCGGAAAGGACGATTCGCGATCCGCACTATGGTCGGGCTATGCCAAGATAAAAAAATTCATCCCGTTTGCAGTTGCTTGCGGCGCCCGAAAAACGCTTGAAATCAAACGAGTTTCCATATTCGAAAATCCGAGAAGCGGCGAACTTTATTCCGATCGAAAATATGCAAGGTGGGTTTATTCTACCGGAATCAACGAAGACTATTCAATGGAATCTCTCGAAGAGATATTGGAAGAAAACAATGTGAATATCGCAAGACTCGTATGGAAAATTCTCGCCGAGGCGGACCCTCGAGTATTGAAGGCAAAATATCGGCCAAACAAGAGTTATTGCGAACGATCCGTACCTTCGAGTCTGGTACAGATTCTTCATAGAAAAAAATGGATCCCGGGGAAAGACGGTCAATTTTACACTCCCGGAGAAATGTCAAAGAAATCACTCAGAGATGACTTCGAATACGACGATAGAAATGGCTGGTTGACAGCCATCGGTTTCGGCGAGGAAGAGCAAAAGGAAACCGAGGAATATCGAATTCGCCAAGAGAGCGCAAAGCAGCTGGGAATCACGCTCGATGACGTCAGCCTCATCAATCGCCTCAAAAAAGATCCGGAACTATATGAAAAGACGAAAAGAAATGTGGATGAGTCATCGATGCCCAAGGCATTCCCCGAACGCCCATCGACGGACCCGAAGCGACGCATCCAACAGGCAAAGGTACGGGCGGAGGAGGCGTCGAAGAGAGAGTACGAGAGCCGTAACCGGAGTGTTCGAGTATCGAAACCGGCCGGCGATAGCATCACTTACCTCGAGCAAAGTTACACTGACAGTAGCGATCGCCTTATCTGCCAAATGTGCGAGAATGAAATGCCATTTCGGCGTAGAGACGACCGTTATTATTTCGAAACGGTGCAGGTTCTCGATGACCTCGATGCAGAACATATCGCCGCTTATGTCGCACTTTGTCCGCTATGTGCCGCAAAGTTCAAGGAACTGGTCAAACGAGACGACGACCAGCACCGACGCCTGCGAGACGATATCGCGGCATCGGAAGATCTACGGATCGAATTGGATCTGGGCAAGGAATCGGGATCCCTCCGATTCGTGGAAACGCATCTATTGGACATCAAAGCGTTCTTGGAGGCGGAAAACGAATGAGTGGATCTCAACAGGAGCATTTGTGTCAGCGACGGTAGGCGGCCAAGTCACCTGCTCGATACGAGCCGAATGCCGCTACGAGGATTCGCTCATCTGGACCGCTACTTGCGAATAACCTTCATCTCCATCCCCGATGAGCCTCGGAGAGCGGAAGGTGAATGAGCGAGTGCGCACCTGATGCGATGGTGCTCCGGGAGGACCGAGTGGTGGCAAGGAGTGAGAGAATTGGCCCAAGGGAAGCAAATTCTGCTTGGCGCCATCACCTTCGTGACCCAAGAGGCGACCTTCATCACCTCTCTCCCCCTCTGGCACGCCAAGCGGCGGGATCAATCGAATCTGTGCCGAGAGGTAAGAGACCGACCTGCACCATATAAGCGATCAACGACGAGATCTCTGCAAGATACCATCCCTTCATCGCCCTAATCACCTACGAATGGTAATATCTAGGGGAGACGGAAGGAATTTGAGGCATACTCGATCGCCCAGTCACTTGAAGTGTCGAGGTGACTGTTGAACCTCTCGGGGTACGGTGGTCGGAATAGGGAGATTCCCGGACGACCGGATGCCGAAGCCTACGATCTTCGAAGCGCTGGAGGCCGAGCACTACCATCTGTGGAAAAAAAACGCGCTCGAACCCCCGCGAGAGCCTGACAAATACTCACCGAGGAAGGTTGGCGATGCTGAGCAGCATTCTCGATCGGGCAACAAACGAGAAAGACAACTCGGCAACGCCGAGGCGGACGATCAAAAAAAACGAATCGAAGGATTCGATGACGCGATGAAAAAGTCGTGTCCGAATGCGACCCCTTAGCGTATGGGGTAATCGTTTTGACACCGGAGAGCATCAATGGCTAGCAACTACAATGAGATCTGCAAGCAAAATATCAAGCAATATGGCGAAGGAACCAGACATCTTGAATTTCTTGGTCGACTATATAGCGATCGTACACATTTCATTTACGAGCTGCTGCAGAACGCCGAGGATAAGGACGCTAAACGAGTTCGGTTTAATCTCTACAAAGATCGACTTGAATTCTTGCATGATGGAACACCCTTCGATGAGGAAGATATACGCGGAATTTGCGGCATAGGAGAGGGGACAAAATCGGACGATCTAACCAAAATCGGAAAATTCGGAATTGGCTTTAAATCCGTCTACGCTTATACATCATCTCCGAGAATTCACTGCGGAGACGAAAATTTTCGTATTGAATTTTACGTCCGACCTTCCAAGGAAAAAGAAATTAAAATCTCATCGCCGTGGACAACAAAATTTATTTTTCCTTTTGATTTACCATCGATTCCATCTGAAAAAGCATATAATGAAATCGTCCATCGCTTGATCACTCTTAATGTTCGCACACTACTATTTCTAAGAAACATTGAAGAAATCGAATGGAAAACAGACGAGGGTGAATCGGGGATTTATATTCGAAGTTCTAAAAGAAGAAAACATTCTCGTCATATAACCATCGTCGGAAACCATAACAACTATAAAGAAGAAGAGTCTTGGCTCGTTTTTGAAAAGAATATCAATGATCCTGACGGAAATCCAATCAAGCCGATCGAAATTGCCTATAAAATCGAAGGTCAGGAAATAAAGGATAAGAGTAAAGGGAAGAATAAAATCAAAAAATCTGAATCTATTATATGTCTTCATAATTCTCCTCTTTTTGTTTTCTTTGCAACGGAAAAAGATACAAGACTTGGATTTTTGCTTCAAGGACCTTATATAACAACCCCTGCAAGGGACAATATCCCAAAGGACAATCATTGGAATGCCTATCTTCTGGAAAAATCGGCCATGCTGGTTGTCGAGTCATTGCGCCATCTAAAATCCATGAAACTCCTTAGTGTATCCGTTCTTGAGGCGATGCCGATCATAGAAAAAGATTTTCCTCCCGATAGTATGTTTCGAAATCTATATGATTCCGTGGCAAAATCTCTGATGGAAAAAGAATTTCTACCCACTGATTCTGGTGGCTATGTAAATGCTTCCAATGCTAAGATCGGGCGCGGGGAAGATGTTAGAAACATTCTTTCATCAAGTCAACTTACAGATATCTACGGAGACACTCACTCCATAGAGGAAATCGATAGGTTGCAGTGGTTAAGCGGAGAGATTACAGAAGATCGAACTCCGGAATTGAGAAAATATCTGATGCAAAAACTGGGAATCGAGGAAATCAACCCGGAGAATTTTTCACAGCGAGTTACCCCTGAATTTTTTGAAAGACAATCCGATGACTGGCTTGTGAATTTATATAAATTCCTCCTTAGACAAGAAGCTCTATGGCGAGCACCTCGATCGCTTTATCGGTGGGATTCTGGCGGGGCGATGAGATATCAGCCATTCGTTCGTCTGGAAGATAACCGCCAGGTAAAGGCATTCGAGGCCGATGGTTCCGTTGCAATTTATCTACCTCAAAAGTCAGCCGATGGCTTACCTTGTATAAAGAAAAATCTAATTGAAGATAACGATGCGCGGGAATTTTTTGTACGATTGGGAGTAAAGGAGCCTGATATTACCAGCGAAGTAATAGAACACATTCTTCCGCTTTATGAACCTGATGAGGTAGAGATATCAGATAGCGACCATGTAAATCACATCTCTCTGATTATTCAGGCTCTTCAGGTGGACTCAATGGAACGTCGAAAAATTTTGACTAATAAGCTGAAGAATAGCTACTTCCTATATGCTAAAAATGCAACTGGTGAAAAAGCACGCACTCTACCTTATGAAACCTATTCAAGAAATCCTAATCTGGAGATATATTTGGAAGATAATCCCGATGCGTGGTTTTTAGATGAGAGATATTCCAAGGAAGAGATCGATATGTTTTTGAATCTAGGAGTTCATGATAATATTATAATCTACGAGAGAGAAGTCGACCGAAGAGGTCATATCATAGTGCATAAAGATTATGGATTCCATAAACGAGGACTTAATGGATTCGATCCGAATTTCTGGGTGGATCAATTGGATTTTGCTGTTCAACATCCAAATATCAGTCGTAGTTTATTTATATGGGAAAATATTGCATATCCTTTTCAAAAACATTTTCGAGGATCCGTTCAAGAGTCATCCAATAAGGACTATATTGATAGTGAGCCTAAGATAATTCTCTCAAAAATGGGAGAGATGCTCTCATCCAATGCTTGGTTACCCGATAAAAAGGGTGTGTTTCATAAACCAAGCGATCTCTCACTAGATGACTTACCGGACGAATTCGAGCGTTTCGATGATTTGGCAAGCCATCTCGAGATGATAGGAAGCGAGCTGAATGGTCTCGCTCAAAAAGCGGGCTTGGATGTTAGTTCTTTGGATATTGCTCGCCGATTACAAAGTATGCCTTCGGACGCACGGCAACGGATCGAAGAGCAGATTGCTGAGGAGGAAATGAGAGCAAAATCGACCTTTCCCGATCACCCATCATCTAACCCTGAACGGCGTTCACATCGCGCAATGAAACGTGCCGATGAAGCACCCTACAAGGAAACTGAAGAGAGAATACGGAATGTTAGAACTTCGACTCCTATTGGAGACAAAAAAGCATATCTCCGGGAATTCTACACGAACGAAGCAGTGATGTTTTGTCAGATCTGCGAGAATAAAGATGCGAAGCCTTTTCGGGGAAGAGATAACGAGTATTATTTCGAAGCGGTACAGATATTCGATGATCTCTCCAAAGAACACGAAGCGGCGCATATTGCGCTTTGTCCACTGTGCGCGGCAAAATTCAAAGAGTTCATTAAAAAGGATAAGAATGAGAGTCAGCGTCAGCGCATCTGGAACGATCTCGTAAACTTGGATATCAAAACCGCAAAGAAATTGCGTAAGGAATTGCGCGTAAGATTGGATCTTGGCCAAGAACAAGAAGAGAAGTCGATCCGCTTCGGGGAAAAGCATCTTATCGATGTTCAGCAGATTCTGAAGGTCGAAGGTAGGATAAGAAAAAACCCTTCATCCTGAGTGGGCTACGATCGATGGCTGACGAGAGCGACGAATACTGGATGCGCCGAGCGCTGGACCTGGCCGATCGGGCGGCGGGGATGGGTGAGGTGCCGGTGGGGGCGGTCGTGGTGCTCGGTGGGGCGATGGTCGGTAGTGGGGGGAATGCTCCTATCGGGGCTTGTGATCCTACGGCGCATGCCGAGATCGTGGCACTGCGGGAGGCGGCGGCGAGGGTCGGGAATTATCGGCTGACCGGGGCGACTCTCTATGCGACGATGGAGCCTTGCGTGATGTGCGCCGGGGCTATCGTTCATGCCCGTATCGCTCGCGTGGTCTTCGGGGCTTTGGATGAGCGCTGGGGCGGGGCGGGAAGCGTTTTCGATGTGCTCGGCGGCGGTCGGCTCAACCATCGTCCGGTGGTCAAAGGCGGGGTGCTGGCCGATGAGTCGGCGCGGATGCTTTTGGCGTTTTTTCGAGATCGGCGGGGGCGAAGCAAGGAGCCCGGCTAGGGCATCCGATGACTTTATTTAGCCGCTATCGGGGCGATCGATTCGTTGCTTGGAAGCGATAGGACGAAAAAACACTCGATCGATGGGCATCCGGATAGATATCGGGACCAAAACGCACCGACAAACCGGGGGCATTGCGGGTATCATTATCGGCTACTGCCATCGTCTTAGGGATTGCTCGGCCTGATTGTTTCGGGGCTTGAGTTTTCAAGGGCGATGCTCGTTGGGATTTCGGTTTCAAGCGATGACTTGCGCGCTCGTTGCTGATAAGCGCACTTAGGGTCGAATCGATTCGGATTGCATCGACCCGCATCGATCTTCGTCTCGGATCTTCGTCTCGCTTGCGCTTCGCTCTTTTCGGCTTTCTTTTCGGTTTTCCCCTCGCTTGCGGAAAAAATCGGTCCATCATAGGAGATTCCCGGTATGAACGACAGCAGGAAACAGGCTCTCGGCTCGGCTCTTTCCCAGATCGAGCGTCAGTTCGGCAAAGGCGCGATCATGCGCATGGGAGATGAGAGTATCGAGCGCGACATCGAAGTCGTTTCCACCGGATCGATCGGCTTGGATATGGCTCTCGGGGTGGGCGGCCTACCCCGGGGTCGGGTGGTCGAGATCTACGGACCTGAATCCTCGGGTAAAACCACTTTGACTTTGGAAGCCATCGCGCGGGCGCAAAAGGCCGGTGGGACGGCGGCATTCATCGATGCCGAACATGCCCTCGACCCGCAATATGCACGAAAGATCGGGGTGGATGTCGACGAACTGCTGGTCTCGCAACCGGATACCGGCGAGCAGGCGCTCGAAATCGCGGACATGATCGTGCGCTCGGGAGCCGTCGATGTGGTGGTGGTCGACTCCGTCGCCGCCTTGACCCCCAAGGCGGAAATCGAAGGGGAGATGGGGGATTCGCATGTCGGCCTGCATGCCCGTTTGATGAGCCAAGCCCTGCGCAAACTCACCGCCAATATCAAGCGCTCCAATACCTTGGTCATCTTCATCAACCAGATCCGCATGAAGATCGGGGTGATGTTCGGCAGCCCCGAAACCACCACCGGCGGAAACGCGCTCAAATTCTATGCCTCGGTACGCCTCGACATCCGTCGGATCGGGGCGATCAAGAAGCGAGACGAAGTCGTGGGGAATGAAACCCGGGTCAAGGTGGTCAAAAACAAGGTGGCTCCGCCCTTTAGACAGGTGGAGTTCGATATCCTCTACGGACAGGGAATCTCGCGCGAGGGAGAGCTGATCGATCTCGGGGTCAAGCACGAGATCATCGAGAAATCGGGCTCTTATTACAGCTACGACGGGGCTCGCCTAGGACAAGGTCGGGATAACGCCCGAGACTTTCTCAAGGAAAATGTGCAGGTGGCACAGGATATCGAAGGCAAGATACGAGCGATCCTTTTGCCGGATCGCCCGTCGAATCCCGAAGCGCAAGCGGCAGGCACCGCTGATGCCCCGTCCGGCGCCGGAAAAAAGAATGTCGGGGAAAAGGTTGAAGTCTGATTCTCTCGCCGCTCACCAAGCGCCGCCCGAACCGGATATGGCCGCGATCCGGCAACGAGTCTTGTCGGGGGATGCTCGGCATTCCCCCGAGCGACCCGGCGGCGATGGCGGGTCGAATCCCGATATCCGCTCGCCCGATGCTTCTCCCGATACCTTGCCAGAAGACTTGGCAAGGGTGCCTGCGAAGGCGAAAGAGAACGCCTTCCTCGATTTCGATGCCGATTCGGACACCGCCGAGCCAAGTGCCGATCTCGATCCATCTCTCGATCTATCTCTCGACACATCGTCCACCGAGCGAGAACTGGCCGATATCCGGCGACGGGCCTTGAACTTGCTGGCCCGCCGCGAACATGCACGGGCCGAACTCGAACGCAAACTGGCAGCCAAGGGAAGTCCGCTCGATGCCATTCGCGAGGTGCTCGATCGAATCCAAAGCCAAGGGCTATTGAGCGAGGAGCGCTTCGCGGAGCGTTATGCGGCATCGAGGAAAGAGCGCGGATATGGCCCGCTGCGCATCCTCGATGAATTGCGAGAGCGCGGCATCGGGGACGATCTTGCGGAAGGAACGGTGGACCTGCGGGCCAAGGATTGGTTCGATCTAGCGGCCACGGCTCATCGGCGTCATTTCGGCGAGGAGCGCCCGGACAACTATCCCGATTGGGCCCGCCGAGCCCGTTTTTTGGAAAGACGCGGATTTATCAAAGACCATATCCGGGCGGTCTTGGGTATGTCGTTCGACGATTTCTGATGGCGGGATAATCGTCCCGACCGGCAGACTCGTCCGGCCCTTATGAATCATCTCATCGCTTCGAAATCCAAAACCCTTGCAAAAAAACCGATGCCATCTTCGTCTATCTTCCTTCTTGATGTCAATCTCTTTGATGAGCATCGAAGAACCCCGAAGAGCGAACCTGCAAAGGGCTTTTCGAAGGACATTTCGATCAAAGGAAGTTTCAAAGCCCGCTTCGGCCTCAGTTTCGATCCATTGATATCCATTACGAGAATCCCCGATGACCAGTAACGAACTTCGGCGCATCTTCCTGGATTACTTTCACAAGCGCGATCACGAGATCGTTGCCGGCAGCCCCTTGGTGCCCGGCAACGACCCCACCTTGCTCTTCACCAACTCGGGGATGGTGCAATTCAAGGATGTCTTTCTCGGGGCCGAAAAACGCAACTATTCTCGCGCCACCACCGCCCAACCCTGCGTACGGGCCGGCGGCAAGCATAACGATCTCGATAATGTGGGGTACACCGCCCGCCATCACACCTTCTTCGAGATGCTCGGCAACTTCAGTTTCGGCGACTACTTCAAGCAAGAAGCCATCCGCTACTGCTGGGAGTTGATGACCGAAGTCTTGGGCCTGCCCCCCGCCAAACTCTGGGTAACGGTCTACGAAGACGACGAGGAAGCCGAGCGGATCTGGTTCGACGAGA
Organism: Thioalkalivibrio sp. HK1; assembly: GCA_000583135.1. GTDB lineage: Bacteria > Pseudomonadota > Gammaproteobacteria > HK1 > HK1 > HK1. Next base: position 23,447 of record JFBG01000088.1, read on the forward strand.
TCGGAATCGACCGATCGCGTTTCACTCGCTGCGGGGAGAAGGATAATTTCTGGGCGATGGGCGATACCGGGCCTTGCGGACCTTGCTCGGAGGTGTATTACGACCATGGCCCCGAGGTCGAAGGCGGCCCGCCGGGAAGCCCCGACGAGGAAGGGGATCGCTATATCGAACTTTGGAACCTCGTCTTCATGCAGTTCAATCGGGATGCCTCGGGAGCGATGGAGCCCCTGCCCCGGCCTTCGGTGGATACCGGCATGGGTCTTGAACGCATGGCCGCGGTTCTGCAAGGGGTGCGCAGCAACTACGAAACGGACCTCTTCGTTCATCTGATCGACGCGGCGGCGGATATCACCAAGAGCACGGATCGGGAGGATAAATCCTTGCGGGTGATCGCCGATCACATCCGCTCTTGCGCTTTCTTGATCGCCGATGGCGTGGTCCCCGCCAACGAGGGTCGGGGGTATGTTCTACGCCGGATCATCCGGCGCGCCATCCGGCATGGCCATCGCTTGGGAACCGCCGAGCCCTTTTTCTGGCGCATGGTCTCCGCTCTCGAAGCGGAAATGGGCGCGGCCTACCCTGCTCTCGTGCGCCGCCGGGCTCATATCGAACAAACTCTACGCTCGGAAGAAGAGCAGTTCTCCCGCACCTTGGATCAAGGCATGCGCATCCTCGAGGAGAGCATCGAGGGCTTGGAAGGGGGCGCCATCCCCGGCGAGACGGTCTTTCGTCTTTACGACACCTATGGATTCCCCGCCGATCTGACCGCGGATATCGCCCGCGAGCGCTCGCTGGAGATCGACTTGCAAGGCTTCGAGCGCGAGATGGAAGGGCAACGCGCCCGCGCCCGCGCCGCCAGTCGCTTCAAGGCCCGCGAGGACGAGTCTCTCGACATCGCCACCGCCTTTTGCGGCTACGAGCGGCTCGAAGACGAAAGCGTGGTGGTCGCGCTGCTGCGGGGGGGCGAAAAAACGCAATCGTTGGAGGAAGGCGAGGAAGGGATGGTCGTCCTTGAAAAGACTCCTTTCTATGCCGAGTCCGGCGGGCAGGTCGGCGACCGCGGATGGATCCGGTCTTCTAAGAGCACGGCATCGACGCCTGCGAGCGATTCGGGCTTCGAATTCGAGGTCGTCGATACCTGCAAACAAGGCGAGGGGGCGGTGCATGTCGGCACCCTGCGAAAGGGTCGTATCGCGCTGGGGGACAAGGCGCTCGCCGGTGTCGACGAGACGGCGCGTTCGGCCACCGCTCGCAATCACTCCGCCACCCATCTATTGCATGCCGCCTTGCATCTCGTCTTGGGCGAGCACGTCCAACAAAAGGGATCTTTGGTGGCGCCGGATCGCCTGCGCTTCGATTTTTCCCACCCCCATCCGGTCAGCCGGGACGAGCGGCACCGGATCGAGACCTTGGTATCCGGCTGGATATTGGAAAACTCGCAGGCTCGCACCGAAATCATGCCCCTCGATCAAGCCCGACAAAGCGGGGCCATCGCTCTGTTCGGCGAAAAATACGACGATCCGGTGCGGGTGCTTTCGATCGGGGATCATTCCACCGAGCTTTGCGGCGGAACCCACGTCTGCCGAGCCGGGGATATCGGCATGTTCAAGATCGTCTCCGAAGGAGGGATCTCGGCCGGGGTGCGTCGGATCGTCGCCCTGACCGGAGAAGGCGCTCTTGCTTGGGTGCAAACGATGACGGACCGACTCGATCGGATCGCCGATACCATCCAAGCCGCCCCCGAGGCGGCGGTGGAGCGATTGGAGGCCTTGGTCGCTCGCAACCGCGAACTCGAGCGCACGCTTTCGCAGTTGCAAGCCCAAACCGCCAGCACCCGAGGGGATGCGCTGGCCGCTCAATCGGTGGATATCGCGGGGATCAAGGTTCTCGCCACCCGCATCGACGATACCGATATCGGATCGTTGCGCCAAATCGTGGATCGGCTCAAAGAGCGCTTGGGCACCGCCGCGGTGGTGGTCGCCACCGCCAAAGGCGACAAGGTCTCTTTGGTTGCCGGGGTGACCCGGAACTGCACGGACCGCATCAAGGCCGGGGATCTGGCCAATCATGTCGCATCCCAAGTCGGCGGACGCGGCGGCGGGCGAGCGGACCTCGCCCAAGCGGGAGGCAACGACCCCTCCGGTCTGGATCAAGCGCTTCGCTCCGTCGGCGAATGGGTGCAAGAGCGAGTCGGGTGATGCGGCCTTGGCACCTTTATCGATCGGCTTATCCATCGGCCATTCATCGGCTATCTATGGGCTATTCATCGGCGGGCATCCTTCGCTCGAACGGTCGAGTCGGCGATCGAGGTGGCGATCGAATCAATCATCGATATCGATTCAATGAACCCAATCATGACCTCAATTCGCAACTTTAATTGGAACCGGAAGACCCTAAATGCATCCGACAAGCCGTGAGTGTGGCCCATGCCATTGATCGTCCAGAAATTCGGGGGCAGCTCCGTCGGGAATATCGAGCGCATCATCCACGTTGCCGAGAGGATCCGGCAACTAAGCGAAAGCGGATCGAATGTCGTGGTCGTGGTCTCGGCGATGGGCGGGGAGACGGATCGGCTGCTCGGGCTCGCCCGCGGCATCCAAAGCACCCCCCATCCGCGCGAGCTCGATGTGCTGCTCTCGACCGGAGAGCAGGTCACCATCGCCCTGCTGGCCATGCGCTTGCATGCCATCGGCTGCCCCGCCCGCTCCTATACCGGCTCGCAAGTTCATATCAGAACCGATAGCGCGCATACCAAGGCGCGCATCGTCAGCGTCGAGGACCGGCGCATCCGTGAGGATCTGCAAGCGGGACGGGTCGTCGTGGTTGCAGGCTTTCAAGGGATCGACGAGAGCGGCAATATCACCACCTTGGGGCGCGGCGGCTCCGACACCACCGCGGTGGCGTTGGCCGCCGCCTTGGAAGCCGATGAATGCCGCATCTATACCGATGTGGACGGCGTTTACACCACCGACCCGCGCGTGGAGCCGCAAGCGCGACTGCTTGACTTTCTCACCTTCGAGGAGATGCTGGAGTTGGCGAGTTTGGGAGCGAAGGTGCTACAAATTCGCTCGGTCGAGTTCGCCCGTAAATACGGCGTGATCCTGCGAGTGCTCTCCTCTTTCAATGAAGGGCCGGGCACTCTGATCGGCCCCGAATCCGAGGATATGGATATGGAGCAACCCCTGATTTCCGGTATCGCCTTCGAGCGCGATGCCGCCAAAATCACCGTCTTGGGTGTACAAGACAAGCCCGGGATCGCTTTTTCGATCTTGGGCCCCATCGCCGATGAAAATATCGAAGTGGATATGATCGTGCAAAACACCGGAGTCGACGGAACCACCGATTTCACTTTCACCGTCAATCGCAACGACTTCGAAAGAACATTGCAAATTACGAGAGAGCGAAAAATTCAGTGGGGAGCGAGCAGCATCATCGGCGACAATAAGATCGCCAAGATTTCTCTGGTCGGAGTCGGGATGCGCTCCCATGCCGGCATTGCCAGTCGTATGTTCAAAGCGCTGGCGGCGGAAAATATCAACATCCTGATGATCTCGACCTCGGAGATCAAGGTCTCGGTGGTGGTGGAAGAAAAATACTTGGAACTCGGGGTACGCACGCTACATAGCGAGTTCGACTTGGACAGAGATGATACGAAACGAGACGATAGCGAAGCCCGATAAAACAAGACGATGAGCCATGGAGATGAACGATTGATATTGAAATCGATCATCGAGATCGACAATCCAGATCGACCATCGCCATCGATCGATCTCGATGAAAAAAATATCGATATATGCTTTTCGAAAATCCCGACTTATAACGGGATCCCATGGAAAAGCCGACCGTTACCGGTTGCCCCCGTCCTCATCCATCGGATAACGATCGGGTATTCGATAGTCGACCAAAGGGTCGAATACGAGGCGATCGGACAGCGAATACGGATAACATCGGAAGACGAGGCATTCCTTCTCGAAAGATCCGCCCTTTGCGAAAAATCATCGGAAAAAACCGATGAAAAGCCCTCGGCTAACTTTCCGCCCGCCTTCCATCGACAATCGCCACCGTCAATCGAAACGAGATTTACCGCCAATGGTCGCTTTCCATAAGGAGATATAACGATGTCGAGACTCAGCAAAGTCGTATTGGCCATGATGCTGTCGGTTCCATACACCCCTGCGTTCTCGCACGATGGCGTGCTCGATGAAAACGATTGTCATACGGTGACATCGGGCGGGCGATTGGTCGGATTGCACTGCCACCCGCAGGATGAATCGGAGTTGGACGATGTGTACTTGATCATCGGAGCCGCCGTTTTGACCTTGGCCGCCGTGGCTTGGCTGCTCGATGAAATGCAAGCCCCGTCACCGGGGGCGACTCTGCTCGATCCCTCCTCCGATGACCGACTCTGGCGAATCGATTCCTCCAAAGACCGGATCGGGATTCGTTTCGAGATCCCCTTGCCCTGAAAGACCCAAACCGGGCCGAACGATATCGCCCTATGGCGCGGCGCATTTCAAAGCGATGCATGCTCCCACCGAGACGCGGTCTTCGCTCTTTTCGCCTATCGATTCATCAGTATCTAACACAATAAAAAAACCGAGGGTAGTGTGACCTACCCTCGGTTCGATAGAGGCGAAAACAGCACCTATCGATGTGGCTTTACTGAGCGAGTCGAGTCGTTTTGATCGA
>JFBG01000089.1 GCA_000583135.1 Thioalkalivibrio sp. HK1
TTCCAGTTGGTGGTCGTGAAGGCGAGCGTATTTTGGTTGCCGTTCGTGTTGCTATCGGTATCGATGCTCACATCGGCGTTGGCCGGTTGGGTTTGAGCCACCGTCACCGTTACGCTCGAGGTCGGCTGCGAGAGCAACTTCACCTGGAAGGTGACGCTGCTCTCCTCGACGACGGTCAGGTTGGTCTGCGATATATCCAGCCGATCCGTCTCGTCATCCGTGATTCGGACGGTCACCATGCCGCTGATACCAGCGTAGCCGCCACCGGCGACCGAAAAGGGGATGGTCGTTGTGTCGTTCGTGGAATCGTTGTCTTGGGCCGCGGATATCTTGACTTGTTGATTCACATTCCAGTTCGAGGCCGTGAAGGTCAAGGTGGTCTGATTGCCGTTCGTCGATGTATCGGTATCCACCTTGACGTCGGTATCGCTCGGCTGGGTGAAGGTCACCGTAACATTTCCGCTCGGCAGGGACGACAAGCGCACATCGATGGTCTCGTTATCCCCTTCGTCGACCCCCACCGACGATGGCAGGACCAAACCCGCGGCGTCGTCGTCGGTGACGGTTACGTCCACCTCTTCGCTTATGTCGTTGTAGCCGCCGCCGGTGGTCGACAGCGTGATGGTCCCGCTTTCGTTCGAGGTATCGTTGTCTTGTGCGGCCGTCACGCCGATCACTCGATCCACGTTCCAATCATCTTGGTTGAAAGTCAGCGTCGTCTGAACGCCGGCTTCAAATGTATCGGCATCCGCCACGACGTCGGTATTGGTCGGTTGGGTCACGGTCAGCGTGACATCGGCGCTTGGCAGGGTCGCCAACTTCACCGTGAATGTCACTTGATCCGTCGCTCCCTCCACGATCGCCAAATCGGTCGACGAGATGGTCAGAGCCTCTTCGTCGTCGTCCGTCACATCGACTTTTACGGTGCCGTCGACATCGTCGTAACCATCGCCCGCCGCCGAAAGGGAGATGGTCACGTCCGTCTCATCCCAAGCATCGTCGTCTTCGGCGGCGCTCACCGTGACGTTCTGATCCACGTTCCAGTTGCCGGTGGTGAAGGTCAAGGTGGTCTGGTTGCCGTTGGTCGAGGTGTCGGTATCCACCGTGACGTCGGTATCGCTCGGCTGGGTCAGCGTTACCGTGATATTCTCGCTCGGCAGGGTCGCCAACTTCACCGCAAAGGTGGTACTGCTCCCCTCATCGACGCTCACATCGCTCGAAGGCAGCGTCAAATCCGCTTCGTCATCGTCCGTCACATCGACGACCACGGTGCCGCTCACACCGGCGAAACCACCGCCCGCCGCCGAAAGGGAGATGCTCACGTCCAGATCATCGTCCAAAATATCGTCGTCGTCGGCGGCGCTCACCGTGACCGCCTGATCCACATTCCAGTTGGAGGAGGTGAAGGTCAGCGTGGTCTGGTTGCCGCTGGTCGATGTATTGGTATCCACCGTGACATCGGTGTTGGTCGGCTGGGTCAAGGTCACCGTTACGTTCGCGCTCGGCTGGTTCGACAATTTCACATTGAACGTGCCGTTGGAACCCTCGTCGATAGCCAGATCGCTCGACGGGAGGATGAGGGTTCCAGTGTCATCGTCCGTCACATCGACACCCACGGTGCCGGTCACGCTGCCATAGCCCCCGCCCGATGCCGAAACGGAAATGCTCGCGCTGTCGTCCACGAGATCGTTGTCATGGGCCGCACTGACCGTGACCGTCTGATTCGTATCCCAGTTGCCGGTGGTAAAGCTCAGCGAGGTAATGCTCACCGTCACATCGGTATTGGTCGGCTGGGCCAAGGTTACTGTCACGCTCCCGCTCGGCAAGGTCGCCAGCCCGATACTGAAAGTTCTGTTACTGCCCTCGTTGACGCTCACATCATTCGAGGGCAGGATGAAGGCCTCGGTGTCATCGTCGGTCACATCGACACCCACGGTGCCGGTCGCACTGCCATAGCCCCCGCCCGTCGCCGAGACGGAGATACTCGCGCTCTCATCCGATGCATCGTCGTCTTGAGCCGCATTGACCGTGACCGACTGATTCTGATCCCAGTTGGCGGGCGTAAAGCTCAGCGAGGTGCTTCCCACCGTCACATCGGTATTGGT
>JFBG01000090.1 GCA_000583135.1 Thioalkalivibrio sp. HK1
CCTTCACCACTTCCGACTGGAATACGGCCCAGTCGGTCACGATCAGCGCGACCGAGGACAGTGACATCACCGACGAGAGCACGAGCATCTCGGTTTCGGCAGCGGGTGGCGGCTATGACGATGCCACCGGCACGGTCAGTGTCAACGTGACGGACGACGATGCGGGATCACTGATCCTCCCGTCGAATGCCGTTGCGCTCACCGAGGGCGACACCACCACATTTGACATGCAACTGTCCATGCTACCGACCGCGAACGTGACAGTGACCTTGGCCCAGCCGAGCAACACCGACGTCAAACTGGATACCGATACCAACGAAAGCGGCGAACAAAACACCCTCACATTCACGGCATCCAACTGGAACGTAGCCCAAACGGTCACATTGAGCGCGGCCGAGGACAGCGATACCGACAACGAGAGTACGAGCATCTCCGTTTCGGCCGTGGGCGGTGGCTACGGCGATGCCACCGGTAGCGTGAGCGTCGATGTGACGGACGACGATGCGGGGAGCCTGACGCTTCCGTCGAACGCCGTTCCGGTTGGCGAGGGCAGCACCACCACCTTCGAAGTGCAGTTGTCGGGGCAACCGACCGCAGACGTGACGGTCACGCTGGTTCAGCCGAGCAATACCGATGTCACGGTGGACACCGACACCACAGACACCGGCGATCAGAACACCCTGACCTTCACCACTACCGATTGGAGCACGGCCCAGTCGGTCACGGTCAGAGCGGCCGAGGACGGCGATACCACCGACGACAGCGCGACCATCTCGGTTTCGGCAGCGGGCGGTGGTTATGGCGATGCCACCGGTACGGTGAGCATCGATGTGACCGACGACGACGTGGGAACCCTGACCCTCCCCTCATCTGCCATTGCGATCACCGAAGGCAACACATCCACTTTCGATGTGCAGTTGTCCGCGCTACCGACCGGAACCGTCAC
>JFBG01000091.1 GCA_000583135.1 Thioalkalivibrio sp. HK1
ATCGCCACCACCGCCGGCACTCCGAATCGGCGGATATTGGAGAGGTGGCGGGCAAGGTTGGCGCACCCCTTTCGCACGGCATCGACGTTCTCTTCGCCCAAATCGCCCAAGGCGACCCCGCCGTGCATCTTCAACGCCCGCAAAGTCGCCACCAGCACCACCGCATCGGGGGCGATATTCGCCTTGCGGCATTTGATATCGAAGAATTTTTCGGCGCCGAGATCCGCTCCGAATCCGGCCTCGGTGACCACATAATCGGCAAGACCCAAGGAGGTGCGGGTGGCGATCACGGAATTGCAGCCGTGGGCGATATTGGCGAAAGGCCCGCCGTGGATGATGGCCGGATTGTTCTCCAAAGTCTGAACGAGGTTGGGGGCCAAGGCATCTCGCAACAGGACGGTCATCGCCCCGTCGGCTTGGAGGTCTTTGGCGCTGACCGGCTCTCGCCGGCGGGTCTGGCCGATCACGATATTGCCCAAGCGCCGCCGCAGATCGTCGAGATCGGCGGCGAGGCAGAAGATCGCCATCACCTCCGAGGCGACCGTGATATCGAAACCGTCGCTGCGCGGATAACCATTGCCGATTCCGCCCAAGGAGCAGACGATCTCGCGCAGGGCGCGGTCGTTCATATCCACCACCCGCCGCCATGAGATTCGCCTGGCGTCGATATCCAGCGCATTGCCCTGATGGATATGGTTGTCGATGAGGGCCGCAAGAAGATTGTTGGCGGCGCCGATGGCATGGAAATCACCGGTGAAGTGCAGATTGATATCCTCCATCGGCACCACCTGGGCATAGCCGCCGCCCGCCGCTCCTCCCTTGACCCCGAAACAAGGGCCGAGGCTCGGTTCGCGCAGGCACACCAAAGTTTCTTTTCCGATGCGATTCAGACCGTCCGCCAACCCGACGGAGGTGGTGGTCTTGCCCTCCCCCGCCGGAGTCGGGGTGATCGCGGTCACCAAGATCAGCTTCCCGCGTTTGCCGGCGCCGAGGGAGTCGATATAGTCGAGATCGATCTTCGCCTTGGTATGCCCGTAGGGAAGCAAGGCATCGCCCGGGATCCCGAGTCGATCCCCGATCTCGCCGATCGTCTTTTGTTTCGCCTCTCTGGCGATTTCGATATCCGTTTTCGGCAAGACTCTTCTCCTTCTTCTTTGTCATTGGGAGGGGGGTAAGGATCTCAAAGGGCGATGAGATGTACCGATGGCGGATGATAGCCAAGGCGCTCGGCCCCTTCGTCATGGCTCCGCCAAAGGTCGAGACGAACGCATCCGCATCGCTTTCGATGACCGCGATTCGAATCGATCGATCCCGAAAAAAGCGCGCAACGTCGGGCAATGAGCGAGTATCAACCGGAAGCGGGCTTGGCTTTTGCCGTCTCCAAGGCGTCAAGGGGTCGGGTCAATCCATCGAAGAGCATTTCGAGCACGCGATCCGAACGTGCCGAAACGCTGGTGATGGCCACCGTCGTATAGACGGCAAGGCGGGAGATCTTCACGTCCCGAGCACTGGAAAAGCGCATCAAGCGGGAATGAATCTTCCTCAACGTCAGCACCGCCATCCCCAACGCCCAAAGACAAAAGCGGCGAATCCCGATTTCCGTTTTCGGTATCAGCAAGGTGAACCGCAGCGCTTTTTCAAGATGCCCGCAGGCGATGACGACCAGCTGTTGCAACCCTCGGGCAAAGGCGGGATCGGTTCTCGATGGATCGATGCCCGCTTTCGCATCCGCCGAGGGGATCACTCCCTCGTCCAGCGAGCGCATCGAGCGCAGATCGAATCCGGCGGCACGAAAAATATCCTTGGGCAGCCAGCAAGCCCCGCGACGGCGATCATCCCATAGATCTTTGAGGATGTTGGTCATCTGCAATCCTTGACCGAAGGAGACGGAGAGCGATATCAGTCGATCGCGGCGGGCGGCGATCGCCGGCGAATGATCGCAGAAAATCTCGGTCAGCATCTCACCGACCACCCCCGCCACGTGATAGCAATAGCGGCCGAGGTGGGAAAGATCGTCGAGACCGTCCAAGGTGGCGGTGCGCTGGAATTCCACCATGCCCCGAGCCATGGTGCCGACACAGCGGTGGATGGCGTTGCGCTGAATATCGTTGAAGCCCGATGCGATGCGTACCGCTCGCTCGCTGTCGCAAACCAAGGCGCGCTCGCCGGGCAGCGCCGAAACCAACAGCGGATGCAGATCGTCGGCAAATCGCCGACCGCTCTCATGACCCTCGATCACCCGGATGAAGCGCTCCGAGAAATCCCGCTTGCGCTCGAAAGAAAGGTCCGGCTCGTCCTCGATGATATCGGCGATACGACATAGGAGGTAGGCATTTCCCACCACCTCGCACACCGGTTGCGGGAGTTGGGGGATCACGAGGGCGAAGGTCCGCGAAACCTCCTGCAGATTCTTGTCCTGCCATGCGAGATCGGCGCGATTCATCTCGGATTCGTTCCACTTCCCCGATCCGCCGGCGCCGCGATATCGATCGCCGTGTCGATCACTGTGTCGAACACACAATCATCCTCGGCACGGGGGCGCATTGGCTTTGCAAAGAGAAATCCGATCATCGAATCTTGGATCCTTAGGAGCGAATATCCCCTCGTCGATGACAAAACTTTCGATTCTACGACAGGAAGAATCGGGCGCTAGGGCGACAAGGAAAGATCGAATACCGTTGAGCCCGTCGTTCGGCGCGCTTCGAGCTCGAGGTGCGCATCCGCCGCTCGGGCCAAGGGGAAAACCTGATTGACCTTGATGCGCACCGCGCCGCTTTCGACGACATCGAAAAGGGCTTTGGCGGATTCTTCGAGCGATGCCCGATCCGCGTTGTAGGTCATCAGGCTCGGGCGGGTCAGAAAAAGCGAGCCCCGGGTGCCTAAAACGGAGATATCGACGGGGTCGATCTTGCCCGATGACTGCCCGAAACTCACCAGCATCCCTCTGGGAGAAAGACAATCCAAACTGCCTTCGAATGTATCTCGCCCCACCGCATCGTAAACGACGGGGACACCGGCTCCGTCGGTCAACTCCTTTACCCGCTCGGCAAAGTTCTCGCGGGTGTAGATGATCGGATGATCGCAACCGTTGGCCCGCGCCAGATCCGCCTTCTCCTCGCTGCCGACGGTACCGATCACCTTGGCTCCCAAGGATTTCGCCCACTGGCAAGCGATCAATCCCACGCCCCCCGCCGCGGCATGAAATAACACCGTGTCGCCGGCTTTGACCTTGAAAGTGCGACGCAAGAGATATTCGGCGGTCATCCCTTGCAGCATCATCGCCGCCGCCTGATGGCAGGTGATGGATTCGGGGAGTTGGACGACCTTGTCGGCGGGGATCAAACGCTCCTCGGCGTAGGCTCCGATCGGGGGCGAGGCATAAGCGATGCGATCCCCGACTTCGAGCCCATCCACCCCCTCCCCGATCGCTTCGACCACCCCGGCGGCTTCGAGCCCGGGAGTGAAGGGCTGCCAAGGAGCGGGATAAAGACCGGTGCGAAAATAGACATCGATATAGTTGAGCCCCACCGCCTCGTGCCGCACCCGGATTTCACCGGGACCGGGATTGCCGACCTCGCACTCATCCCACTGCATGACCTCGGGACCGCCGGTGCGGTGGATTCGGATCGCCTTGGGCATCGATATCTCCTTGCTTGGCATTGCTTGGCAGAACTTCGAGGATCGGCATGATCCGATCGCCGCCGGCATCTTGGCGCAGATGAACGGTTTTTTCGGCGCTCGCTATAAGGTTTCGCTAGCCCCCGCCCGATTCGCCGGATACCGACGAGGGCGGATAATATCACCCGAAAGCGATCTTCGGGGTCGGTGGTAGGATTCCATCGAATGCCGCGGGCAAAAAGCGAACAGATGCTCGCAAAGCAGCCCGCGGCTTGCCCGCTTTTGCCTCGATTCCGACGGCAACGATTACGGCGCAAGGGAACAAACCTTGGATATATCCGACCATATCGACCGCATCGTCTTTCTCGATACCGAGACCACGGGTTTCGCCCCCGACCACGGCCATCGTATCGTCGAGATCGGGGCGGTGGAATGCGATCGGAACTACGATTTGACCGGATACGAATTCCAGACCTACCTCGATCCCCAACGAGACATCCCGAGCGGCGCCTTTCAAGTCCACGGACTATCGAGATCCTTCCTTGCCGACCAACCCCTTTTCGCTCGAAAAGCGCACGCGTTCATCGAATTCGTCGAAGGCGCTCTGGTTATCATCCACAATGCCCGCTTCGATACGGGGTTCTTGGACCATGAATTCAAGATCGCCGGAAGGCGGGAGCGGATGGAAGCGATCGCCACCATCGCCTGCTCGGTGCGAATCGCCAAGTCCATCCATCCCGATGAAAGTGCGTCGTTGGATGCGCTGTGCGCCCGCTATGGCGTGGATAACTCGCATCGCAACAAGCACGGCGCCCTTCTCGATGCCCATCTGCTGGCGCGAATGTTTCGTCGCATGATCGCCCGATACGCTTGATACCCGCTCGCCCCTCGCCCAAGGAGACCATCCGATGCTATTTTCGTTAGGGGATCGCCGCATCGAAACCCGCGGCGATTTTTATGTCGCCGATAATGCGACGGTCATCGGATCGGTCATCTTGGGTCATGAGACGAGCGTGTGGTTCAACAGCGTGATCCGAGGGGATAACGATCTCATCACCATCGGGGACGGCTCGAATATCCAGGACTGCGCCGTTCTCCATGCCGACGAGGGCGTTCCCTTGCTCCTCGGGAACAAGGTGAGCGTCGGGCATCATGCCACCGTCCACGGCTGTACGATCGAGGACGGCTGCCTTGTCGGGATCAATGCGGTGGTGCTCAATCGGGCGGTGATCGGCAAGGGAAGCCTGATCGGGGCCAACGCCCTTATCCCCGAAGGCAAGATCATCCCCGAGCACTCGCTGGTGGTCGGCTCCCCGGGACGGGTATTGCGCACCCTGAGCGATGAGGATGTCGCCGATATCGCACGCATCGCCTCGCACTATATCGATAAATCCAGGCTCTATCGAGAGCGTTTGCAAGTCCAAAACTGACTCGACAGCAAGCCCCTCCAACGAACCCGAAGCGCGATCGAGCGCCTTCCCCTCATTCCTTTCGGTCTTTTCGAACACCCACCTTTCGAGGAACGCTCCATGATGCGCACCGGTTTCATCTATGACCCCGATTTTCTCGAGCACGATGCGGGCCACGGCCATCCGGAGTGCAAGGAGCGTTTGAGCGCGACCATCGCCCATCTACGGGGATTGGAGTGGTTCGACGATCTCATCCCCATCGAACCCAAGATCGCCGATCCGATGTGGATCGAGACCATCCACGATTCTTCCTATATCTCGAGAGCCAAACAGGTCTGCGATTCCGGAGCCCCCTTTCTCGATGTAGCCGACGTGGGGGTTTCAAAGAGAAGCTGCGAAATCGCCCACCTCGCCGTCGGCAGCGCCATGGCCCTTGCGGATTCGATCGTCGATTCGAAGGTGGACAACGGATTCATCCTCAGCCGTCCTCCCGGACATCATGCCGAACGAAACGGGGCCTTGGGATTTTGTCTGTTCAATAACGTAGCCATCGCCGCAAGGTATCTCCAGCGCACCCATGGCGTCGACAAGGTGCTGATCCTCGACTTCGACGTCCACCACGGAAACGGCACCCAGCACTCTTTCGAGGACGACCCTTCCGTGATGTACGCCAGCATCCACCAATATCCCTACTACCCCGGCACCGGGGCGGCATCGGAAACCGGCACCGGAAAAGGCTCCGGGGCCACCGTCAATTGTCCGATGCCCGCCGGGGCGGGAGACAAAGAATATCAAGAGGCCTTCGCCGCTCGTCTCATTCCCGCCATATCGGAGTTCGCCCCGGAATTCGTTATCCTCTCCGCCGGTTTCGATGCACACGTCGCCGACCCCTTGGCCCAAATTCGGTTGAGCACGGAATCTTTCGGCTGGATGACGGATCGGATACTCGAAGCCACCGACGGGAGCACGAAAACGCTTTCGATCCTCGAAGGGGGGTACAACATCGACGTGCTCCCTAAGTGCATCGAGGCTCATCTTCGCAGCCTGATGCAGCGAAACGACTGATCGACTCGATTTCCCTTCGAAACCTTCGATCTCGGATTTCCGAATCCCCGGATCTCTCGATCTTCAAACTGAACAAGGCGCAAAGACCATGAGTTGGCTCGGAAAAATCTTGGGTGGGGTCGCAGGGTTCAGCTTCGGCGGACCGATCGGAGCGTTGGTGGGAGCGGCGCTGGGGCATCAATTCTTCGACAAGAATGCGGTGACGGCGGGCGAGAACAACGCCGAAGCCGCCGTCGATCATTCGAAACTCGCTTTTTTCACCGCCTCATTCTGGGTGATGGGGCATATCGCCAAAGCCGACGGCCGCGTCACCAAAAACGAGGTCGATCTGGCCAAGGACCTCATGCATCAGTGGAACCTCGACTCCGATGATCGCAAATTCGCCCGCACGCTCTTTCGACAAGGACGCGACGATTCGAATATCGCCCTCGACGAAGTGCTCGATCAGTTACGCCGACAGTGTCGCGGATCGAGCATTTTGCGGGTATTTCTCGAGATTCAGGTCGAGACGGCGGTGGTCGACAGTGAGTTGCATCCCGGCGAATACAACGTTCTCAGGCATATATGCCAACGGCTTCACCTTCCCGAGACGGAATTGCAGGCAATGCTCAACCAACGCCGGCGGCAAGAAAGCGGCCCCGACGAATCGAGCGATTCATCGACCGCCAACGCTTATGCCACCGATGAAGCCTACACCCTGCTAGAACTGGATAAAAACTGCTCCTTGGACGACATCAAACGCGCCTACCGCCGGATGATGAACCGCTATCACCCTGATAAATTGGCATCGAAGGGCCTACCGGAGGAGATGATGCGCATCGCCACCGAAAAGACACGCCAGATCAAAGCCGCCTACGAGCACTTGCGTCAGGTACATGGCGCGAAGTGAGGGTTCTTCCCCCGCCCCACCCTTGCGACCACTATACCTAATCCGGCATATAGCGTCTCTATTCGCATTTTGAAGGTAGCAAGCCCGTGAGTATGTTCAGAAAAATTTCTATAGGTGTAAGTACGGATATCTTAATCAGTGAATTCATCGGTGGTGGCCCGATTGGGACGGTATTAGCGCATGTAGCGGGCACGGTTTTAGGCGAAGTTCTAGGCAATGATCCTTCATCCCCCACCTACCAAGAATACCAAAACCAAGAGTCCGACCAACGATCGTGGAGAATTTTCTTAGGCTCAGTTTTCCGGATGATGGGGCATATTTCAAGAGCCGACGGCAATGTCTCCCAAGAGGAACTCGACTTCTCGAGAAAAATCGGGGATCAGATGAATCTCAACCATCAAGATCTCAAAATTGCCCACGATCTGTTCAGCCGAGACATTAATCCGGAGACCGCAGTCGACAAGTGTCTCAATGAACTGCTTGATGATGTCAACGATCCTCTTCTCATCGATGATTTTTTTGGCTTTCAAATCGGTATCGCATGCGCCGACGGGCACTTGGATCCCCGTGAGATCAAGATCCTCGAACATATCCAACATCGACTGAATCTTCCTTCTGATACCGTGGGCTCGATATTGCGAGAAAGGTCCGGGTTCGCTCTCTTCACTGCCACCTTTTGGGTGATGGGACATATTTCCAAAGACGACGGCCAGTTTTCCGAAAAAGAGATGGAGTTCGCCGAAAAGATCACGCACCGGCTGAAGTTCGACTCGGAACCTCATAATTTCGCCCGCGAACTGCACCGTCAAGGACGCGACGGATCGAGTATCGAACTTGACGAAATGCTCGATCAACTGCTGCAAGAATGCAAGGACTTAGAAGACATCGATTTGTTCTTTTTCATCCAGATCAAAGCCGCCAAAGCCGACGGAGAACTGTATTCCCATAAGCGCAAAGTACTCGAGCATATCCAACATCGGCTAAGGCTCCCTCCGGGCACCTTAGATTCGATACTAAAAGCCACCCCATCGACCGAATCAAGCGATCTGACGACCACTGAGGCTTATACCCTGCTTGAACTAGAGAAGGGCCACTCGGATATCGATCTCGAAACCGCCTATCGCCGAAAGACACATCAAGTCAAAGCCGCCTACGAGCACCTGCGTCAGGTACGCAAGACCCATTGAAGCCCCGGTAGCAACGCGACACGAAGAGGATTCTCGGGCCTTGGAAAAGGCTCGATCGAACGAACCGCCATCGACATCCGAGCCGATATCGAGGCCATGCCACAGGTGCGAATCCGCCCTGCTTGCGAGCCTTCATATTGAGGCTCTCATCCCCTGATTTTCCCTTGAATTACCGACTCTCGCACGGAGTGACACCGGCGGTGATCCCCGGCTTCGGGGCATCGCAAGGCTTTTTCGCTTATCATGTAGCGTCAATAACCAGTGAAACGCTCGCCTGACCGATCGATTCGACGGGTATTTCGAGCGAGCGCAACAACGAATAACGAATGAACCTGCAGCCCTTACCCGAGGAGGAAGAAGATGTCTGATAAGTCCAAATGGAGAGTTCATCATCCGGCGGCGGAGATGTATGCCCGCGAGCACAAGCAAGGGCAGTTGAGCAGGAGAGAGTTTCTTGCTCGCGCCACGAGCTTGGGCATCGGCGCCACCGCCGCTTATGGCCTGATCGGCCTTCATGCTCCGGCGGTTCGCGCCGACGGGCACGGGAAAATGAAAGGCGGCACGATCCGGGTGCAAATGAGCGTGCGCGAACTCAAAGATACCCGTACCTACGACTGGAGCGAACTCGGCAACGAGACCCGCGGCAACCTCGAATATCTCGTCGAATACAACAACGACGGCTCATTCCGCCCGATGCTCCTCGATTCCTGGCAGATCAACGACGACGCCACCGTCTATACCCTCAACGTACGCAAGGGCGTCAAATGGGATAACGGCGACCCGCTCACCGCCCAGCATATCGCCTTCAATATCGAGCGTTGGTGCGAAAAGGATGCCGAAGGCAACTCGATGGCCGGACGCATGGGAACGCTGATCGACGAAAGCACCCAACGGGTCAAGGCCGGGGTGATCAAGGTGATGGACGATTACACCTTGATGCTCGAGCTTCCGGATCCGGATATCTCCTTGATCGCCGGCTTTTCCGATTATCCGGCGGCGATCGTGCATCCCTCCTACAATCCGTCGGATACGATGAACGCCATCGGCACCGGTCCCTATAAGCTGGTGCAACTCGATGTCGGGGTCAAGGCGGTCTTGGAGCGCAAGCCCAATCACGATTGGTGGGGCACGGCCGTGTATGGCGGACCTCATCTGGATCGGATCGAATATATCGATTACGGCACCGAACCCTCGGGGTGGCTTGCGGCCTTCGAAAGCGAAGAGATCGATATGGTCCACGAGTCGGTGGGAGAATTCATCGATGTCTTCGACGGCCTCGACCTCAAAAAATCCGAGATCGTCACGATGGGCACCATCGTGATTCGCCCCAACCAGCTGGCGGAAGTGGAAGGCCGGCGTCCCTACGCCGACAAGCGCGTGCGCCAAGCCCTGCAAATGGCGGTGGACAACAGCGTGCTGCTGGAATTGGGCTACGGCAATCGGGGATCGGTGGCGGAAAACCATCATATCGGGCCGATCCATCCCGAGTACGCTCCGCTGCCGAAGCAGGTCGTCGACAAGAAAAAGGCGATGGAGCTGATGCAAGAGGCGGGGATGGCCGGTTTCGAGCACGAGATCATGTCGATCGACGATGATTGGCGCCGCAACACCACCGATGCCGCGGCCGCCCAGCTGCGCGAGGCGGGGTTCAAGGTCAAGCGGACGGTGCTGCCCGGTTCGACCTTTTGGAACGACTGGACCAAATATCCTTTCAGCTCCACCAACTGGAACGGTCGGCCGCTGGGGGTTCAGATCTGGGCCCTTGCCTATCGCTCGGGCGAGGCTTGGAACGAGTTCGGCTGGTCCAATGCCGAATTCGACTCTCTGCTCAAAGATGCGCTGTCGATCGCCGATGCCGACAAGCGACGCGAGATCGCCGCCAAAGGCGAGGCGTTGATCCAAGATGAAGGCGTCACCATCCAACCCTATTGGCGTTCGCTTTATCGCCATACGACCGACAAGGTCGTGGATGCGCCGATGCATGTGTCTTTCGAGCACCATCACTATAAGTGGGGGGTTACCTCGTAGAGGGATCGTTTGAAATCCGGGGGAGCGGTCGCCCGACCCTCCCCCGGAATTCACTCGAGACGCCATCGATGCCCCGCCGATACATCATCGACACCCCGTCGACGCCTCGCCGACACCCACGAGAGATTCGATGATCTCTTTCATCCTGCGTCGATTGGGGGTGATGGCCCTGACGGCTGCCTGCTTGACCTTCGTCGTCTTTTTTCTGACCAACCTCTCCCCCCTGCTCACCAATCTCGCCAAGACCCAAGCCGATATGCGCATGAGCGATGCGCAGGTCGAGCGTTGGCTCGGCAATCGCGGCTATGACAGAAATATCTTCGTCAAATACGGGGAATGGGTCGGCGTGGTGCCGGGCTATGTCATCGAAGGCGCCGACGGCGTCATCAGAGCCCGATGTCAAATGCCAGGACAAGCAATCGAGGATATCGCGAAATACTGCGGCGTCTTGCAAGGCTACTGGGGCAGATCCACCCGTTTCCAAGAAGGGGTCGGCGATATCATCCAAACGCGCTTGGGGCTGACCGGCATCTTGATGTTCTGGGTGATGATCGTGATGGTGCCCGCAGCGTTGATCTTGGGCGTACTGGCGGGCATGCGCGAAAGCAGCAAACTCGACCGCTCCCTTTCCACCTTCGCCATCGGCACCACCGCCACCCCCGAATATGTCTCGGGCGTCATTCTGATCGCCCTGTTCGCTTCCACCGCCACCGGCCTGAAATGGTTCAAGGGCACGGCCACCTCGGCGATGGAAAACCCGACCTTCGAGAATTTCTTCTTGCCGGTGATCACCATCGCCCTTTACGGCACCGGCTATATCGCCCGCATGACCCGGGCCTCGATGGCCGAGGTCATGACCACGCAATACATCCGCACCGCGCGACTCAAAGGCGTTGCATTCCACAGCATCGTGATCGGGCATGCCTTGCGCAATGCGCTGATCGCCCCCTTCACGGTCATCATGCTGCAGTTCCCTTGGCTTTTGAACGGGGTGGTCATCGTCGAAAAGATATTCAACTACAAAGGGGTCGGCTGGGCGCTGGTCGAAGCCGCCTCCAATAACGATATCGAGCTCCTGCTGGGGATTTCCGTGGTCGGGGTGGTCTTGGTGCTGCTGACCCAGCTGATATCCGATATCGGCTATGTCTACCTCAATCCTCGTATCAGCGTGAGTTAGGGGGCTTATCGAATATGGAACCCCTATCCTGGATCGAGATCATCGGGCGCATCTTGGTGCAACTTGCGCCGGTGTGGATCTCCTTGGCGGTGATCTTCGCCTGCTCGATCCGCTTCAAGCGCCGTCTCGGTCTCTACGGCAGGATCTTCGATTCGAGGATCGGCATGATCGGCTTCGGGATCGTGATGTTCTGGACCCTGACCGGCTTTTTCTCCTCGGCCTTCGACATGATCGCCACCCACGATCCTCTGGCGCAGTTCTCGGGGATGAAGAACAAACTGCCGGGAACTCCCCTCAACAACGCCGAAGCCGGGGAATACGCTTATTTTCTATTGGGGGGCGACAATCTGGCACGCGATGTCTTCAGCCGCGTCATCCACGGCTCGGGGGTGGTGGTGTTGATCGCGCCGCTGGCAACGGTCTTCGCTTTCCTGGCGGGCATCACCTTGGGGCTTCCGGCGGGCTATTACGGTCGGCGCCTCGATACCGGCATCTCTTTCGTTGCCAACCTGATCCTCGCCTTTCCCGTCATCTTGCTCTTTTATCTGCTGGTCAACCCCGGTATTCGCCAAACCGGAGTTCCCCAATATATGTCGATGTTCCTCTTCGCCTTTCCGATCGTCTTCGCCGCGGTGCTGATCCAATCGCGCTACCACACGGATCCGGTGAAGCGAAACCTCCTGATGTTCTCGAGCCTTGCCATTTTGGGCTACGCCTATATCAATGTGATCAACACCCCCGGGACGGCGATCTCGTTCTTGAACGCCATCGATATCTTCGATCCCGATCCCGGAATCCTCAACGTATTCGTCTCCGTGGTCTTCGTCAACGCCCCGACCGTCTTTCGCATCGTGCGCGGTCTTGTCATGGATATCAAGACCCGCGACTACGTAGCCGCGGCCCAAACCCGGGGTGAGGGAAGCTGGTACATCATGCTGTGGGAGATCCTGCCCAATGCCCGCGGCCCGCTGATCGTCGATTTCTGCCTTCGCATCGGCTACACCACGATCCTGCTGGGGACCTTGGGATTCTTCGGCTTGGGGCTATCGCCGGAGGATCCGAATTGGGGGGCGACCATCAACGACGGCCGCAAACTCATCTCGATCTATCCCCATCCGGCACTGCCACCGGCGATTTCCCTGCTAAGTCTGGTACTCGGCCTCAATCTACTGGCCGATGGGCTGCGAGAGGAGAGTTTGAAGGATTGATGAAGGATTGAAGCCGGACCCCCGATCCCGCCGCCCCTGCCCGTCGGCTGCCTCATGGTGCGCCCTCGACTATCCGGTCGCTTTTTTCCCGAGATCGGCCGCGCCACATCGACGCCGATGGATTTTTCGCAAGCATCTTTCCAAGCGGCGAAGCGGCGAAGCGGCGACGATGCGACCCTCCCCTTGCCGGCCATAGCACCGGAAGGAGCCTTCGAATGACCACGAACGATCGTGCCTCCCCCATCCTCGAGATATCGAATCTGTCGATATCGTTTTTCACGCGACTGCGGGAAATCCCGGCGGTGATGGACTTCTCCCTCGGCGTCCAAGCCGGGGAGGCGGTCGGGCTGGTGGGGGAATCGGGCTGCGGCAAATCCACGGTGGCTTTGGGGGTGATGCGGGATCTCGGGGTCAACGGCCGAATCACCGAGGGCACGATCCGCTTCAAGGGCGAGGACCTCGGGGCGATGGGCGAGGAGGAGTTGCGTCGAATCCGGGGCAACGAGATCGCGATGATCTACCAAGAGCCTATGGCTTCGCTCAATCCCTCGCTGCGCATCGCAAATCAGCTGATGGAAGTGCCGATGATCCACGAGGAGATCGACGCCGAGGAAGCCCGCCGACGCGCCTTGGAAGTGGTAAGCGACGTCAAATTGCCGGATCCGGAACGCATATTGAAGTCCTACCCCCACCAACTATCGGGAGGGCAACAGCAGCGCATCGTCATCGCCATGGCCTTGATGTCCAAGCCCTCCTTGCTGATCTTGGACGAGCCCACGACGGCGCTCGATGTGACCGTGGAGGCGGCGGTCATCGAGCTGGTCAAGGGCTTGGGCGAGAAATACGGCTCGTCGATGATCTTCATCTCCCACAATCTGGGGCTGGTCTTGGAGACCTGCGATCGCATCTGCGTGATGTATTCGGGCGAGGCGGTGGAAACCGGCGTGATCGACGAGGTCTTCAATAAGATGCGCCACCCCTATACCCAAGCCCTTTTTCGCTCCATCCCCCTGCCCGGGGCGGATAAGAACGAACGCCCCCTCAAAGCCATCCCCGGCAATTTTCCGCTTCCCCACGAACGCCCTCCGGGCTGCAATT
The DNA here is from genome assembly GCA_000583135.1 of Thioalkalivibrio sp. HK1. Taxonomy (GTDB): domain Bacteria; phylum Pseudomonadota; class Gammaproteobacteria; order HK1; family HK1; genus HK1. The sequence continues at coordinate 13,680 of JFBG01000091.1, forward strand.
TCGGCCCCCGCTGCGATTACTTCGAAGCCGGGCGCTGCGATGGCGGGAAAATCCCGATGGCCCCCTTGGCGGAAAACGAAACCCATCACACCCGCTGCCTGAAATTCGACGAGATCGACTGGGACGCTCCGCTCGATGCGCTCGAGAAAAAAGGAAAGGTGGAGCCGGGCAAGGTGGTTCTCAAAACGGAGGGGCTCAAAAAGTATTACGAGGTCGCAGCCAACGCTCTCTTCGGGGGGGATACTCGTACCGTCAAGGCCAACGAAGCCTTGAGCTTCGAAGCCCGAGAGGGCGAAACCCTCGCCATCGTGGGCGAATCGGGCTGCGGCAAATCGACCTTCGCCAAGGTATTGATGGGGCTCGAGACCGCCACCGAGGGGGAGATCTCGATCGGCGAGCAAAGCATCGAGGGTATCCCGATCGAAGAACGCGGCACCGAAACCATCGCCGACGTCCAGATGGTCTTCCAAAACCCCTTCGATACCCTCAACCCCTCGATGGATGTGGGAAGACAAATCATCCGCGCCCTCGAGATCTTTCGCTACGGGGATTCGGATGACGAGCGGCGGCAACGGATGCTCGAACTCCTCGATCTCGTCAAACTGCCCCGGGATTTCGCCGAGCGCATGCCGCGCCAACTCTCCGGCGGCCAGAAGCAGCGAGTCGGCATCGCCCGCGCCTTCGCCGGAGGCGCGCGCATCGTCGTCGCCGACGAGCCGGTCTCGGCCCTCGATGTATCGGTTCAAGCGGCGGTGACCGATCTTTTGATGGAAATACAGCGCACGGAAAAAACCACCTTGCTCTTCATCAGCCACGATCTCTCGATCGTGCGCTACCTCTCGGACCGCGTGCTGGTGATGTACCTCGGCCACGTGGTCGAACTCGGAGCCACGGATCAAGTATTCACCCCGCCCTACCACCCCTATACCGAAGCCTTGCTCTCGGCGGTCCCGATTGCCGACACCGCCATCGAAAAGCAGCATATCGTGCTCGAAGGGGATATCCCCTCGGCGATGAATCCCCCTTCGGGCTGCCCCTTCCAAACCCGCTGCCATTGGAAACACGAAGTGGCGGATGGATTGTGCGAGCGAGAAGTGCCCCCGATCAAGGATATCGGCGACGGCCATCAAATCAAATGCCACCTCGGGATGAACGCCCTCGGACGCATGAAGCCGGTGATCTCCTTGGCTAGCGATGACTAGCGAACGATCGGATTCATCGCTCAATCCAGAACTTCGAAGAACGAAGCGAGATTGCATAAAAAAATCACCCTCGCAAGCCATGAGCCTGCGAGGGTGATTTAGCACCGAAAACGGGGCGATGATTATTGGGCGAGTCGAGTCGTTTTGATCGACAGCGT
>JFBG01000092.1 GCA_000583135.1 Thioalkalivibrio sp. HK1
TTGATGCGATTTTCGATGCGTCGCGTTAGCCACCAAGTTACCGCAGCTCCCGTTCCCATAAGAACGGTGATGCTGACGGCGGTGTCCACTACGGGTCTGAACTCGTTCAGTTCTATCATCGCTGGAATGTACCCTCATTGGTCGTAGTTCTCGAAATCGGATGGCAAGTGGCGCCTCATCATGTCCGATCCATCAAGCGACAAGATCCGCTCCACCAAGGAGATATTGTAAAGATTGCCACCGAAACAATCAAGAAAAACAAGGAAAAAAACGCGAGAATTTCGAGATGATCAGCGCTAAGTTTGGCGTCTTACCGGTCGTCGCCGGAGCACGATCAAGCCTTGATCAGCGTATCGAACGACTCCAAGGCGGTGGTGCCGATCATTCGCATCGACTTTGGGCCGCAGCCTCTTCGATGACCCTCGGATCGTTGCGACGAGGGGCTTCGGTACTCAAATACCTGCGCCACCGACGGGCTCCGGGGGTGGCATGAAAGAGCCCGAGGAGATGACGGGTGATGCTGTGCAGTCTGGTCCCGTTCTCGATCTCGCCCCGGGTGTAGTCGATCATCTGCGAGGCGATCTCGCTACGGGTCGATACGGTATGGGTTTCGCCGAATAGCCGCCGATCGACATCCGCCAGTAGAAAAGGATTTCGATACGCTTCCCGCCCCATCATCGAGCCGTCGACCCGTTGGTTATGCTCGATGGACTCCTCGATCGAGGTGATGCCTCCGTTGATCACGATTTCCGTTTCCGGAAAATCCCTTTTCAGTCGATAGACGGTATCGGGACGAAGGGGAGGGATATCCCGATTCTGCTTCGGACTGAGCCCCGAAAGCCAAGCCTTGCGAGCATGCACGATGACCGTGCGGCAGCCCGCTTCGGTGACCGCTTCGATGAATGCCAGCAGATCCTCGTAGCGATCCCGATGGTCGATACCGATTCGGGTCTTGATGGTCACCGGAAGATCGCAGGCATCGATCATCGAGGCCATGCAATGCGCCACGAGTTTGGGTTCGGCCATCAGGCAGGCGCCGAAGCGACCGCTTTTCACGCGCTCGCTGGGGCAGCCGGCATTGAGATTGACCTCGTCGAAGCCCAAAAGCGCAGCGATCCGAGCGCATCGGGCCAAAGCATCGGGATCGCTGCCGCCGAGCTGAAGGGCGAGGGGACGCTCCACGGGGTCGAAGGCCAACAAGCGCTCGCGCGGGCCATGTTCGATGGCATCCGTGGTCACCATTTCGGTATATAGCAAGGTGCGGCGAGTGATCCGGCGCATAAAATAGCGAAAGTGACGATCCGTGCAATCCATCATCGGAGCCAGACAAAAACGCCGATCGATGGTTGCCGGGCTCGTGGTTTTGGAGGGGTTGGCCGAAGTCGCCGTTGCCGGGGTGTTCATGATCGCGAACTCGAAATCCTCATGCGAAGCGGTCAATCGGCCTTTTATCGACCGGAAGGCGGGTAAGGGGTAGGGTCGAGGCATCCCTCGATGCCGCTCCGAAGTCCCGCCAAGGCGAGGCGCTGCCTTCGCCGATGCCATTCGAAATCATATCGAGTCGACCCCGCATCGAGCCTTGGTCTGCCCGAAACCTGCGAATCATTCCAACGATGATTCTCACAGCGCAATTATCCCCTTGGCACATCGAGGCTTTTTTCCGAGCGTGAATCCCTCTTCGCCCAAAGATGGTGCGAGCCGTCGCCCGACACCGCCTACGATCATCGGCGACCTGCGCGTTTTACCGGGTCCGATGTTGATCGCGACCCTCGTTTTTACCATCGCCCACGGGTTTTTCCCCTCCTTTCCGATCGAAGCCGGGGCGTTGGCGGCATGGCTGGCGGGGGTGACGGTCTGGCATCGCCTGCCACCGCGGGTGCGGATGCAGGTGGGAGGGATGATCGTCATCGGTATCGTCTGTCTCGGGGTCGCCGGCCTGCAAGGGGTGCGCATCGACCTCATGGATGCAGCCGGACGATCGCTGCCGATCATCGCGATGTTGACGGGAGTCGCTTTTTTGCGCCTGGCCTATCGCGCCCCGGGAGCGACATTCAGCCCCGGGGGACACGGGTGGGGAGCTTACCTGCGGACGATGCTCGGATTGCATCTTTTCGGGGCCATCATCAATATCTCGGCATTGGCGGTTTTTGCCGATCGCCTGTCGCGCACCTCGCCCCTGAACCGTCGCGACATCCGTCTGCTCGGTCGCTCGTTCACCACCGTCGCTTTCTACTCGCCCTTCATCGCCGGGGTCGCGCTGGCGCTGGGCATGATCCCGGGAGTCGATTTCCCTCGCTTCGTGGTCTTCGGGATCGTATTGGCGGGGATCGGCCTCGGGGTCAATATTCTGCTGGCATGGATGGAGGAGGGTCCGCTCGCCCTCGCCCGCCATCGGGGTTATCCCATGCGCCTGCAGAGCCTATGGCTACCGGTGGCGTTGGCGGCGGCGGTGATGCTCGTCCATCGCATCTGGCCCTCGCTCTCGATCCTGTTGCTGATCAGCCTCCTCTCGCCCCTGCTGGCCTTGGCGGCCTTGGCGTATCAGGCAGGCCTTTCGTCCGCAACGCGAAGCGCAGCGCAGTTCACGGCCGGCGAGTTGCCGGGTATGAGCGGGGAACTTTGCATCTTCTTGGCCGCCGGGGTGCTCGGAGCGGGATTCTCCGCTTTGAGCGCGGCGTGGCCGGAGGCGATCCCCGCCCTTCCTTTGAACCCCATCACCGGATCGGCGATGGTGGCGACGCTCGCCCTCGTTTCGATGGCGGGAGTGCATCCCTTGGTATCGGTCACCGCCTTGGTGACCACCCTCTTGCCGTCGATATCGGATCCCACCTTCTTGGCGATGGTCTGCGTCGTCGGTTGGGGCCTTGGCTCTGCGGTCGGACCCTATTCCGGGGTCAGTTTGATATTGGCGGCTCGAGGTGATATCTCCAACTGGCGGATCCCGAAGTGGAATGCGCTGTGGTGCGCCTTGATGGTGCTGGCGGCCGGCGGTGTCTTTTCGATCTACGATGCGTTGTTTACATGAAAGGGTTTCGATAAGGAGGGATTCGAATGCCGACCACCGACGATATCGGACAAGGGCGAGCGGAGTCGATGAGGGATTTGCTCGAAGAGGCGGCGCAAAGGGCCCTTTCCTATCTTGGGCATCTACCGCAGCGGCCGGTCGCCGCCGCTTGCGATGCACCGGAATTGATGCGGATGCTGGGCGAGGGCGATCTCCCCTTCGAGGGGCGTGCACCGGCCGAGGTATTGGCGCTTTTGGACGAAGTCGGCCGACAAGGCACGGTTGCCAGTGCCGGGCCGCGCTATTTCGGTTTCGTTACCGGTGGCTCGCTACCGATTGCCTTGGCCGCCAATTGGCTGGCCGGGGCTTGGGATCAGAATGCTTTCAGCGAGATGAGTTCCCCGATGGGAGCGGCGGTCGAGCGGGTGGCGTTATCCAGAGTCTTGGGGGTTCTCGACCTGCCTCGGATATCCCAAGGAGCCTTCGTCACCGGAGCGACGATGGCCAATTTCACGGCGTTGGCGGCGGCTCGGCGGCGGGTGCTGCTCGCTCATGACCATGATGTCGATAAAGATGGATTGACCAATGCTCCTCCGATCACCGTGGCGGTGGGGGAGAGCGCCCACGCCACCGTGCTCAAGGCGATCGGGCTGCTCGGTCTCGGGCGCGCATCGGTGGTCAAGGTGGCGGCGGATGCGCAAGGTCGTATGTGCCCCGACGCCCTTTCCCGATTGAAAGGGCCGGCCATCGTTTGCGCCCAGGCCGGCAATGTCAACACCGGGGCCATCGATCCTATCCGGCGGATTTGCGCGCAAGTCCCGGCCGAGGATGTTTGGGTGCATGTCGACGGTGCTTTCGGGCTATGGGTGCGGGCGCTACGCTCGGTCGATGCTTTGGATATCGAACCGTCGCGCAAGGCCGAGGCGTCGAGGATTGCGGAGCAGGGCGTCGGTCTCGAGGATGCGGATTCGTGGGCCACCGATGCGCATAAATGGCTGAATGTCCCTTATGACTGCGGCATCGCCCTCGTGCGCGACGCCGAAGCCTTGCGCGGGGCGATGTCCATGCAGGCGGATTACCTTCCACAAGCGACTCGGTGCGAGCCCTTCGAACATACCCCGGAGGCGAGCCGTCGAATGCGGGCATTGGAGGTTTTGGCGGTACTGGATACCTTGGGGGCGAGGGGTCTTTGCGCCTTGATCGAGCGCAACTGCCACCAAGCCCGACGCTTTGCCGAGTCTTTGAGCGCCGCCGGCTTCGAGGTGCTGAACGAGGTGGCGCTCAATCAAGTGCTGGTCTCTTTCGGCGACGATGCGACCACGCTCAAGGTCATCCGCGCGCTGCAAGAGGAGGGCACTTGCTGGTGCGGCGGAACCCGATGGCAAAATCGCGATGCGATGCGCATCAGCCTTTCCTCTTGGGCAACCACCGACGACGATGTCGATCGCAGCCTCGAGGCGATGTTGCGGGTGGCAAGAGATATCGTCGGATAGGTGTGGGAACGAGGCATGCCGCCTTGTTATCCATCGGATCGATATCGATGATATTCGTCTTTGCTGCGGACAAGGGCGAGTGGCGGGTTCAACGTTTCATCGCCTCGCTCTTCGAAAGCGATATCCGAACAATGCAGGCAGGTATAGACGAATAGTGCGATCGCGTTCTTGTCGACTCATACCGACTCGAGTGCCATTCGATTCGCGCGCTTTTCGATATCGGCGCAGCGATCGATCAAGGCATCGAAAGTCTCTACCTCATCAAGAAAGAAATCGCTTTCGATCATATATCGATAGTCCCCTTCGAGAGCAGAGCGAGCATCGCCGCTCGGAACCAGCTGCAGGTTGCCATTGATGACATCGCCGTAGTCGATATATTCGCCATCGGATGCCTTCATGCGAAAAAACATCGCCTTGTGTTTCACCACCGAATCGGCAAGGGCTCGGTCGCGCAACGCTATATCCGCTATACCCGCATCGTCAAGGCGAACCAAGTCGTGCCAATGTCGCGCGAAGCGCTCCGCTCGTAGACGCCGCTGAAGACAAAAGACATGGGTGGCCGTTATCTTTTCCCAAAAGGTACGCTCGGCATGCATCACCCGTGGCCTTGCCGTCGGAAAGACGACCCCGTCAACGAATCCGTCCATATCACATTTCACATCGCGCAAGGCGCAAGGCTCGCCGGTCGAACGTGCGCCGAATTCCAAGGTAACGATCGGCACAACATACCCGATTCCATCTGTGCTCGTCGGTTTGTAATCGATGAAGATCTTATGCTCCTCGCTACGCACCTTCGCAGACAACCCCTGATCGGAGATGGCATTTTGCAAATAGGGCTTTGCCGCGCCCTCGACCCACTCGGCCAAACGGTGACGGGCCTCTTTCGTCCAGCGTTTTTCTTGGCTGCGGCTCGGCGGCAAGGCTTCACCGTCATCGCCCACCAAGTCAGGGGCGATCGCACGAATATCGTAGGTGAGATCGACATCCTCCGAGAAGCGCCTAATGACATCGTAAGCCTTTGAAAGCGACGTCCCGCCTTTGAAAATGAGATGCTCGCCCATGGCGGATGTAAACAAAGTCTGCAATGACCAGACCACCCAGACATCTTTTTCGAGGATGTCGGTAGAGCGACCTAGATGGTTGGATACCAAGTCAAGAACCTTTATCTGGTCCTTGAGTGACAAAGAAAGAAATGACTCAGACATGGTCAACCGCCCGGGTGATATTTCGAGCCAGCCAACTTGGCAAGTGGTGGGCGACCTCCGCCATGATGTCGAAGGCCTCCGAAGGGATTTTTTTCTTGAGGGTTCGGATAGCCTCATTGCTTTCCTCGGGTCCGAGCCAAGCCAGAGCGCGAACCACTTGTCCTGCCGGATGGTCGGCCAAGACCAGTTGCCAAGACGGCGCATGCCGTAGTTTTACCAGTTGATTGCCGAGCATGATATTTCGGCTTCGGCCGGAAGTTAAAAAGCTATAACGCATCGGTACTTGAGTGATCAGCCCCAAGGCATTTGCCGCCGCTGCGCCGTGTTGAACGATAGTTTCTCCGCGTTCTTCTGCCAGCCCCTTGATTGCTCGTATTACCGAAGGTGGATATGTGCCGAACCGGCTCTTGACCGGGCAAAAATAAATGCCTCGTTCGGCGCGAAGCAGTCGCCCGCGCTTGGCCAAGCGAGCCAAGGCCTGATTCACTCCGGTGCGAGTGCCAAGATGAGTCAGATCTTTTGCCACCAAGGGAGTTCCTTCCGGAAGTCCTTCGGCGTGCTCCATGATCGTTTCGGTCAGGTGCTTCATGGTCCATCTCCGGCCGGTAAAAAACATTTTCTTTGCGGCGGTCGGCAGTCATCGGGGCAAGCATATCCCGTGCGTGACATTGTATGCGAGAGATACAGGCGATACAAGCGATACGAGGTCTTTTTTGGCGAAGAGATCGCTCGAGATTGCAGATATCGGATGGGTCGATCCAAGATCCGATCTCATGAAGATTCCCGATAAGCATAAGCGGGAAGTCGAAGGAATTCAAAGAAATTCTAAAGACTGCGGCTTAGAATCGTGCTTCGAGTCGCTTCCACGACCAAGGGATTCGCTCGTCGCTGGTTCGCTACGGCCTAGATGATCGGCAGACCGAATCTCTGACGTCGCATAAACTTGCGCAAAATAGCGGCCTTGGTCATCATCGCCCGCAGGTACGATTCACCTCGTCAACGGATGAAGAATGAACGGATGAAGAAGATATCACCATGAAACTCGTCGCTAACTGGAGCTACCCGACCGCGATCCGTTTCGGTGCGGGTCGCATCGCCGAAATCGGCGAAGCCTGCGCTGCGGCCGGCATCTACAAGCCGCTTTTGGTCGCCGATCGCGGCTTGGCTTCGATGGAGATCACCCGGCGCACCCTTTCCTTGATGGAATCCGCCGGTCTCGGCGATGCCATATTCTGCGAGGCCGACTCCAATCCGACGGACAAGAATGTCGAGGCGGGCCTCGATGTTTTTCGAACCGGCGGCTTCGATGGCGTCGTGGCCTTCGGCGGCGGCTCGGGGATCGATCTCGGCAAAACCATCGCCTTCATGGCCGGTCAATCGCGCCCGCTTCGGGATTTCGAGGATATCGGTGATTGGTGGACCCGCGCCGACCCCGCCGGCATTCACCCCATCGTTGCCGTCCCGACCACCGCGGGCACCGGTTCCGAGGTCGGTCGGGCGAGTGTCATCATCGACACCCAAGCGAATGAAAAGAAGATCATCTTCCATCCGAGGATGCTGCCCGCGGTGGTGATCTGCGATCCCGAACTCACCGTCGGCTTGCCGAAATCCATCACCGCCGGAACCGGACTCGATGCCTTCGCCCACTGTGTGGAGGCTTATTGCTCCCCGCATTACCACCCCATGAGTCAAGGGATTGCCTTGGAGGGCATGCGCCTCGTCAAGGATTATTTGCCGCGCGCTTACCAAGATGGTACGGACTTGGAGGCTCGGGCTCATCTGATGAGCGCGGCGGCCATGGGGGCGACGGCATTCCAAAAAGGCCTCGGTGCCATCCACGCCATCAGCCATCCGGTGGGCGCGGTACATCGCACCCATCACGGCACGACGAATGCCGTATGCATGCCGCCGGTGCTTCGCTTCAACCGCCCGGCAATCGAGGATTCGATCGGTCGCGCTGCGGATTATCTCGGCATCCCCGGGGGGTACGAGGGTTTTTATGCTTATGTCGAAGAGATCAACGAGGCCTTGGGGATACCCAAGACGCTCACCGCGTTGGGCGTCGAAGATCCGGATATCGACCGGTTGACCGAATCCGCCCTCGCCGATCCTAGTGTCGGCGGCAACCCGGTCCCGATGACCTACGACAACACCCGCGCCCTGATCGAAACCTGCCTTTGGGGGGATTCCCGCATTCGCTGAATCGCTCGGACTCTCACTCTGAGTCTCGCCCCGAATCTCGTTTCGAACGGCAGTTCGTGGAGCACCCGGTGAAAAGCGATCGCGTGGCAAGACAGCTCGTTTGCGGATTCGAAACACCGCTCGCCGATGAAATGGCGATATTCGTCGGTATCCTCATTCGTCGGTATCCTCGCTTTTCAGTTATCCTTTACGGAATGTATGAGATGAGGGGGTGAACCCCGCTTCGCCGATAAAAACGATCTTTCAATAACAACCGGATAACAATATCCGAATAGCATCCAAGGGATATAAGTCCGATGCCCGAACTTGCCGCCTATATCGATCAGATCCGTCGCGACACGCAAGGGGCTCCGAGGGCTCGGGGCACGGCCTTCGAAAATCTCGTGCGTTTCTATTTGCAGACCGACCCGTTGCAAAAGAGTCGTTATAGCAAGGTGCAGACCTACGCCGCATGGGCCTTTGAGCGCGGCGAGGAGGGGCAGGATATCGGTGTGGACCTCGTTGCCACACTTGCCGACGGCAAGGGTTACGCCGCCGTTCAGTGCAAATGCTACGCCCCCGACAAGATCATCGCCAAGGGCGATTTGGATAAATTCGTCAGTGCATCGAGTCGGAAGGATTTCGTTTTGAGGATTTTCGTCGATACCACGATTCACGAATGGGGAGCCAATGCCCAGAAGGTCGCCTCCGATCTCGCTCCGGATTTCATCTGCTTGAAAACGGAGCAGATGGAAAAAAGCGCCATCGATTGGGGTCGTCATATCCATCGAAAAGAGGCCGTCCTTAAAAAGCCGAAGCGGTTGCGGCCGCACCAAGAAGCGGCGTTGAGGGAGGTCATGGAGGGTTTCGAGCAATCCCCCCGAGGTAAGCTGATCATGGCTTGCGGCACCGGAAAGACATTCACCAGCCTCAAAATCGCCGAGCAATTCAAGTTTACCC
>JFBG01000093.1 GCA_000583135.1 Thioalkalivibrio sp. HK1
GTCGGCGTTGCTCGGCTGGGCCAAGGTGACCGTGACGGATCCGGTCGGTTCCTCCGACAACCGCACATCGAAGGTGGTGGTATTGCCCTCGGTGACCGTGACGGTGCCCGATGGCAGGGTCAATATTCCCGCATCATCATCATTCACATTGATGCTGACCGTGCCCCTCGCTTCCCCATAGCCACCGCCCGATGCGGTAACGGAGATGCTCGCGCTGTCGTTGTCGGTATCACCGTCCTCGGCCGCGCTCACAGTGACCGACCGGGCCGTGCTCCAGTCGGTAGTGGTGAAGGTCAGGGTGGTCTGCTCGCCGGTGTCCGTGGTGTTGGTATCCACCTTGACATCGGCGTTGCTCGGCTGGACGAGCGTGACCGTGACGGGTCCGGTCGGTTCCTCCGACAGCCGCACATCGAAGGTGGTGGTACCGCCTTCACCGACCGTGACAGTGCCCGATGGCAGGGTCAATGTCCCTTGGTCGTCGTCCGTCACATTGATGCTGACCGTGCCCGTCGCTTCCCCATAGCCACCGCCCGATGCGGTAACGGAGATGCTCGCGCTGTCGTCGTCGGCATCGCCGTCCTCGGCCGCGCTCACCGTGACCGACCGGGCCGTGTTCCAGTCGTTAGTGGTGAAGGTCAAGGTGTTCTGCTCGCCGTTTGTTCCGGTGTCGGTATCCACCTTGACATCGGCGTTGCTCGGCTGAGCGAGCGTGACCGTGACGGTTGCGGACGGTTCCTCCGACAGCCGCACATCGAAGGTGGTGGTAGTACCCTCGGTGACCGTGACGGTGCTCGACGGCAGGGTCAATGTCCCCGCATCGTCGTCTGTCACCTCGATGCTGACCGTACCCGTCGCTTCCCCATAGCCACC
>JFBG01000094.1 GCA_000583135.1 Thioalkalivibrio sp. HK1
ACGAAAACCCAGTTCGCCGCCGGCGAGAGCAAGACCCAATTCGCCGCCGGCGAGAGCAAGACCCAGTTCGCCGCCGCCGAGACGAAAACCCAGTTCGCCAGCCTCGATTCCCTGCAACCCACGCTTTGCAGCAACGATGCTTGGAACTGCTTCAACCAAGAAAGCGTCGACGACAGCACGAACTGCAGCACGGATGCTTGGAGTTGCTTCTCGATCTTCGCAAGCCTCTCGCCTGCGATCGAACAGTGATTCGACTTTGATGCGAAAAAGCGATTCCTTGAAATCGAATCCCGCCTCGCTTGTCAATCATCCCCCTACCCTCGCCCGTCGGCTCCACCGGCGGGCGATTTTTTTTGATACCCCGCCCCTGATCGATCGACCCCTTCGATCCCGCCGCTTCGGATTCGACCTTCGAAAGAGCAAGGCTCCAAGTGGCTTGCGCCCGAGTTCGAAGGATCGAGGGCCCGCTAGGGGGAATGGCAAGAGAGCCCTTCTCGCCGCCAATAGCGAACCATCTCATCGCGCTCGATGCGTTTGATCCGCACCGTGCCCGAAAATTCGAAGATCATCGCCCCGCAACGAGGAGTGGTCATCGATGCGATGGAACGCTTGGCGTAGCGATCCAGAACTTCCGTATGGGGCAAGGAAAAACGCCCGCGAACGGCGGTGCTGAACAAGGCGATCGAAGGCGATACCGCATCGATGAATGCCGGGGTCGATGAACTCTTGCTGCCATGATGCGGCACGATCAAAATGTCGGCTTCGAGCTTTCGCCTCCCCCGCCGAATCAGCGCATATTCGCTTTCGCTTTCGATATCCCCGGTGAGCAAAGCGCTGCCCCCGCCCTCGATGCGGATCACGCAGGATTGGTTGTTGCGGGCCTTGCCCTTCGTGCCCGCAACGAAGTGAATGGGGTGCAGGATCTCGAAGGACACCCCGTCCCATTCCCAGCGATCCCCGGCAAGACAAGGTCGATCCGGAAGGCGGGCGGTCGAGGATCGGATATCGGGCATCGACGCAGGCGTTGGGGTCATCGATCTCGGAGGCGGGGCGTTGGCCATCAGCTCGCTTACCCTCACCTTGCGCTCCAAGGTCGGATAGCCGCCGACATGATCCGAATCGCCGTGGCTCAGCACGACTCGATCCACCGCCCGATGGCCACGCCACCTGAGATAGGGAACGAGGGCGCGGGCCGTTGCATCCGGACGCCCGCTGCCGGTATCGTAGACCAGCACATGCCGCGCGGTCTCCACCACCACCGACAACCCATGCCCCACATCCAGCATCGTCAACCGCCACTCCCCTTGCCTGATGGCATCGGGCCGCGCCATCAACAGCGGAAGGAGCCAGCAAATACCCGTCCAACGCGGTAGCAATCCGCGAGGAGCGAGAAGCGTCAGCACCCCCACCGCCGCAAGGATCAGCTGCCAGGGTTCGATTCCTCCGGGGGCGGGAAGCGTCCCGACGCTCGAAGAAATCCTCGCCAGCAAGGGCCACAGCGCATCCAAAATCGTCGCCGCCGGCCCCAGCAGACCGTTCGCCACTGCGGGAAAGAGGAAAAAGATGACCAAAGCGGCCAAAATCAGCGGCACCACCGCGACCCCGACCAAGGGGATGGCCAAGGCATTGACCACCGGCGATACCAGCGACTGCTCGCTGAAAACCGCCAAGGAGATCGGAACCAAACCCAAGGTGACGGCGATCTGCACCCGACCCAAACTGCGAAGCCAACGCATCGATATTTCAACAAAAGCGCGCCCCCGAGAGCGGATCCGTAGCGGCAACGAAGGATCCCCGACGGCATCCGGCGAAGGCTTCGAATGGCCCGCCTCGCCTTGGGTGGCGATGATCGCGAGGATCGCGGCAACGGCGACGAACGACAACCAAAAGCCGGGCATCACCACGCTATGCGGATCGAGGATCAATATCGCCGACAGAGCGAGCGCAAGGCCGTGCGAGGGCAAAAGACGCCTTCTTAGGATCTGCGATCCGAAGACCACCGCGAGCATGATCAGAGCCCGACGAGTGGGCAGGGAAAACCCCGCCAGCAGCGCATAGGCAGATGCGGCGATCATCGCCGCCATGGCCGCAGCCTGCGAAGCGGCGATCCGCAGCATCAACCACGGAACGAGCCTCCAAATCCGTACCACCACCCAATAGACGCTCGCGGCCGCCATCCCGATATGCAAGCCGGAGATCGCCATCAAATGCGCGGTGCCGGTGGTCCGCAGGACCTCCCACTGATATTCGGATATACCGCTGCGATCGCCGATCGCCAACGCCCGCACCAACCCCTCGCTTTGCCAAGGAGCGAGGGATTCGCGCAAGCGACGGGAAATCTCGGCCCGAAGCGCATCCACCTTGGCCAAGGAAAACAGCGCGCTTTCTCCGACAGGCTCGCCGAAATGCACCTGACCGGTGGCGATGATGCGATTTGTGAACAGCCAGCCCTCGTAGTCGAAAGCCCCGGGGTTTCGCCATCCCTTGGGAGCGCGCAATCGTACATTCAAGCGCCAGATCGTCCCCGGCTGCGGCATCTCCTGCGTGCGATACCACCAAAGACGGATACGCCCCTCGGGAAGCGAGGCGGACCATCCGGGGCGCTCGACCTCGACCGCTCGAACATCAATATCGAAGCGCACTTTCATGGGATCGGCCTGCGGCAACCCGCGAACGGTGCCGATCACCTCGATGGATTGACCATCCAACGCCTCCGGCAAGGCCGAAGCCAGCTGCAGATGGGCCAACAACGCCGCCCAGAGAAATCCGGCGAGCGCCGCCCATCCGATATGCGCCCGCGCCTGCGAGAACGCCGCCCACACCACCATCGGCAAAAAAGCGCACCACATCGGATCCGGCAAGGATCGATCGGTCTCCAACCAAGCGACCCCGAGAGCGAAGAAAAGAGCGAAACGCAGCATGACGGTTCCCGATACCTACCTTTGGGAAATACAGGGCAACTCATCGCTTTTGACTCTTTTTCGCACCCGGTGTTCATGAAATCGTCATTGTTTTGCGCAAATTGCCCCGGCCCGGATCTGAGAGGCTCCAAAGACCGCGAAAATCAGCCGATAAGGGCAATGGCAGCGTTTTTCGGAAAATCGGTTTTTCAAAAAGCGTTCTTCAAAAAGCGTTTTTCAAAAAACGAATGACGCATCCGAAAAAAACGACTTCTTGAAAATGGCCGATCGGTGGAAAACTCAGGCAGAGCCCCTTGCATCGAGGCACTTGAATATCCTTAGGCCCTTGCCTTGATATCGATATGTAAAATCTTTCATACCCTGTCGTTCATAAATTTGTACTCTTGTCGATATGAACTCGATCATGAGCGATCTTGCGGCATTCGAGCCATATCGATCGGCGATATCGATCGACGATACTGATCGACGATGACGATCGGCAATGCGGATCGGCGATTTGGATCGACAATCGTCTCGATGATCCGATAACAACCCTCGATTGGCCTAGATTAACGATCATGCGAGCCTTCCTGCGTAAACGAATCGGCGAATTCCGCAAGGTATCGGGTGATCTTTTCCGCAATTCCTCATTCTTGGGCCGTGAATCGAAGGCCGAGAATCTATGGCGGCTGAACCTCCATTCGGTCTCATGGGCGGTCTCCGTCGGCCTCTTCGTGGCTTGGATCCCGCTTCCCTTCCAGATGTTCATCGCCGCCGGGGCGGCGCTGATCATTCGCTGCAACCTCCCCCTTTGCGTGCTGTTGGTCTGGATCAGCAACCCCTTGACCATCCCCCCGATGCTCATCGGCGCCTACGGCTTGGGCACTTGGATCCTCGGACAAGGGGAAGATCCCTTGCATACGGTGGGATGGTTCGAATGGCTATGGCAAGGGATGCACCATTCATGGCTGCCGATCCTCGTCGGGTGCCTTGCGCTCGGACTTGCCAGCGCGATTTTGGGGCAAATCGCGGTGCGCTTTGCGTGGGGGGCGGAGCGTCTGATACGCTTGCGACAACGACGCCGATACCGGGATCGCCATGGCGATATCGCGACAATATCGCCGAGAAAAGCCCCCGAGGGTGGCTCGTCGAAGGAAATCGAGCCGGACAAACCTTGAAAGGTAGCGCACCGAGGGCAGTATCGCCTTGCCCGATATCGATCCGGGAATTCCTTGCCCGCAGATGCCTGCTTCGGCGAACCAAGGCGGCATCCGAAGAACCCCGTCGATGCGTTTTTTTCACACAATCTTCACGTCCGATAGCCCCCTTGCAAGCCCTTGTTCGAGGATCGTTTCAATCGATCAAAAAACGCCAACTCTTTGTCATATCAAGGAAAAAAATAACGGCCCTCGCCTGTGGACAACCTTGTGAGAAAAACTCGCAAGAGGGCTCGATCCAGGGGCCGAAATTCGACGTCTCGAGTCGGGGAAAATCATGAAAACAAAATCAAATCTCTTTATATTCAATAACTTACAACATTTTATCAGTATATTCCGAGGTCCGAAAGGGCCTTGAAAGAGCGTTCGAAAAAACCGTCTCGCTATGTGGATGATTTTTTTGCCCAAGATTCGATCCATCGAAAAAAGCCTGTATTCACCGAGCCCGAAGGCTTTTTCGCTCGCCCGTTCACAAGGCTTTTTTGGCCCCGATCCGAGGTAGGAATCGCCCCGATCGAAGCGGCGCCTTGCCCTTGGCCCCTGCCACTTCAATGCAACGGAAAAACAAAGGAAAAGCGAAGCGGATCGGCGCCTCGCCGACGATCGAAAAACCGACTCTCACTCCCCTTCGAGCCAATCGGATAGATGAGCCGCCAGATCCTCGTATCCGATTTTGCCCGGAACGGAATGCGCCATCACCTTCGGCGGGGTCGGCGGCGATCGCCCTTGCCCGATCGCATCGAGATTCGATCGCTCATTTGTCGAACCTTCCGCAAAGAGATCGCAAAGAGAGAGCCTCACCTCCTTGATGGCCATGCTCCGCCTTTTCGATGCCAATTTATCCGCCTTGGAAAGCACCATCAGCAGCGGGATCTCGCCGAGGCGACATCCCTCGATCAATATCCGATCCAGAGCGGTCAAGGGATGGCGAATATCCATCAACAAGACCACCCCTGCCAACGATCGACGCCGGTGAAGATATTCCTCGACCAGCCTCCCCCACGCCTGACTCATCGAACGAGGCGCCTTGGCGTAGCCGTAGCCGGGAAGATCGACCAAGCGCAGGGAATCCCCCACGCCGAAGAAGTTGATGAGCCGGGTGCGCCCCGGAGTGCGGCTGGTGCGGGCAAGAGCCTTGCGCCGACAAAGCGCGTTGATAAGGCTTGATTTGCCGGCATTGGAGCGCCCCGCGAAAGCCACCTCCCGACCCTCGTCGAGAGGAAATTCACGCACCTTGGATGCACTGACGAGAAACTTGGTCTGCCGGTAATCAAGCATGGTCGATCTCCACCGGGGAATTTCGAAAGGGTATCTTGTTCTTCGATTGCGCTTGCTCTTCTTCGCTCGAAGGCACCATCGAACCCTATCGAGCCCCTCTTCCTTCGTTGCCCGAAACCGTCTCGTTTATGCTATAAAATTCACATCCGATCGGGTGCGAAATCCAAGCCGCCTTCTTGGATCGATTCCGTCTTGCGAAACGGCATTGCGCCGATCTCGCAATGCTTGTCTTGAAAAATCGGGCTTGTCTTGAAAAATCGGGCTCGCCTCGAAAAATCGATCGATCACCGAACCGGACATTGTAAAGACCCGCTCGGCCCGACAACACCCGACCGCCATACCGATGAAGTGACACTTGGAGGTTCCAAGCCTTGAAGCGAAGCGTGATCACCTTGCTGTTATTTGCCGCCATCGGCTCCGCCTTTGCCGACGGCGACATCGTGGCGGGAGAGAGAAAAGCTGCGGTCTGCGCCGCCTGTCATGGCGCCGGCGGCAACAGCGTCAATCCGGAATGGCCCAATCTCGCAGGCCAACATGCCTCCTATACCGCAAAGCAGATCCGCGATTTCATGGAAGGAAAAACGCGCAACAACGCCCTGATGGCCCCCATGATCGCCAACCTCACGGAAGAGGATATCGCGGATATATCGGCTTACTACGAATCCCAACCATCGACCGGAGGCTATGCGAGCGAAGCGCTGCACGACTTGGGAGAGCGGATCTATCGAGGCGGCATCGTCGAATCCGGAGTCCCGGCCTGCATCGCCTGCCATGGTCCCAAAGGCTTGGGGAACGGCCCGGCGGGATTTCCCCGCATCGCAGGCCAACATGCCGTCTACACCGCAAAGCAGCTCGACGATTGGCGCGCAGGAGCCCGCTCCAACGATACGAATTCGATGATGGCCGACGCAGTGCGCTTGATGAGCCCGATGGAGATGAAAGCCGTCAGCGAATATATCGCAGGCCTGCATTGATATTGGAATCCATCGTTCGATCGCCCTTTCCACGGATCACCGTTGTCCAGGCAATGCTTTGGAACGATCATGTCAAAAAGCCCTGCGATCTCCCGAGCGAGACCGACACCCTTATCTCACCGCCCGTCGGTGAAGACCGGATATCGATCGGATATCGAAAAGAACCCCTTTGTCCTACCGGAGACATCCCGATGAAATACCCGATTCCCAGCACCCCGATCCAATCCGCCCGGATCCGACATCGGGGTTCTTTCTTGCGATCGACATTGGCGATCGTTTTCTCTTTGTTTTTAGGCAGCGTCGCCTTCGCCCAACCCGTCGATATCTCCGATATCGAGGGCATGTACGAAGTCCTTGCCCAGCCCCAACCCGTCGAAACCGGAGATAACATCGAGGTCGTCGATGTGTTCTGGTACGGCTGCCCCGGCTGCTATCAATTCCTCCCCGTTATGGAATATGTGGAGCAGAACCTGCCCGATTATGTCGAGGTTCGACGCCTACCGGCCATTTTCAGAGATTCTTGGCTGATCCATGCCCAGGGCTTCTACACCGCCCAAGCCCTCGGTATCGCGGAAAAGCACCACCGAGAGTTCTTCGACGAGATTCACAAAGAAGGGAACAGGCTCGAAACCAAGGAGGCCATCATCGATTTCTACAACGAGCGCAGCGGGGTGGACAAGGATAAGCTCGACCAAACTTGGGAATCCTTCACCGTCAACTCCAATATCAATAAATCCTTGGTGATGCAGCAGCGATACGGAATACGGGGCACCCCGACGATCATCGTTCATGGCAAGTACCGGGTCGGCACCTCCCTTGCGGGCACCTACCAGAACTTGGTGAAGGTCATTATGAAGCTGACCGAATACGAGTATCAGGAGAAGAACAAGGGCGCTTGATGGCTCGATCGAAGGGCTCGACACTTGCTTCGAGCCTTTCGAAAAAAAGCCCCGGGACATCATCCCGGGGCTTTTTTCGTTTTTGCCGACGAAATCCCTCGATCGAATCCTCCGCTTGCACTTCAAGCAAGCGAAAAAGGGGCGTGGCATCAATCCCCGGCGATGCGCACCACCGCCCGACCGGTCACCTTCCCATTGATATAGGCATCGAAGGCCGTGGGCAAATCGGCCAAGGCGATTTCCGAGGTGACGATCCGATCCAGATGGCGAGGCTTCAAGTCCGATGCCAAACGCTGCCAGATCCGCTGCCGCCAAGCGCTCTCGACATAAACGCTGTTGATCCCGAGCAGATTCACCCCGCGCAGGATGAAAGGCATCACCGTGGTTTCAAGGACGAACCCGCCCGCCAGACCGATGGAAGCGATATTGCCGCCGGGCTTCATCGTGCGCGTCAACCAAGCGAGTTCTCGCCCCCCGACATTATCCACCGCCCCCGCCCATAGGGGTTTTTCGAGCGGCTTCGTACCGATCTCCACCTCGTCGCGGTAGAGAATGCGCTTCGCCCCGAGGGTGCGAAGATATTGATCCTGATCCCGTTTGCCGGTAAAAGCCACCACCTCGTAGCCGAGCCCCGCCAGCATGTCGATGGCGAAACTCCCGACCCCTCCGGTGGCTCCGTTGACCAATATCGGCCCGCCATCGGGACGCTGACGATTGCGCTCCATTTGATCCACGGCCAACGCCGCCGTGAATCCCGCGGTCCCGATCGCCATGCTATCGCGCTGCGAAAGGCCTTCCGGCAATCCAACGAGCCAATCGGCGGGAACTCGCGCGTATTCGCCGTAGCCCCCGTCGTGCTCCTCCCCGAGGCCGAAGCCGGTAACCACCACCGGGGTACCCTCGGGCCAAGCGGGATCTTGCGAGTGATGAACGGTTCCGGCGACATCGATCCCGGCGACCATCGGAAAGCGCTTCATGATCCGCCCTTTGCCGGTGACCGCCAGCGCATCCTTATAGTTGATATCGGACCATGCACAACGAATGACGACATCACCTTCGGAAATATCATCAAGGGTGATTCGTTCCAAACGAGACTCGACTTCCTTATCCTTTCGATGCACTCGAAGAGCGAGAAAATCTTCCATGCGCTTGTCCTCAGGGTCTTGATCGCGAAAACCGCTCGAAGGAATCGCCGATAAGGAATGCCTGTAGCATCGAAATCCACACCGCGATTCGAAATGGAAAAGGGTAAATCCTATACCATCCATAGAACATCCGAGGCAATCAAGATCGACCCGCCATCCGCCCGCGCCCGCTTTTCGCCCTTGGCGATCTCGATGCGAAAGCGAAGGAAAGACGATGACGACACCTGCCGGCTCTCCCATCAGGCTGATCGAAGCATCCGCCGACTCCTTCGACGAGATCCGGCGCACCTTCGAGTGGAATATCCCCGATCGATATAACATCGGAGTCGATATCTGCGACCGACCGGCGGCGCGGCACCCGGATCGCACCGCGCTGATTTGCGAGGATGCCCGAGGAATCGAGCGCCGGTTGAGTTTCGCACAGCTGAAAGAGCGAAGCGACCGACTGGCCAACGCCCTCGAAGGGATCGGGATCAAGCGCGGGGATCGGGTCGGGATCTGCCTTCCGCAACGCCTCGAAACCGCCATCTCGCATATCGCGATCTCCAAGATCGGGGGGATCGCCATGCCCCTTTCGATCCTCTTCGGCCCCGAAGCCCTCGCTTTCAGAACGAGCGATAGCGGGGCCCGTCTCCTGATCACCGATCTTGCCCGCAAAGAGCGTATCGAGCACTTAAGGTCCCATCTCGGCGAGCCGCTGGATCTGGTGATCTGTGATCTTCAAACCAAAAGCGCAAAGGGCATCGACAGCGCCGGTGGCAGAACTCATGGTTTTGACGATCTGCTGAACAATGCAAAGCCTGCCTTCGAAGCGAGCGCCACCGGCGCGAACGATCCCGCCTTGCTGATCTACACCTCCGGCACCACCGGCCCGCCCAAGGGCTCGCTCAACCCCCATCGCTGCCTTTTGGGAAACCTTCCCGGATTCGAACTCTCCCACCATTTCTTTCCCCAGCCGAAGGACCTGATGTGGACCCCGGCGGACTGGGCTTGGACCGGCGGACTGATCGATGCCCTGATGCCCGCCCTTCGCTACGCCGTGCCGGTACTCGGCTGCGATCACGGGCCTTTCGATCCCGAGCGAACCATCAAGACCATCGAAAAATATCGGGTGCGCAACGCCTTCATCCCCCCGACGGCCTTGAAGCTGATGATGCACCTTCCGGATCGCGCTTTCGACGATATCTCCATGCGCACCATCATGTCCGCGGGGGAAGAAGTCGGCGCTCATGTCGCGCAATGGGCCAAGAGCGTCCTTTCGATCGATATCAACGAGATGTGGGGGCAAACGGAATGCAACTATCTGGTCGGCAACTGCTGTGCGATCTTGCCGCCCAAAGCGGGCTCGATGGGCAAGCCCTACCCCGGCCATCGGGTGCGAGCGATCGACGATGCGGGGGTCGAGGTCGCCTCAGGAGCGATCGGAGAACTCGCGGTGCATCGAGATGATCCGGTGATGTTTCTCGGCTATTGGAAAAACGAGGCGGCGAGCGAGGAAAAATTCACCGGCGAATGGTTTCGTACCGGCGACCTGGGAGTGCGCGACGAAGACGGTTTTTTCCGCTTCATGGGGCGAAAAGACGATGTGATTTCCAGCGCCGGTTATCGCATCGGCCCCGGCGAAATCGAGGATTGCCTGCTCGGGCATCCCGCGGTGCGTCAAAGCGCGGTCGTCGGGGTTCCGGATACGCTGCGCGGAGAGCGGATCAAAGCCTTCATCGTGCTCGAATCGGGCTTCGAAAAAAGCGAGCGCTTGGCCGAGGAGATTCGTCTCGATGTTCGCAACCGCCTTGCGGCCCACGAATATCCACGCGAGATCGAGTTCATCGACTCCCTGCCGATGACCACCACCGGCAAGGTACGCCGGATCGCCCTTCGCCGACCCGATGCCGCATCGAACACCGAAGGAAGGCCCGAGGAATCGGCTTGAGCGCACACCGCCGACCATCGGCTTTTCGCTCGGGTCTCGATTGAAGGTCGCCCCCCCTTCGAAAAGACCATGCTGGCCGCCATAAAATCACGACGACACCGCAGCGAGCGCCCCGCCCGCCTTCCTTGAACCGAGGGCGAATGGCCGCACCCGCCACCCTTTTCAAAGAGACAAAGACTTCCATGGAACGCTTCGACTGGGATCTCGCCATCACCGAGCTGCGTCGCCGCGACAAAGACCTCGGGCGCATCATCGATGCGATGGAGCCGCGAAGACCGCAAAATCGCGGCGAGATGCGCTCGCCCTTCGACGCCCTCTTGCGCTCGATCGTCTACCAACAACTCTCGGGCAAGGCCGCCAAAACCATCCACACCCGCCTTCTCGCCCTTTTTCCCGGCCACCGCCCGAGCGCCCGCGCCCTCCTTGCCATGGATGACGAGACCTTGCGCTCCGCCGGCCTTTCGCGCCCGAAGATCGTCGCGGTGCGCGATCTGGCGATGAAGGTCGCCGCCCGCGGGGTTCCGAGCAAGCGAAAACTCCAGACCATGAGCGACGAGGCCATCATCGAAGATCTGATCCGGATCCGCGGCATCGGACAGTGGACGGTCGAGATGCTGCTGATCTTCAACCTCGACCGCGCCGATGTCCTGCCCGCCACCGACCTCGGCGTACGCCGCGGCTTCATGCTCTGCCGACGAAACGAATCGATGCCCGAACCCCAGGAACTGCTCGATGCGGGCGAGCGCTGGCGCCCGTGGCGCAGCGTCGCCGCTTGGTATCTTTGGCGGGCTTGCGAAGAACCCGAAAAATGGCGATAACCGACCGGAGGCGAACCATGCAGTGGGAAACATTCGAATACTGGGGACAAAAAGCCGTGCGCTGGGGGGCGAATTACCGTCGCACCTTGCGCGAGCACCCGGTACGCTCGCAAGTCGAAATGGGGGAGATCCTAAAATCCCTGCCCCCTTGCGCGCCGGAAGAGCCGGAGCGGATGGAAGATATCTTTGCGGATTTCGAGCGCACCATCCTTCCCGGCATGACCCACTGGCAGCATCCGCGCTTCTTCGCCTATTTTCCGGCGAATGCCGCCCCCGCCTCGGTGCTGGCCGAGATCCTCGCGGATACGATGGCCGCCCAATGCATGCTCTGGCAGACCTCCCCCGCCGCCACCGAGTTGGAACGAAGGATGATCGAGTGGCTACGAGACGCCGTCGGACTGCCGGCGGAATTCGGCGGAGTGATCCAAGACACGGCCTCCTCGGCGACCCTCGCCGCGATCCTGACCATGCGCGAGCGCGCACTCGACGGCAAAGGCAACACCCGCGGATTGGCCGGACAACCGGCGCTTCGGATCTACGCCTCGAACGAAGTCCACAGCTCGATCGACCGCGCGCTATGGTTCTCCGGCATCGGCGCCGACAACCTCGTTCGCATCCCCACCCGTGGCCCGATGCGGAGCATGGATCCGGCAGCCTTGCGCGAGGCGATCGCCCAAGACCGCGCATCCGGCTTCCTCCCCGCCGGTATCGTCGCCGCCGTCGGCGGCACCTCCACCGGGGCTTGCGACGATGTCGCCGCCATCTCCCAAGTGGCGAAAAGCGAATCCCTTTACCTCCACGTCGATGCCGCTTGGGCCGGCTCGGCGATGATCTGCCCGGAATTTCGCACCCTGTGGCACGGGGCCGAACACGCCGATTCCATCGTCCTCAACGCCCATAAATGGCTGGGGGCGCAACTGGAATGCTCGATACACCTGCTGCGAGACGAAAACACCTTGCGCAACACCCTCACCATCGCCCCCGAATACCTCGGCACCCACGGCAACGAGGGCGAGATCCGCAACCTCTGCGACCTCTCCCTCCAACTCGGACGACGATTCCGCGCCCTGAAGGTCTGGTTCTTGCTGCGCGCCGAAGGCCTCGCCCGCCTTCGATCGATGATGCGAAACCATGTGCGATGGGCCAACGAGGTCGCCGAGCGCATCGCGATCGACAGCGATATCGAGATCGTCACCCCCCCGATCTTGAGCCTCTTCACCTTCCGCCTCGCCCCCGCAGGACTGACTCCAGACGCCCTCGACACCCTCAACCTCGACCTCTTGGCCCGCATCAACGACACCGGACGCATCTACCTCACCCCCACCCGCATCGACGATCGCCTCGCGATCCGCTTCCAGGTCGGAGCCATCGAAACCGCCCCCGAGGATATCGACACCGCGGTCGAGGAAATCCGAAACACCGCCGCCGGACTGGTTTGACGGCGACGATGGCCGACGGACACGGCCGACGAACGAACCCACAAGCACGAACCCGCACCGATACATTTGGATCGAGACCCGGCACGGCCACCACAGCAAATATTCGAGATGAGCGCAAACCCCTTCCAACCCCATCGCCGCCTCTTCGTCAAAAGAGAGGATCGAATGCCCCGCGATGTTTCTTGAACCTCGCCTTTGGGAGTTCACCTGCGGGGTGCGGCTTCGGATTGCGGGGGCGGTGGCAACGGGAGTCGCCGCCTCCTTGGTCGGCATCGGGCGGCTGGCATTGCTGGGCTGGCTGCTCGCGCTCGTCTTCGAGGGGGCCGGATTCTCAGATCTTGCCCTTCCCTTTGCGGCGGTGGCGGCGGTGATGGTGCTGCGCGGTACGCTCGAGCACGCTCGAACGATGATCGCGCATCGCACCGCAGCCAAAGTGCAACTCGTCTTACGCCGACGCCTGCACGATAAGCTGATTGCCTTAGGGCCAGCCCATTTCGGCTTCGAGCGCACCGGCGACGTGCTGCTCTCGCTGGTCGATGGCGTGGAACAACTCGAAATCTATTTCGGGGAATATCTGCCGCAACTGATGGTCGCGGTGATCACTCCCTTGCTGGTCTTCGCCTTCCTCGCCTTTCTCGATCTCCCCATCGCCGCCTTGCTCCTGGCCTTCGCCGCCCTGGCCCTACTCGCCCCCTCGCTCTTTCATCGATGGGATGCGGCCAACAGCAAGCGCCGCTCCGTCGCTTGGCGCGGATTCGCCGCGGAACTCCTTGACGCCCTCCAAGGAATCGCCACCCTCAAGGCCTTCGGCCAAAGCGGGGCGCGCGGCGAGATGCTGGCCAAAAGGGCGCACGAAGTTTTCCGCAGCACGATGTGGGTGCTGGCGACCAACGCCCTCACCCGCGGCATCAGCGATACCGCCATCGCCGTCGGCAGCGCGGCGCTGATCGGCTTCGGTGCCCTGCGCGTATCCCAAGGGCTGATGGATACGACAACCCTGCTGATCGTCCTCATGACCGGGATCGAGGTCTTCCGGCCGCAAAGGGATCTGCGGGCCATGCTGCATAACGGAATGACGGGGCAAGCCGCAGCCTTGGGAATCCTCTCGATCTTGGAGGCGAAGGCGAAGGTCGAGCCACCGGCCGCCCCCGTCGTTCTCGATGGAGCCCTCGAACCCTCCATCGAATTCGAGGATATCTCCTTCGCCTATCCCGGCGGTCGCCGCTTGGCCCACCAAGGACTCTCCTTTCGCATCGATGCCGGCGAGCGGGTGGGGTTCGTCGGAGAAAGCGGCGCCGGCAAATCGACCATCGTTCGCCTGCTCTTGCGCTTTCACGATCCCGACAAGGGAAGGGTGCGGCTCGGGGGGCACGATCTACGAACGCTTTCACCGGCGGATATCCATCGTCATATCGCGGTGGTCGGTCAGGATGTCCGGCTTTTTCACGCCACGGTGGAGGAAAACCTGCGTTTCGGCAATCCCGATGCCGGCCCGGAGGAGATCGAAGCCGCGGCTCGCGCCGCCAATGCGTGGGATTTCATCCGCCG
This sequence comes from Thioalkalivibrio sp. HK1, assembly GCA_000583135.1. Classification (GTDB taxonomy): domain Bacteria; phylum Pseudomonadota; class Gammaproteobacteria; order HK1; family HK1; genus HK1. The sequence goes on from JFBG01000094.1 coordinate 14,149, forward strand.
CCTGCCCCAAGGGATGCAGACGATCGTCGGGGAGCGCGGGATTCGCCTTTCCGGCGGACAAAGACAGCGGATCGCCATCGCCCGCGCCCTGCTCAAAAACGCCCCGATCCTGATCCTCGACGAAGCCCTCTCCGCCGTCGATGCCCAAAACGAGGCTTTGATCGTACAAGCCTTGGATCGACTGATGATCGGTCGCACCACACTGATCTTCGCCCACCGGCTGTCGAGCGTCATCGCCACCGATCGCATCGCGGTCTTGGAGCGCGGCACCATCATCGAAAGCGGGCGGCACGAGGATCTGATGCGCAACCGCGGCACCTATTTCCGCCTGATGGGAACGCAAGCCGAAGACAGCGACCTCGATGCCGCCCCCAACGATCGACCCGATCCGCTTGATTCAGGTGAAACGAGTGCGATATCGAGTGCGAGCGAAACGCAAGCCGATCCCTCGCCCCCTGAGCGCAACCCCTCTTCGATGCCGGATCGAAGCGCACTTAGAGGAGTGAGCGCCGAGCGCAGATATCGAGAATCGTCCTCCTTTGCCCTCGATGACGAGATCGAAGCGGGCGACTATCGAGGATCGCCTCAACCGCCCACCGAGGACCCGGGTACGGACGAAACCGGCACCCGCCCTCCTTTGAGCGAAACCGAAGCGCCCGATCGCCACGAACCGCTTTCCCCGCCCACCGAAGACCCGGACCCGGACGAAGCCGATATCCAGCCCCCCATCAGCGAGGCGGTCTTGCGCGCCCGAGATCTCGGCTGGGCCGGAGCGTTCCGCGCCCTGCTCGCCCATGTCACGCCGTGGAAGGGAAGACTCTTGCTGGTGCTGCTACTGGGGCTTGCGCGGGTTGCGGCCTTGATCGGCATCGGAGTGATGAGCGCACTGGCGGTGGCTGCGGTCAAACAAGGCCAACCGTGGATGGAGCCCTTGATCATCCTCGCCATCATCGCCCCGCTGGCCGGAATCCTGCATTGGCTGGAATCATGGTTGGCGCACGATATGGCCTTTCGGATGCTCGCCGATATGCGCATCGCCCTTTATCGCAAGATCGACCGCCTCGCTCCCGCTTGGCTGGTTCGTCGGCATAGCGGCGACTTGGTAGCCACCGCCACCGGCGATGTGGAACTGGTGGAATATTTCTTCGCCCACACCGTTGCGCCCTTTTTCGTTGCGGTGCTGGTTCCGGCGGCGGTGATCGGCACCCTATGGCACTTCGGCATGCCCTTGGCGCTGGCTCTTCTTCCCTTCCTTGCGCTGGTGGCCATCAGCCCCTTTTTGGCCCGACGCCGTATCGACATTCGCGGATCGCTGGCGCGGGAGGCCTTCGGGGAGATGCATATCCACGCCGTCGACACCATCCAAGGACTGGCGGAAATCATTTCCTTCGAGCGCGCCGGATCGCGCGCCGAGGCGTTCGCGGCATTGAATCGGCACCACCACCGCCTACGCCTCTCCTTCTTCTCCGACCTCGCCAAACAAAAGGCGATCTTGGAGGTCGCAACCGGACTCGGGGGACTCGTGGTGATCATGGTCGGGGCATGGCAAGTCGAAGCCGGAGCCCTGAAAGACACCGCCTTGCCGATGCTCACCTTGCTGGCGATGGCCGCCTTCCTCCCGATATCGGAGATCGCCCATATCGGTCGTCAACTCGCGGAGACCTTGGGCGCCACCCGCCGCCTCCACGCCGTTCACAACGAAGTCGAAACGGTGCAAGACGGCGCCGGGGCGAAACCGACCTTCGAAGCCTCGCCCGCCACACCGATGCATCGGGCGCAAGGCCAAGCATCCACCGCATCGCAAGCGGACAACGAGGACAAAGCACTCGAAAGCGCAATCGAACGCGAGCGGAGCATCGATATCGATAACGAAC
>JFBG01000095.1 GCA_000583135.1 Thioalkalivibrio sp. HK1
CGCTGCGAGCGAGGCTCGGGGCGGGTGATGAGGGCGCAAAAGGTGCAGGCGGGCTCGACATGTTCGGCGAAGGCACCGGCTCTCGCAGCCATAGCAGACCGGCAAGGGCTCCGGCGGCGATCACCGGCAGTTGCAGCGCGGGAAAAAAGATCAACACCACTGCTGCCATGAGGCCGATCGTGATCCGCCTTGCCCCCACCCATGAATGCCGCCCCATCGCCCATAGCGCTTGGGTGACGATGGCCACCACCACGAGTCCCAAGGACGAGAGCCACGCCGGTGCATCGCCCGGCTCGGACCCGGCAAGGCTTGATGCGATGGCCAACGCCGAGAGGGTCATCAAGATCGCACCCGGAGCGGTGAAGGCGATCCAAGCGATCAACGCCCCCGCATAGCCGCCGCGCATCCAGCCGACGGCCATTCCCACCTGACTGCTCGCCGGACCCGGCAGGAACTGACAAAGGGCGATCAGATCCGCGTAGCGCTCTTCGTCGAGCCATCGTCGACGCCGAACGAACTCTTCGTGAAAGAGCGACAGATGAGCGATGGGACCGCCGAAGGCGATACAGCCCAAGCGAAGGAAAACACCGAAGAGGTGAAGGCGGGAGGACACGGGGGAGAAAGAGGCGATCGGCTTTGCAAGATCAGCCGGCGATCACGCATGACGATCGAGAGCGGGTCGATCGAGAGCATGACCATCGAAAGCATGCCGATCGAAAGAAAGATATCAAGGAACGCATCGACAATCGCTCCACGAATCGAAAGCCGAACCCCTGCGGGGATTGCCGCTTTTCGAGTTCGAAAAAAAAGCCGCGCTTTTCGAGCGAAGGATCTCTTAGGTCAATGCTCGCTCCAAATCGGCGATCAGATCCTCCGCCCGCTCGATCCCGACCGACAAGCGCAGCAAATTGCCCGGAACGAGGCTCTGCGGACCCTCGACCGATGCCCGATGCTCGATCAGACTCTCGACTCCGCCCAAGGAAGTCGCAGGCACGAAGAGCGAGGTGCGGGTCGCCACCCGCTGCGCCGCCAAAGCATCCCCGCGCACCAGCAAAGAGAGCATCCCTCCGAATCCGCCCTTCATCTGCTCTTTGGCGATCGCATGTCCGGGATGCTCGGCAAGGCCGGGGTAGAGCACCCTCTCCAATCGCGGATGGGCCTTGAAATGCTGCGCGATGGCCATCGCATTTTCGCATTGGCGCGCATAGCGCAGATGCAAGGTACGCATGCCCCGCAGCAGCAGCCAAGCCTCGAACGGGCCGATTACCCCGCCCATCAGCGTGCGGGCGAGGAGAAGATCCTGCCATCGCTCGTCGTCATCGCGGCCGGCGATGACCCCGGCGGTGACATCGCTATGGCCCGCAAGATATTTGGTGGCGGAATGAAAGACGAAATCCGCCCCCGCATCCAGCGCTCGCAAACCGACCGGCGGGGTGACGGTGGCATCGACCGCAAGGATCGCCCCTGCGCTTTTGGCGGCGCGAGCGGCGGCACGGATATCGATCACATCCCATGTCGGATTGACCAACGGCTCGATCCAGACCGCCGTCTGCCCTTTAGAGCCGGCGTCGGCGGATGATTCGAGGGCACCTACAAGCGCGCCCGATTCGGTGGCATCGAAAAAGCGCAGATCGATCCCGCGGCGCTCGGCCAGCCGTTGCAGCCACTTCGCGGCGCCGTAATACATGATTCGCGGCGCGATCACCCGATCGCCGGCACGAAGGGTCTCGAAAAAAGCGCTGACCCCGGCCAACCCCGAAGCGAAAAGGAGCGCCGCGCGGGCGCCCTCGATCGAAGCCAGTACCTCCTCCACCTGCTGCGCTGTGGGGTGGGAATTGCGGGCGTAGAGGTAACCGATGGGATCGTAATTTCGATCGCGGGCGTAGGTGGTCGAAGTGTGGATCGGGGGCACGATGGCCCCGGTCTCGGGATCGATGTAATCCCCGCCGCGCGCAAGCAGGGTATCGAGGGCGGGATCGTCGGGCGGGGTCATGGCTTGCCTATTTCGAGATGATTGCGGCGAAACGACGAGGGCGCTTCATCGGCCAACGATTTGGGGATGGCGAGAAAAGAGGCGGTGGGCGCCGGCGTATCGAAGAGCCAGGATGACGAAAAAGCCCAAGGCCGCAGACACCTTGTTCGATCGTTAAATAAGCCCACTCGATATGGCAGGCCAAAGGCATTGCTTGCAAAAAAGACGCCGATCATCCCTTCGATGGGCAGGACAAGAAAAGGGAGCCGTAGCCCCCCTTAGCGGCGATCGTCTCGAACTCGCAGGTAGAGGGCCGCTTTTGGAAATCCGGGCAACGATCCGGTCTTTGACGGATGGCACTTCGGCTCGGCCGAACCTTTGGCCGGCGAGAGATAAAGCGATGACGGGGCGCAAAGACCAGCGGCCCCGTCATGGTTTCGGGCTCGTTATCCGCCGGGTTTTCCGATATGGCAGGACTCTTATCTTGCGCTCACGGCGCTATTGTTGACCAACGCTCCGCCGCCACCGGTGCGGGTCAGGATCTGCACGGTAAAGGCCTGATCGGAAAGGACCGTGCACGAAAGTCCCAGCCCTTCCCATCGATGTTCGAGCAGATCCTGTAGCTCCTCGGTCTGCACATGCCTCACGATACCTCGCAGGATCGCCCCGATGTCGGCGACATGGACGGTTCCGTCATCCTCGGCGCACTCCAGCCTCGTGCCGGTGCATTCTTTGACCCCGCCCTTGTTGCAGCGAATGCGGATATTCGATCGATCACCGGTGCGCGGCGACGGAATGGTGCCGATATCCGCCTCGTGATTCGAATCGCTGTGAATCAACTGGCTGTTGTTGACGAGAACGCCGTCTCCCGAGCGGGTCCACACTTGGGTGACCAAATTCTGCTCCGAGCGAATAATGCAAGCCAAGCGCCCTTGCCTTTCGAAGGAGTCGTTGACGATCTCGGCGATATCGCTCAGTGTCGCGGTGTCGGCGCCACGAGCGGGGATACTCCGAGACCATAGCCCGCGATAGGTCCTGCTGTCATTTTGCGCCGTGCAGTCGAAGAAGGCATCGCAGCTCTCGCTTGGTTCCTTGCACTGCAAACGCACCGTCGCCTGATCGCCGTTGGTCATCGGGGGAATGGCAAAGGCGTAGGACTTCGCCTCCCAGGTCAACGGATCCCCGGGGCGCGCAAGACCGGGGCCGGGATCCACCCGATCATCGTCCTTGATATTCAGATGACGAATGATGCGGGTGTTGACGTAGTTTCCGCCCGAGGCCATGATGATGATCCTCGCCGTCTCCAAGAAGGAATCGTCGTCATCCATGACGCTTACTTGGATAGTCACCGGCGCATTCCACATCGACGTCGTGGAGGCGGTGGCGCTCGCGCTTGGAAGATGCGGGGTCGGATCCGACATCGCGCTCGATGTCGAGCCCGTATCCGCAGGTGAAGGCGTGAACACGATCCTATCCGGATCGAAGACGACATCGGGGTTGTCGCTCGTCAGATTGACGCTGACATTCTCCGTCGGCTGGACATTGAGAACGACATCGAAGTTCACCACATCGCCCTCGGTCAGGGTCATCGATCCCGATGAATCGGAAGAGCCTACGCCGAAAGTGGAGACCAACGACCCCGGCTGATTTTTGTCCTTGACCATCACCGATACCCTGGCCTCCACCGGCACCATCCGGCCCCTGACCTCGACCAAATCGTAGCCCCCGCCCGAGGCCATCATGGAAATGACCTCGCTTTCGTCATCCGCATCGAGGTCCGATACGGTGGAAATATTCACCGGCAAAGGGGTATCCCATTGATCGGGCTCGAAGGTCAGCTGATATTGACTGCCCGGGGTGGGGATATCGACATCGATCGTCACGTCGGGATTGGTCGGCTGGCTCAAGGTCACCGTCACATTCCCGCTCGGCCGGGTGAGCAGTTGCACCGTGAAGTTGGCATCCAAACCCTCTTCGATCTCCAATCGCCTTTGGGAAAGCACCAAACCGGGCTTGTCGACGTCGATCACTGTCATCTGCACTTTCGTATCGTCGATGGCATAGCTATTGCTGCCTTGATCTTCCCCGCCCGAGCTCTTCAAAATGATTTCCACATCGTCATCGATGGCATCATCGTCGGGGTTGACGGCGACGGTCACCGTGATGGGCTCGTCCCAGTTCGATGATGTAAAAACCATCGGATTCGGGTCGTCGTCGTCCGAGCCCTTGCCCGGCCAATAGACAATCACATCCGTATTCGAGGGCTTTTCCACCAGCACCATCGCATCCTCGATCGGATCGGTCGCCAATCTCACGGTGAAGGTGGTAGTCACCCCCTCCAATACCCTCAAACTCTGCGGGGTGGTGACCAAACCGGCTTCATCGGGATCCGGAACCGAGATCGTGACGGTGCGGGTGACATTGCGGAAATCGTCGCCGCCGCCCGAAGTCTCCATCTCGATGAAGGCCATGTCGTCGGAGGCGTCGTCATCCTCCTCGGTGGTGACGGTGATGGTTTGGGGTGTATCCCAGATCGATGGCGTGAAAAGCAGATGCGTCGGAAAGAACTCCACATCGGGGTTGGAGGGGTTCTTTTGCCTCAAAGCGACCCCTACATTCTCATCCGGCTTGACCGACAAGACCGCGGTGTAGGTACGGGAGTCTCCCTCGGGGACGCTCACATTGCGGGTGACGGGTACGAACCTCAAATCGATGGTGTTCTCTTTTACGTTGACCGTCACGCTATCCTGGACATTGGCGTATTCGGCGCCCGAGGCATCGAATGTGATGGTGGCGGTGTCTTGGGCGGAGTCTTCATCGTTGTCGGCGGTGATCCGGATCGTTTGATCCGAATCCCAGTTCGATGGCGTGAAGACCATCGAATTTTGATTACCCGACTGATTGAAATCGGTATCGAACTTCACATCGGGGCTTCCGGTTGATGTGAGGGTCAATACCACATTCGAAGTGGGCCGGGTGAGTAGCCTCACATTGAGAAGGAACCCGTCGGTGGAGCCTTCGAACACTTCGATGGGCTGGGTCCGCGAAAAGCGCAAGCCGGGATCATCGTCGTCTTGCACCCGAACGCTGACATCTTGGCTGATACCGGCGTAGCTATTCGCCCCCGATGCGCCGCCCGATGCCGATAGGGTGATCGTCGCCGTATCGTCGTTCGAATCGTCGTCCTCAGCGGACGAAACCGTTACCGTTTGCTCCGTATTCCAGCCATTGTTGCTGCTGGTGAAGACGAGTTGGGCGGGGCTGAAGGTCACATCGGGGTTGGCCGTTCCGCTTTGCGCCAAGTCCACCGTCACTTGCGAGAGCGGGTCGGAACTCAGTTTCACCTTGAAGGTTTGGCTCTCGCCCTCGACCAGCCTTTCCAGCACGGAAATCGTCAAGCCTGCGCTGTCGTCGTCATCCACCGTTATCGAAATATCGATATCGGCGAGGTTATCGTACTCCTCGCCGGAGGCGCTCACGGTGATCGTCGCCGGATCATCGGTGGCCTCGCCGTCATGGGCGGCGGTGACACGGACATCTTGCTGCGTATTCCAGTTACTGCTCGTGAAGGTCAAGGTACTTTGGTCACCGTCCGTATTCGGATCGGTATCGAGCGTCACATCGCTATTCGACGAGACCATGCTCACCGTCACATCCCCGCTCGGTTGGGTGGCGAGATTCACCTGGATATTGACCATAGTCCCTTCGTCGATCATCAAGGTCGTCGCCGACAGCGTCAATGCCGGGGTGTCGTTGTCGCTTACCGAGACATCCACCTCTTCGTCGGCGGCATTGTCGTAGGCTCCGCCCGAAGCCTCTATGTCGATCGTCACATCCTCGTCGATCGTATTGTGGTCGGCAATGGCGGCGACGGTCACCGTCCGATTCGTATCCCAGTTCGCATTCGTGAAGGTCAGCGTGTCTTGATTGCCGGTGGTCGTGGAATCGGTATCGACCGTCACCCCGTCATCCGAGGAGGTCAAGGTCACCGTCACATTTTGGTTCGCCGTCGGCTGCACCGCTTTCAGTTTCACTTCGAAGGTATCGGTCGCACCCTCTTCGTTCAGGCTCAAACTGGACTTGGAAACCACCACTTTGGGGGTGTTGTCCTTCACGCTGACCGGCAAGGTGGATGTGGATTGGACAGTCCCGGACTGGGCTTGGAGGGTGATGGTGGCCGTATCGTCATCGGAGTCGGCATCGTTGGCGGCGGAAACGGTTACCGTCTGATTCGTATTCCAGTTGGTTGTCGTGAAAGTCATCGTGCTCTTATCGAGCGTTACGTCGCCGCTGCTTCCGCTGGCTTTGGTCAATGTCACTTGCGCGTTTTGGTCCGGCTGACGCCTCAATTTCACATCGAAGGTGCCGTTGGAGCCCTCGACAAGATTCAAAGAGGTCGGATCGAGTATCAAGGCGACGGTGGTATCGATCACGTCCACATCGACCGTATCCGTCTTGCCGGCGTAGTCCCCGCCCGCCGCCGTCACGTTGATGGTCAAACTCTCATCGACGGTATTCGTATCATCGGCGGCGGAGATGGTCACCGTTTGAGCCGTCCCCCAATTCGAGGTCGTGAAGGTGTACGAAGAGGTGAACGTGATCTCGGAAACGGCGGTTCCGCTTTGGGCGAGGGTCACCGTCACGTCCGCGCTCGGCTGTGTCGTCAACCTTATCGTGAAGGTGGCGGTCGATCCCTCTTCCACCTCCACATCGTCTGCGGAGACAACCATCTCGGCGGTATCGTCGTCGTTCACCGTGACCGATATATCCTTGGTGGGGGCGCTGTTGTAGCCCCCGCCGGAGGCCGTCAGCCGGATCGTCGCTTGGTCTTCGATGCCGTCGTCGTCATCCGCGCCGGATACGGTCACTTCCTGATTCAGGCTCCAAACCGAAGGTGCGAACGTCAGCGATGAGGGGCTGAAAGTCACATCGGAGTTGGAGGTTCCGGTTTGCGCCAAACTCACCGTCACATTCCCGCTCGGCATGGAACCGAGCCTGACATTGAACGTCTGATTGCTGCCCTCGGCGATGTCGGCAAGAGATGTATGCACGATTTCGATGCTATCGTTATCCTCCACATCCACCGTGATTTGGCTGCTGATATTCGCCGTTTCGTAATCTCCGCCACTCGATGTCAGATTGATCGAACCCGAGCTATCCAAGGCATCGGCATCCTCTATGGCGGTGACGGTGATGGTCTGAGGCGTACTCCAGTTCGACGTCGTGAAGGCGAGGGCGCTCGTGGACAACCCCACCGCCGTGGCGGTCAGTGATGACCTTGCGAGATTGATGGTGGTGTTTGCGCTCGGCTGGCTATCGAGTTTCACGGTGAAGGTATCGGTATCGCCTTCATCCAAATCCAAACTCGTTTTCGAAAGGGTGATCCCGCGGGTATCGGTTTCGGTCACACTGACCGAGAAGGTGTCGGCGACATCATCGTAATTCCCCCCCGTGGCTTCGAGGGCGATCGACGCCGTCTCCGCAATGGCGTCGTCGTCATTGGCGGCGGTGACGGTCACGGTCTGGTATGTATTCCAAGTCGTTGTGGTGTAGTCCAAGGAGGCCGGGGAAATCGTCACGTCGTCGGTGCCGGTTTTGGTCAGGCTCACCTCGACATCCATCGACGGGATGGTGGCCAACCTCACCTGGAAGGTGCCGTTGGAGCCTTCGTTCAGCGTCAAGGATTTGCCGGTGGGGGTGATGTCATAACCGATGGTGTCGTTGTCGGTGATCGTTCCGTTGATATATAGATATTGTCTGTTGTTGTCTGCAGTCGGGATTTGGATCCGGAAGGTTTCGTTTGCCGCATCGTCGTCTTCTTTCGCCTCGATGTTGACATCGACCGCTTGGTTCCAGTTGCTGTCGGTAAAATTGATTCGCGCGTTGTTGGCTCTGTAGCCGAACTGTGCGGGATTGGTCGCGTGGTCCTGGAATTGATCCCGACTTGCGGGGGTGGTGCCGATGTGAACATCCGGGTTGTAGGTATTGCTCGGATTGCTCGTTGTGAAATTCTGCAGGAATCTGATTCTTCTTTGGCCGGCAGTGCCTAATACACCGAGCTCCGCTGTCAATGTAACGGTCTGCCCTTCGGTCATGGTGAGGCTGTATTCGCCGGCTGAAGTGGTGCCGGAAAGGATCACCGCCCCGCTGCTCTTTAATTTAATGACGGGGTTGGTCGAGTCCGCGCTCACCGCCGCCGGGAGAACGACAAGGGCATAGAGCGCCATCGATATGATGCGTTTCATCGCTGAATCCTTTTGATGTACAGA
>JFBG01000096.1 GCA_000583135.1 Thioalkalivibrio sp. HK1
TTCAAGGAGGCGAGTCAAAGGAAGGGGGGCGGCCGAGGGACTTTCCTGCACCATGATGCGGCCGTCGGCTTCGTTCGAAAACCAAAGCCGATCGCCGCAAAAGGCATAAGCTCCGCCACCGTACTCGTGCACCTTGGAGCGCACGCTCAAGGGATCGGGGGTGAAGGCCTCGATCTCGCCCTTTTCGTCTTGACGCATGAAAACGCTGCGCCCGCCCTCTTCCGGACGGATTTCAAGCCAAGCGATCCGCCCGTCGTCGATGGCCGGGGAATAGAGTCTGATGCTGCCGGCGGCAATGGCCTCGGCGGTGATCGGGGAGGGCCAGGCTCCGAAAGGACAGGTCTTCATCCGAAAAGGGTCTCTGGTAAAAAGATCGATGATGGGGCCGATGATCGAGTCGATGGTCGGCTCGCTGAAAAGCATCGCCAGGACAAGCACCGCCAAGGGATGGAGAATTTACGATAACCCGGGCTCGAATGCCGAACATGCAGGACGAGGAGAGGGGCGCTCATCGTCGGTTCGTCGATGAGCAGACATTCAAAGAGGTCGAAATGAGAATCCAAGTCAACGACAAGATGCAACGAGGCTATGTTTATATGACGAGCGCCCCGGCGGGACGCGATTTCGATCCCGATTTCGCCCCGCAGCTGACCCCGAAGCAGATGCTGCGCTTGGGGGTTTTCGGCGGCTGCTATCTTTGCGATTGCCGAGACGAGTTCCCGGCCTCATGGTTCGAAGGGGCGAAACTCTCGCCCGGGCGCCCCGATCCTTCGCTGAATTTTTTCAAGGTGAGGGCCTCGCAACCGTTATCGATCTGGCGGCGCAAGGGATGGATCCACCCCGACGACCCCCGGGGATGGTTCCAATGGTACTGCCGCTATTATCGAGGGCGGCGTTCCGTCGACGACGATCGCCAGATCCGACGCTGGCAAGCCTTTCGCCGTCATGTCTCGCAGATCCGAAATCACTGTATGAAGGGGGATTTTTCCTGCAGGCCGAGGCAGCGCCAGGCTTTGTTGCACTGGGCTTACGACTCTCGGTTGATTTGAATCCTCATCTATCTTCGATCTCGGCGTCGGCGCAACGATCGTACCTGCATATTGGATGATCGGTTGGATGATCGGTTGGATGATCGGTTGGATGTTCGAATCGCCGACCGCCCGCATCGATGATTCGATCGACGATTGAGACGAGGGGGATTTTTTCGAGAGCCGATATCGTCGATATTCGATGCGAAGCGCCAAGCGAATGCCGTCAGGCGAGGCTCGAAGAGAAGGTCGAAGATGGGGGGTCGGGCGTGCGGGATCGAACTTTCGCGAATTCGTAAGTTTTTTCTCGGATCGCTTCGGATCGATCGCCCGTTGACGGATCGCTCTTCGAACACGCAAGCCGCATCGGAGGGCATGCGAATACAAGGACCATATCGATACCTTCTAGCCTTGCCCGCCTCCCCCGTTCTTGTTGTGGATAGCATCGAGCAGATTGGCCACATCATCTTTCGTGGCCATGGTAGCGGTCATGTTGGCAATCATTTTGTTCAGGTCATCCTTGGCAACCATGGTAGCGGTCATGTCGGCAACCATTTTGTTCAGATCCTCTTTCGTGGCCATCTTTTCCTCGATCCTCGAGACTTTGTTCTCGATCCTCGAGAGCGCGCCATCGATATTCAACAACTTCCTCTCCAGCGATTGCAGTATACGCATGCATCTGATCTCCCTTTCGGATGACTTTTTTCAAAACGTCGGATCGCCGTCCGCCATCATCCCGGCCCTGCGCCCGAAGGGGGCGCAAGGCCGTGCGCAAAAGCCATCGATACCTTTCAGCCCGGCCCGCCTTGCCCGTTCCTGTTGTTGATAGCATCGAGCAGCTTGGCCAGATCATCTTTCGTGGCCATGTTGGCAACCATTTTATTCAGGTCATCCTTGGCGACCATTTTGCTCAGATCTTCCTTGGTGGCCATGGTAGCGGTCATGTTGGCAACCATTTTATTCAGGTCATCTTTGGCAACCATGGTAGCGGTCATGTCGGCAACCATTTTGTTCAGATCCTCTTTCGTGGCCATCTTTTCCTCGATGCCCGAGACTCTGTTCTCGATATTCAACATCCTCATCTCGATGGATTGCAGTCTGTCCATACCTTGGACCTCCTTTTGGATGCGTTCTTCCAAGCGCCTTGTCGCCCACCAAGTCACCCCGGCCCCGGTGCCCAAAAGGACTACGAGGTTGACGTACATGCCAAGCGCTTCCTTCAATATATCCAATTTCTTTCTCCTTGTGTCCCGTCGTTCGATCGAGAGGGTCTTCGCCATCGCCCGCCTCTTCTTGCCAAGCCGCTCGGCCTCGATCTTCCGAGAGATTGACTGCCGCTCGACACCGAGGCGGGTGGCGACGATATCGCCATCCGCTTCGACGCCGGAATCTCGAAACCCGATCCTTCGGTGATAACCGGCGCTACCCTCTTTGACCACTCGAAGGCTTTTTTATTCACTCGCTGTTGCGAAAATCGAGCGCCCGCCGAATCGGATCGACTCCGACGATCGATTCGCCGAAGAAGTGCGCCGAGAACCTCAAGGCTCGCATCGTTGACAATCGCCAGTGATTCGAGGGTTATCGGATACCCCGCAGATCCGTCCCTCGATGCGCTCGACGGCAATGGGCCGCTCGAATCCTCGGGTGATTCACCCGGCACTCGAAAGCACCGCAGGTCCCCCCGGAGGATCATCTCAAGCCGGGCGGTGAAAGGGCATGCCGATATGGGGGATGGAGATAGGGCGACCCGATCTGTCGCAAGAGAGGTGTCGCTAGGGAAGAAAAGAAAATCCGTCAAAGATTGCGATGCAGTCTTTCGATCGCCGCCTCCAATGTTTCGAGGGAGCGACAAAAAGCGAAGCGAAGATAGCGTCCGCCCTCGCTTTTGGCTTCGGGGGTATCGGGTGAATAGAAATTATCCCCGGGCACCGTCGCCACCCCGACCTCCTTGATCAGGTGCATCGCGGCATCGAAGGAATCGAATCCGGAAAGCGCCGTCACCTTGCGATAATCGGCGAAGAGGTAGTAGGCGCCCTCGGGCGGGGTGAGCGCGAAACCGACCGAGCGCAGCCCGGCCACCAAGCGATCCCGCTTGATGCGGTATTTCGGGGCGATTCCCGCAAAGAACTGCGCATCCCGGCGCAGCAGATCGACCGCCCCTTTTTGCAGCGGGGTCGGGGCTTGAACCACCAGATTGTCGTGCACCGCCCGCAAAGCCCGGGTATGTTCGGGCGGCGTGATCACCCAGCCGATCCGCCACCCCGTCGATTTTCCGGTTTTCGAGATCGAATTGATCGTGATGGTTCGATCCGCCATCCCCTCGAAGGCGCAAAGATAATGATGGCGATGGCCGTCATAGATGATGTGTTCGTAGATTTCGTCGGTAATCGCAAAGCAATCATATTCATTGCACAGCTCGGCGATGAAGGCCAGTTCCTCCTCGCTCAATACCTTGCCGGTCGGGTTATGCGGGGTGTTGACGATGATCGCCCGCACCGCCGGATCGCTCATCGCCCGGCGCAGCTCATCCCGATCCAGATCCCAACTCCCTCGGTCTCGATCCTCGCGCAGGGTGATGAATTTCGGGACCAAGCCGAAGATCCCCGCCTGCGACGGATAGATCTCGTGAAAGGGCTGCATCACCACCACCGCATCCCCCGGCGAGAAAAAAGCCCGATAGGTCGCCGCCATCCCCTCGCTCGCCCCGAGAACCACCGTGATCTGGTCTTCCGGATCGGGACGATGGCCATAAAAGGCTTCGGTGTAATCGGCGATGGCGACGCGCAGTTCTCGAATCCCGAAAGGAAACGAGTATTGACTGAATTGATCGTAAGGATTGCGCAGCCGCGAGAGCAGATCCTTCAAAGGCATCTTCGAGGCATTGCCGCCGGCCCCTTCGGAGAGCGAGATCAGATCCCCCAAGGTCATCGACTCCAAGCGATCGATCCCCTCTTGCGTGCCTCCCAACAAAGCCGCGATCGCGCCCCAAGTCATTTCATAGTCGGGAGCCTCGTCGGTGAATCCTTGCGATAGATTGATGGCCCGATGCTCGACGGCGAGTCGGGTCATCAGGCGAATGACGGTCTCGGATAGCTTCATTGCGATTCCTCACCATGATTTTTTGCCGCCATCGACGAAAATGCGAAGGGATCTCGGGTGGCGAGATGGCGCGCTCGGCATGATTTTCCTTTGTCGATGCTTTGCCGACAAGATGAACGAAATCTGCACGAAATCCGAGCCGAGCGCACCGGACACCGACAAGAGCCGATTCCCCGATCGAATTCGTCGACGTCGAAGCCCTTTTCAGGCGTATTCGAAAAAGCCACGGCCGCTCTTTCGCCCCAAACGACCGGCATCCACCATCTTTCGCAGCAAAGGGCAGGCGCGGTATTTGGAGTCGGAGAACTCCCGATAAAGGACATCCAATACATAGAGACAGACATCGAGCCCCACGAGATCGGCCAGGGCCAAAGGTCCGATCGGGTGATTGGCACCGAGCCTCATCGCCTTGTCGATCTCCTCGGCCTCGGCAAGCCCTTCGGCAAGCACGAAGACCGCCTCGTTGATCAGCGGCACCAACATCCGGTTGACCACGAATCCGGGACTATCCTTGACGCTGACCACACTCTTTCCGAGCCGCTCGGAGAAGGCCGACACGGCGTCGAAGGTGGCATCCGACGTCTGCAAGGCCCGGATCAGCTCGACCAGTTCCATCACCGGAACCGGATTGAAAAAATGCATCCCGATCACCCGCTCGGGGAGGGTGCAGACCCCTGCGATCCGAGTCAGGGAGATCGAGGAGGTATTCGAGGCGATGATCGCCTCCTTGGAGCACACCCCCTCTAAGGCCCGGAAGAGATCGAGTTTCAGATCGGGATTCTCGGTCGCAGCCTCGATGCAAAGATCGACCTCGGCCAGATCCTCCAGCGAGGGCGCCAAACGAAGGCGAGACATCGCCGCTGCCTGATCCTCGGCGCTGATCCGCCCTTTTTCCACCGCCCTGGCCAGCTGCTTTTCGATGGCGGCCGCGGCTTTTTCGAGGGCCTTGGCATCGACATCGTTGAGCGCCACATCGAAGCCCCGCTGGATGCATACTTGGGCGATCCCTCGCCCCATCGTGCCCGCCCCGACAATCCCGATCGTTCGAAAATTCATCGATCACTCCTTTGCTTCGACAATGAACGCCATTGAAAGCCCGCCCTCGCATCGATCCGCCGCTTTTCGGCGACATCGAATCCGTAAAGGCGAGAAAATCACGACCCCCGGCATCGATCGACATCGAAAAAGACGCTCTCGCATACCGAAGGATTCGGGAATGATAGTGCGCCGACGCCGACGAGTCTTCCAAATATCATCCGATGAGCGATCGCTTGGGCCTAAAAAAGCCCCTTTCGCCGATATCTGCCGAAGGGCACGGTGCCGATTGCCGCCGAGATGGGGACCTCCGGCGGCGATCACTGGCCTTTCGAAATCCGATCGAAACCATCCGATCTCATAAACCGCAACGCCTATCCGAGGGCGGCGAAAAGGTGCAAAATAGTCCCTCGCCATGTAATATCGCCCGCTATCGGCCTTGAACGAGCCGGCGATCTCCGGCGATCTCCGGCGTCATTCGATTTTCCGTCATTCGATTTTCGACCGATGCCTCGCCATCTCCGCCCCGATCTCGGCTTTGTCTTGGCCGAGCAGCAAAGATTGACCGATCAGATATGCACCCCAAGCCCGCAAGCGGTATCGGTCGCATCGGCCTTCGCGCTTTGTATGCGATCTGCGCCGGACTCTTTCTCATCGACTTCATCTACCACCGTCACGACGTTCACCCTCTTTCGCAGTGGTCGGGCTTTTATGTTTTCTACGGCATCGGCGCTTGCATCGTGCTGGTATTCACCGCCAATATCATGCGCAAAGCGCTGATGCGCAAAGAGGACTATTACGAGGTCGATACCCCCGAGGAAGATGCATCGAAGATCGATCGTTCCAAAGGCGATGAAACGCGATGACGAGCCACGCCTTGCCTCCTTTTCTCCCCTTTTTCATCTTCGCCGCACTGATGCCTATGCTGCCCGTCGGGCGCATTCGCACGATCGTGCTGATCGCCCTGCCGATCGTCGGGATCGCCAATCTCCTCCAACTCGAGGAGGGCTTGCTGTGGCAAACCGACATCATCGGTCTTGATCTCGCACCGGTACGGGTGGATCGGCTGAGCATGCTCTTCGGCTGGCTATTTCATATCGGGGCGGCCCTTGCGATCATTTTCTCCTTGCATTTGCGCACCCGCTTGGAGCCCGCCGTCGGGCTTCTCTATGCCGGCTCCGCCATGGGTGCGATCTTCGCCGGCGATCTGATCACCTTGTTCATTTTCTGGGAGCTGATGGCTTTGAGCTCCGCCGGCCTCATTTTCTGCGGGGGCACGAAGCGGGCCACCGCCGCCGGAATGCGCTATCTGATGTTCAAGATCCTCTCGGGGGTGCTGCTGCTCAGCGGGGGGGCGCTTCATTGGATCGAATACGGCGATCTCGTTTTCGGAAAGATCGGCCTCGACGACTTGGCCGGAGGGTTGATCTTCTTCGCCTTCGGTATCAAATGCGCCTTCCCCTTGCTGCATAACTGGCTCACCGACGCCTATCCCGAGTCATCCCCCACCGGCACCGTTTTCTTGGGGGCGTTCACCACCAATGTCGCGGTCTACGCCTTGGCCAGAGGATTCCCGGGGACGGAGGCCCTCGTCTATATCGGCGCGGTGATGGCCTGTTTCCCGATCTTCTATGCCGTGATCGAAAACGATCTGCGCCGCGTGCTCGCCTACAGCATGATCAATCAGCTCGGCTTCATCGTCTGCGGTATCGGCATCGGGACGGCGGCGGCGATCAACGCCGCGGTGGCCCATGCCTTCAATGACGTAATCTTCAAGGGATTGCTGATGATGTCGATGGGCGCGGTGCTCTTCATGACCGGTCGCATCAAGGGGTCCGATCTCGGCGGGCTCCATAAAAGCATGCCGATCACCACCGGCTTGTGCATCGTCGGGGCGGCGGCGATCTCCGCCTTCCCCCTCCTCAACGGTTTCGTCAGCAAATCGATGGTGATGTCCGCCGCCATCGAGGAGGGCTATGACTTCGTATGGTTCGCGCTGCTCTTCGCCGCCGCCGGGGCTTTTCACTATGCCGGTATCAAAATACCCTTCTTCGCCTTTTTCTCGCGCGATTCGGGGATTCGCACCACCGAGCCCCCAATCAACATGCTGGTGGCGATGGCTCTGGCCGCCTTCGCATGCTTGCTGCTCGGCTTGCAGCCGCACATCCTCTATGGACTCCTACCCTACCCCACCGACTACAACGCCTACGATGTCTCGCACGTCATCGCCCAGCTCCAACTCCTGCTCTTCTCGGCCTTGGTTTTCGTCTGGCTGCAACGCACCGGGCTCTACCCGCCGTGCGTGCCCTCGGTCAACCTCGATATCGAATGGCTATGGAGAAGACTGGGAAAAGCAGGTCTTAGAAGACTTCGATCGAGCCCTAGCCCGGCTCTCTCGATGCTTCGAAGGATCGGCTCGCGCTCGCTCTGCGGGGGGATGGCCCTGATTCGACAGGTTTTCGGCGCAGGTGGAGGCTTGGCCACCGTCTGGGGCTCTCGCCGCACGGCGGTGGTACTGGTTGCGACCTTGGTCGCCGGGCTGTTGATGACCCTTCGATGAGCCGACGAAGCGCAAGCTTTGAAAAAAGACTCGTCAAGGGCATCCATCCCTCGCCGTGCGCTGTCCGCTCGATCGGTTCTTATGATGCTAACGATCACGCAAGCGATTTGCGATAAACCACTTTATCGACGCCGGCCTCGTAGAAGTCTCGAATTCGAGCCTCCTTTTCGAAACCGTTATCCGAGTAGAACTTGCGAACATAGTCGAAATCGTCAAGGCCTGCAGTCTCCACCGGTAAGATCCGCTGCCCTTTCTCGATCAACCGATTTGCGACATGATCGAGGATCGCCTTGCCACGCCCTTGACGTTGGTGCGCAGGATCGACTTCGATCCAGCGAAGATTCCACGTTCCATGCGTCATCTTTTCCAAAGCCACGTACGCAACGCCGACCGGAACGCCGGATTCGTCATCGGTCAACCAAACGTCGTTTTCTTCGGGCGAACGCAACATGCCCGCCAATATGTCGATTTGGTCGGACTCGAAAAGCCTTGATCCCGTCGCCAACGCGATCAAAGCCTCATGGTCTGCGTCGATGGTCGGGCGATGGTCGAAATTATCCCTCATCGAGCTCATATCGCCATTCGAGCCTTCATGCCGCACCGCCTTTTAGTCATCCCACTCGATCGATTCCCCGTTCGATCGACTTGACCGATCCATTTCGCCGAAGAGGATCGATTTGCGCTAAAATATCGCACCCATGGTCGGTAGGGGGCGGTCGAGTCTTGGCGAACGAGCGATGGATTGACCGCTTCTCGAAGGAAGAATGCCCTGCTCGAACCTTGGCTTCGAAGCCACCTTCTCCATTGTTCGTTCATGTTCACGGCCATGCTGTCTTTTTCGGGCCTGTTACTTGACCTATCTTAAAACCGATACCTCGATCTATCTTTCGAAAGATTCGCTCGCCCATCGACCTTGGGCGTATCCGCTTCCAAGCCTCTTCGACAACTCTTTTTTCCAATCGTGAACGATCGCTACAAAGAATCGCAAGAATCTGCGGATCATCGTCCTTCGGCGGATACGGGGCAAAAACAGTCTCCGATGGTGGTCTTTTCCGGCACCGCCAACCAACCCTTGGCCGAGAGAATTTTCGCCACCTTGCGCAAACGCAAGATCGACAGCCGCGACTTCCGCCGGATGGCCTCCTTCGGCAAAGCGATGGTCGGCCGCTTCAGCGACGGCGAGGCCATGGTCGAAATCATCGACTCCGTGCGCGGTACGGACGCTTTTATCGTCCAGCCGACCAGCTCCCCCGTCGACCAACACCTGATGGAACTCCTGGTGATGATCGATGCCCTCAAACGGGCCTCGGCGTGGCGGGTGACGGCGGTGGTCCCCTATCTCGGCTATGCCCGTCAGGATCGACGACCGCGCGCTTCCAGAGTCGCGATCTCGGCCAAGGTGGTGGCGAATATGATCTCGGGTGCCGGGGCGGATCGCGTACTGACGATGGACCTTCATGCGGATCAGATCCAAGGATTTTTCAATATTCCGGTCGATAATATCTACGCCTCTCCGGTGCTCGTCGGGGATATTTGGAAGCATGAATACCCCGACTTGATGGTGGTTTCACCGGATGTCGGCGGTGTCGGAAGGGCCCGCGCCGTTGCCAAGAGGCTCGATGACGCCGACCTTGCGATCATCGACAAGCGCCGCCCGCAGGCGAATCAGGCCGAGGTGATGAATATCATCGGCGATGTGCACGATCGCAGCTGCGTGATCGTCGACGATATCGCCGATACCGCGGGCACCTTGTGCAACGCCGCCGAGGCCTTGAAGAAAAACGGAGCCTTGCGGGTGGTCGCCTACTGCACCCATGCGGTGCTTTCGGGCAAGGCGGTTTCGAATATCGAACAATCCGCGCTCGACGAGCTGGTGGTCACCAATAGCATCCGCCTTGACGAACGCGCGAGCGCTTGCCCGAAAATTCGTCAGCTCTGCGTGGCGGATCTGCTGGCCGAGAGCATGCGCCGTATCAACGAAGAGGAATCCATCGGCACCTTATTCATGGACTGATCTCGGCGCGTCTTGCGATATTCCGCCAACGCGAACGGAGATCGGTTCGACCCTTGAAGGTCGGCTGACAGTCGCTTTCACAATATCTTTTTTCGGGAGTTGGAACGATGAACGAATTCGAAGTGCTGGCAACGACCCGGCCGGATAAAGGCACCGGCTCGAGCCGACGGCTACGGCGCGAGGGGCGAATCCCGGCAATCCTCTACGGGGGCGGCGATGATGCGTTGGCGATCGCGGTCGACGGGAACCGCATCCACCGACAACTGCAAAATGAAGCGTTCATCGCTCATGTCCTCACCATCAAAATCGAGGACAAGGAAAGCCAAGCGGTGCTCAAAGCGGTGCAACGAAATCCCGCCACGCATCGGATCACCCATCTCGACTTCCAGCGCATCAGCGCGCAAAGCGAGATTCATATCCATGTGCCCTTGCACTTTCTCAACGAAGAACAGTGCGCGGGCAAGAAGGCGGGAGGGGTCGTCACCCATCTGCTGGTCGAGGTCGAAATCGGCTGCCTACCGAAGGATCTCCCGGAATTCATCGAGATCGATCTCAGCAATCTCAATATCGGCGAATCCGTGCACCTTTCGGAACTGCCCTTGCCCGACGGGGTGCGCCTGATGACCCTTGCGCACAACCCCGACAACGATCAGCCGGTGGTCAGTGTGCAGCATCCGCAGAAGGTCGAAGAGGATCGAAGCGCCGCCGAGACCGAGGAAGGCCAAGAGGGGTAGTATCGGATCCCTTTTCGGCTGCGGCTTGTCATCGTGGGTGGGAATAAAGGCCGATCGCCGAGCCTTGATCCCAATCTCCGGCTCTTCTCCTTCTCGCAACCGCTTCGCCCCATCGGCCTTGTCCAACATTGTCCGCTCCATGCCAATTGCTGATCGGGCTCGGCAACCCCGGCGCTCGCTACGAAGACACCCGCCATAATGCGGGGGTTTGGTTGCTCGATCGGGTGGCCGAACGAAGCGGCGAGGGCGGCTTCAAAGACCTTCCCCGATGCTTCGGGGCGCAAGCCACCGCCGAGATCGACGGGCAAAGACTGCGTCTTTTTCGCCCGGATACCTTCATGAACGAAAGCGGGAGGGCGGTGGCGGCGGTGGCATCCTTCTACCGGATCCCGATCGAGGGGATATGCATCGCCCACGACGATCTCGATATCCCCGCCGGCGCCGTCCGCCTCAAACGAGGCGGGGGACATGGTGGGCATAATGGCCTGCGCGATATCGTCTCGCGCTTGGGCGGGAGCGATTTCATGCGCATCCGGATCGGGATCGGACGCCCTTCGGATGGCGGGCAAGCGGTGATTCGCTATGTTTTGGACCGCCCGTCGCTGCCCGAGCGCGAGCTGATCGACGAATCCATCGATCATCTGACCGAGTATTTGGCACCCATCGTCCAAGGCGATATCGAAAAGGCGATGTCCGTCCTTCACCGCCGAGATGGGCATCGATCCCCTTCGGGCGATAACGGTTGAATCGGCGGCTGGATTGGCGGTCGAGTCGGCAACTGAATTCCCCTCGATACAGGCGCAAGCGGCGCTCGGTCTCGATGCGGTGGGTGCGCCTCCTTGGCGAAAAGCGGGCGTGGATTTCGTATCCGAGATGGATGCGATTTTCTGGCCTCAGGACGATAACGAGCATCCGACCGGAATAAAAAAGCCATGGGAATCAGATGCGGAATCGTCGGCTTGCCGAATGTCGGTAAATCCACCCTCTACAACGCGCTGACCGAATCCGGGATCGCGGCCGAAAACTACCCTTTTTGCACCATCGAACCGAATGTCGGGGTGGTATCGGTACCCGATCCGCGCCTTGCCCGCCTCGCCGACATCGTCCGTCCGGCGAAAAGCGTTCCGGCAACGACGGAATTCGTCGACATCGCCGGGCTGGTCGCCGGAGCCTCGAAGGGCGAGGGGCTCGGGAATCGCTTTTTAGCCAATATCCGCGAGACCCAAGCCATCGCCCACGTGGTGCGTTGCTTCGAATCGGACGATATCACCCATGTCAACGCCAAGGTCTCGCCCTTGGACGATATCGAGATCGTCGAGACCGAGCTGCTGCTTGCGGACCTCGAGCAAATGGAACGGGCGCGGGATCGGGCAACCAAGGCGGGCAAAGCCGGGGATCGCAAAGCCAACGCCCGGGCGGCGCTGATGCAACGCGCGGTGGATCATCTGGGACAGGGACGAGGGCTGCGAGAATTCGAAAGCGATTCGGAGGAAGCGGCTTGGCTTGCCGAGCTCAACCCCCTGACCGCCAAGCCGACGCTCTATATCGCCAATGTGGCCGAGGACGGTTTCGCGGACAACCCCTTGGCGCTGGCCGTCGAGGGCAGGGCCAGCGATCAAAAAGCGCAGTGCGTGCGGGTTTGCGCCGGAATCGAAGCCGAACTCGCCACGATCGATCCCGCCGAGCGAGAGGAATATCTCGCCTCGATGGGGCTTTGCGAACCGGGCCTCGATCGGGTCATTCGAGCCGCCTTCTCCTTGTTGAATTTGCAGACCTTTTTCACCGCGGGACCGAAGGAAGTGCGCGCCTGGACCTTGAGAACGGGATCCACCGCGGCCGAAGCGGCGGGTACGATCCATAGCGATTTCGAACGCGGATTCATCCGCGCCGAGGTCGTCGCCTTCGATGATTTCGTTTCCTTGGGAGGCGAAAGCGCCGCCCGCAACGCCGGCAAATGGCGCTTGGAGGGCCGCGATTATCCCGTCGCCGAGGGAGACGTCATGCACTTTCGCTTCGCGGTATGAGCCGATGATGCTCTCGGTCGAGCAGGCACGCTCGCA
>JFBG01000097.1 GCA_000583135.1 Thioalkalivibrio sp. HK1
TCCTCTTTTCATCCTCTTTTCATCTTCGCTTCGACCGCAAGCGATCTCATTGCAGCACTTGGCGCTTGCGGCGTTGGATCAACAAGCGCACGAGGAGCACGAGAAGCAGCAGCAGCACCGCGATTGCCTGCTGGTAGCCGATGCCGAAAATATGCGAGCCGTATTGCTCCGCGGCCCCGATCCCCAAGCCCGCCGCGATCACCCCCGGCAGGTTGCCAAGACCCGCGGCGGTCACGATCACGAAGGCGCGAATCGAGTAGGTGATGCCGTAAAAGGGCTGGATCACCCAAGCCATCACGATGATCGCTCCGGCCGCGCCGCAAATCGCGGTATTGAGAGAGAAGGTGAAAGCGTAGACCTTCTCGGTATCGATCCCCAATACGCGGGCCGCACGAGCATCCTGGGCGGTAGCGCGGATCGCCTGCCCCATGCGACTGCGCTTCATGAAAACGATCACCCCCGCCGCCAGCGTCAGCGCCATCACCACCCCGATCAGCTTCGCCACCGGCACATCGATCAGACCGTCGGCGAAGTGGAAGGTGGAATAACCCAAATCGATGCTCTGGGTATCGGAGCCGAACATCAGATTCATGATCTGGGCCATCATGATCGCCAACCCGAAGGTCGCAAGCAGCGAGGTGAATAGATCGCGTTCGATCACGCGCGAGATGACGAGTTTGTAGGTCACCCAGCCAAGCCCCCACATGATGATGAAGGCCGCGGGGACCCCGAGCAGCGGATGGATGCCCTGTTTCGACATCCACCACGCGACATAGCCCCCGGCAATCACGAAATCGCCTTGCGCGAGGTTCTTGACATTCATCACCCCCCAAACGAGGGCCAGCCCGTAGGCCGCAAGGGCGAAAAGCGCCCCGATCATCACCCCGTCGATGACGATCTTCAAATTGACCACCGGGAACTCGAACAAGAGCCCGATATTGCTCATTATCTGGTCCATGAGAATCCCCGGTGCATCGGCCGATCATCGCCGACGAGGCCGAGCGCCCGGGAGCGGCGCCCGGCTTCGTCGTCTTATCACTTGACAACAATCCCTAACCTACCAAGGCTCGTCCTTTATTGACGGGGCCAGTTGAGAGCGTGGGAGGCGAAGGCCGATGGCGCGACCACGTTGTAAGCACCGTCCTGGATCTGACGCAGAACCATCGGCTTGGCGATATTGTTGCCCGCCTCGGAAAACTTGATGGCACCGTAGAAGGTCATCAGATCGGTTTTTGCGATCGCATCTCGAACCGCATCTTTATCCAGCGTCCCGGCCCGCTCGAAGGCGTCTTTGAAGACATAGACCGCAGCCGAGGCCTGAGCGGTCTGGTAGGGCACCTTCTTGTCGGTATATTCGGGATAGGCCGCTTTGAACTCTTTTTCGTAGTTGGCGGCGGAGCCGAAGATCGGATCCTCGTAAGACAGGGTCTCGGCCCATTGGGTGGAACACAGAATATCGTTGGCGGCATCCCCGAAGTTTCCGGTCACATCGGCCGCTTCGCAATGCGTGACCGCAATCATCGGAACCTTGACATTTTGCTCGTCGATCTGACGCACCGCGGTCGCCGCTCCCTTGGAATGCCCCGAAACGACCAGCAGATCGGGTTTGATCAGCTTGACCTTGGTCAAGATCGCGGACATATCGGAGAGATCGCGCGGCAGCCTCTCGTCGATGACGACCTCCATGCCCAACTTCTGGGCATCCTCCATGACCCCGGCACGGATATCAAGCGAGAAGGGATCGTTTTCGACCGCGATGGCCACGCGAACGTCGCTTGCCGATTTGCCGCTTTTTTCCGCCATCTCCCCCGCCAGCGTCACGGCCGAGGCGAGATATTGCTCGGAGGTGGACAGCACCGCGAAGAGGTATTTATAGCCCTTGTTGAACAAGGAGCGCGAAGCGCCCTCGGCCTCCACCATCGGGATCTTGTAGCGCTCGGTCACCGGCGCGATGGCCTTGGTCAGACCGGAGCTATAAGGCCCGAGCATGTATTGCACTTTATCTTGGGAGATCAGCCGCTCGGCGAGGGTCGCACCGCGGTCGCCCTTGGATTCATCGTCGTAGTAGATGACGCGGAAGTTATAGCACTGACCGTCGATCATCACCCCGCCGTTCTCGTCGATTTTCTTGATCGCGAACTCGTAGCCGTTCTTGGCGTGCACCCCGTTGGTGGCATACTTGCCGGTCAACGAGATCGCGGAACCTAAGACGAGCTCTTCGCACTCCGACGCCGTTGCCGACGCCATCCCCAACAGCCCGCTCGCGGCCAGTGCGAGCGCCCCCGACAATTTCCATTTTTTCATGGATCGATTCCTCTTTGTGGTGATCCCTTTTGTAGTGACCCGTTTTCGAGTCTCGATTCTTCCGCACATCGAATTTTGCGAATGACGATTTCGAAAGCGATGGCCTTCGAAGAAGAAAGAAGTGCCGATTATCCATCAAGCCCCTTGCATCGAACCCTTGGCGTCGATGATCGGCGATGATCGGCGAGCGCCGCCGGTGAATTCAAGCCGCTTGATGAGTCCAAAGGATATCGAAAAAAGACCCGTATCATGACCGATCAAACGATCATCTGGCTGGTCTTGGGCGCGATCTCCGGCAGTTTCATCAACGGATTGACCGGCACCGGCACCGCGCTTTTCGCCTTGGGCTTCTACCTCGTGGCGCTGCCCCCCTTGCAAGCGGTGGCCATCGTCGCCTTGATGTCCGTGCTAGCCGGATTGCAGGGCCTATGGGTGGTGCGGGCGGCGATCCGCTCCAACCTCCCTCGACTCGCCCGATTTCTCCTTCCCGCTTTGATCGGGGTTCCTTTGGGGGTCGGCCTTTTGGCGTCGATCGATGCCGGCACCTTGCGCCTTGCCATCGCCACCCTCTTGATCGTGCATGGCGTCTATTTCGGTTTTCGCACCACCTTGCCCCGATTTCGCGCACGCACCCCGATTATCGACGGCGTCATCGGTTTTATCGGCGGGCTATTCGGCGGTGCGGCCTCCGTCTCCGGGGCCATCCCCTCCTTGTGGCTTTCCTTGCGCCCGTGGCCGAAGGCGAAGGTACGCGCCGTCTTGCAACCCTTCAATGTCGTCGTACTCGCAATGACCGTCGGATTGCTCTTTTTCCAAGGGGCATACAACGAGCGGGCGATCCATGCCCTGCTGATCACGATACCGATCGGATTCGTATCCGCACAAGCGGGAATATTCGTATTCCGGCGCATCGGCGATACCACCTTTCGCCGCCTTCTGATCGGATTGTCCTTGCTGATGGGGATCGGAATCGCCTTGCAAGAACTATTTTAAAAGATCGCCTTGGCCGAGGGGTCGACGACGCCCTTGCCATCGAATTCGGATTCGAAATTCGGATTCGATCGCCGCTCATCCGAGGCCTTCGGGCATCCGGCTAACGCCTGGGATTGTGCATGATTTTATCATTGTCCGAAAAACGAACGGTCGGCGGATATATCATCGCAGCACGCCCCTCGAGGAATCGCAAGGGGCACCCGAGAACAATCCTTCGACGATTTAAAGAGCGATACGGATGAAAACCCTTGCCTTCGATGAAGTCGCGCGCACCCCCGCCCCCGGCGACAACGCCGCGATCGCCACCCGCCGCATCGATGCCGGAACCCTTATCAAGGGCGGCCCGCAACCATCGATCACCCTCGCCCACACCGTTCTCGAGGGTCATCGCTTCGTGATCCGACCGATCCCCGAGAGGATGCCGCTGACCTCTTGGGGCCTTCCCTTCGGCCTCGCCCGCAGCGCCTTGTCCCCCGGGGAATATGTGTGCAATGCAGGGATCTTGAAGGCATTGAAAGAGCGCGGCATCGATCATCGACTGCCCGATAGCCCCAACTTCGAAGACCGCATCGAGCGCTATGATTTCGATCGTCGAGCCTTCGAGCCCGGCCAACAGGTGGAACGCGCGGCGAATCCGAGGCATTTTCTCGGCTATCGACGAGCCGGCGGACGCAAAGCGGGCACCCGCAACTGCATCGCGATCATCGCCGCCACCGTCCGAGAGGCGGGCTTCGTCGAAGCCCTCGCCCGCCGACTAAAACCCCAGATCGAGGGAATCGGCTCCATCGACCGGATCGTCGCCATCACCCATACCGAGGGCGGACACCGCGCCGACAGCCTTCATACTAACGATCAAGAGCGGCCCCACAACTACCTCGCCGTCCTTCGCTGCCTCGCCGGTTTTTGCGTCCACCCCAATATCGCCGCCACCCTCGTCTGCGACTACGGCACCGGCACCTATACCGGCGAGGATATCGAGCGCTTCTTATGCGAGCGAGGCGACGATCTCGATACCCTCCCGCATCGCTTCTTTCGCATCCGTTTGGGAGTCGAAAGCGCCCTCGACGAGGCCGAGCGAATCGTCAAGGGCTGGATCCCCGAAGCGGCCGCTGCGAAACGCGAGCCCCTGCCTCTGGATCACCTCAAAGTCGCCCTCCAATGCGGGGGCTCGGACGCTTTTTCCGGGATCTCCGGCAACCCTTTGGCCGGACGAACGGCGAGGGAGATCATCCGTCATGGCGGCAGCGCCGTTCTCGCCGAAACCGACGAGCTGATCGGTGCCGAGCCCTATATCCTCTCCAATGTGCGCGATATCGCCACCGCTTTGCGCTTTTTAGAGCGCATCGAAGCCTTCAAGACCTACGCCGGCCATCATGGCGCCACCGCCGAGGGCAATCCCTCCGGCGGCAACAAGTTCCGAGGGCTCTACAACATCACCCTCAAGTCCATCGGCGCCGCCCGCAAGCGAGATCCGGATGTCCGTCTCGACCATGTGATCGACTATGCAGCGCCGATGCACGCTCCCGGTTTTTACTTCATGGATAGCCCGGGGAACGATCTCGAGAGCATCGCCGGACAGGTCGCCTCCGGCGCCAACCTCATCTTCTTCATCACCGGCAACGGCTCGATCACCAACTTCCCCTTCGTCCCCACCTTGAAATTCGTCACCACCGGCGCCCGTTTCCGGATGCTGGAAAAAGAGATGGATGTCAACGCCGGCCGCTACCTCGACGGCCAGTCGATGGAATCGCTCGCCGACGAGACCTTCGCCCTCGCCTGCAAGATCGCCTCCGGCGAAGCCGATAAAGGAGAGCGAGCCGGGCATGCCCAAGTTCAAATCTGGCGCGAATGGCCCCAAGCGGGGGAATCGAGGATCGAGGCCATCCGGGAGGCCAAGGTGCCCGATGGCCGCCCCTTGGCCACCCTTTCGATGCCCCCACTTCGCCTCGACCTGCAGCTCTTTGCGAGCCCTTCGGGGCCGACCGCGGATCGCATCGCCTTGGTGATGCCCACCAGCCTATGCTCGGGGCAGCCCGCGCGGCTGATCGCCGACGCCCTCGGGAGTCGATATTCAAGATCGAGTGTCAGCCGCTTCGTTTCATTGACCCACAGCGAGGGCTGCGGCTCCGCCAACGCCCAGGATATCCACCTTCGTACCCTGCTTTCGCATTTGCGGCATCGCTTCGTCGACAGCGCGGTCCTGCTCGAGCACGGCTGCGAAAAAACCCATAACGATGCGGTACGCCGATTCTTGGCCGAGCGCGGGGAGGATATCGATCGCTACGGTTTCGCCGGTATCCAACTCGATGGCGGACTCGAAGGAGCGAAGGAAAAGGTGGGGCGATGGTTCGACCACGCCCTTCGCCGAAACCCGCCACCGATGCGCCAAAGCGCCCGCGCAAAGGATCTGCGTTTGGGGATATTGACCACCGGCGACCTTGCGGACTTCGCCGCTCGGGTGCTTTGCCGACTTGCGGGCAAGATCGTGGCCGCCGGCGGCAGCGTTTTCGTTTGCGACCGCGGGGCTTTCGCCAAAGTCCCCCCGAGGATCGCAGGAATCGATATCGAGGGGATCGAGATCGGGCGCAAAGCGAAGGCATCCGAAGGGCTCGTCGGCAAGCGAGCGTGGCGCGATGCATTGCTGGCCGATCCCGATACCCGGCGCGCGACCCTGGCTTTCGGGGAAAGAGCCGAAACCGATGGCTTGCATGTCATCGAAATGCCGACGAACAACGCCTTGGAGATGACAACCGCAATCGGCGCCGCCGGCGCGGAGACGATGCTGGCATGGATCGGCGACGCCCCGCTCCTCGCCCATCCGATGATCCCGTTGCTGCAAGCGGCATCCGACATCGAGGTGCGCCAACGCTACGGCGCCGATCTCGACATCGAGATCGATGCACCCCCTGCCGGCGGCAGCGATGACGCCATCGACGAAGCGGCGGCGATCGAGGCCGCGATCGAGGCCTTGACCCGACGCATCGCGGATACCGCTTCGGGGCTTTTCACCCCCAACGCCAACCGTCTTTCCATGACCGGATTCCAACTCACCCGCGGACTGCTCGGGGTGTCGATGTGAATCATCCATCGGCGATGAATCATCGAGGATTTGCCTCACCTCGACCGACGCTTGGACCGACGCATCCATCGAGTGCGCATCGATCGAGCGCGATGAAAAAGCCCTCGGCCGATCCCCGATATACACTTCATCCGATGGATACCAAAAGCCCCCCTTTCGAATCGCCGCCGGAAACGGCAGGTTCCAAGCCGAGCGTGAATCCGGATTTCTCCCCGCGCTCCGATTTCCTGCGCATCGCCATCGAGCGCGGTTACCTCCATCAATGCACCGATCTCGAGGGACTCGACGCCAAAGCCGCCGATGACGCCCCGATCGCGGGCTATATCGGCTTCGATGCCACCGCCGATTCGCTCCATGTCGGCAGCCTCGTGCAGATCATGCTATTGCGGTTGATGCAGCGTACCGGCCATCGACCGATCGTGCTGATGGGCGGAGGCACCACCCGCATCGGCGATCCATCGGGCAAGGACGAGAGCCGGCAGCTGCTGAGCGCCGAGCGGATCGCATCCAATATCAAGGGAATCCACCGAGTCTTCGCCCGCTTTCTCGAATTCGACGATCCGGTCGAAGGCGATGCGCCCCCGGGCGGACCGCTCAAGTATGCGGCGCTTGGCCTCGATAACGCCGATTGGTTGAACGCGCTCGGATATATCGATTTTCTGCGCGAATACGGCATGCATTTTTCCGTCAATCGGATGCTCGGCTTCGAATCCGTGCGTCGGCGTTTGGATCGAGAGCAGCCCCTTTCCTTCCTCGAATTCAACTATATGGTGCTCCAAGCCTACGATTTCGTCGAACTTGCGCGCCGCCACGCATGCCGCTTGCAGATCGGCGGATCGGATCAGTGGGGGAATATCGTTTGCGGGGTCGAGCTCGGCCGCAAGGCGGCGAAGACCGAGCTCTTCGGCCTCACCTCGCCCTTGCTGACCACCGCCGGCGGAGCCAAGATGGGCAAAACCGCCGCCGGAGCGATCTGGCTGAACCCCGACCGCTGCTCGCCTTACGAGTACTGGCAATACTGGCGCAACTGCGACGATGCCGATGTCGGCCGCTTCTTGCGGCTGTTCACGGAGCTGCCCTTGGGTGAGATCGCCCGCTTGGAATCCCTCGCCGGCGCCGAGATCAACGAGGCCAAAGCGATCCTCGCCACCGAGACCACCACCCTTTGCCATGGTCGCAAGGCGGCGATCGAAGCCGCCGAGACCGCCCGACGCACCTTCGCCGCCGGCGGCGAGAACCAAGCGGCGATGGGCGAGGCTCTACCCACCGTCGAAGTGCCGAGGGCTCGGTTGCAAGCGGGGATCCCCATCGCCGATCTGATGTGCGAGGCGGGACTGACGCGGACCAAGAGCGAGGCTAGACGTCTGATCATAGGCGGCGGGGCGAGGGTCAACGATATCCCCGTGGCCGAGGAGACGATGCGCTTGGATGCAAGCCATCTGAACGAGGAGCAGGCGATCAAGCTCTCCGCCGGGCGCAAGCGCCATGCCTTGGTGCGAGCGAAGGATCCATCAAGCGGCGCCTGACGAAGACCCGATGACGCCCGGCCGATACCATCGTTTCCAAGAACACGAAGGGACAAGGAAAATGACCCTCGATCCTCGAGATCCGAACACCCGTATCGCTCGAAAAGGGCGACGGGACAGGCAGCCATCGTCATGACGATCTTCGATACCACGAAGAAAGCGCAAGCCCTCCACGAGCGCGTCGAGCGATTCATGGACGAGCATGTCTTTCCCAACGAGGCCTTGGCCCTTCGGCAGCTGTCGAAGGGGGATCGCTGGCAACCGATCCCCATCGTCGAGGAACTCAAAGCCAAAGCCAAAGCCCAAGGGCTATGGAATCTCTTCCTCCCCGAGAGCGAATACGGGGCGAATCTCACCAATCTCGAATACGCCCCCCTGTGCGAGCTGATGGGACGCTCCGAGATCGGAGCCGAGCCCTTCAACTGCTCCCCTCCCGATACCGGCAATATGGAAACGCTGGTGCGCTATGCGAGCGAAGGGATTCGAAAACAGTGGCTATCGCCCCTGCTCGAGGGCGAGATCCGCTCCGCTTTTTGCATGACCGAGCCGGATGTGGCCTCCTCCGACGCCACCAATATCCGCGCCCGCATCGAAAGGGACGGCGACCACTATCGATTGAACGGCCGCAAATGGTGGTCCTCCGGGGCCGGGGATCCGCGCTGCAAGGTGTTCATTGTCATGGGCAAGACCGATCCGGATGCGCCCCGCCACCGCCAACAATCGATGATCGTGGTCCCGCGCGATACCCCGGGGATCACGATCGAGCGCACCCTCGACGTCTACGGCTACGACCATGCTCCTCACGGTCATGCCCAGATACTTTTCGAGAATGTGCGGGTGCCCGCCGACAACTTATTGCTCGGGGAGGGACGCGGCTTCGAGATCGCCCAAGGCCGGCTCGGACCGGGAAGGATCCATCACTGCATGCGCTCGATCGGCGCGGCGGAGCGAGCCCTTTCCCTGATGTGCCGACGGGTCTTGGGGCGCCGCGCCTTCGGGAAACGATTGGCGGAGATGGGATCGATCCGGCGCGATATCGCGCGCTCGCGCATCGAAATCGATCGAACCCGGCTGATGGTCTTGAACGCCGCCCACCGCATGGATCGCGACGGCAACAAGGCCGCGCGGGGCGAGATCGCGATGATCAAGGTCATCGCTCCGGAAATGGCCCTGCGGGTGATCGACCGCGCGGTGCAAGCGCACGGGGCGATGGGAGTGTCGGGCGATACCGTCCTGGCGGCGATGTGGGCCAACCAACGCACCTTGCGCCTCGCCGACGGACCGGACGAGGTGCACGAGGAGGCCATCGCCCGCCTCGAGCTGGCAAAGCACGAAGAACCCCCCTCCTAAGAGCGGGCGACCTCGTGACAGATGGATGCTTGGCGAGAGATTCGAGACCCCAAGGATCGAACTTGGGGGGAATCGCGAAAAACCCGCCGGCTCCCCGGTATACGGAACTCCCCGATATACAATTGTCCTTAGACTTTACGAATCCCTTATCCGGCACTCGATTGCAACCGAGCGGATCGATGAGGGATCGATCACCGGAAGAAGGCGCCTCGTCGCTCGAGATGCAAGTCTTCGAAGCCTTAGGGCCTCGTGCAAGGCTCGTCCGGCTCGCTCGCCTCCCATCGATGATGTCGCGGCGATTCCTTGCGGTTCGTCAATCAGGCGTTTCGTCAATCGCGGCCCGTCAATCTTGCGGCCCATAAAAAGCGCCATGCGTCCTCGACGCCCGTTCGAGAGATCTCGGATCCCTCGCCTTCGAACCATCATCGGCAAAGAACCCCCGAAGGGCTTTCCACCATGACACAAAAAAGCGATCTCGAACAAGACACCCTTCGCATCGGCATCGTCGGCGCCGGGGCGAATACGAAAAAACTCCACATCCCGGGATTGAAACGCCAACCCAATGTAGAGGTGGTGGCGGTGGCCAATCGCTCCCTCGCCTCGGGAAGCGAAGTGGCCAAGGAATTCGATATCCCCAAGGTTGCGGATCATTGGCTCGATCTGATCGAGGATGACGATATCGATGCCGTTTGCATCGGCACCTGGCCCTATATGCACGCTCCGGTGACCATCGCCGCCTTGGAAAGGGGCAAGCATGTCCTGTGCGAGGCGCGAATGGCGATGAACGCCTCCCAAGCGCACGAGATGCTCGAGGTCTCGAAGAGCAACCCCGGGCTCGTCGCCCAGATCGTTCCCGCCCCCCATACCTTGCACCTCGATCGCACGATCATCGAGCGCATCGCCTCGGGGTATCTCGGAGAGTTGATCTATGTCGATGCCTGCATCACCCTCGGCAGCGATTTTCCGGATCATGACTCGCCTTGGCATTGGCGTCATAGCCCGGATCTCTCGGGCAACAACATCATGACCATGGGCATTTGGTACGAGGCTATCATGCGCTGGATCGGACCGGCGACCTCGGTCGTCGCCCTCGGTCAATGCGTGGTCCGCCATCGCCCCGATAGCCACGGCCGCCGGGTGACGATGGAGATCCCCGACCATCTGGATATCCTGTGCCGCATGGCCCGAGGAGGGCAGATGCGCTGCTCGGTCTCCACCGTCATCGGCCACCCTCCTCTATCCTCGATCACCCTCCACGGCACCGATGGCACCCTCGAAATCGCCGAGAAGACCGCAGGCGGCCCCTTCGTACTCTCCGGCGGACGACGAGGCGATGATCGTCTATCGCCGATCGACATCGCGCCGGAAAACGAAGGCGGCTGGAGGGTCGAAGAGGAGTTCGTCAATGCCGTGCGCGGCATCGAGCCCGTCACCCACACCGATTTCGCCACCGCCCTTCGCTATATGGAATGGACCGATGCGGTCAATCTTTCCTTGCGCGAAGGCGAGACGATCAATCTGCCTTTATTCGACTGAATCGATCGCTGCCATCGAAATCGGATTCGCAAAAAAGCGCGGCGACGATCGAAAGCGCTGCGCCCCTCGACCCATCGTTCCAAAGAGCCCGCCATGCGCCACGACAATATCCTCACCACCATCGGCCGTACCCCGATCGTGCGACTTTCCCGCTTCGACGGCGCAAGCACCGCCGGGCTATGGGTCAAGGTGGAGAGTTTCAACCCCGGGGGATCGGTCAAGGATCGACCGGCTTTGAACATGATCGAGGACGCCGAGCGGCGAGGGCTGCTCGATCCCGGCTCGACGATCGTCGAACCGACCTCCGGCAATACCGGGATCGGCCTTGCGATGGTCGCGGCGGTCAAGGGCTATCGGGCGGTTTTCGTGATGGCCGAGGATATGAGCGAGGAACGCAAACGCATCCTCACCGCCTACGGGGCCGAGATCGTCCTCACCCCTGCCGACCGGGGAACCGTCGGAGCCATCGAGGAAGCCCGCAGACTCGAGAAGGAAAAGGGCTATTTCTTCGTCGGACAGCACTTCAATCCCGCCAATCCCGAGGCCCATCGCCGCACCGCCGACGAGATCTTCGAGGATTTCGGCACCGAACTCGATGTCCTCGTTTGCACCACCGGCACCGGGGGCACGATCTCGGGACTCTCGGCCCATTTGCGAGAACGCATCCCCGGGCTTCGTATCGTGGCCACGGAACCTGCCGATTCCCCGATCCTGTCCAAGGGCATCGCCTGCAAGCACAAGATCATGGGCACCGCTCCCGGTTTCATCCCCGATACCCTCGATACCGACAGCTACGATGAAATCGTCCCCGTGAGCACCGAGATGGCTTACGACTGCGCCCGTCGACTGGCCACCGGGGAAGGGATCTTCGCCGGGATTTCCTGCGGCGCCGCCGTCGCCGGGATGATCGAGGTGGCGAGCAGAAAGGAATCGCAAGGCAAGACCATGCTTGCAATCCTCGCCGATACCGGCGAGCGTTATCTGAGCACGGATCTGTGGAGTTGAAAATCCCTTCGATCGCTCCTTCGTGGATTTGAAGCGAGGGTTTGCCGATCCCCCGATATCCGATGACTCGATGAGCCGATGACCGGTGCTGCGAAAAATCTTTTATCGCCCTCGGATGCCGGTCGGATATCGGCGATGGCGCAAGTTCAAGACGCAATCCGCTTTTTTGGTCGTTCCCTCGAGGTAAACGGGCAATCGACCGGGCCGAATCGATCGAGCCCGGGCGAGCGAATCCACTCGATCGAATCCAAGTAAGTAAGCACCGCCGAACCCCAAGGCGGTGCAGGCGCTTTTTTCGCTCATGCTCATCGAAAGCGAAAAGCGGCGAGGCGAACGACCATTGCAAGCACGCGGCGAAGGCATCGACGACGAACCTTTTTCGACTTCGCAGGAAACTATCCGGCAATGTCTCTTCCAAAGCAGTTCATATCGCTGATCGCTCTGGCGCTGATCGCAGGCGGCGGCTATTTCGCATGGCAACACTTCCTCGAAAACGATAGCGGGTCAGCGGCGGGCGCACAAACCCGCAGCGGCGGATGGCGCGCAGGCACCCGCAGCGCCCCCGCCGTCGATATCCAACGCGTGCGTTTTTCGGATATCGAGAGCGTCGTCGAGGCCGTGGGCACGACACGAGCGGCGCAGGCGGTGGAGATCGTGCCTGCGGCATCGGGCCGCATAGAGGAGATCGCCTTTCGCGCCGGTCTTCGGGTCGAGCGAGGCGATATCCTGCTT
Source organism: Thioalkalivibrio sp. HK1 (assembly GCA_000583135.1). Taxonomy (GTDB): domain Bacteria; phylum Pseudomonadota; class Gammaproteobacteria; order HK1; family HK1; genus HK1. Next base: position 12,526 of record JFBG01000097.1, read on the forward strand.
CGCCTCGACGATGATATCGAACGCGCC
>JFBG01000098.1 GCA_000583135.1 Thioalkalivibrio sp. HK1
GGGGGGGGGGTAAATTTCATCGGTCAATCCTTATCGATTCATCACCCAATCATCGAAGTCGGAGCGATGAATATTCTCTACTTTTGGATGGATACGAGATTGGAACGGCTCTTTGCTCGACTTCAAGAATAATATATCGGCGCTTGTGCGAAATCAACCTTGTATATCGACCGAACTCACCCGCATCATGGATTCGGTCGGTATTTCAAGGGCAGGTCGCCGCCGATGCTCCAGTCGGTCGCTCCTTTGCGGCAATCTGCGGTGAAGACGAGACGATCTCCCTCCTCGATCGAATCGTCGATCGCCGCGAAGACGATCGATATCCGGCCCGCTCGGGCTCGGTCCTCGATCGCTCCGATCGGCTCGACGATGATGTCGCGGATATGGCCCGGCAAGGGGATCGCGATATCGGGTTCGGGCGGATCGGAATCCGTCGGCGGCGAGGCGGATTCCAAAACCTCCTGGCCTTCGTTGCAGGAATCCTCGAGCTCCTTGCGGGCGTCAGCGATCAAGCGGGTGGCATCGATCACCCTGGCCTTGATGCGCCAATCGGAGAAGGCGCTCGAACCCAAGGTCAGCGCAAGGCCGAGCAGGGCGATCAAGAGAGTGGTTTCGAGGATCGAGAGGCGACGCCCGGATCTTCGAACCAAATACCTGCCGTAGTCGCTGCGGGGCTCGGCGGGGTCGATGTTTTGCGAATCTTTCATCGATGAATCGTCTTGACCGATGGTTGCACTCGATATCGAGGAAAAGGGGTTCGCCAAGGCGATGGCGACAAGAATTATGCGCCATGGCGTACGAAGGGGGATGATTTCATCCGGCCGGATCGCAATCCGCAGGCGCCGACATCGGGTCTTGGCCATCCTTTTTGCGTTAACCTTCCAAGATCGGAGGCCTCGTTCGAGGAGGCGTCATCGACATATCGGGGAATCGAGATAGCCATGAATCTGCACGAATTCCAAGCCAAGGAACTGCTCGGGGGATTTGGGGTGCCGGTGCCGGTGGGCCGAGCCGCCGCCGACCCGAGGCAGGCGCGCGAAATCGCCGAGAGCCTGGGCGGCGAGGGGTGGATGGTGAAAGCCCAGGTCCACGCCGGGGGGCGAGGCAAGGCGGGGGGGGTGAAGCGGGCGAGTTCTCCGGCCGAGGTCGAATCCTTGGCGGGGGAGATGCTCGGCGCTCGCATCGTTACCAAACAGACCACGGCCCGGGGGCAGCCGGTTTCGAAGGTGCTGATCGAGGCGACTTCGGAGATCGCGCAGGAGTTTTATCTGAGCCTGTTGGTGGACCGGGCGAGGGGTCGGATCGCGATCATCGCCTCCGATGCCGGGGGGATGAATATCGAGGAGGTCGCAGCCGAGGAGCCCGATCGCATCGTCACCGAATTCATCGATCCCGCCGCCGGGCTGCAGCCCTTCCAAGCGCGGCGGATCGGCTTCGCCTTGGGGCTCGATGCCGACCACCGCAAGCAACTCGCCGATCTCCTTGCGCGGCTTGCGAAGGCTTTCATCGCCAACGATCTCGCCCTGCTCGAACTCAATCCGCTGATCACGATCGAAGGCGGCGGACTGATGGCCTTGGATGCCAAAATCGATATCGACGATAACGCCCTTCCCCGCCATCCGAATCTGGCCGCTCTGGCCGACCCCTCCCAGCAAGACGAGAAGGAAGCGCAGGCCAAACGCTTCGATCTCAACTACATCGCTTTGGATGGCGATATCGCGTGCATGGTCAACGGGGCCGGTTTGGCGATGGGGACGATGGATATCATCAAGCTGCACGGCGGGGAGCCCGCGAACTTCCTGGATGTCGGCGGCGGCACCGATGCCAAAAAAGTCAGCGAGGCCTTCAAGTTGATCGCCTCCGACGAGTCGGTCAAGGCTATCCTCGTCAATATCTTCGGCGGGATCGTGCGCTGCGATCTGATCGCCGAGGGCATCATCGAAGCGGTGCGCGAGACCGGCATCGATCTCCCGGTGATCGCCCGTCTCGAAGGCACCAATGTCGAGCGCGGACGAGAACTGCTGCAACAGGCCGATCTCTCGGTGATCGCCGCCGAATCGCTATCCGATGCCGCCGACAAGGCCGTCGCCGCCGCTCGCGCCACCCCGGGAGAAAACCCTCGATGAGCGTTCTCATTGATCGAAATACCCGCGTCCTGTGCCAGGGCTTCACCGGGCGTCAGGGGAGTTTTCACTCGCAGCAGGCGATCGACTACGGAACGAATCTCGTCGGCGGTGTCACCCCCGGCCGCGGCGGCGAACGCCACCTCGATCGGCCGGTCTTCGATACCGTGGCCGATGCGGTCGAGCAAACCGGGGCCGACGCCACGATGATCTATGTCCCTGCGGCCTTCGCCGCCGATGCGATCTTGGAGGCGGCCAATGCCGGGATTCGCATCATCGCCTGCATCAGCGAGGGGATTCCGGTGCTCGATATGGTCGAGGTCAAGGCGGCGCTCGGCCATTTCCCGGATTCGATGCTGATCGGGCCGAACTGCCCCGGCATCATCACCCCCGGGGAATGCAAGATGGGGATCATGCCCGGGCATATTCACTTGCCCGGGGGCGTCGGTATCGTGTCGCGTTCGGGGACTTTGACCTACGAGGCGGTGCATCAAACCACGCGCTGCGGACTCGGACAAAGCACCTGCATCGGCATCGGAGGGGATCCGATCCACGGTCTTGATTTCATCGACTGTCTGCGTCTTTTCGAGGAGGATTCGGATACCCGCGGGATCGTCATGGTCGGGGAGATCGGCGGCAGCGCGGAAGAAGAGGCCGCGGCCTTCATCAATGAGGAAGTCTCCAAACCGGTCGTCGCCTATATCGCGGGAGTCACCGCCCCTGCGGGGCGCAGAATGGGGCATGCGGGAGCCATCATCTCCGCCGGAAAGGGCACGGCCGATGCCAAATACGAAGCCCTCGAAGCCGCCGGAGTGCATGGAGTGCGCTCCCCGGCGTTGATCGGGGAGGCGATCTCGAAGCGTCTATGAGATCGCAAAAAAAGCGCAGACTGATCGGCCCAGCCCATAGATCAGGCCTTTCTTTCCCTTCCATCGAATCGAAGGGGGAAAACCAAAGGCGGGGATTTGCCCCGATCCAAGCCCTTTGGGGATTCATCGATAGGACGTGGCCCGCTCGGGATAGTTCAACGTCAAGACCCGCAGCGCATCCTCGCTCAAATCATCGAGTTCCAACTGCCGATAGGCTTCGACCATGACTCCCAAAACATCGGGCATCGCCGGAGTCCCTTGATAATTCTCGACCACATAGCGGGCGCGATTGGCCGCCGCCAGCCATGCCCCTCGGCGCAGATAGTAGCGAGCGATATGCGCTTCGCGCGCCGCCAGGGTATTTTTCAGATAGACCATCCTCTGGCGGGCATCGGCGGCATAGCGGCTGCCGGGAAAGCGCTGGATCAACTCCTCGAAGGAACGAAAGGCATCCAAGGCGCTCGACATATCCCGCTCGGTCTTGTCGAGGGGATAGATCTTTTCCACGAACGAGCTCTCTCCGGAAAAATAAGCCATCCCCCTCATGTAGTAGGCATAGTCCACATTCGGGTGACGGGGGTGCAATTTGATGAAATGCTCGGCGGCGGCGATCGCCACCGAGGGCTCCTCGTTGCGATAGTGGGCGTGGATCAGATCGATCTGCGCCTGCTGCGCCAAGGGACCGAAAGGATAGCGGGACTCCAGTTTTTTATAGTAGTCGATGGCTTGCTCGAAATCGCGATTGTCCGCGCTTTCTCGGGCCGCATCATAAAGCCGTTGCGCCGTCCAGCCGCTGGTGGGATCCTGCTCGTTATCGATGCCGGCGCAACCGGTGAGCATCACAAGGCCGCATAAAAGAACGGCGGGGGTGAAACCGAAGACCGAGATCGAACGCATGGGATAAAACTCCTTCGAGAGGCCGTCACCTTGAATTCATTCATCGCTATCATCCGAAAAAAAGCCTTGTCGCTCCCGATATCGAATATCCCCATCGATGGTTCGACGGGGATCGAAAAACGAAGTCGATGAGCCGACGAGAACGGATCCCGACAAGTCGTATCGCAAGTCGATCGGATGGGCCGATGGATAGGGCATCGTGATTATATTGTCGGATAGCATGATGAGGATCCGAAGATTGCATCTGGGGCATCGATGAACCCCGACATCCATCTCGGGGATGACGGGGAATCCCCTCTCATGATAAAAAGCGCGATGCGTTGCGATGACGATCGAGGACGAATATCGCACCCCCACCGCTCGCTTTCGCCCTTTCCCATCCGGCCAACGAGATCACCATCGGCGATGTCCCACCCCGAACGGCTTTGCGCGACGATCCCCACCGAATATTCCGGTCTGCGGGCGGATCAGGCGTTGGCGAGGCTTTTTCCGGAGCATTCACGCACTCGGATCGCCCACTGGATCCGATCCGGGGCGGCATCCGTAGATGGCGTTGCTTTGAGCCCTCGATCTCGGGTCGTCGGGGGAGAAAAGGTGGACATTGCATGCGAGGGGGCAAGGGATGACACCCTCGTCGCTCGCGACGGGGCGCTGGCCATCGTCCATGAAGATAGCGAGGTGCTGGTGATCGACAAACCCCCGGATCTGGTGGTGCACCCCGGAGCGGGAAATCGCGACCACACCCTGCTCAACCGCCTGATCTTCTTCGACCCCGGCCTGCGCGACATTCCGCGCTGCGGCATCGTTCATCGTCTGGATAAAGACACTTCGGGCCTGATGGTGATCGCAAGAACCCTCACCGCCCATACCCGCTTGGTCGAAATGCTGCGGCGGCGCGATGTCGAGAGGATCTACGAGGCGATCACCGTCGGCATTCCTCCTTCGGCGGGGACGATCGATGCCGCCATCGCTCGCGATCGCAAACGACGCACCCGCATGGCCATCGACCCTGCGGGGAAATCCGCCATCACCCATTATCGAAGGCTCGAACGCTATCTTCGCTGCGCTCGGATGGAGATCCGGCTGGAGACCGGGAGGACGCATCAAATCAGGGTGCATCTGGCGCATATCGGATATCCGATCT
>JFBG01000099.1 GCA_000583135.1 Thioalkalivibrio sp. HK1
GCGGCGATCGACACGCTCGTTCTTTCGTCGATATTGTCCCGGTCCCGGTCGGCGCTCACGATCACCGCTTGTACTTGATACCAGTTCGACGGGGTGAAGACGAGTCGATTCTGGTTCCCGTCCCGTCCGGGGTCGGTATCGACATTCACGTCGGTGCTCGCAGGTGGAGTCAAGGTCACTATCACGTCCGCGCTCGGCATCTGCGTCAGCCTCACCGTGAAGGTGCCGCTGCCGCCTTCGGTCACCGTCAGGCTTTTAGATGGCGATAAAACCAGACCGGGCGAGGCATCGTTGTCTATCACCGCCACCGAGATGCTGTCGATGATGCCGTTGTAGCCGCCGCCCGAGGCATGCAAGGAAATATCCGCATGGTCGTCGATGGCATCGCCGTCTCGAATCGCGGAGACGACCACCGTCCTTGGCGACTTCCAGTTCGATGGCGTGAATGTCAATGTGCTTTGTTTGCCGAAGACGGTGCGTTCGGTATCGACCGTCACGTCGCCGTTGGACGATTGCTGGAAGTTCACTTTGACGTCAGCGCTCGGACGACTCTTCAGCCGTACCGTGAAGGTTTGGTCGGAGCCCTCGTCCAGAGTCAGATTCCGGGCGGACAAGACCAATCCGAGCAGATAGAGATCATCGTCGTTGACCGAGATCGCCACATTCCGGGTGGCGCCGTCGTAGCCCCCGCCGGAGGCCCGTAAGAGAATGTTCGCCTTGTCGTCTTCGGCGTCATCGTCTTGAGCGGCGAAGACGGTCACCGCTTGGGTTGCGCTCCAATTCGAGGGTGTGAAGACCAGCCGCTCAGGGGTGGTCGTGACATCGCTGTTCGATGGCCGTCCCACGACGACCGTCACATCCGAGAGAGGTATGACCGTCAATTTCACCGAGAAGACCGTCGAGGATCCCTCATCGACGAGTACCGGGTCATTCGAGACGGCGAAGGATCGAGCGGTGGAGGGCGGTGCGCCATCGTCATCGTTGACCGTGATCGACACCGTAGCGGTCACGTCGCGATATTCGGCGCCCGATGCCGTAAGAGTGATGCTCGCGCTCTCGTCGGCGGCATCGTCATCATCGGCGGCGCTCACCCGAACCTCTTGCGCGGTATTCCAGTTCGATGCCGTGAAGGTCAGCGCGGTTCGGTCCAAGGTGATATCGGCATTCGCCGGCTGCGCCATGCTCACCGTTACGCTACCGCTCGGTTGTCTTGTCAGTCTCACCGTGAAGGTGCCGGACGAACCCTCGTCTATAGCGACCGTCGCCCTCGAGATATCAAGCGCCGGAGGAGGCAGCTCTCCGGTCGGGTCGTCGTCATCCGTCACATCGACCCTCACGCTGCGATCGTCGACATCGTCGTAGCCGCCGCCGGATGCGCTCAGGGAGAGATTCGCGCTCTCATCGAGTGCATCGTCGTCCTCGGCGGCGCTCACCGTCACCGTTTGGGGCGTGCCCCAGTTCGAGGTGGTGAATGTCAGCGCCGTCGGGTTCACCGTCACATCGGGGTTGGCCGTGCCGGTTTGCGCCACTGTCACGCTCACATTCCCGCTCGGTTGGGTATTCAGTTGCACCGTGAAGGTGGCGCTTGCATTCTCGTCGACGCCGAGGGTGTTCGTCGATACCGTCATCCCCGCCGTGTCGTTGTCCGTGACATCGACGCTCACGGTGCCGGTGGCATCTTGATAGCCGCCGCCCGTTGCCGAAACCGAGATGCTTGCGGTCTCGTCGGTGGTGTCCCCGTCCTCCTCTGCGCTGATCGTGACGGTCTGGGCCGTATTCCAGTTGGAGGCTGTGAAGGTGAGGGTGTTCTGGTTGCCGGCAGTGGTGGAGTCGGTGTCCACCTTGACGTCGGCATTGCTCGGCTGGGTCAGCGTGACCGTCACGTTCCCGGTCGGTTGCGCCGACAACTGCACGGCGAAGGTGGCGGTACCGCCTTCGGTGACTGCAACGGAGTTCGAGGGGAGGGTCAGGTTCCCCGCATCGTTGTCCGTCACATCGACGCTTACCATGCCGGTGGCTTCGTCATAGCCGCCGCCCGATGCGGTAACGGAGATGCTCGCGCTGTCGTTGTCGGTATCACCGTCTTCGGCCGCGCTGATGGTGACCGCTTGGGCCGTGTTCCAGTCGGAAGTGGTGAAGGTGAGGGTGGTCTGCTCGCCGGTGGTCGTGGTGTCGGTATCCACCTTGACGTCGGCGTTGCTCGGCTGGGCCAGCGTG
>JFBG01000100.1 GCA_000583135.1 Thioalkalivibrio sp. HK1
GCCACCGGCACCTTGGATACCGGATCAGGCCGCCGCTTCGAGTCTTCGACCTCATGGATTGGAGTGTTCATCATCGTTATATCCTTGACAGTTCGGGTTCGTCGTGCCGGCACCGGCATGGCTTTTCGCGGTGAGCCGATTCAAAGTCTCATGCCGGGCGAATTTTTTCTCGCACCGGCAGGCTGGATCCGGCCCTCATTTCCACGACGGAGGAGATTCAACGCCTTTTGCGAGGGAAAAGCAAGCGAAAAAAGCGCATGATCGTCAGCAAGTTGTAGAGAAAACGCATGGCGGTCCACCTCTTGTTATCCGGTTGTCGAGGGCAAGATGCCGTGCCTAGCGCATATTGCGGGCTCATGACTTCAAGAAATCTCGGCATGATGATACCACCATCCACAGGTTTTACGGACGATCCGATCCGTGTTGGTATTTCGATCCTGTGGGGTGATGGTTATGGAATCCGCCCTTTCGATCGCTCTTTTCCGTAGGATCAGATACGTTTATGACATCAGGATGCCTGATTCACCTGCTTCCTCGCAGCCATGAGATGATCATCGGATGCCGGATCTTCCTTGCACCGATAGAGATCGACAAAGCCCGCCGGATTCGAAATCCATGCGCTGTCATGTCGCGCTTCGGTGCCGGCGGAAGCACATCGGGAGCATTTCGAAGATCCGACCGATAGAGACTCGCATTGCGGTTCATGGCACCACTTCATATGGCACCACTTCATAAGAAAAGGGAATCGTTTTTCGCCGACATTTCCGATGATGGGGAGGCGAGGATGCGGCCCGCCCATTCCCGCTTTTTGAGATGAACGAGCAACAGGGAGATGGCTGCCGGAGTGATTCCGGCTATCCTTGATGCTTGCCCTACCGATGCGGGGCGATATCGCTCGAGTTTTTCGCAAACCTCGGCGGAGAGTCCGCGCACCGAACGATAATCCATATCGTCGGGGAGGGCGCGATCTTGGTGGGAGCGGCTGCGCTCGACCTCCTCTTTCTGCCGTTCGATATAGCCATCGTAGCGCGCCTGAATTTCCAGCTGGGCCATGACGGATTCATCCTCGACCCCGGGGCCGATTCCTGCCACCGCCGCCAATGACCGATAGGTGGTTTGCGGCCTTTTCAATAAATCGAAGACCGAGCAATCGCGCGTCAGCGGGGCTTCCAAGATTTCCTCCAAGGCTCCGGCGCAAGAGGAGGCGGGGCCGACTCGCAGTTTTCGAAGGCGCTCTCGCTCATCGAAGATACCCCGTCTTTTGGCTTCGAATTCCCGCCATCTTGGATCGTCGATGAGCCCCAAATCGCGCCCGCTCGGGGTCAGGCGCAAATCCGCATTGTCCTCCCTCAACAGCAGGCGGTACTCGGCCCGGCTCGTGAACATGCGGTAGGGCTCTTTGGTTCCGCGGGTGATGAGATCGTCCACCAAGACGCCGATATAGGCCTCGTCCCGACGCGGATACCAACTATCGAGATCGCGGGCGCGGCGGGCGGCGTTCACACCGGCCAACAATCCTTGCGCCGCGGCCTCTTCATAGCCGGTGGTGCCGTTGATTTGCCCGGCGAAGAAAAGGTTCGATACCCGCTTCGTCTCCAACCACGGGCGCAGTCCGCGGGGGTCGAAGTAGTCGTATTCGATGGCATAGCCCGGACGGGTGATATGGGCGCGCTCGAAACCGGGGATGGTGCGCACGAATTCGATCTGCACCTCGAAGGGCAGGCTGGTGGAGATACCGTTGGGATAGACCTCGGCAACGTCGAGCCCTTCCGGTTCGATGAAAATCTGGTGGGAGGTGCGCTCGGCGAAGCGCATCACCTTGTCTTCGATCGAAGGGCAGTATCTCGGTCCGGTGCCGTCGATCACCCCGGTATAGATCGGGGAGCGATCCAAGGCCTTGCGGATCAGGTCATGGGTGCGCTCGCAGGTGTGGGTGATGTGGCAAGGCAGTTGCGAAGGGTGCCATGAGCGATCGCCGGAAAAGGAGAAAACCGGGCGGGGATCGTCCCCCGGCTGAATCTCGAGGCCGGAGAAATCGACGCTTTTTTTGTCGATGCGCGGCGGGGTGCCGGTTTTCAAACGTCCCACCTCGAAGCCGCGTTCGCGCAGGTTCTTCGCCAAGGCTTCGGATGGCGGATCCCCCGCCCGCCCCCCGGCATGGCTTTCCAATCCGACATGAATCCTGCCGCCGAGAAAGGTGCCGACGGTCATCACCACGCAAGTGGCTTGGATGATGACTCCGATGCCGGTCTTGACGGCGCATACTCGATCGTTCTCGATGACGAGATCGACCACCGATTGTTGGAGGATCGAGAGGTTTTCGGTGCTTTCGAGGGTCGATCGGATATGGCGGCGGTAGAGTGCCCGGTCGATCTGGGCCCTCGTGGCCCGCACCGCCGGACCCTTGCGGGCGTTGAGGGTGCGAAAATGAATGCCGCAATGGTCGGCGGCGACCGCCATCACCCCTCCGAGGGCGTCGATTTCCCGTACCAAGTGTCCCTTGCCGATGCCGCCGATGGCGGGATTGCAACTCATCTGCCCCAAGGTCTCGATGCTTTGGGTCAGCAGCAGGGTATGCGCCCCGGCGCGCGCCGACGCAAGCGCCGCTTCCGTGCCGGCGTGGCCGCCGCCGACAACGATCACATCGAATCTCCGGTCGTAGTGCATCGGTGCTCTTCTTATGGATGGTATTCGCTATGGGTTTTCAAGGATCGGGGGCGGGCGGGGCTTGCGATGAATGGGGCTTTCGACGATGCGAGCCCCCAAGGGAATATCCGAGGACAGGGCCTTCGAAGGAAGCCGGATGGCCGCGCTTGCGCTCTTGGTGTTCAAAAAGCGCCGTTTTCACTCGGCTATCGATGGCTTATGAATGATCGCTCGTTCGATCGCAAGGCAACGATGCGGACAGATACGCCGCTTTGCCAGATTCTTTTCCGATTGCCGGATATCTTACAAAAAATCGCCCGCCTGCAAGATGGAATCCACTTGATATCCCCGAAGGCAAGAGCATGGTTCATGAAACGATTTCATGCCATCGCTTTTTTCCGATCAAAGGTTTTTCTTCGAAAAAACAATCCTTTGCATGAAATGAAAAGAGAGGGCGGCGGCTTTTTTGCTTCGTCGATGATGAAAATCCCTTGCCATTTAGTTGAATTCATGCTATGTGAATCATATCTATCGATCATGGATCGGCATGGTGTCGATCCGACATACCGGAGATGACTCATGAGCGATGCGACAAAAGGAGCGACGATGGCCGGGGGTGGCGCTTTGGCCGGCGCTGCGATTCCGGCGGTTGTGGGCAAGATGGGCTTGGCCGTCGGCGGGACTGCGGTGGCGGTGGGGGCGGCTCCGCTTGCCGTTGCCGGTGCGGTTGCCGGTTTGGCGCTCTTCGGGATTTCCAAACTATTCTGATTGAGCGTTTCAGGATATTTTCGGGTATCGGCGCCCCGGATGGCCTCCCCGTCGGGCTATCCGGGGCGATGTTCGGGGGACGATGATCTTTATAAGAATCTCCTTTAGGAAAATCTCTCGATGGGAGTCGTTATGGCACTTGCATCCATTGACATGGCGAAGGTATCCGATAAAGTGGGCGTATCGAATGCATGCCGATAAACAATTCCTTTTATAGTTTATGGATTTTTTTCGTTTTGATATCGACTCGGATTTATCGTTTTTCCGATATGATTTTTCCAATGAGATAAATCAAGGCTATCTTATCGGGCGAGGCTATAGTTTCGACTTCGTTCATTGATATTGATATCAATATCGATATCGGCGTTGATATCGATCTCGAAACCCTCATTCGAATATCCGATCCGAATGAAAGTATCGACCCCTATCGTATGGAAGGCCTCCCGTCGGAATCTTCAATATCGCATGGCGAGCAACCGATACCGAGGTATCGATGTCGAAATTCAGGCACACGAATCGAGGGTGATCTTCATCGCCTAAAGGGAACGCCTCTCCTTGCCGGGTGCCGGCAACCCGCCGGCGATTCGATGTTGATTTCACCGGCCGGATCGGGATCCATCGGCAGGAGTGATGAGAGGCGATGGCGATATGATAAAATCACCTGCGAATGAGCGATTCGCTTTTCCGGATAAAGCCGTTGGAATGCGGCACCGGACACCCCGATATCGAATACCCGAACCATTTCAAAGAGCCCGTCGATGGCATCCACCGAGAACGCAAGAGACCTCGATACCTTTCAAGGTCTGATCCTCACCCTACAAGAATATTGGGCGGAACAAGGTTGTATTTTGCTGCAACCCTTCGATATGCAAGTGGGGGCGGGTACCTTTCACCCCGCCACCTTCTTGCGCGCACTCGGCCCCGATCCTTGGCGGGCGGCCTATGTGCAACCCTCCCGCCGACCCGCCGACGGTCGCTACGGGGACAATCCGAATCGCTTGCAGCATTATTACCAATATCAAGTGGTGATGAAACCGGCGCCGGATCATGTACAGGAGTTATATACCGGCTCTCTGGTCGCGATCGGGATCGATCCGTTGGTGCACGATATCCGCTTCGTCGAGGATAACTGGGAATCCCCTTCCCTTGCCGCTTGGGGTTTGGGCTGGGAGGTTTGGCTCAACGGAATGGAGATCACCCAGTTCACTTATTTTCAACAAATGGGCGGGGTGAAATGTCGGCCGGTGATGGCGGAGATCGCTTATGGCTTGGAGCGTCTTGCGATGTATCTGCAAGGGGTCGACAATGTTTTCGATCTGGTCTGGACGAAGGCGAAAGGCGAAGGATCGGTACGCTATCGGGATGTCTTTCATGCAAGCGAATATCAACTTTCTTGCTATAACTTCGATCTCGCCGATATCGACATGTTGCGAGAACGATTCGATTCCTATGAGCGAGAATGCATGAAGCTATCGACCCTCGAGAGCACCTCGGATGATGCTTCGGATCCGTCCCGTCGAGATAACGAAGTCAAGGGATTGTCGCCCGGAAAGTTTCACCCCTATCCCGCCTACGAGCAACTGCTCTTGGCTTCCCATACCTTCAATCTTTTGGATGCAAGAGGGGCGATTTCGGTAACGGAGCGGCAAAGCCATATCTTGAGGTTGCGCACCCTTGCCGAGGGGGTGGCGAAGTGCTACTGCCTTTTATATCCATCGGATGACGATGGGGAAGGATCGAGACGGGGCGATCACCTTGAATCTTTGGAGCACGAATCTTTGGAAAAGGCGCAGGAGAGCGATCGATGAAGCCACGCACCTTATTGGTGGAGATCGGAACCGAGGAGTTGCCCCCCAAGTCCTTGCGTTTGACGAGCGAGGGTTTCGCCGCCGGTATCGTGGCCGAACTCGACGCCGCCGGATTCGACCACGGCGAGGCGATCGCCTATGCCACCCCTCGCCGCCTTGCAGTACGAATACCTTTGGTTCCGGCGGTGTTGCCGGATCGAACGATCGAACATCGAGGGCCTCCTTTCGATCGCGCCTTCGACGAAAAAGGCAACCCGACCCCGGCCGCTTCGGGATTCGCCAAATCCTCGGGGGTGGCCATCGACGAGCTGATCCGGATCGACGGTGAAAAAGGCAGTTGGCTCGGATATCGCAGCCTGCAAGCCGGAGCGAGGCTCGATCAATCGATCTTGGGGATGGTCGAGCGCGTGCTAGGACGCCTGCCGGCGGCCAGGCGCATGCGATGGCAGGAGCATGAATTCGAATTCCTGCGTCCGATTCGATGGATCGTATCGATGCATGGCCCGGATGTGATCGAAGGAACGCTATTTAGCATCCCTTGCACCAACGAAACCCGCGGACACCGTTTTTTATGCCCGCAAGGTCCGGTGATCGAGGATGCGGATTCCTACGAGGAGATTTTGCTCGAGAAAGGAAGGGTCGTCGCCGACTTCGACAAGCGCAAGGAAATGATCTTGGAGCAGGCAAAAAGCCAAGCGCGCGATGCCGGCGGGGAGGCGCTGATCGACCCGGATCTCTTGGAGGAAAACACCGCTCTCGTCGAATGGCCGGTGGCGATTCGCTGCGATATCGGCGACCTGCCCTCGTTTCGCAATCTCCCCGATGCGGTGATCATCGCCAGCATGCAAGGGCATCAACGCTATTTTCCGGTGGTGGAACCCGCCGCCGAGAGCGGGGGCGAAACCGGCCCGCTGATGCCCTGTTTCATCGCCATCAGCAATATCGATAGCCCGCATCCGGAAAAGGTGCGCCAAGGGAATCTGCGGGTGATCCGTCCCCGCTTGGAGGATGCGGTCTTCTTTTTGAATAACGACAAGGGGCGCAGCCTTGAATCGCGGCTGGGCGATCTCCAAGATGTCGTCTTCCACGCTCGCTTGGGCACCTTGCATGACAAGTCGAAGCGCTTGGAACGCTTGGCGGGCATCATCGCAAAGAGGATGCTCGGCGAGGGGGCGGGCAGCGATGCGCACGATCTTGAAATGGTCGAATCCGCCGAGCGGGCGGGGCTGCTTGCGAAATGCGATCTCCTGACCGAGATGGTCGGTGAGTTTCCCGAACTCCAAGGAGAGATGGGCGGCGAATATGCGCTGAACGACTCTGCGCTGAACGACAATCGGCCCGCCGGCTCCCCCGAAAGGGAAGCCGTGGCATCGGCGATCCGAGAATCCTATCGGCCGCGCTTTGCCAAAGATTCCATCCCCGCAACCGAAGCCGGACAAGCGGTGGCGCTCGCCGACAAACTCGATACTTTGGTCGGGATCTTCGCCATCGGACAGGCCCCGAAGGCCGACAAAGACCCTTTTGCCCTTCGTCGGGCCGCGCTCGGGGTATTGCGCATCCTGATCGAGGGGGAGATCGATCTCGATCTCGAATCCCTTCTCATCGCCGCCAAGCAAGGTTATCCGGAAGGGCTATCGCGCGCGCCCGGGACTTCGAAGAAGACGGCGAACAAGACCCAAGCGAAGAGCGGGATCGACGAAAGCCGAGGCGATGGCGCCCCCGGGCAAGGATCGGATCGGATTCGCAAATCCGACCCCGACAATCCCCTGCCGCAGCTGCGGAAATTCATCTTCGACCGGCTGCGAGCCTGGTTTTTGGATCAAGGAATCCCCGCCGACGTCTTCAATGCCGTTCACGCACGCTTCGAAGAAAGGAGCGAGGAGCCCAAAAGACCCTTCGATTTCGCCTGCCGGGTCTATGCGGTCGATGCCTTCCGGCGCCGACCCGAAGCCGCCGCCCTCGCCGCCGCCAACAAGCGCATCCGCAATATCCTGCGCCAAAGCGAGCGACCCCTCCATGGATTCGAGACGAAACCGAAGGAATCCCTCTTTTGCGAACCCTCGGAACGGGCGCTGGCCAAGGCGCTCGATGCGATCGAACCGTTGGCGATGGAGAGGATCGAAAAGGGCGATTACACCGCAGCCCTTCACCATCTGGCTTCGCTGCGCGACAGCGTCGATTCCTTTTTCGACGATGTGAAGGTGATGGACGAGGACGAAGCCCTGCGCAACAACCGACTGGCCCTTTTAGGGCGCATCGCCTCTTTGTTCATGGAAACGGCGGATATCTCCTCGCTGCAATCGACCGGCGCATGATTTGCAGGTCCATGGGCCACCGATCGCCTCCTCGGGGTGGGGCTTGCCTTTGCGGGATTTTCGGATGGCATCCTTCGGGCGATCAAAGCTTGGAGCGTGTTTCGTCGACTATCGATACCGCCGGAAAAACCGTGCCCCCGAACTTACGATCCGGATCGATGATCCGGATCACCGCCATCGATCAGTGATTGCAACGTCCATGCACCCATCCACGTCCTCGCCGAATCCACCGGCAAATCAGGCGAATCGGGCAGATGAGCGATCGTTGGATGACGATCGATCGCGCTCGACCGGTCCAAAGCGAGCGATCACCGCCAAAGTGGTCATCGGCTCCTGCGCCTTCGCCTTGGGGCTGGTGGCATCCACTTTCTTTTTCGCAACGCTGGTCCCCATCGCCGTCGCCCTGCCCTACCGTCTGCGCTGGCGGATCATCACCCAGTGGTGCCATTTCAACATCCGTTGGCTTTCGCTCACCTGCGATGTGCGATACGAGATCGAGGGCCTTTCCAATCTACCCGCAGAGCCCGGGGTCGTTCTCGCCCGCCATGAATCCGCTTGGGAAACGCTCGCCCTGCAACGCTGCTTCGCCCCCCAGGCTTGGGTGCTCAAACGCGAGTTGCTGTGGATTCCGCTATTCGGCTGGGGCTTGGCGACCTTGAATCCGATCGCCATCGACCGCCGCAATCGTCGGCGGGCGCTCAAAAAGGTGATCGAGGAAGGAACCAAGCGACTGGAGGATGGCTGCTGGGTGGTGATCTACCCCGAGGGAACCCGCATGGCACCGCAGGCGAAAAAGCGCTTCGGCTCCGGCGGCTCGAAACTTGCGATCAACGCCGCAAGGCCGGTCATCCCCGTCGCCCACAATGCCGGCGACTGCTGGCCCCGCAACAGTTTCTTCAAATACCCCGGCACCATCCGGGTGGTGATCGGCAAGGCGATCGATACCCGAGATCGCAAGCCCGAGGACATCACCTCGGAGGCCCAAGAGTTCATCCACGCCACCATGAAAGAAATCAGGAGCCGCAACCGAAGGCGATGAGCGCAACACTCCAAGAGCGAAATGATCCGATCATCGCCTCTTTTTATATTTCGAGAAGCGAAGGGCGCCCTTTCATCGTTCGTTTGTCTTTCGATTAAAAGTGAAGTGCCTGTTCAAGATGGATTCTCCCTTCCAAGTCACCGATAGTTCGAGGTGCACCTCGTAGCCATCTGGTTGTGCGCGCATGCGTAGCAGGCTTCGGATGCGGGCGGTGCCGTCGGTGCGTCTTATTTCGAAGCGATGATCGATGATGGATTTTGCGGTACTCGGATCGCCGTTGCGTATTGCATGGTCGGCGGATGTTTCGAAGGCGAAGTCGAGGTCGAGATCGTCGAATCTCATCGAGCGATGGGGTTGATGCCACCTCGAGCGGACCGTGCCTTTCGGCTTCACCGACAGCGTTCTTTGCAACTTGCCGCTCGATATGAACTCGCAGCTCTTGTTCTCGGAAAGGTCTTTGGGAAAAGGCAAGGGCCGGGGCGAGCGATGAAGGGGCGGGGGCTTGGGCAGCGATAGAAGCGCCCCCTTGGTTCGAATCCGCACTTCGACGGGTTTTGGCACCGGCCAAACCAAGGGCCAATAGGATGCGCCCAAGGAGAGTCGGATGCGATTTTTCGGTTTGAAACGATAGGCCATTGCGGGAAAAACGATGCGATAGGGGGTGGCCTTCGCAGGCAAGATATCGCGCGGGCCATCGAGATCGTCATCCAACCCCAGGCAAAGAACGGTTCGGGTGACGAGGCTGGAGCGTCCATCCGGATCCACCTCGCAAAGGCGACAGGCGATTTGTGCCGGCAGCGCATCGAACTCGATATCCACCGAAAGCGAGGCGTGACCTAAGAGATCCAAGGCTTCGGTCAAAGGCGAGGTCTCGAAGCATCGAGCGCGGGCATCGTCGGGTGCCTGATCCAAAGGAAGTCCGCCGACTCGCCCGAAATATCCGGTATCGCCGGCGCATTCGCCGTGCCGAAGATCGAAGGGAATGACAAGGCTCGTATCCTTCTCGGGCATAAAAGAAGATAGCCTCCCGCCGCCGACGGCGCCGCCAAGATCGACGTTGCCCGAATCATCGTCATCGAGATAAAAGCGGTTCGCCTCGACCTCATCAGGTGCCCGGGCGGGAAGATCGAAGGCGATCCATCGCCCGTTTCGCCGAAGCAGGCGATTTTGCGGGGGATCGAATTCGCGCCTCCACAGCTGCACCGAAGGCCAGTCGATATCGCTTGGGTCTTCCGACTTCAACCAATGATCCCACCATTGCAAAGCCAAGTCCTGAAAGCCGATGGCGGGGCCGGGCTCGCCCTGATCGGGGTAGTGATGCCCCCACGGGCCGACGATGCCCCGACACAGATCCGGGCGGGATCGGACCAAGCGCATCACCGAATTCGAATAGCGATCGGACCAGCCTCCGATCGCCAAAATCGGACACTTGAAGCGATCCGCTTGGAAGCGTACCGAGCCGTGGCGCCAATATGCCCCCCGCCGGTCGTTTTTCGCCCATTTTTCAAAGGCAAATGAGGTCTTTCGAAGGCGGGAGCGCCAAATCTCCATCCACCTTTTGCCCAAGGTCGCCCTATCCGGGGGGCAGGCCAATATGGCCGGTAAGGTGGCGCCCCATTCAAGGCTATCGGTCAGCAGGCAACCGCCCATCCAGTGGATATCGTCCTCGAAACGGTCAACGGTGGCGCAGTTGGCGATGACCGCTTTCAGCGCGGCGGGGGCTTCGATGGCCGCTTGCAAGGCGGCGGTACCGCCCCAAGAGGTGCCGAACATTCCCACGCGCCCGTCGCTCCAAGGTTGAGCGGCAATCCACTCGATCACGCAGCGGGCATCCTCCAACTCGTCATCGCCATACATATCCGGCATCGCGCCTTCGCTATCGCCGGATCCGCGCATATCGACCCGAAGGCAGGCGTAGCCGCGGGATGCGAAATAGGGATGGTTCCGCTCGTCCCTGGCCCGCACCATATCGCGCTTGCGATAGGGGATATATTCGAAAATCGCAGGGCTCGGGGAGTCGGCGGGCAGCCAGATCCGCGCCGAAAGCCCGACGCCATCCGGCATCGGTATCCGGCAATGCTCGATTTCGAAAATGGGCTTCGAAGGTGGCACGGGCTCGTCGATGGAATGCAAGGGATGGGGAGTTCGAGTTCGAGTTCGAGTCCGATATCGATGTCGGTCAATCCGACTTCGGTCGATCGCTTGATAAGCAATTTCCGAAAAACTTCCGATATAAGGGAATTTTATGGCAGCATTCGCTTCATGGAATCGCGGCGGGCGATGCCCTGTATCGAATGCGACCCCATCAACGCTCGATACGGCGTATTCGAAAAAATCCGCCTTCCGGTTGCGAGCAGTATTCGCGAACAGCATTCGCTGCCGGTATCCGCACCGATCGACACCGTGAACGAGCCTGCATATCGCGCGCACCGATGATCGACCGAGCGAATCGGATTCACGATATTCGAAGGTTGCCCAATCATCGAAAGCCTCCGACACGATTCGCATCGACGAGCCGCTCATCATGAGAGCATCGTGAAAAGACAGGCCCGCGCTTGGCATCGGCACCGCTTCCGAAGCGCTCGCAAGAACGATCGAGAGCGCGGACTTCGAAACCATCCATCTTCCATGAGATACAAAGGGAGGAGCATCCATGACCATGGGATTTTCGAATCTATCGAGGCGATCGTTTCTCGCCGCCGTCGGGGCCTTCGGGGCGGGAACGATGGTCGCCCCCCGCTTCGCCCTCGGGGAAAACGGGAAGGTCCTGACCATCCGATCCTATTCGGATCTTCAGATCCTCGATCCCGCTTACAGGCTGTCCTTGCCCGAGGACGATATCATCCGCTCGATCTTCGCCCCGCTGGTCATCCCCCAAGCGGGCGATGTTTGGGGGTGGAAAGGCATCGCGGTCGAGAGCATCGATCAACTCGACGATCTGACCGTGGCCTTCACCCTCAAAGACAATATCGGCTTTAGCGACGGCTACGGTCAGATGAGCGCCGAGGATGTGAAGTTCTCGATCGAGCGCATCGCAGACCCCGCCAACGAAAGCCCCTATGCCGGCGACTGGGACGCGCTGAAAGAGGTCGAGGTCAAGGACCGGCTATCGGGCCTCATCCACCTGAAGAATAAATTCGTGCCGCTTTGGACAACCACATTGCCGACCCCGGCCTCGTGCATTTTGTCCAAGAAGGCGATGGAAGAACTGGGCGAGAAGATCACCACCCGCCCGGTGGCGCAATCGGGGCAATATCTGCTGGCCGACTGGCAACCCAAGCAAAAGACCGTTTTGAAGCGCAACCCCGACTGGGCTCACGAAGCGGGCGGGTTCGAGGAGATCCATATCATCCCGATCGAGGATCCGGCGACCGCGGAACGAGGCTTCGAGGCGGGGGATCTGGATTACACATGGACCTCGGTTTCGTCGCTGCCTCGGCTTCGGGAAAATCCGCCGCCCGGATCGGTGGTATTGGAAAAGCCGTCATTGGCCTATGTCTGGCTGGGGATGAACCGGGATAACGAGAGCCTCAAAGATCTGCGCATCCGCCGCGCCATTCAGCATGCGATCGACCGTCCCACCGTCGTCGACGGCGCCTATTTCGGGGCCGCCGGGGTGGGCAACGGGATCATCGCCCCGGGGCTGCCGGGCTCGAGAGACAGCGTGACCTACGACTACGATCCGGATAAAGCCCGCGCCTTGTTGGACGAAGCGGGGGCTTCGAACTTGCGCCTGACGCTCGATATCTTGAACCAGTCGGAGCGTTTGACCGCCGCGCAAGTCATTCAGGCCAATCTGGCCGATGTCGGGATCGCTTGCGAGATCAAGCAGAACGATTCGGGCACTTTCTGGACCTTGGGCTCCAAGGACGGCGACTATTTCTTGGATCTGCAACTGGTCCTGAGCCGCTTTTCCATGCAGCCCGACCCCAGCTGGGCCACCGTGTGGTTCACACCCGAGCAGATCGGGGTCTGGAATTGGGAGCGCTTCGACAGTGCCGAGTACAAGGCCTTGCACGATCAAGGGCTCGAAGAGGACGATTTCGCCAAGCGGGATGAGATCTACAAGAAGATGCAGGCGCTGATGGACGAAAGCGGCTGCTATGTCTTCCTCACCCACGAAGTGGTGGGGGCGATCCATCGAGACACCATCTCGCCGGGCTTGAAACCGAACGGAGAATCGCTGCTCTCGGAGTTCGAACCCGCCTGATGGATGCTTGATTTCGAAAGCGCCCGATTTCGAGACCCACGACGAAGAGGAGCGGCCCTGCCCGGATCGGGGCCGCTTGAATCCACATCCTGAATTACACCCTCAAGCGTTTGGGGCTGGCGGTGGCCATCGTTTCGATGGCCATGTTCATGTTGTTTTGCATGATCTACCTGATCCCGGGCGACCCGGCAGCGGTTGCCTTGGGGCCGCGCGCCACCGAAGCGATGCGCGAGGCGCTGCACATCAAGATGGGGCTGGACCGGCCGGTCTGGGTGCAGTTTCTGAACTTTTTCACCGACGCATGGACCGGGGATTTGGGGCGGGAGGTCCTATCCGACCGGCCGGTGCTCGATGTGGTGATGGAGCAGCTACCCCATACCCTGATCCTGATCGCCGGCGGTATCGGCTGGTCGGTGGCTTTGGGGATCCCGCTGGGGGCCTGGGCGGCATTGAAACGAGGCAGTCCGGCTGAGAGGATCATCGGCATTGCCTCGGTGGCGGTGATCGCGATCCCCTCGTTCGTGATCGCGATCTACGCCCTGCTCGTCTTCGCCGTTCACCTGCGCTGGCTACCGGCCATCGGCGCCGGGGAGCCCGGTGATTTCAAGGACCAAGCGATGCACCTGATCTTGCCCTCCCTCGCCGTGGGCTTGGGATGGGTCGGCTACATCGCCCGGATGGTGCGAGCCTCGATGCTCGAAGTGCTCGAGGCGACCCATATTCGCACCGCCCGCGCCTTCGGTCTGCCCGAACGCATGATCACCTATCGCTATGCCTTGACCATCGCCATCTTGCCGACCGTCACCTTGTTGGGGGTCGGTATCGGCCACATGCTCTCATCCGCGGTCTTCGCCGAGATCGTCTTTGCCCGTCCCGGGGTCGGAAAACTCGTCTACGACGCCATCTTGACCCGCAACTATCCCTTGGTCACGGGGGGCGTGCTGGTGACCACGGTGCTCTTCGTTCTCATCAATCTCTTCGCCGACCTTGTCGTCGGATCGTTGGATCCCCGTGTTCGAAGCCGCTTCTGATCGCAAGCCCGCTTGGGTTTCGGCCGTCGGCCGCATCCTGCGAGAACCGATGGGCGCTTTGGGCATCGCCCTCGTGGTTCTCATGGTCGCCGGGGCGATCTTCGCCGACCTTCTCAGCCTCTACGAGCCCGACAGGATTTCCCCGCGCGATCGCTTCTCGGCTCCGTCCATGGAGCACTTCCTGGGCACCGATCACTTGGGCCGGGATCTATTCGCCCGCGTCCTCCACGGCGGGCGCATCGCGCTTTCCGTGGCCTTGTCCTCGATCCTCATCTCGCTGATCATCGGGGTGGCGCTCGGCTTGGTCGCCGGCTACGGACCGCGCCGGCTCGATAACCTGATGCTGCTGTTGCTCGACTCGATCAAGAGTTTTCCGACCGTGATGCTGGCGCTGGCCTTGGTCACCTTGTTCGGTCCGTCATTGACGGTGGTGATGGTGGTCGTGGTGCTGGTCACCATGCCCGGATATGCAAGGATCATCCGCACCCAAACGCTGGCCTTGAAAGAATCCGAATTCGTGACCGCCGCGATCAGTTTGGGAGCGGGCACGCCGCGGATCCTGCGGGTGCATATCATGCCCAATGTCATCGGCCCGCTCCTGATCCTGGCCTCGATGGATATTCCGGTGGTGATCGCGATCGAGGCCGGAATGAGTTTTCTCGGCTTGGGCGTGCGCCCCCCGACCCCGAGTTGGGGGGCCATTCTCAATGATGGCTACGCCGCGATCAGAGAGAGCCCGTGGATCGTCGTCGCCGGCGGACTGCCCATCATCATCACCACCCTCGGATTCACCTTCTTGGGCGAAACCCTGCGCGATGTCTTCGATCCCAGACTCGATACGCGCCGATGATTCGATACTGATTGCCGACCATGAGCCTGCCGACCGTGAACCTGCTGACCATCCGCGATTTGAATGTGCGTTTTGCCACCGAGCGCGGAGAGCTCCATGCCTTGCGCGATGTCGGCCTCGATATTGGAAAGGAGCGAATCGTCGGCATCGTCGGCGAATCGGGTTGCGGGAAATCGACCTTGATCAACGCCATCTTGGGGCTGCTGGCGAATAACGGTCGGATCGATGGCGGGCGAATCCTCTTCAACGGCCGTGACCTGACGCGCCTTGATCCCAAGTCCATGCAGGCTCTGCGCGGCATCGAGATAGCGACCGTCTTTCAAGATCCGATGGGGGCGTTGAATCCGGTGATCTCGGTGGGCCGACAGATGCGCAATATCCAGTACCGTTCGAGTCTTCGCAACAAGGAAAAGGATGCGCGTTCGGTGGCGATGCTGCAACGGGTGCGCATCCCCGATGCCAAGCAGGCGCTGCACCGCTTCCCCCATGAATTTTCCGGCGGGATGAAACAACGGATCGCCATCGCCATGGCCTTGATGATGGAACCTGCGCTGCTCATCGCGGACGAACCGACGACGGCCCTCGATGCCACGCTCGAGGTGGCCACCATCGATCTGCTGAAAGATCTGCAAGCGGGCATCGGCTGCTCGGTCCTGTTCATTTCCCACCATTTGGGCGTGATCGCCGAGCTGTGCGACGAGGTGGTCGTGATGTATGCCGGGGAGGTCGTCGAGCGCGGCTCCACCTCGCAGGTATTCAACCACCCGAACCATCCCTATACGGCGCGCTTGCTCGAATGCGATCCGGCGCGGCAAGCAAAGCGCACCCGCCTTTTGCCCACCATCCCGGGAGAGATCCCCGATTTGCGGCACCGGCCGCCGGGCTGCATCTTCGCCTCTAGGTGCGCTGATCACAGATCCGCTTGCCAAGCACCGCCACCGGAAATCGAGGTCGATAACGGCCATTTCGCACGCTGCATCCATGCCAGGCATCATGACGAAAATTCTCGAAGTCGAAGACCTTGAGGTCGCCTTTCGCATCGGCCCCGCTTTTGGCATCGGGCAACGCAAGGAGTTGCTCGGCGTTGCCGGGGTGGGTTTCGATCTCGATCCCGGAAAGACCTTCGCGCTGGTGGGCGAAAGCGGATCCGGGAAGACCACCTTGGCGCGGGCCGTCAACGGATTGCAAGCGATCTCCGCCGGGCGGATCGTCTTCGACGGACAGCGGATCGACGACCTCGATGCGCGCCGGATGAAACCGCTGCGCCTTCGCATGTCGATGATGTTTCAAGATCCCGTCGGCTCGCTTTCGCCAAGGATGAAGGTCGGCGATCTGGTGACCGAGGCCTATCGCATTCACGGCATCGATGTCGACTTTCGCGCCGAGACCGAGCGATTGTTGTCGCTGGTCGGATTGAGCATGGATGTCACCGACCGCTTCCCGCATCAGCTATCCGGCGGTCAGGCGAGGCGGGTCGGGGTGGCCCGCGCCATCGCCTTGAACCCCGAACTGATCATCGCCGACGAGCCGACCGCCGGTCTTGATGTCTCGATCCAAGGCGAGGTTCTGAATCTGCTGAACGATCTGCGGGAAAGGTTGGGGCTGGCGATGATCATCATCACCCACAATCTGCATGTGGTGCGCCACGTCGCGGATCGGATGGCGGTGATGTATCTCGGGCGCTTCGTCGAAATCGGCCCCACCGACGAGATTTTTTCCGCACCGGCGCATCCCTATACCGCAGCCTTGTTATCCGCCAACCCCGAGCCGGATCCGGATAGAGCCAAGGATCGCATCGCCCTGCCGGCCGAGGTGCCCTCTTTGCTGCACCGCCCGGAGGGTTGCGAATTCCACACCCGATGCCCTTGGGCGCGCCAAGACTGCGGCGATGAGATCCCCGAAGCGGTCATCGTCGGGCAGCGCCGGGTCGCCTGCCGCTTTCCGCTCGAACGAGGGGAAAGACCCCCGGCCGATTCCCCCACCGATCCCCCCACAAAATAGAGAGGCGAAATGATCGAAGTCATCGAAACCGTCTGGATCGAGATGCCGGATGGGACAAGGCTCGCTTCGAGGCTGTGGCTACCCAAAGGCGCGCGGGAAAATCCGGTGCCTTGCATCTTGGAATACATCCCCTACCGCCGCCGCGACCGCACGCGAGCGCGAGACGAGGCCGCCCACCCCTTCTTCGCCGAGGCGGGTTATGCCTCGATCCGGGTCGATCAGCGAGGGAGCGGGGATAGCGAAGGGGTGATGTTGGATGAATATAGCCATATCGAAACCCAAGACGGGGTCGACGTCATCGCTTGGATCGCCGCTCAGGATTGGTGCGACGGCAATGTGGGCATGTTCGGAAAATCCTGGGGCGCCTACAACTCCTTCCAAGTGGCGGCGAAGCGCCCGCCTGCGCTCAAGGCCATCGCGCCGGTCATGGGCACCGACGACCGCTGGCTCGAAGATATCCATTTCTACGGCGGGGTTTTGGCGAGCGACAACTTCTGGTGGGGCTCGATCATGCAGCTCTACAACGCCATGCCCCCGGATCCCGAGATCGTGGGCGAAGATCGCTGGCGCCGGATGTGGAAAGAGCGGCTCGAAGCGATGACCTACTGGCCCGCGCAATGGCTGGGGCACCAAACCCGCGATGCGATGTGGCGGCGGGGCTCGATATCGGAGAACTACGACGATGTGCAGATCCCCGTCTATTTCTTCGGCGGTTGGGCCGATCTCTTCCGCGACACCCCCTTTCGCATCGCCGAGAAACTCAAAGGCCCCCTCAAGGTGATCGTGGGTCCGTGGGCGCACCTCTATCCGCACGAGGCGATCCCCGGACCCAAGATGGATTTCCTGGGCGAACTGATCCGGTTTTGGGATCACACCCTCAAAGGCATCGACACCGGATTGATGGACGAACCCCCGCTTCGCTTCTACCTACAAGACTCCGTAGCGCCTTGCGGATATCACACCACTCGCCCGGGACGGTGGGTCGAGGAATCGATCTGGCCCTCGCCCGATGTGAAGCAGAGAACCCTTTGGCTCAACGAGGCGAGCTTGGGGCTCGAACCGCAAGCGGGCCGGACCATGAGCGTTCGCTCGCCTCAAACCTTCGGCTCATCGGGCGGGGATATGTGCTCCTTTGCCATCTGCGGCGACATGCCCGGGGATTGTCGGATCGACGCCGCCGGGGCGATGTGTTTTCGCACCGAACCCTTGCCGGAGGCCTTGGATATCTTGGGTCAGCCGATGCTGCATTTGCGCATCGCCGCCGACCGAGCGCAGGCCTTCGTCGCCGCCTTGTTGATCGACGAGGCCCCCGACGGGGGGCAAAACCTCATCACCCGAGGGTTTGCCAACCTGATGCACCGAAGATCCGACGAGTCCCTCAAGCCCGTGGTGCCCGGCGAGATCATGGAGATCACCGTGCCCTTGCACGGCATCGGCTACCGGATCGAAGCCGGGCGGCGACTGATGGTGCAGATCGCCTCCGCCTACTGGCCCATCCTGTGGCCTTCGCCGAAATCGGTGACATTGGCGATCGAGCCCGGCCGTTCGCGCTTGGCGCTCCCCTTACGCGATCCGGTCGATGACTCCCCTCGCCCGCTGCCCGAACCCGACCCGCGGCCGGGCAAACCCCCGGTGATCGAAGTGCGCAAGGGATCGATGGAGCGATCATTGCACCGGGACTTGGCAACGGGAGAGGTTCGCGCGCGATTTTTCCTCGACGGCGGCGTCTTCGGCCCCGTCGGAAGGGTGAGGCTCGTCGATACCGGCACCGAGATGGGCGATATCTCGGATCGGATTTACCGCATCCATGCCGATGATCCTTTGTCATGCCGGGCCACGATGACTCAGCAAAGCCTGTTCGAACGAGGCGAGTGGCGGGTCCGGATCGAGACTTGGGCGCAAATGACGGCCACCGAGACCGATTTCCTGATCAAGGCATCGGTCACCTGCTTCGACGGCGACGATCGATTCCACCATGTCGACTGGGAGCACGCGATCCCCCGCAACGGTATGTGAGCCGAAGACCATGGACGATATCCGCATCAAGACCGACTTTCCGCGCAAGGTGCGCGAGATCGAAAATACTTGGATCCCGATGCCCGACGGCACGAGGCTGGCGGCGCGGATCTGGCTTCCTCAAGACGCAAAGGACGATCCGGTTCCGGCGATCTTGGAATATCTGCCCTACCGCAAGCGCGACGGCACGGTCGAGCGCGACGCCCTCACCCACCCCTACTTCGCCGGACACGGCTATGCCGGGGTAAGGGTCGATATGCGCGGCACCGGAGATAGCGAGGGGATCTGCTTGGGCGAGTACCTGCCCCAAGAACAAGAGGACGCTTTGGCCATCATCGAATGGCTCGCCGAGCGGAGTTGGTGTTCGGGCAAGGTCGGCATCATCGGGATCAGCTGGGGCGGGTTCAACGGTCTGCAAATCGCCGCCCGCCGGCCGCAAGCGCTGGGGGCGGTGATCTCCCTTTGTTCGACCGACGATCGCTACGCCGACGACATCCATTTCATGGGCGGCTGCGTCCTCGGCGACAAGCTGAACTGGGGGGCGACGGCATTTTCCATCGTCAACACGCCTCCGGATCCGGCGATCGTCGGCGAAGAGCGCTGGCGCACGATGTGGAAAGAGCGCATCGACAACAACGGTCTATGGCTGCTCGACTGGTTCCGCCACCAACGGCGGGATGCCTTCTATGCCCACGGCTCGGTCTGCGAGAACTACGCCGATATCGAGGTCCCCGTCTACATGGTCGGAGGCTGGATGGATGGCTACACCAATGCCGTTTTTCGCACCCTCGAACACCTGCCCGGACCCAAAAAAGGCTTGATCGGACCTTGGGCGCATCGATACCCCCACTTCGCCGAGCCGGGGCCGCAAATAGGCTTCCTCCAAGAATGCCTGCGCTGGTGGGATCAACACCTCAAGGGGATCGACACCGGCATCATGGCCGAACCCGAACTTCGAGCCTGGATGCAAGAGCCCGCTCCGCCTGCACCCTATATGAAGCACCATCCGGGCCGTTGGGTGGCCGAGCCCGCTTGGACGGGCACATCGGTGGCGGTGCAATCCCTTTATCTGCGAGATTTCGCCTTGTCGGATAGTCCGGCGGATAGTCCGGCGGATAGTCCGGGAGATAGCCCGGCGGGATCTTCGTTGACCATCGCCTCGCCGCAAACGGCGGGGGCTGCGGGCGGTACGTGGTGCGCTTACGGAATCGTCCCCGACGGACCTTTGGATCAACGAGGCGAGTTAGGCTCGATGATGTCCTTCGATACCGATCCGCTCGAAGAGGATATCGAGCTGTTGGGCTTTCCGATGCTCCATGCCGATTTCACCTGCGATGCCCCGCAGGCGAATATCGTCGCCACGCTCTCGGTGGTCGACGAAGAGCGCCGCGCAACGCTGATCAGTTTCGGAGCATTGAACCTGACCCATCGCAACGGCCATGCCTCGCCCGAAGCGATGGTGAAGGGGCAGACGGTTCCGGCTTGCGTGCAGCTCAATGCCTGCGGTCAGCGGGTGGCCAAAGGACAGCGCCTGCGCCTGTCGCTGGCGAGCGCCTATTGGCCGATGATCTGGCCCGGCCGAAGCGCGGCGACCTTGACCCTTGAAAACACCCGGATCGATCTGCCTTTGCGCCACCGGCGCGATATCGATCGCTCCTTGAAGCCGTTTTCGCCGCCGGAGGGCGCAGCGCCCTTGGAGAGCGAAACCATCTTGGTTGGCGGCTATCGGCGTCGGCGCATCGTCGATCACGTCACCGGGATCGAAACCCTGGAAAGAATCTCCGATAGCGGGGCGAAAAACCATTTACACACCGGGATCACGGTGCATCACATCAATCGCGAGACCTATCGCATCCACCCCGACGATCCGCACTCAGGTACGGGAACGCAGCGTTGGAGCAAATCCTTTTCCCGCGGCGATTGGCAGGCCAAGGTCGAGACCATGGTCTCGGTTCGGGCGCTGGCCGATGTCTGGCGAATCGAGGCCGAGCTCGAGGCGAGGGATCGAGATGGCATCGTGGCCGTGCGCCACTGGAGCGAGGACATCCCCAGAGATCTGGTCTGATTCCCGGTCGGGCAAAAGATCCGAAAAAAGAAAAAAGCGGAGAACCACGACATGGGCGCATTTCCCGCATTCCCTCCCGATGCCAAGACTCATGTATTGAACGCCGGCGGCGTTGTCATGCGCGTGGTGATCGAAGGCGAGGGCCCCGATGTGGTCTTCGTTCCGGGGGGCGATCAGACCGCGGAGGCCTATTCCGAGCTATTCGCCCGCTTGAGCGATCGCTTCCGATGCCTCTCCTACGACCCCCGCGGGGCGGGGCAAACCCGTTCGCCCCCGGCTCCGTGGACCATGGCCGACTATGCAAAGGATTGCGCGGCGGTGATCGACGCCTTCTGCGACGGATCCGCCGTCGTCTGCGGCTTGTCCCTCGGCGGATTGATCACGCAGCAGGTGGCCATCGATTTCCCCCACAAGGTGAAAGCGGCGATCCCGATGGGAACGGCGGCCCGTATCGACGGATTCACCCGGGATTGGATGCAGGCCGAGATCGACCTGCGCCGAGACGGCATCACCCTGCCGGATTATTTTTTGGCGCCCCATTATGCGGCCTTCGCCTTTCCCGCCAAGGCGCTGCACGACCCGAAGTTATGGGAGCGGATCAAACCCGCCTATACCGAGCGCTTCGCAAATCGCTCTCCCGAAGACCTGATCGACCAATGGCAGGCTTGTTTGGATTTCGATTGCCGAGAAGGGTTGAAAACCTGCCCGGTACCGATGCATGTGATCGGCTTTTCCGAGGATATCCAGACCGCTCCTGCGCTTTGCAAGGTCGTTTCCGATCTGGCACCCAAGGGCGTATTTCACGAAATTCCGGGGCTCGGCCATGTCTCCATGAGCCGACATCGACCCGATGCGGTGGCCGCCAAAGTGCGAGAAATCCTCGACACCGTGACCTGCGAATGACGGGGAACGATCATGCCCAGGATTGCCATCGCCGGTTTCCAGCACGAGACCAATACCTTCTCGCCGACCCCGACCGGATGGAAGGAATTTTGCATGGCCGATAGCTGGCCCGGGCTGCTGCAAGGGCCCAAAGTCATCGACGGCACGAGAGGGATGAACTTGCCGATCGCCGGAGCGATCGAGGCCGCGCGCGCATCCGGGCAGCCCATCGAGCTGATCCCGATCCTGTGGTGCGCTGCCGAACCGGGCGGTGCGGTCACGGACGAGGCCTTCGAGCGGATATCGGGCATGATTTTGGAGGGCATCGCCGGTGCCGGTGCGCTCGATGCTATTTATCTGGATCTGCACGGTGCGATGGTCACCGAAAGCCTCGACGACGGCGAGGCGGAACTGTTGGCTCGCATCCGGCGGATTACGGGATCGGGGATGCCGATCGGTATCAGCCTCGATCTGCATGCGAATCTATCGCCCGATTTCGTCGAGAATGCCGGTCCAATCACGATTTTTCGCAGCTATCCGCATCTCGATATGGCCGATACCGGCGCGCGCTGCATGATCGAGATCTTGAAAAGACTGAACGGTGCCCCGCAATTCGCCGCCTTCGAGCAAATCCCCTTCTTGGTTCCGCTTCACGCCCAAAACACCGGGATCGAGCCTTGTCGAACGCTTTATCGATCTTTGGATGAGCTGCCCGCATCGCCGGATGAATATGCCGATATCGCCATGGGTTTCACCGCCGCCGATGTGCCGAACTGCGGGCCGTCCATCGTGGCCTATGCCAAGACGAGGGCGCGGGCCGAAGCGCTGGCAAGGGATCTATTCGAACGATTTTGCGCCTGCGAAGGCAAATTCGACACCGCTCTTTTTAGCGCGGACGAGGCCGTGCATCGGGCGATATCGATGCAAGGGTCGGGGCCTGCGGTGCTCGCCGATGTGCAAGACAACCCGGGAGCCGGGGCGAGCGCAGATACCACCGGACTTCTAAGGGCGCTGGTCGATGGCGGCGCACAAAGGGCGAGTACCGGGAAAGAACCCGGATTTATCAGAGCCCTGCTCGGAACGATGCACGATAGGAAGATCGCCGTCGACGCCCATGCGGCGGGGACGGGGGTGATCTTTTCCGGCGAATTGGGCGGCAAATCCGGCATTGCCGGCGATGGCCCCTTTATCGGCCGCTTCGAGGTGCGTGCCTTGAGCGAGGGAAGGATCCCCTATACCGGCGAAATGTATCGAGGCGGCATCGCGCAAATCGGCCCGAGTGCGCTGCTATCGGTCGAAGGGGCGAAACGGGAGATCCTCGTCGTCGTCAGCTCCGAGCGTACGCAGTGCTTGGATCTGGCGCTGTTCACGCATTTCGGCGTCGACCCCTTCGAGTTCGATATCGTTTGCGTCAAGAGCACGGTTCATTTTCGAGCGGACTTCGAAGCGGGCAGCCGGGCGATCTTGAATGTCGCCGCTCCGGGTTTGTTCTCGTGCGAGCCGGAAAAGCAGACCTTTCGAAGGCTGCGCAAGGGGGTGCGCATCGGCTCGTGCGGTAAGGCTTGAGCGGGAGGATTCGATCTCCCCTTCGAAGCGGAATCCGAAATCACCTGCCAAGACGGGTCATCGCCGCTTCGGTCAAATAAATTCCATGCTCTTTCGATGATCCGAGGGCTTTATAAGGATCGGATCTTGTCGATCGGTTTTTATCACCCGATGTCGATCAATCAGTTTGTGAATATCGCTCGATCCCTTGCGCTTTCGCCTCGGACACCAAGCGAGAGGCGATCGCTTGAAGGCTTTCGATCCGCTTTCCATCCACATCGAAGTTATCGGGGGCGAGCCAACCCTCGAATGCGTCTTTTCGGGCGGGCCATTCATCGTCGACGATCGAGAACCACGCGGTATCTCGATTTCGACCTTTATAGTGGCTTGCCTTGTAAAAAACACCCTCGAAGATGAAACCCAATCGCTCCGCCGCCGCCCTCGACGGGGCGTTCAGAGCATCGCACTTCCACTCGTAGCGTCGATATCCCAAGACATCGAAGGCATTTCGCATCATCAGATACATGGCTTCGGTGGCCATGGGCGTTCTTTGCATCGACGGAGAAAAGTGGATATGCCCGACTTCGATCGTCGCCTGATGGGGATCGATCCTTAAGTAACTCGCCATGCCTTCGGGCTTTGCATCTTCCCCCGATATCGTATAGAAAAGCGGATCCCGCTTCGATGCCAAAGTATGCAGCCAAGCGGAAAAGGCATCCAGATCATCGAAAGGACCGTAAGGAAGATAAGTCCAGTTGCGTCCGCTTTCATCTTCGGCAAAGGCTTCGAACAAGCCGGCAGCGTGCCGGTCGGGATCGAGTCTTAGCAAGGTGCAGTGGTGCCCTTTCAAAGGCTCGTCGCTCGGCAAGGAGCGAGGGGATCGATTCGAGATGGCGGGACCGATGGGTTGACCCAACGCATTGACCCTTGTCGCGATTTGCGGCCTATCGAGCCTTCTCGATGTCTTGCGATCGATGGATGAAGATTCTTTTTCGTTTTTTCTCGGCATCGAAGGGGGTCTCGAAGCGAACGGGGTGGGGATGGTGTCCGAAGATCATCGTGATCGATGCTTTTCGGTAGGTCCATGAAAAAGGAAATTCTATCGAAGGGCGATCCAAAGGATCGAAGAGTAAGGCATGGAAAAAGGTTTTTCGAGACATCCCGATGCTTCGATGGTTTTTTCGACCTCTCCTATCTTGAATGAAAACCCTGCCGACTCATCGCCTTGATGATCGACATGGTCTCGATAAGGGGAATTCCATCGAGTGGCGCCCGGAAGCGGAGCCTGTCGCCGATGGCTTTCACCCCTCGATACAAGAAAAGCGGGATCGCCCGAAGACGATCCCGCTCGATGCATCGAATATCGGATGTTCGAAAATCCGATGCCCTGCCCTTCACATCATCAATCGCAAGAAGGGTGGAAACACCCGTGGTTGCTCGCAAACACTCCGAAGATGCCGACATCTCGAATCACCGGGCTGTCATCGTCCGTCCCATTGAAGCATGCCCAAGCGTCCGTGCCGCAAATCGGCTGCGGGTCGCCGATGCGGATGTCGGCGATGAGCGTCGGTTGCTCGGTATCGAGCGAAGCCTCATCATCAGG
>JFBG01000101.1 GCA_000583135.1 Thioalkalivibrio sp. HK1
GGGATATGCAGGCGGGGATGGAAAATATGATGGGTCTTTGGGCCAGTTCGTTGGGACAAGCCACATTGACCCTTCATGCCGCGGGGTGGCTCGAAGGAGGGCTGACCTTGGGCTACGAAAAATTCATCAACGATATCGAATCCTTGCAGATGCTGGCGCACTTGGGCCAAGGCATCGAAAGCGATCCCGATGCCATGGGTTTCGAAGCGATCGCCGAGGTTGCCCCGGGCGGGCATTTTTTCTCGACCGCGCAGACCATGGCCCGCTACGACAGCGAGTTCTATCAGGCGGTGGTCGCCGATTTTTCCAATCACGGCACTTGGCTCGCCGAATGAGCGCGCAGCTCCTTCGAGCGCGCAACGGCGATCTGGCAGGGGATATTGGCCGAATTCAAGCCTCCGCCGGAAGCGGCGGAGCGCATCGCTCGTATCGAGCCCTATATCGAAGACCACAAAGCCGCCGCCGGCGCTGCGATCGCGGATTGAAGCACCCCGAAGCCGAAGATTGGCCATACCATGCGATGACGGCGGCATCGGTCGATCGAAAAAAGCGACACTTAAAAACTTAGGGAGGGATTCGATGAGACTTTCGTGGAATGAAATTCGCTCTCGGGCGATACATTTTTCCGATAGCTGGAAAAATGCGCATTATGAAAAGGGCGAAACGCAGAGTTTTTATAACGCTTTCTTTTCGATATTCGATTTGAAAAGAAGAAGCGTCGCTCGCTATGAAGAGGGTGTCAAAAAGCTGAATAACCACTTGGGTTTCATCGATTTATTTTGGCCGGGCACCCTGCTGGTGGAACAAAAAAGCGCCGGACGCAATCTCGATGATGCCTATCGGCAGGCGGGGGAGTATTTCGATGCTTTGGCCGAAAATGAGCGCCCTCGCTATATCCTCGTGAGCGATTTCAAAACCTTCGATCTGCGAGACTTGGATGATCCGGATAGAAATATCCGCTTCGATCTGGCCGACTTGCATCGGCATGTCGAGAATTTCGGATTCATGATCGGGGTGGAGCGCAAAGTCTTTCGCGATCAAGATCCGGTCAATATCGAAGCCTCCTACCAAGTCGGAAATCTGCACGATGCCCTTGTGGAAGCAGGTCATAGCGAATACGATTTGGAGCGTTTTTTGGTAAGGATCGTCTTTTGCCTGTTCGCCGACAATACCGGCATTTTCGATTCCAGAAACCTTCTTCTCGATTATATCGAGAGCCGCACCGGTGAAGACGGCTCGGATTTGGGGCCCAAACTCGGCCAGCTATTCGATATTCTCGATACCCCGATCGAGGCTAGGCCTAACAATCTGGATGAAGATCTCGCCCGATTTCCTTATATCAACGGGGATCTGTTCAAGGAGCGGTTGCGGACATTTTCCTTCGATTCAAAGATCCGCAAGATATTATTGGAAATCTGTCAATTCAATTGGTCGAATATATCACCGGCCATCTTCGGCGCCCTCTTTCAATCGGTCATGGAACCCAAAGCCCGCCGGGAACTCGGTGCCCATTACACCACCGAACACAATATCCTGAAAGTCATCGATCCCTTGTTCATGGACGATTTACGAGAGGAATTCGAAGGGTTGAAAGCGAGAAAGGATTCTCGTCGCCAAACCATGTTGCGCAAGTTTCACAATCGATTGGGATCGATGAAATTCCTTGATCCGGCATGCGGTTGCGGGAATTTTCTCATCATCACCTATCGGGAATTGCGCCTGTTGGAAATCGAGGTGCTCAAAGAGATCTATCCGAAGAATCACGAAGGCGCTCGGGAGGCGGCGTTGTCAGCGCAAATTCTGTCGTTGATCGATGTCGATCGCTTCTATGGGATCGAGATCGAGAAATTCCCGGCCTGCATCGCCGAAACTGCGATGTGGATGATGGATCACATCATGAATAACGAGTTGAGCACCGAATTCAGCCAGCATTTCGCCCGCATCCCGCTCGAAAAATCACCGCATATCATCAACGGCGACGCCTTGGAAATGGATTGGAAGGATTTGCTGCCCGCAGAAGAATGTTCTTTCATATTGGGCAATCCGCCCTTTATCGGATCGAAACTGCAATCCAAGGTGCAAAGGGCGCAGGTGCATCGAATCGCGAATTCAAGCAAA
>JFBG01000102.1 GCA_000583135.1 Thioalkalivibrio sp. HK1
GATCGAGGCCGGGGTGGTGCGTGTGGTCGCCGCCGTCGGCGATCCCGATCCCGTGGTCGGCGGATCCGGTTTCGCCGAACTCGAGTCCGCCGGAATCGAGGTCCGACAAGGTATTCTCGAGGAGGAAGCCCGCGCCTTGAATCGGGGTTTTTTCAGCCGCCACCGGCGCCGGCGCCCGTGGCTGCGCTGCAAGATCGCCGCCACCCTCGACGGACGTACCGCCACCGCTTGCGGTGAAAGCAAGTGGATCACCTCGAAGGCCGCCCGAATCGATGTCCATTGTCTGCGCGCCCGCTCCGGTGCCATCCTCAGCGGGATCGGTACCGTGCTCGCCGATAATCCGCGTCTCGATGTCCGCATCCCTTCCAAGGCGGGCGATGATGGAGCCGGCGATCATGACCATCGCCGGATCGTCGTGCAAGGGAGCGAGAACGACGAAGATGCGATGGCTTTCGCCCCCCCGATGAAGGTCGTGGTCGACTCGACCCTTCGCACTTTGCCGACGGCCAGGTTGCTCGCCACCCCCGGAGCGGTATTGATCGCCTCGAGCGAGGCGATCGAAGGGGATGTGGCGTACCGCTCGAAGCATGAGGCCTTGATGGAGGCGGGAGCGGAGATCGTCTTCGTGCCCGAAGCGACGCCCGCAGGTGGTGGCGGCCTTTGCCTGATGTCGCTGATGCGTATCCTCGCTCGCCGCGGGGTCAACGAACTTCATAGCGAATGCGGGCCGACGCTGGCCGGAGCCTTGATCGATGCCGGTTTGGTCGACGAGCTCGTGATCTACCTCGCTCCGAGTCTGCTCGGGGACGAGGCCAAAGGCATGTTCGCTTTGTCGGCGATTCGCCGGATGCAAGATCGCATCCGCCTTTCGATCGACGGCTTTCGTCTGCTCGAAGGCGATATTCGCATCGATGCGAGCATCGCCTCCACCGGCAGATCATCGGCCATCGACGGGAGCGAAGACCCGATCGATCAGCGATGATGGCATCGGATGATCGCATCGAAGGGAGCGATTTCTTCTCGATGAGGGGCGACGGGGTTTTTCGAGGATCGAGGGCTCGCAGTGCCTCGCCCGAAGGCTTCGATGATCCGATCCATGGGATTGAAATGACGATGGGAGGAGCGATGTTCACCGGAATCGTGCAAGCCAAAGGGCGCATCGTCGAGCGTATCGAGGTGCGCCATGCCGGGGATGCCGATGCATCTTTCGTGATCGCCCCGATATCGGATGCCCGAGGCCTCGACGATCCTTCGGCCGTCGCCGGCTTCGGTTCGGGCTCTTTGGCGATCGGGGATTCCGTTTGCATCGGCGGGGTTTGCCTGACGGCGACGCAAGTGAAAGCGGACTCTTTTCATGTCGACGTCTCGGCGCCGACGCTTCGGTTGACGACCATCGCCGACTGGCAGGTCGGCCGCTGCGTCAATTTGGAACTGGCCCTGACGCCATCGAGCCTGCTCGGGGGGCATTTGGTCTCGGGGCATGTCGACGGTATCGGCGAGGTGCAAAATAAGCACGAGGATGCTCGCTCGTTGCGTTTGGATATCGCAATCCCCGGCGATCTCGGCCGATATGCGGCGATCAAGGGATCGATTTGCATCGACGGGGTCAGCCTGACCATCAATTCCGTCGAAGATATCGACTCCGGCGGATCCGATGGGCGGCGGAGCGTCGTCGGCGTGAATTTGATTCCCCATACATGCCGGTCAACGACATTGGGAGCGCTTCGGGTGGGGGATGCGCTCAATGTGGAGGTGGATACGATCGCCCGCTACACCGAGCGCTTGCTTTCCTATCGGGAGGTCGAAAATTCTTCGGGTTCGGATGCGGATGCGGATTCGGATTCGTAATCATGGCTCGATATTCGAAATATCCGTGATTCGCATCGATCGGGCGAACGCTCGTTCATATCGGATATCGAACCCGGGCGATCGAGGACCGTCGGGCTCGGATTTGGCGTATCGCTCGATAAACAAGTATGATCCGTAGCCCTTCGCCCGCCTTTCGTCCTCGGACTTATTCGACAGAGTTTTTTTCGATGTCATTCGATTGTGCTGCCGACCTCATCGCCGAATTCGAAAAAGGAAGGATTGTGGTACTCGTCGACGACGAGGATCGCGAGAACGAAGGCGATTTGATCATGCCCGCGGTCCATGTCACCGCCGAGGCGATCAACTTCATGAGCCGCTACGGGCGCGGATTGATCTGTTTGCCGATGACGCGGCAGCGCTGCGATCAAATCGGCCTGAGGCCGATGGTCGGCGAGAATCGGGAAGCCCAGCAGACCCAATTCACGGTATCGATCGATGCCGCCGACGGTATCTCGACCGGCATTTCGGCCGCGGATCGCGCCACCACCATCTTGGCCGCGATCCGTCCCGATGCCGCCCCTTCCGATTTCGTGCAGCCGGGCCATATCTTTCCCCTGATCGCGATGCCCGGCGGGGTGCTGACCCGTGCCGGACATACCGAAGCCGGTTGCGATCTCGCCCGCTTGGCGGGATTGGAGCCCGCCGCGGTCATCGTCGAAATCCTCAACGAGGACGGTACGATGGCGCGCCGCCCCGATTTGGAGCGATTTGCGAAGACCCACGGGCTCAAGATCGGAGCCATCGCCGATCTCATCGAATACCGGATGCTCAACGAAAAGACGATCAAGCGAACGGGGGAATGCGCCCTGCCCACCGAATTCGGCGATTTCCGCTTGGTTTCCTTCGACAGCGATATCGATGGTCGGGCTCATTTCGCCCTCGTCGTCGGGGATATCGACCCCGAGGCCCCGACCCTCGTTCGGGTGCACGTTCACGATCCCTTGAGCGATTTGACCGCCGGTCGGCGCGATGCCGGTTGGCCGATCCGCGATGCCTTGCGCCGGGTGAGCGAAGAGGGTGTCGGGGTGGTGGTGGTCTTGCGCCCTTGCGAGCCCGAGGAGAATTTGGCGGCGAGGATCGAGGCTTGGCGGAAAGAGGATGCAGGTCAGGCGGGACCGGCTCAAGATTCCGGCGAGAATCTGCGGACCTTCGGGCTCGGCGCGCAGATCCTCGCGGATTTGGGGGTGCGAAGGATGCGGGTGTTGAGCGCTCCCAAGCGTCTTCATGGTCTGTCGGGATTCGGTCTCGAAATCGTCGAATATGTGAGCTGACGAGGGCTTTGCTTCGATCGAGGAGCCATCTAGCCCCCGCCCTCGATCGCTCCTCGCCCTTTTTACCGTCGCTCTTTCAGGTAGCCTTTTTTTTCGAAACCCCACCATGGCCCATCACGATCTTGATCAGGCGGAGTTGCGCATCGCAGATACCCTCGATATCGAAGGGGCGGCATTCGGCATCGTGGCCTCGAGATATAACGAGGCGATCGTTTCTTCGATGCTCGAATCCGCCTTGGAGACCCTCCATCGGCATCGGGCGATGCCCGGGATCGAGATCCCCGTCGTGCGGGTGCCCGGGGCTTTCGAGTTGCCCTTGGCCGCTCGCCGGCTCGCCATCGCGCGAAATCTGCAAGCGGTGATCGCATTGGGGGCGGTGATTCGGGGCGATACCCCTCATTTCGATCATGTCTGCACCCAAAGCGCGCATGGAATTCTCACCCTTTCCTTGGAACTCGATATCCCCATCGCCTTCGGGGTGCTGACTTGCGATACCCAGGAGCAAGCGATGGCCCGGGCCGATCGGGCGGGCCAGGACAAGGGAAGGGAGGCGGCTCTCGTGGCCCTCGAGATGGTCTCCCTTTGCCGCGGATTGGATATCGATCATCGAGGGATGAAGGTTTCGAGATAAGCCCTTTCGGCTTCGATCTTCGCGCTCGGATGACGACGGCGCGCTCACCGATCTCCCCTTTTCGAACAGCGTAGCCATGGCCGCCCCCAATATTCGCCGTCGTACCCGCCAAGCGGCGGTGCAGGCCCTGTATCAGTGGCAGATGACGGATCAGTCCATCGACGATATCCGCGATCAATTCCATCGAAGGATGTCGCCCAAGATGATCGATCGCGATTTCCTGGGCGAGATCCTGAATGGGGTCAGCTCCGATATCGAGCGAATCGATGCGCTGCTCATCCCCGTGACCGATTGGCCCATCGCCGAGCTGGATCCGGTGGAACGCGCGATCTTGCGCCTTGCGGCTTTCGAGCTGCGCTCGCATGCCCATACCCCTTGGCGAACGGTGATCGACGAGGCGGTGAATCTGGCCCTCGTCTTCGGGGCCGATCAGAGCCATCGCTTCGTCAACGGGGTTCTCGATCGTCTCGCTCGTCGGCTTCGCCCGGAGATCGAAGGGGATGCGGGATCGACCATCGTGTCCGCCACGCAATCGAACGAGCGATCCCGATGAATCCGAGGATCGATCGCCCCCATCGACCCTCGGATTCAACATCGACGGAGCGTTGCGATCTCGATCCCGATCTCGATCCCGATCCCGATGATGGGCAAGGGGTTGTCGTTTTCGACAGCGTGGTCGCGATCGATACCCTCAACGAGGGAGTCCATTTCCCGAAGCGAGGGCTCGATCAAGCGGCGCCCTCGGCGCCCGATGTGGGATATAAAGCCCTCGCCGTCAATCTGAGCGACTTGGCGGCGATGGGGGCGGAGCCGGTCGGGGCCCATGCCGCGGTCTTTTTCCCCTTGTTACCTGCGCCCGTCGATCCTCGCCGATCCGATATCGAGGCCCTCGATACGCAGGCATGGGAGAGGGGGTTTCGTCAGGGCTTCGATGCCCTTGCCAAGCGCTGCGGCATCGAGGAGGCAAGGATCGAATTCCAGCGCTTTATCGCCTGCGAATCGACGGGGAAGGGCTCGCTCGTCGATGCCATTTCGATCACCGTCAATGTCCACGGACGCAGTCCTCGAGGGCAGGCGCTGACCCGTCGGGGGGCGCGTCCCGGCGATCGCATCTTCGTTTCCGGCACCCTGGGCGATGCCGGCGGCGGATTGGGGGTCGCATCGAGTCGCGGTGCCTTCGAGCCCGGGTCGAGTGCGTCCATTCTTTTGTCGCGCCTTCATCGACCCACCCCGCGTTTGGCCCTCGGGCGGGCGCTGCGGGGATTGGCCACCGCCGCCATCGATATCTCCGACGGTTTGGGTCAGGACTTGGGTCATCTCCTCGAAGCAGGTCAGGTCGGCGCGCGCATCGACGTGCGTTGTTTGCCCATCTCCGGCGCATTGAAAAGCGTCGTTGGAGATGAGTCCGCCCGGAGGCTGGCTCTCGGGGCGGGAGACGATTACGAGCTGCTGTTCACGCTTCCTTGCGAATCGGAAATCGATCGGTCGATGCCCCGATTTTCGATACTGAAATCATCGATACTGAAATCGTCGATGCCGAGATCGTCGATGCCGAAATCGTCGGCGTCGAGCTCGTCGGCGCCCGATGCGCATATCGCCGATATCCCGGTCACGGAGATAGGGAGGATCGAGGCTAGATCCGGTTTGCGTATCATCGGCGCCGAAGAAGCGATCCTCGCCCCACCCTCGGGTTATCGACATTTCAGGGAATCCGAAGAAAGGGGCTCGCCCCTCGATGCGCCCTACCCGATCGACAAGGCCTTTTCTTGAAGGTAACAGGATGCCTTCGAATCCCCGTCCTCCCCCCCGCACCCTCGTGCACTGGATTGCCTTCGGGGGCGGGGCGGGCCTGTCGCCGATCGCCCCCGGGACCGCCGGCACCCTCGTTGCGATCCCGATCTATCTGGCGATCGCCGCTTGGCCGCTTAGCTACTATCTCGGATTCGTCCTTGCCTTCGGGCTTGCGGGGATCGCGATATGCAACCGCACCGCCCGAGACTTGGAAGTCCCCGATCACCCCGGGATCGTCATCGATGAAATCGCAGGCTTTCTCCTGGCGATGAGCGCCTTGCCTGCGAACGGATATTGGATTGCCGCCGCCTTCGTATCCTTTCGCCTTCTCGATATCTCCAAGCCGTGGCCGATCTCGGTGATCGATCGCCGCCTCAAGGGAGGGTTGGGAGTGATGCTCGACGATTTGTTGGCGGGGGCGATGGTCTGCGTCGCCCTCCATGCGCTACGCGCCCTCCTCGGCGATTGATATCTCGCAAGGCCGATGACGGCTTTTCGGGGATACCCCGAAATAGATGCCGGCGACAAAGCGAAGGGTGTGGTAACGATATGGATGAATTCGAGATCATCGATCGTTTTTTTCAAGGGTCCACCTCGCCCCGATCGGATACCTTGCTCGGTATCGGGGACGATGCGGCGATCCTCGCCACCGGCGGCCGGCCCTTGATATCGGCGATGGCGACGCTGAATCCGATGGTGGCGACGAAGGGCGATTCTTCCATCGACTCCGGACAGGACGAGGGCGCCGATGAGGCGCGTGCCGTTTTCGCCCAGGCCTTGATTCGGCTTTGCCTTCGTCGCATCACCCCCCGCTGGGTGACGCTGGCATTGAGCTTGGAGAGCGTCGCCGGGGATCGAAGCATCGCTT
Organism: Thioalkalivibrio sp. HK1; assembly: GCA_000583135.1. Classification (GTDB taxonomy): domain Bacteria; phylum Pseudomonadota; class Gammaproteobacteria; order HK1; family HK1; genus HK1. The sequence continues at coordinate 6,431 of JFBG01000102.1, forward strand.
GGCTCGAATCCTTCGCTTGTGGCGTGAAAGAAATCTGCCGCTCCTGCGAGGTGGAATTGGTCGGAGGGGATACCACCCGAGGGGCGAATCGGATCGTGGTTTTCGCGCATGGTCTTTCCCGCTCGTCCTTGTCGCCCCGGCAGGCAAGGGCCTCGACCTCTCGGCAAGGGCGCAAGGCGCAAGAGATGCCGCCGGGGTTCTCGGCCTCGATGCGGGCGAGCGAGGGCGAGGATCGCTCGAAGGTTTCATCCGATTCGCTTCGGCTCGGGTTCACCCGCTTTTCCTCGGCCGCGGTATCGGACTTGATCGCCCTTTATCGCTCCCCGGTGGCCGAGCGCATCGGGCCGTCGATCTTTGGCGTGAGCGACGAGCCGAGGGCATCATCGGGCGGTGAATCCCTCGTCGCCTCCATCGACATTCGATGCGATGACGAGGGGAAGGAGGCCTTGCGCCTCTATGCCGCGCGGCATATCGAGGTCGTCGAGTTGCCATGATCCTCTCGATCGTTCCTCGACCATCACCGCCCCCTAGAAGCGAAGAGGAGTTGATGGCGCGGGCGAATGCCTTGGCCGGACGCACCCTGGGCGAGGTGGCGCAGGAGTATTCGCTGATACCCTTGGGGGGATGGCGTCACAATAAAGGCTGGATCGGGATGCTGATCGAGCATGTCTTGGGGGCGAGCGCGGCCTCGAGACCCGAGCCGGATTTCCCGCTCCTGTCGGTGGAGCTCAAGACCATCCCCGTCGGACGCACCGGTCGCCCGCTGGAATCCACCTTCGTTTGCGCCGTCCCCCTTGCCGGCGATATCGCCGCCGATTGGCGGCAGTCCAATATCTTTCGCAAGCTCGCGCGGGTGCTATGGATGCCCTTCGAGAGCGAGCGGACGATCCCGTTCGAAGCGCGCCGCATCGGATCTCCTTTGCTATGGAGTCCCTCGCCGCCCGAGGAGGCGCTTTTGGAGCGGGATTGGGGGATGCTGATGGATCGGGTGATTTGCGGACAAGTCGAGGAGATCAGCGCAAGCGAGGGTGAATACCTGCAAATTCGACCCAAGGCGACCAAAGCGACGGCTCGTCGCTCGGTGATCGGGATCGACGGGGAGCGCGAGATGCTCTTGCCGCGGGGATTTTATTTACGGCCCTCGTTCACCGCGGCCATCTTGGCGAGGTATTACTCGTGAATCCGAGCGGGTGAGCCGTCCTCGATTCGGCGAAAAGGGGCAGGCAGGGCCTGAATGTCCTTTCGCCTTCGATGCGATATGAGAGCCGTCATGGGAGCGATTTTTCGGATCGAATCTTTCTTTTTCATCGATCGACGCTCGTTCGAGATTCTCCCCGGACGATTCCCATCCCCTTTCGATGAAATCTCATCGACCGGGCTCCCCGAGGTGAATCGGCCAAGGGATGGCATCGTCGAGGGCGAGGCGATATCGTCGATCGCATCGTTTTTCGAATCCGTCGTTTTTCGGCGCGGGCTTGATCTCGTTCTTCGATGAACGATCTTCGATGAGCGATCGATCGACCCCATCGGATGGCTTGTCCGCTCTGTGCGAGGAGTCCTCCTCGCGCAAGGTGCTGATTCTGATCACCGCCTCGATTTGCACGACCCTCTATTCCGTCACCGTCACCATCGTCAATATCGCCTTGCCCCAGTTGCAAGGCGCACTCTCCGCAACCCCGGATCAGATCGCGTGGGTCATCACCTTGAATGTGGTGGCGACCGCGGTGGTAACGCCGCTGACCGGTTGGCTGGTCGCCAATCTCGGTCAGCGGCGGTTGATGCTGATCACGGTGGCGGGTTTTGCCGTGACCTCCTTGTTCTGCGCGCTGGCCGACACCCTCGAGATCCTGATCCTGTGGCGAGTGGGGCAGGGGATTTTCGGAGCCCCCATCGTGCCCCTTTCGCAGGCCATTTTGCTGGCGACCTATCCGGGGCGGGATCGAGCCCGCGCTCAGGGTTTTTTCGGGATGGCCGTGATACTCGGTCCCGCCATCGCTCCCGCCGTCGGCGGCTGGCTCGCCGAGGCCTACGATTGGCGTTGGATATTTTTTCTGATCACGCCTTTTTGCATCGCCGCCTTTTTCTTAGCCCTCGCCTTCATCGAAGAGGGCGGTCGCAACGACGATCTGCGTTTGGACTGGACGGGTTTTCTCACCCTATCCATCGCCATCGTCTGCCTGCAACTGATGATCGATCAAGGCGAGCGGTACGATTGGTTCGAATCGGGCCGCATCCTTGTTTTTGCAGGCTCGATGCTGCTCTTTTTCTATCTCTTTACGGTGCATAACGCGACCGCCCGCGATCCCTTCGTCAACCCCATGCTGTTCACCGATCGCAATTACATCGTCGGTCTGGTCTTGGTATTGATCTACGGGATGCTGAATTTCACCCCGATCACGCTTCTGCCCCCGATGTTGCAGGGGCTCAAAGGTTATCCGGATTCGCTGATCGGCACCCTGATCGGGATGCGGGGGATCGGGATGGTGATCGGCTTTTTTCTCGCCGGGAGGCTGGGAAATCTCGATCCGCGGATCAGTTTGTCGATCGGCATCGTTCTTACCGGTATCAGCGGATTGATGATGGCCGCCTTCGAATTCGACGTGCCGCCATCGAAGATCGCGATCGCCGCCGTGATCCAAGGCATCGGCGGGGGGTTGATGTGGGTGCCGTTGACCATCGTTTGTTTCGCCACCTTGCCGTCTCGATTCCTTTCCGACGGTTCGGCGATCTTCCATCTCCTGCGCAATTTCGGTTCCAGCATCTTCATATCGATCAGCGTGATGATCGTGGTGCGCACCGCTCGGATCAACCACTCGGGATTGGTCGAGGGGATCGGCCCTTTCAACGAGGCGCTGCGCCTTTCCTCCATCAGCGGGGCGTGGACGATCGAGGATATATCGGGTCTTTCGCAGTTGAGCGCGGAAGTCGAGCGTCAGTCATCGATGATCGGATACGAAAACGCCTTCTTGCTCTATGCGGTGGTTTGTTTTTCGATCCTGCCCCTTCTTCTTTTCGTGCGCATTCGAGGGCGTTGATGCCCTCGCCCCATCGCTTATCTTGGGCATCGTCGCCGCCTTCGATCGGGGAGGGATCGATCGACGATCGCCTCACCGGCTCTTGGATTCGACCTTCGGCATCACATCCTCGGCAAAATGCTGCATGGCCGCCAAAGATCGCTCGAGATCGCCTCGTTGGAAGTTCAAAAGCGTTTGCCGAACCCCGATCTCCCCCAGATTCCCGATATCGTCGATGATGGCCTCGGTGCTTCCGGTCAATAGATGGTGTTTGCCATCGACCTTGGCTTCCGGTCGAGTCTCGTCATAGAGATTGGACCAAAGGGCCAAGCCGATCGTCGCCGGATCCCGAGCGTGTTTTTCGGCCAGGTCATGCAGCTCTTGCACCCCTTGGCGAAATCGATCCAGGGTATCGAGGGGATGCCGCGGATTGGTATGGATCGGGAACCAAGCATCCCCCAAGCGCACGGTACGCAGCTTGGCGGCCTTGCTTTCTCCGCCGATCCAGATCGGTACCCCGGGACGCTGCACCGGTTTGGGCAGGAAGGTGATATTGGAAAAACGAAAATGTTCGCCGTCGAAAGCCGGTTCATCCTCCCGCCACAGGATCCGGCAGGCTTGGATGATCTCGTCGCTGACCCTTCCCCGGGCGGCGAAGGGTGGGGCCTGTATGGCCTCGAATTCCTCCTTCATCCACCCCGCCCCGACCCCGAAGGTGAAGCGTCCGTCGCATAGTCGATCGATGGTGGCGATCATCTTGGCGGTTTCGATGGCCCCGCGATGGGGGGCGACGGTCACCGAGCTCAACAACCGGGCGCGGCTCGTGATCGCCGCAAGAAAGCCGAGCAAAGTGAATTGTTCGAGGCAATCCCCGCCTTCCGCCCCCGGGAAGTCCCCCGATGCGCAGTAGGGATAGCGGGAGTCGATGGATCGCGGAACGATCAGATGATCGGAAGCCGAAAGCCAGGAAAATCCCAAATTCTCGGCGTGGCGAGCGATGGCCTCGATGCTCTTTGCCTCGGCCAAGGGTCCCCGGGTCGGGATGCCAAGTCCATATTCCACCGTGATTCTCCTTTCGATAAAAAGCCCTGCCGCCATCGATCCGGATCGCGAATCGAGATCGATGATCGATGATCGATCGCTATCGTATTGTCTCGGTCGCCTTTTTCGGAAGGTAGCGAATCGATCACCGCCTCGGTGCGCGATCCATCATCCCGGGCCCCTTCCCCCGAGGCTTCGATGATATTGCGCTTTCGAAGGCGGGCACGCCCTTTTTTCTCATCCCAAGCCATGATGGATGCGGAAAGTGCGAAGATATCGAATCGAGTCGATAGTCAACCGAGGATCGAACGATGACGAAAGATGTCTCCGGGCGTCGAATCGAGGGAGTGCTCTTCGATTGCGACGGGGTATTGGTGGATAGCGAGCGCGTCGCCATCGAGTGCATCGTCGAAAGCGCCGCCGAGATGGGCGTGATTTACGATCCCGAAGAGGCCGAGCGACAATTCACCGGGGCTCGGATGGCGAATACCGTACGCGATATCGAAAAGCGGGCGGGGCGGGCCGTACCGGTGGGTTTCGAGGAGGATTTACGGGCTAAGATGGCGCGCAAATTCGAAGGGGGGTTGGAGCCGATGGCCGGGGCCAAGGCATTGATCGAGTCCTTGTCCTTGCCTTTTTGCGTGGCCTCCAACGGTCCTCGGGCGAAGATGGAATTGACCTTGAAGGTCACCGGCTTGATCGAATATTTCAAAGGCCGCATCGTCAGCGCCTACGAGGTCGGGGTGTGGAAGCCGGATCCCGGGCTCTTTTTGCATGCGGCGCGGCATATCGGCGTGGAGCCCGAGCGTTGCGCGGTGGTCGAAGATAGCGATTACGGAATCTCGGCCGGGGTGGATGCCGGGATGCAGGTCTTCGCCTTGGTCGATGCCGCAAAGGCCGGAACCCTCCCCGAAGGAGTGGTGGCGGTGAGGGGGTTGTCCGAGCTGCACGAGATCTTTTCATGCTGAGCGATGCCGAGCGTCGCTTCGTGGAGTCGATGCCGGTGGCTCGCTTGGCCACGGTGGGGGCTGGCGGGATGCCCCATCTGGTGCCGATCTGTCATGGCTTGATCGGCGGCAATATCTATACCACCGTGGATCGAAAGCCGAAGCGCTTCTTGTCGGCGAACTCGGCGGCGGCGATCGATATTACGCCCAAGACCCCCGAACGATTCCCCCTCGGGCGGTTGCGCAATATCGCCCATCATCCGCAGGCGGCGATCCTCGTCGATCGCTACGATGAGGATTGGTCGCAGCTTGCATGGGTGATGCTTCGGGGGCGAGCGGAAATTCTCGAAGCCGGCGACGAGCACGATCTTGCGCAAAATCTGCTGTGTCGGCGTTATCCTCGCTATCGTTCGATGTCCATCGAGGAGCTGCCGGTCATCGCCCTTCGCATCGATCGCGTGAATTCCTGGGGGGCGATCGATGCTTCGAAGCCCTCGTTCGAAGCCTGAAAGATCAAGGGCGATTGTTCTCTTTTATCCGAACCCTTGGGTCTTTCGTCCCGAATCCTTTGCCGGTTTATTTGCGATGCCCGCTCATATCCATGCCGTGGTACCGGTCAAGGACCGAGCGCAGGCCAAAGGGCGCCTTGCGGGGGTCTTGGATGCAAAGGAACGTAGTTCGCTGTGTCGAGCGATGCTCGAAGATCTGTTGGATCAGCTGATCCGGGCGAGATCGCTTGCCGGCATTTCCCTCGTGGCTTGCGATGACGAGACCATCGCATTGGCGGATCGCTACCGGGTGGAGTGTTTGGTGGAAGAAAAGAATGAAGGCCACGATGCCGCGGTCGCATTCGCTTCGAATCGCTTGGCGGATCGGGGGGTGCAAGGATTCCTCCAGCTCCCCGGCGATATCCCGGGGGTTAGGGCATCGGAGATCGATCGGTTGATCGCCGCCCATGCCTCGGCGCCGGCATTCACCATCGCCCCGTCGCACGATCGTCGGGGATCGAATGCGATCGTTTGCTCTCCCCCCGATCTGCTACCGCTTCGCTTCGGGGACGACAGTTTTCGCGCGCATCTGGCGAAAGCCCGGGCTTTGGGTATCGAGCCGATGGTGGTCGAGTCTCCGGGGATCGCTCGTGATATCGATACCTTGGACGATATCCTCGCCTTTCTCTCGACACCTGCCTTTCTTTCGAACCCTTGCGATACCCGCACCCGTCGCTTCCTTGTCGAGCGGGGATTCAAGCCCTCGAACGCTCTTCGAATTCCTCCTTCGAATCCCGGGTCTCGGGCGGCGTCGGGGGTCGAGGCGAGCGATGGGGCTTCGACGGCGACGAAGAGCGTCCCGGAGCCGACACCATCTCGGCCCCGCTCGTGATCGCGCTCACCCGAAACGGGCGCGAAGCAGCGGCAATACCCGCATGGCGTAGAGATCGATGAAGCGGTGTTGGTCCGCTCCCGGGGCGTGAAAGACCAGATGACGGAATCCCGAGGCGATCACCGGTGCGATGCGCTCGACATGTTCGTGCGGATCGTCGGAGACGATCCATCGCTTGGCGGTGCGCTCGACAGGCAGGGCATCGGCGAGACGCTCCATCTCCTTGGGATCATCGACCCGGATTTTTTCTTCCGGGGAGAGGGCCAAGGCGGCCCAATGCCGGGTGTCCTCGAGTGCCCGCGCCCGATCGCTATCGAAGGAGACCTTCATTTCGATCGTCAAATCCAACGCTTCGAGGCCGCGCCCCGCTTTTTCGGCCCCGGCTCGCACCGCAGGCAGCAGGATATCGGAGTAGAGCGAGGGATCCTTGCCGCTGGTGCAGATGAAGCCGTCCGCCATCTTGCCTGCGAGTCTGGCCACGACGGCTCCGGCGGCCGCGATATAAAGGGGGATCGGATGTTCCGGGCGATCGTAGATGGTCGCCTTCTCGGTACGGTAATACTCCCCTTCATGGCTCACCCGCTCCTCGCTCCACAGCCTTTTCATCAGCAAGGCCGCCTCCTTGAGGCGGTGGAATCGTTCTTTGAATTCCGGCCAGGGAGCGCCGGTGGCCGGGACCTCGTTGATCGACTCCCCGCTGCCGATCCCGAGCATCACCCTTTGGGGATACATGGCTCCCAAGGTGCCCATGGCTTGGGCGACGATGGCCGGGTGATAACGAAGGGTGGGGGTGACCACGCTGGTGCCGATCACGATCCGGGAGGTACGTTCTCCGAGCGCTCCGAGCCAAGCGAAGGAAAAGGGTGCATGGCCGTTGCGGTGTCGCCAGGGTTGGAAATGGTCGCTGACCAAAACCGAGTCGAATCCCGCCTGTTCGGCGTGCACCGAGAATTCCAGTAGTTCGCGCGGACCGAATTGTTCGGCCGATGCTTTATATCCCAAGGTCAACATGAGTCTTCTTCGTCTCCATCGATATCATCCACCGCTGCCGGGGTGGTTCGCAGCCGCCGCATCCGCAAAGAGTATCGAGCATCGGCGCTCGATGCGTCCGGCGGGGATGGTCGGATCCCCGGCTCTTAGCCGTTCCAGCATCGCCCGTTTTCGCTTCCCGGTGATGAGCCACAGCCTTTCTCGGGCGCAGTTGATAGGGCCATCGCCCAAGGTCATGCGGCGATGCCCGAGATAGGACTCGGTGAAGGCGACCGGCCGTTCGGGCGGCTTTCCTCCCGGCAGCAAGGAAGCGGTATGACCGTCCTCGCCCAAGCCCAACTGCACGAGATCGAGCTTCCCTTCCCGGCAATGCCGCTCGATGGCGAGGGCGTAATCATCGCACGCCTTGGTGGGGTCGTCGTCGTTGACCGGCATCGGATGCAGCTGCGATGCGGGCAAGGGGCTTCGCATCAAGATCGCCTCGAGCAAGGTGGCATTGCGGGCGGGATCGCCCTTCGGGGCTTTGCGTTCGTCCACCTGAAAGATCCGGATCGCCGACCATGGGATATCCTTGTCGATCAGAAACTCCAGCATCGCCCAAGGGCTGCTTCCTCCGCTCAAAGCCATGGTGAATAAGCGGTGACGCTCGACGCCTATCCGGATGCGTTCGGCGATCCGTTCCGCCGCCGAGGCCGCCGCTTCGAGGGCCGATGGATGAATCTCGATTTGCATGTCGTCCATATCGCTTTTCGCTTCGGGGATGATTTTGGGATTTTCCTTGGATCCGATCCTTCGATCCGACGATCCGATCGCTTTGATCGATCGCTTCGGTCGATCGCTTTTGCAAAATCCCTCCCGTCGTCGACACGATCGAGGGATGGGCTAAGAAGCGGCCTTGACGTTCATCCGCATCGAAAGGGGATCGAAGGATTCGGGGGCGATCGATGCCCGTTTGCCGCTTGCCGCCGAGGAGAGGATGCACCGTGATCGTCGCCGATCCAGGATCGATCCTCGAAGATGCCGAGCCATGATGGATATCAACGCAGGAGGCTGACCTTGATCCGCAAGATAATCGATCTGACCTTGCACGCCGGCCGAATGGATGCCGAGCATGCGCTGGCCCTTGCCGATTTTTTCTCCCATCGAAGCGATGTCCTCGATCGGGCGAGCCTTGCCGTGCGCGAAGGGGGGTCGCCGACCGATCCCGCCGATGATGAGCTCCCCCGAGAGATGATGCGCTTGATGGAAGCCGCCTGCGAGATTCGCGCAAGGCGAAGCGGCGATATCATCCGCTATTCCCCCAAAGTTTTCATTCCCTTGACCCGATTGTGCCGCGATGTTTGCCATTACTGCACCTTCGCCAAATCCCCTTCCAAGCTCCAAGCCCCCTATCTATCGTTGGAGGAGGTGATCGATATCGCTCGCCGAGGGGCGCAGGCCGGTTGTACGGAGGCGTTGTTCACCTTGGGGGATCGGCCGGAGCTGCGCTACCGCGCGGCGCGAGAAGCGTTGGCAAAGATGGGTTTTGCCTCCACCATCGATTATCTCGTGCATGCGGCAAGGCGGGTGCACGAGGAAAGCGGGCTATTGCCCCATGTCAATCCCGGCTTGATGAACGACGACGAACTCGTCCGTTTGCGCGAGGTTTGCGTTTCCGCGGGATTGATGCTGGAATCGACCTCGATGCGTCTTTGCGAAAAAGGCGGACCGCATTACGGATCGCCGGATAAAGATCCCGCCCGTCGCCTCGATGTTTTGGAAAGGGCGGGTCGGATTGCGCTGCCGTTCACCACCGGCATCCTCATCGGTATCGGAGAGACTCGTATCGAGCGCATCGAATCCTTGCTGGCGATCCGCGATATCGACGATCAATATCACCACATACAAGAAGTGATCGTGCAGAACTTTCGCGCCAAGGCGGGCACGCCGATGGCCACCGCGCCCGAACCCTCGTTGGCGGATCACCTATGGACCATCGCGATGGCCCGCCTCGTATTCGGGCCGCGGATCAGCGTGCAGGCGCCGCCGAATCTACGCTTGGGTTCGCTGCACCGTCTGCTCGCCGCCGGGCTCGACGATTGGGGGGGTGTCTCTCCCCTGACCCCGGATCATGTCAATCCGGAGCGGGCATGGCCCCATCTTTCGACCCTCGAGGGCATCACCGAGGCCGCAGGTCATTCTCTGGTGCCCCGCTTAGGCCTGCATCCCGAATATGTGCAAGAGGGCGATCGCTGGATCGCCGCCGGCTTGCGCCGGGCGGTTTCGGCGCACAGCGACGGCGAGGGTTTTGGCCGTGAAAGCCTTTGGTATGCGGGCTCGGCGCGACATCCGCCGCCGGCATTCCCCGCCCCCGGGATCGCCGCTCGCCGCTCGAAGGAGTTGGATGAGATCCTCTTTCGTTCCGAGGCCGGGCAAGCCTTGGACGAGGACGATATCGTCGCCCTCTTTGCCGTACGGGGCGGGCAGGTCAAGGCCCTTTGCGAGGCCGCGGATCGCCGCCGCCGCCGGCGATGCGGCGACGAGGTGGGCTATGTGGTCAATCGCAACATCAACTACACCAATATCTGCACCTTCAAATGTCGTTTTTGCGCATTCTCCAAGGGAGCCCCGGGGACGAGCTCCCGCGGAGTTCCTTACGACCTCGATCTGAACGAAATCGCCCGCCGCACGCGCGAGGCATGGGAGCGGGGGGCCACCGAGATCTGCCTGCAGGGCGGGATCCATCCCGGCTACGACGGTGAGACCTATCTGGCGATATGCCGCGCGGTCAAGGAGGCGGCCCCCGATGTGCATATCCACGCTTTTTCTCCGCTGGAAATTTGGCAAGGCGCCCGCAGTTCGGATCTGGATTTGCCGCAATACTTGGGGAGCCTGCGAAAGGCGGGGTTGGGATCCCTGCCCGGCACCGCCGCCGAGGTGCTCGACGACGAGGTGCGCGAGCGGATCTGCCCCGATAAGATTCGCACCGCGCAGTGGTTCGAGGTCATGCGCATCGCCCATCGGATCGGTTTGAGGACCACGGCCACCATCATGTTCGGCCATCTGGATCGTTATCGACATTGGGCGAGGCATCTGATCGGGTTGCGGGGGTTGGCCGCTCGCAGCGGCGGATTCACGGAATTCGTTCCTCTTCCCTTCGTCCATGAGCAATCCCCGCTTTATCTGCGCGGCGAGGCGCGGCGGGGGCCGACCCTGCGCGAGGCGGTGTTGATGCATGCGGTGGCCCGTTTGGTTCTCGATCCCCATATCGTCAATATTCAAGCCTCGTGGGTGAAGCTCGGACCCGAGGGGATGAGGCTGGCATTGGCGGCGGGCGCCAACGATGCCGGCGGCACGCTGATGAACGAGTCGATCACCAAGGCCGCCGGAGCGGATTTCGGTCAGGAGATGCCGCCCGAACGCATGGAGTCGATCATCCTTGGTGCCGGTCGCATCCCGGTGCAGCGTACGACCCTCTATCGTCGGGCTCCGGCAAAGAGGCGGGAGCGCTCCTTCTCCGCCCCGGCCTTGTCCGAGCCGATCCCGACGCCTTCGGGGTCGCATCGCTCGCATGAATCGGCCGAGCCTCGCATTCGAAGCCAAGCGGGTCGGTGCGCCGGATAATGCCCGCTCCTTTGCGGTGCTTGCGCTCGATGACGTTGTCGTATCGATAAGCGCGACCCTTAGACATTGAATAAAAAACCCTCCACGCTGGCCCTGACTCCCTTGGAAGGGATCCCGCTCGTCGGCGAGGGCGACGATCCGGGGGGCTTGATCGCCCGCGCCGTCGAGGAAGCGGGAATCGTCCCCGTTGCCGGCGACGTGATCGCGATCACGCAGAAGATCCTTTCCAAGGCCGAGGGGCGGCAGGTGAGTCTGGCGGATATCGAACCATCGCCGCCGACGCGAGCGCTGGCCGCCGAACTCGAAGCCGACCCGCGCATGGTCGAACTCGTGCTCCGTCAATCCCGGGCCATCGTCACCTACGGCCATGGGGTGTTGATCACCGAGCATGAGAGCGGCCATGTCATGGCCAATGCCGGGGTGGATCGATCGAATACGAGCGCGAATACGGACGAGACGCTCTTGCTCCCGGCGGATGCGGATGCGAGCGCGGATGCATTGCGGCGCGATCTGACGAGGCGTTTCGGTTGTCCGGTGGCGGTGGTGATCGTCGATAGCGTCGGCCGCCCCTTCCGGCAGGGGGTGGTGGGGATCGCGATCGGGGTGGCGGGTCTGCCGGCGCTCGTCGACCTGCGCGGGGAGCCGGATCTTTTCGGCCGGCCTTTGAGGGTCACGATCGGTGGCTTTGCGGATCAGATCGCATCGGCGGC
>JFBG01000103.1 GCA_000583135.1 Thioalkalivibrio sp. HK1
AGCGATAGCCACCGATGGCGGTCGAACTTCATCCGCACCGTCTTGGAGCGGGATATTCCGATGTTCGCACCGCGTCTCTCGGCGCCGAGGCTCGAACGCCTTTGGCGCATGCTGGCGCATAGCCAAGGGGGGTTGCTCAACGCCACGCAGCTCGGCCGAAATCTTGAAGTATCGACCCCCACCGTCACCGCCTATATCGACCTGCTCGTCGATCTGCTGCTGGTTCGCCGTCTGCCGCCCTACCACGCCAATATCAAAAAGCGTCTGGTCAAATCCCCCAAGACCTATTTGCGCGACAGCGGCTTGGTGCACTGCCTATTGGGTGTCGAGACCCTTCACGATCTGCTCGGACACCCCGTTGTCGGCATGTCATGGGAAGGCATGGTCATCGAAACCCTGCTGGGGTATACGCCCTTTCGAACCGAGGCGAGTTTTTATCGCACCGCAACCGGCGCGGAAATCGACTTGGTGCTGGAGATGGGAGCGAAGCACGGCGTTTGGGCCATCGAAATCAAGCGCACGACGGCACCCAAGATGGAACGAGGTTTCCGCCAAGCCCTCGCCGACATCCAGCCCGACCGGGCTTTCATCGTTTACGGCGGACAGGAGCGCTATCCGAAAGAAGATGGTGTGGAGGTGATCGGCATGCACGATCTGGCGGCCGAACTGGCCCGTCTGTCTTAGATGGTCTTGCGATATGGTCCAGAGGTGATGGATATCCCTCGCCTTGGAGTTATTCGAGACACTTAAGTTTTAGATCGATAAAAGACCTGATCCTACGGAATGGCGGAAGTCTCTAATTTCCTATAAAAAAACCGAGGGTAGAGCGACCTACCCTCGGTTCGATAGAG
>JFBG01000104.1 GCA_000583135.1 Thioalkalivibrio sp. HK1
CCACGCTGGTCACTCTGTTCTCGATCGATTGCAGTCTGTCCATGTGCTTCACCTCGTCCTTGATGCGATTTTCGATGCGTCGCGTTAGCCACCAAGGACGAGGTGAAGCACATGGACAGACTGCAATCGATCGAGAACAGAGTGACCAGCGTGGAAACCAAGGTGGACGGCTTGGAAGTCAAGGTGGTCAGCTTGGAAGCCAAGGTGGATGGCATGGAAGCCAAGATGATCACGAAGGATGATTTGGCTGAAATGGAGACGAGGATGTCCATACAGTCGAAAAATGACATGGCAACCGTAAAGACCGAGTTGCTCGAAGCCATCAAAAATGTGAATGGCAACGCCCATCGATAATTCTTCGGGGCGTGGAAAACCCTAAAGACCAGACTTAAGGATCACCTGCCCGGCCATCTTCGCGCCTCGTAGCGTTCGTCGTCTATGGGGATATCGAGATGGTCGGGCGGACGATCCGATAGGTGCCTTTTTGGAAAGATGGCACCCGATATCCCTTGGCTCTTATCCTCTTATCAATCTCTTTTTTCAACCGCCGGCTTCGATTTTTTTCAAAGTTGAGGGAATAAAGCGCAGGCCTGTATAGCGGCATTTCGAAGGATGCATGAAGATAAACTCGAAGGACTAAGGATCCACCGGCACCGTATCCGATGCAACCAAGGCGCTCGCTCGCCAAGCCGATTCTTATACGATGAGCCGGGTGAAACCGAAGATCGCCGCATCGATTTTCGGCGAATATCCCGATATTCCGGTGCGTTACAAGAGCGGATCCGATGGTTTTGCGAGCCATCGATCATAGTCGCTGACCAGCAGATGCAAGGGTGGCTCGTCCTCGGTGATGCGAGAAAAACGACCGATTTCGTCGGCGAAGACATTATCGGCGTGATCGTCGTTGACATTCGAGACCTCCCCGATCAACACCGACCCGCCCTTGCCCCAGAATCGATGCCAACAATGGGGCTCCAAGGTGATGCTTTCGCCGGGTTCGAGTTCCAAGATCGCCCCTGCGGGCAGCGTGCGCCATCTCCCGTCGCAGCGGATGCGAACATCGCTGCGATCATCCAATCCGCCTTCCTCGTCGGAGGTGAACAGCTCCAACGCCAATGTCGCACCGCCCCGATTGATGATGTCTTCGGTTTTGAGGTGATGACGATGCAGCGGGCTGATCTGATCTTGCTTCGATATCATGATCTTTTCCGCATAGAGCATCCCCATGCCCTGAGCCACATTCCGAGCGTTGCCGTTGCGCACGGTAAAAAGAAAAAGCCCCAAGTCCGAAAAACGACCTTGTCCGTAATCGGTAATATCCCAACCCAATGCATGATCGCGAATCATCGCCCCTTCGCCGGATACCAATTCCTCGAGTTCATCGGGAGACAGGTAGGCGAAGGGCGGCAGAACATAGCCGAATGAGCGAATGAAGGCATCGCTCTCGCGCAGGATTCGATTGACCTCGGAACGTAGCATCGATCGTTTCTCCTTGGGTTGTGATCGAAATTCATCGTCGAAATAGTCGGATTTTATCGAACAAAGGGGGATCGTTTTTTTGCCGTCTCCATCGTCTAACTCCCGAAAAAATCCATTTTTTTCATGGATAGATCAGATTTTTCCGGGAATAGCTGGTTCATACGAAGGAGCTCTCCGGCATGATAGAGATGTTCTTTGATAGCGCCTAGACTGTTCACATCCAAAGGACCTATCCGGGTCGGTTCCACACTGCCTTCCCCTTCGGAAGATATCGCAACGAGAATCGAGTCTTCGGGTACATACTCCAAAAGGTCGGGGCTATGGCTGGTCATCAGAATCTGAGTATGTTCGGATGCATCTTCGATAGCATCGACGAGGCTTCGGGCAGCGGCGGGATGCAGGGCGATTTCAGGCTCTTCGATGCCGATGAATCGATTGGTGGAATCACTCTTGCCCGCTCCTTGGAAAAGGGCTACGAGCACACCGAGGGCTCGCAAAGTCCCATCCGACATACTACCGGCTTCGAATTTCCATGGATGTTTTGCGCCTTGCACCCTTTGTCTGAATTCAAGGGTCTCCATCGATCCCAGCGAATGGCGTTTCACGGAAGTGATTCCCGGGGTGATGGATTCCAGATATTGTTCGATCCTATGTTTGAAATCAGGGTGATTCTTCTCGATATGATGTAGAACGCTCGGTAGGTTTTTACCATCTCTTTGTAAAATATCCCCGGGATCGACCGGTTCGATCTTGCGGATAGCGTCGGGATTGAAATGATAGAATCCCATCGTCGAAAGTGCATCATAGACCGGACGAAATTCCTCGAATCCGGAGAGAGCGACGAGATAGAGGCGATCCGACATAATGGTCGGCGGCGAGGATTTCAGATTTCCCTCTATATAGCGACCGCGCTCCACGACATAATAATGACTTGGGAAAATCGCATCTTTTTTTGCAACCGCGCATTCTTCTTTTTGAACCTCGTATCCCCCCCTACGCAAAGCGGCGATCAGAAATCCATAGCGACCGGTTATCTCTCCCAAATCGAAATCGATACAGATTCCGAAATGAGTCGGGTGACCGCTCGATTTACGCCTCACGGCATCGATGCCTCCTCTTTCTCGCATCGCATGATCGAGCGAAGAACGCAAGGAATCGGCCACGAAGCGCAGACCGTCGAGGAAATTGCTTTTCCCCGATCCGTTATGCCCGACAATCACCGCTATCCTCTCCAAGACAACATCGCAGGCCGCGATGTTTTTGTAGTTTTGCAGTCGGACCCTTTTGATGAGTCTTCGATCGTTCATGAGAACCAGCCTCTCGGGGCGAAACCTGCAAGAGATAAAAATCGTCTCATTAGACGATTTCGCCTCTCAACTTTGAATATGGATCCGCTTTTCGCGTTCGATGACCTGAACCGCTATCGCGATCTTTGCGACGAACCCGCAACAAAATCGTCGGCAATATTCCCGCCGATATCCACTCATCACCCGCGCGCATAGTCTTCCGTCGGTCCTCCCGCCTCTTTCCAAGCGGTATATCCCCCTTCGATATGGCATGCCCGCTGCAATCCGATGCGCTGCACGACCTCGGTGGCCAACGCCGAGCGCCAATCCTTATTACAGTAAAATGCGAAGCGTTTATCCTGATCGAAGATGGCGGCTTTGTAATAAGGGCTTTTGGGATCGACCCAGAACTCGACCATGCCCCGCGGAACATGCACCGCTCCGGGGATCCGCCCTTCCCGCTCCAGTTCGCGTACATCGCGCAGGTCCACGAACACCACATCGGGATCGCCATGCATCGCTACCGCCTTGTCCACCGGCACCGTATCAATGGCCCGGCGCGCTTGTTCCACCATATCGGCAACGGATACCTTGGCATCGACGGTCATGGTCTTTCTCCTCGGGTCGAAGGTGTTGGGGTCGAAGGTGATCGTATGATCCGAAAAACGATGTCGGCGACGACGATAGCCCGTCGCCGGAGTCGATTATGCCCTGCTTCGGCGGCCATGGCCTTCGGCGCCGGCTTCTCCGGCATCCTTGTCGGCGCTCTGGCGATACGGGCATCTCGTCGAGTGGCCAGCCGAGGGCACCATCGAGGGCTTCGCAAAATATCCGGCGGCGGGGGCGGCAAATGATCCTCGATCCCTTTCATCCGGCGGTTCGCTCTTGGTTCGAATCCGCCTTCGAGAGCCCCACCGAATGCCAGGTGCAGGCTTGGAGTGCGGTGGCCGGCGGCCGCCATACCCTGATCGCCGCCCCGACCGGTTCCGGCAAGACCCTTGCCGCCTTCCTTTGCACCATCGATGCCTTGGTGCGCGAAAGCCGGGCGGCGGCCCTGCCCGATGCCGTGCGCACGGTTTACGTCTCCCCGCTCAAGGCTCTGGGCAACGATATCCGCAAGAACCTCGAAACGCCCCTTGCGGGGATCGATAGCGCCCTAAGGGATTCGAGCGAGCCGATATCGGGGATCCGGGCGATGGTGCGCAGCGGCGACACCCCCGCAGCGGAGCGGGAGTCGATGCGTCGGCAACCGCCGCATATCCTGGTCACCACCCCGGAATCGCTCTACATCCTGTTGACCAGCGAGGGCGGGCGGCGGATGCTCGAAAGCGCCGACACCGTCATCGTCGATGAAATCCACGCTCTGGCGGGCAACAAGCGCGGGGCGCATCTCGCCCTCTCCTTGGAACGCTTGGACGCGCTGGCCAAACGCCCCCTCACCCGCATCGGTCTATCGGCGACGCAGCGACCGATCGAGACCGTGGCGCACTTTCTCACCGGCGGCGAGGAGGGCAAGCCCCATCCCTGCGCCATCGTCGATATCGGCCATCAACGCAAACGCGACCTTGCGCTCGAGCTGCCCGACAGCCCGTTGGAGGCGGTGATGTCCGCCGAGGTCTGGGGCGAGGTCTACCGCAAGCTGTGCATCCTGATCGAGGCCCATCGCACCACCTTGGTCTTCGTCAACACCCGGCGCATGGCGGAGAGGATCGCCCGGGCGCTGGCCGAAACGCTGGGGGAGGAGCACGTCACCTCGCATCACGGCAGCCTCTCGCGCGAGCACCGCCTGCGCGCCGAGCGGCAGCTCAAATCCGGCGAACTCAAGGCCTTGGTCGCCACCGCATCCTTGGAGCTCGGGATCGATATCGGCGATGTCGATCTCGTTTGCCAGCTGGGATCGACCCGATCGATCGCCACCTTCTTGCAGCGAGCGGGGCGCGCAGGGCACGCGGTCCACGGCACGCCCCGCGCCCGCCTCTTCCCCTTGAGCCGGGACGATCTGATCGAATGCGCCGCGATCCTCGACGGCGCCAAGCACGACGACCTCGACCGGATCATCGTCCCCGAGCATCCACTCGATGTGCTGGCACAGCAAGTGGTGGCGATGGTCGCCGCGCAGGAGTGGAGCGAAGAGGCGCTGTTCGCCACCGTGCGTCGTGCCTGGCCCTATCGCAACCTCGACCCCGAACGCTGGCGGCAAACACTGACGATGCTCGCCGATGGATTCGCGACGAGGCGGGGGCGCAGAGGCGCCTACCTGCATCGGGATGTCATCCACGGCATGCTGCGCTCGCGGCGGGGGGCGCGGCTGGTCGCGATCACCTCCGGCGGAGCGATCCCCGACAACGCCGATTACGATGTGATCTTGGAACCCCAAGGAATGCGCATCGGCTCTTTGAACGAGGATTTCGCGATCGAGAGCAGGCCCGGCGATGTCTTCCAACTCGGCAACAACTCTTGGCGCATCCGGCGCGTCGAGCAAGGCAAGGTACGGGTCGAAGATGCCCAAGGAATGCCGCCCACCCTCCCCTTCTGGCTGGGAGAGGCTCCGGGGCGAACCGATGAACTCTCCATGCGCGTTTGCGACCTGCTCCAAGGGATCGCAAGCGCGCTCAAGACCCAAGGCCAAGAAGCCACCACCTTGGAAGATCGCCGCGCGAGCCGGGATCGAATCGCTCGGGATCTGGCCGAGCGCACCGGAGCGGGCATTGATGCTTGCGCGCAGATCATTGAATATCTGGAATGCGCACATAGCGCCTTGGGAGCCTTGCCCGATCGAAAAACGGTGGTGCTGGAGCGTTTCTTCGACGAAAGCGGCGGCATGCAGTTGGTCATCCATACCCGCTTGGGGAGCCGAATCAATCGCGCCTTCGGGCTGGCTCTGCGCAAACGCATGTGCCGAAAATTCAATTTCGAGCTGCAAGCGGCGGCCACCGAAGACGCCATCGTGCTCTCGCTGGGCGAGACCCACAGCTTCGCTCTGGCCGATGTCTGCCGCTACCTGTCACCTTTGATCGTGCGCGAGGTGCTGATCCAAGCGCTGCTCGAAGCCCCGGTCTTCGAAACGCGCTGGCGGTGGAATGCCAATATCTCGCTGGCCATCCCTCGCTTTCGCTCGGGGACCAAGGTCGCCCCGCAGATCCAGCGCATGCAAGCCGAAGACCTGGTCGCGGTGGTCTTTCCCGATCAGATCGCCTGCGCCGAGAACCTCTCGGGGCCAAGAGAAGTGCCCGATCACCCGCTGGTGGAGCAAACCATCGCCGATGCCCTGACCGAGGCGATGGACGCCGGCGGACTCGAGCGTTTGATCGAAGGGCTCGTCGAAGGGGGGATTCGAATCGTCGCGCGCGATCTGACCGAACCCTCCCCTTTGGCGATGGAGATCCTCGACGCTCGCCCCTTCGCCTTTCTCGATGACGCCCCCTTGGAGGAACGACGCACTCGAGCGGTGGTCGCTCGCCGAACCCTCGATCCGGAGTCCGCCGCCGATATCGGAAAACTCGATCCCGCCGCCATCCGGCAAGTGCGCCTCCAAGCCTGGCCGCAAGCCAAAGATGCCGACGAACTGCACGATGCCCTGGTGATGATCGGTTGCCTATCCGAGGCCGAGGGTCGAAGCGGCAAGGCCGAGCGAGCGAATGACTCAAAAGCCGAATCGACGATGAGCGACGAGGGCCGAGACCGAGGATGCGAGCGAGGATACGGCGAGGACATGCGAGCGAAAAGCCAAAGCGCATGGCCATCGCTCTTCGAGGCGCTGATCCAAAGCGGCCGCGCCACCCGTTTTTATCCACCGCCCGAAAACCCCTCGCTGCGCGCACCGGACGAAAAGGAGAAAAAACCGGACCCGCTTTGGTGTGCCGCAGAACGCCTATCCCTCCTTCGATCCGCCTACGGCGGCGGCCACGCCGATCCGCCGACGGCTCTCCCGGCGGAACTCGAATCGGCCCCGGAGACCGACGCTGCGCAAAGGGAGCTGATAAGGGCTCGCCTGTCCTGCCTAGGGCCGGTCAGCGACGAAGCGCTCGCGGACACCTTGGCGTTATCGCCGGCGATCGTTCGCTGCGCCCTGGCCGCCCTCGAATCCGAGGGCTACGCCCTGCGCGGACACTTCACCGAAAGCGCGCCCGGGCAAGAGGGCGATGGACAACAATGGTGCGAGCGACGTCTTTTGGCTCGCATCCACCGCACCACCCTCAACCGCCTTCGCCGCGAGATCGAGCCCGCCTCGCAGGTCGATTTCATGCGCTTTTTGATCGCATGGCAGCAAGTCGAGAGCCCCAACAAGCGCGAGGGGCTGGAATCCTTGGCCATGGTGGTGGCGGAACTCGAGGGCTTCGCCGCTCCCGCCGCCGCTTGGGAAGCGGAAATTCTGCCCGCCCGGATCGCCGATTTCACCCCCTCGATGCTCGATCGCCTTTGCCTCGCCGGCCGGGCCAGATGGGCGCGGCCGCTCCCCCCGGAGCGCCTGGGAAAGGGACGATCCTTCGGTCCGATCCGCTCGACCCCCATCGCCTTGTTGAGCCGGGCTCATGCCTCGCTGTGGTTGGCTCCGGCTTCGATATCCAAAGACGGCGAAGCGGGGGATATGCGGGCATCGTTATCGACGGCGGCGCAGCGAACGCTGACGCTTCTCGAAGAGCGGGGGCCCTCCTTCTTCGATGAAATCATCGAGCAAAGCGATGGCTGCGGGCCGGATATCGCCGCCGCCTTGGGCGAGCTGAGCGCTCGGGGTTTTATCGGCGCCGACGGTTTTGCCGGGTTGCGCGCATTCATCCACCCCGTCCGCCGCCGTCTGCGCGCCATCGGCGAGGCCGGAAGATGGTCTTGCCTCCCCCGCCGGAAAGAGGGATTCGATGACTTCGGCGCATCCCTCGAAGCCGAAGACGAGGCCTTCGATGCCGCCGAGCGCATCGCCCGCACCCTGCTGCGACGCTACGGCATCGTCT
The DNA here is from genome assembly GCA_000583135.1 of Thioalkalivibrio sp. HK1. GTDB lineage: Bacteria > Pseudomonadota > Gammaproteobacteria > HK1 > HK1 > HK1. The sequence goes on from JFBG01000104.1 coordinate 7,715, forward strand.
TCAAAGCCCTGCTCGCGCGCGAGAATATCCTTCTTCCATGGCGCTCGCTGCTGCGTCAATGGCGACGCTTGGAAGCCCGAGGAGAGATTCGCGCCGGGCATTTCGTCGCCGGATTCGCAGGCGAACAATACGCCCTGCCGCAGGCGATCGAAACCCTGCGCCGGATCCGAAAAAAGAACGAGAAAGGAACATTCATCGTCGTCGACGCCGCGGACCCGCTTAACTTAAGCGGCATCGTCTGCCCGGGCGAGCGCATCCGGGCTTCGATGCGCCTGCGGATCGCGATCTTGGACGGCATTCCCATCGCCACCTGTGCCGGGCGGCAAGTCCGATGGCTGGGATCGCCTCCGCCCGAGCAGGAGTGGGAGATTCGAAACGCCCTGCTTCGCCGCCGACGCCCATCGAACCGCCGGCGGCGCTTCGCGCGAGAAGACGAGGCTCGCTTCGCAATCGGCCATGCGCCTTCGAAGCAAAGCGAGTCTCCGACCGGCACCCTCGGGACCTAAAAGCCCGACCCTCGCCCCTTCGAACGATATCGAGGGTATCGGTATTCCGGGGAGTTTTTCCGGGAATTCCAAACCCCCAAACACTCACCACCATCGATACCGTGGCGGACAAGACGAGTCGAGATGCCAGAAAGAAATCACATTGACAAAGTAGACTTGTGGTACTATATGAAATCATCCGGTCCCGATTCTCTTTCGTCGATATGACACCGAAAGGGACCAGAATAAGGAGGCTTTGGAGATGCAAAAACAATCAACGCATTTCTTCGAAATTGAAAGCCCTTTCCTGCGGGGGGGGGGGGGGGG
>JFBG01000105.1 GCA_000583135.1 Thioalkalivibrio sp. HK1
CCTCCAGCTGCTTCTTGATATCTTCCGCCTCTTCTTTGGCGATCCCTTCCTTGATATTGCGACGAGTTCCTTGGCCTCTTTGAGGCCCAAGCCGGTGATGGCGCGGACGACCTTGATCACTCCCACCTTCTGATCGCCGAAAGCGCTCATGACCACGTCGAACTCGCTTTGCTCGGCGGCCTCGGCTTCGCCCGCAGCGGCCACCGCCGCGCCCGCCGGAGCGGCGGCCACCGCGGCCGCGGAGACTCCCCATTTTTCTTCCATTTCCTTGACGAGACCGATAATCTCGATCAGGGATTTATTCTCCAGAGTTTCGATAATCTCTGCATTGGAAAGCGACATGTCGATCGACTCCTCACAATTCGGATGATGGGACCTAAGATGATGGGATTTCGCCGAGCGCTCGGGTTGATCAGCCTTCGGCTTGTTTTTGGCGCATTGCATCGACAGTGCGCACGACTTGGGCCGGAGGCTCGGCAAGGGTACGAACGAAGGCGGAAACCGGTGCCGTGAGCAGGCCGAGAAAACGCCCCAACAGCTCTTCTCGAGTGGGAAGACTGGCAAGGCTTTCGATATCCGATGCATCGATGATCGTGCCGTCGAAGGCCGCGAAACGGATGATCAACTTATCGTTTTCCTTGGCACAGTCACGTACCACCCGGGCGGCAGCGGCGGGTTCGTCTTGGGAAAAAGCCAATACCAAGGGGCCGACGAGTCGATCGCTCATGCATTCGAAATCCGTGCCCTCGATCGCCCGCCTGGCCAAGGTATTGCGCACCACCCGCAGGTAGACGCGCGATTGCTTGGCCTTCTCACGCAGGCTCGTCATCTGGGCGACGCTCGAGCCTCGATAGTCGGCGGCAACCACCGAATGCGCACTCTTGGCGATTTCCGCAACTTCCTCGACCACCGCCTTTTTTTGCATCAGGGACAAAGCCACGTCACAACCCTCCTTGATACCGCTAACGACCGCTTCGCTCGATTCACGTTCTTGGCAAGACCAAGTTGGCCTTGATCAAGAACACTCGCACGGTGGCCGAAAAAATCCCGGGCCATCCGTCTGCGCAGGTCAGGGGGTTCGAAGAGACGAAAGCCGACGGCACCTTGCATGCTCGTTTCCATCGGGCTTTGAAGATTCGCTTCGATACCGCCTCTATTTGAGGAAAAAATCCACCTGCGGTCTTTGACGTCCGTCCGATGCGAAGGACGATGACCTTGTACGTCCCCTCATCCGACTGACCAAAGTCGATTCACTCGTTGCCATCCCGGCTATGCCATCCAATTCGGCAAGAAGCCCTCTTCTCTAAGCCGCTTATTACGCCTGCACGAGTCTTTCGCCGCTCATCACTCGTCGATTTGGCGATTCAAAGCCCCAAACTGCTCTTTTCGATCCCGACGCCGGGACCCATCGTGGTCGAAAGGGTCACCTTCTTCATGTAGATCCCCTTTGCGCTGCTTGGCTTGATCCGATTCAAATCGCTTAGCAGAGCATCGAGGTTTTGCCTCAACGCCCCGACTTCGAAACCGACCTTGCCGATGCTGCAGTGGATGATCCCCGCGCGATCGGTACGGTATTGCACCTGTCCCGCTTTTGCATTGCGCACCGCACCGGCGACATCGGGAGTCACCGTGCCCACCTTGGGGTTGGGCATCAATCCTCTGGGGCCCAGCACTCGTCCTAGCTTGCCCACGACGCGCATCGCATCGGGGGCGGCGACCACGACATCGAAATCCATATTCCCGGCCTCCACCTGCTCGGCCAAGTCTTCCATCCCCACGAGATCGGCCCCCGCCTCGCGGGCGGCATCGGCGGCCGCTCCTTGGGCGAAAACCGCAACCCGAGCGGTCTTTCCGGTGCCGTTGGGCATCACCACCGATCCGCGAACGACCTGATCGGACTTCCTCGGATCGACCCCGAGATTGACGCTGACATCGACGGATTCGGGAAAACGAGCCGGGGGGAAGCCTTTGAGCATATTCAAAGCCTCCTCGACCGGATAGAGTTTTTCCGAATCGACCTTTTCGGCTACCTCCCGATAGCGCTTGGATCGCTTTGCCATCTTAGGATGTCTCCTCCAATTCGATACCCATGCTGCGCGCGCTACCGGCAATGATGCTGATCGCGGCATCGATATCGTCGGTATTCAGATCCGGCATTTTCTGGCGGGCGATATCCTCGATCTGCGAACGGGAAACCTTGCCCACTTTTTTGGTATGCGGAACGCTGCTGCCCTTTTCGATCCCCGCCGCCTTGCGCAACAAGACCGAGGCCGGAGGGGTTTTGGTGACGAAGGTGAAGGTGCGATCCTGATAGGCCGTAATCACGCAAGGCGTGGGCAGACCCGGCTCCAAATTTTGGGTCTGGGCATTGAACGCCTTGCAGAACTCCATGATATTCAGGCCGTGCTGACCCAACGCCGGACCCACCGGCGGACTGGGATTCGCCTGCCCCGCCGGGACTTGGAGCTTGATATAGGCTTCGACCTTTCTGGCCACTTCGATCTCCTTAGGATCTTGAAACAGCGCCTTCGATGGTTTCGCTTAGGACGAACAACGAAAGAAGCGCTGATTTCCCCTTGAAAAAATGCGAGATTGTCGCGAAAAACCGGCCGGGTTCGAAAAAAGCGGGTCTTCGAGCGCGTATTTCGCCTTTTATCCGTTCGCCATCGATCATCCTTTATCGGACGGTATCGACGGGGACGAATTTTTCAAACGAGCACGCTTCGTTCGACCGACTCTCAATCCTTGACGACATCTCCGAAATCGACATCGACCGGGGTCGGTCGGCCGAAGATATGCACCGTCACCCGCAAGCGGCTCTTCTCGTAGCTGACTTCCTCGACCACCCCGTTGAATTCCTTGAACGGACCTTCGATGACCCGCACCGTTTCGCCCGGCTCGAATAGCACCTTCGGGCGAGGCTTGTCGTCCCCTTCTTGCTGGCGCAGCCGAATTCGATTGATCTCATCGTCGGGGATGGGAGTCGGAAGGTCATCACCGTCGAGCTTGCCGTCTTTGCGTCGCCCCAAGAATTCGATCACCTTCGGAACATCCTTGACCAACCGGCAAGTCTCTTGATCCGCCTCCATCTCGACCAACACATAGCCGGGGTAGATCTTGCGCTCGCTGCTGTATTTCTTGCCGTTCCTCATTTCCTCGATTTTCTCGGTCGGCAACCATACTTCGCCGAATCTCGTGCGAAGCGCATCGCTGGTGCGAATTCGCTCTTCGAGAAATTCCTTGACCCGCTTCTCGGCGGAGGTATGGGTCTGGACCGCATACCAGCGCTTGACCGGCCTTTCATCTTCGAGCATGGTTCAAGATCCCGTGCCGAGCAAGAGTTTGACCGACCATGCAAAAAAACTATCGAGACCCCATAAGATGAGGGCCACCGCGGTAACCATGGCAAGAATGATCATCGTGGTCTGGACGGTTTCCTTGCGATTCGGCCACACCACCTTGCGCAGTTCCGTGCGCGCATCCATGACGAAATACCATGCGGAACGACCGCTTTCGGTCTGCACCGCAACGAGCACCGCCAACGCAACGAGCACCAACAATCCGATGACCCGCAAAAGCAGCGACTCCTCGGACCAATAGTAAAAACCGGCGATTCCGCCGACGATCAAGGCGACGGCAATCAGCCACTTGATCCGGTCGGAAGCCGGAGATGGAGAATCCGTTTGAAGGTTGGCACTCATCGGATGACTCGCTCTTTGCTTTGCTCTCGAAGTCTTTGTCGATTCGGGATCATGCGAATCTTTTTGATCGAACACGATGGATCAGGGCCTTCATGCAGCCCCTCCTCGCGCACCTTCCCGATCGGCGAAATTTGGCAGGCCAGGAGGGAATCGAACCCCCAACCTGCGGTTTT
>JFBG01000106.1 GCA_000583135.1 Thioalkalivibrio sp. HK1
CGCCAGATGGAAGCAGGAGTAGGGATCGGTATCGCAAAGCGGGTCGGTGTTGAGGTTGATGTCATATTCCGATTCGGGCTTCAACATCGCACCGCCTTCACCGATCCACGGGTCGGATTGCTGGGAATCGTCGTAGGCCAGCATCGTCTCGGGCTCGACCGAAGCCTGATACCCGATTCCGCCTTGACTCGTCGCTTCTTGCGGGGCGGCGTGCACCGCACCGACGAAGCCGAAGAGCATCGCAATCATCGCTATTTTTTTCATGGCTACTTCCTCCGTGGTTATCACATGTGTACCCGTTCCTAATATATTTACTTTATTTTGATCGAAATGTCAAGATATATTTCTCGGCACTATCCGATATAATTTCCTAAAAAAGGGCATTTTCAAAAGAACGAGGCCTCGACGCTGCCCAATGAGCCGAAATCCGCCCGTGCCCGGTCGCCGGGGGCGATCGGCAGCGCCGAGCAGGCCCCGGTGAGGATGATATCCCCGGCTTTCAGTCCGCGCTCGGCAACCGCAGGGTGGGCCGCCAGATATCCCGTTGCGGCCAGCGCATCGCCCCACATCAGCATCGAGCCGCTCGCTCGCGCCTTTTCCTGCCCGTTGACGGTGAGGGTGCACTCATGGCGCCCCAAGTCCAACCCCCGCCAATCGACGGCGCTCGCCCCCCCCTCGACCCAAACGATATTCGCGGCCCCGTCGGCGATCAGCACCTTGCCGCCGTTCGAAAGGCCGCCGGGCAATCGACAACCGACCACTTCGAGTGCCGGGGCGACCCGCTCCACCATCGGTGCGACTTCCGGCGCCGATAGCGGGGTGTCCTGCGCCGGAATATCACGCGCCAATGTGATCGAAAACTCGACCTCCAGTACCGGGGATTGCGCGACCGGCAGCTCGATGCGCGCCCCCGATTCACGCCGGAAGGGGGCGAAAAGAGGGCCGGCGAAGGCGTTTTCGAGCCGGAGCGTCTCGAGAGCCTTGGGGTTGGTGGCCCCGAGTTTCCAGCCGATCCGATCCATGTTCGCAACGGTGCATTGGTGCCGTTGAATGCGGTAGGCGGTCTCGATGGTGGTGGGTCGATCGGCATCGTCCAGCTCGATGGTCTCGCCCCGTAAGCGCGCATCCCATAAAGCTTGGGCGATTTCCTCGAAGGTCATTGGCTAATCTCCGGGCAGCGAAAAGATACGAGGCGATGATCGCCTGCGATGGCGGCAATCGGTGCATGATAGTCGAGAAATGTCGATTTTTTCGGTGGCGTTCTCGCCGGGCGAAGCCCTTGGCCATGGGCCGACATTCGCGCCCCGGGTCTCTCTCGATTCACCACCCCGTCGGATTGAGGCGATTGTCCTTGCCGCCTAGGGGCAAGACTCATAATGGCACCGAAGACGGCGCTCGTCGATCCCGGCGTATCGAAGCAAGGCCGAAGATCGTCGATGACGGTGCATCATCGATGGATATGCAAGGGGGTATCATCCCTTGATGAGCGTTGCCGAGGAGGGTGCAGATTCGAGCCTCGAGCGAGTGCTCGATCGAAGCAAGATCGCCAATCGCCTTCGAACAATCGCACGCCCATCGACCGTTTGCCCACCGCCGATCAGGAGATCCACTCAAGATGCAGCCGGCGCAGAGAATGTCAACGCTCGGGACCGAAACCGCCTTCGAGGTGCTCGCCCGCGCTCAGCAGTTGGAGCGAGAAGGACGCGATATCATCAACCTCGGCATTGGTCAACCGGATTTCAAAACCCCCGGGCATATCGTCGAGGCCGGGGCGAAGGCCCTGCACGATGGGCATCACGGCTATACCCCGTCGCCGGGCATCGTGCCGCTGCGCGAGGCGGTGGCCGAAGATATCGGGCGGCGCCGCCGGGTCGAAGTGCATCCGGATCGGATCATCGTCGTGCCCGGGGGCAAGGTAACGATGTTCTTTGCGATGATGATCTTCGGCGAGCCGGGGGCGCAGATCATCTATCCCGATCCCGGCTTTCCGATCTACGAATCCGCCATTCGCTTCAGCGGTGCCGAGCCGGTGCCGATCCCCTTGCGCGAGGAGCGGGATTTCTCCTTCGATCCCGAGGAACTGCTTTCGCTGATCACGAAGCGCACGCGATTGATCATCGTCAATTCCCCCGCCAATCCCACCGGGGGTGCGATTCGTCGCGCGCACTTGGATCGATTGGTGGAAGGGCTCGCCGACCATCCCGAGGTGGCGATATTGAGCGATGAGATCTACTCTCGCATGACCTACGACGGGATCGAGCATACGAGCCTTTTGGATTATCCGCAGATCGCCGATCGCCTGATCGTGCTCGATGGTTGGAGCAAAACCTACGCCATGACCGGTTGGCGATTGGGATACGGGATCTGGCCGCCGGCGTTGGTGGAGGGGGCCACCCGGCTGGCGGTGAATTGCCATTCCTGTGTCAATGCATCCGCTCAGTTTGCGGGTATCGCCGCCCTCGAAGGCCCGCAAGACAGCGTCTTGGAGATGGTGGCGGCTTTCGATGAGCGCCGTTCGGCGATTGTCCGAGGGCTCGGGGCATTGCCCGGTTTTCGCTGCCGCACCCCGGTGGGTGCGTTTTACGCCTTTCCGAATATCACCGGCACCGGCATCGAGAGCGAAACGCTGCAGCGACGCTTGCTCGAAGAGGTCGGGGTGGCGGTGATCGCAGGTCCGAGTTTCGGCGCGCAGGGCGAGGGCTATCTACGATTCTCCTGCGCCAACAGCAAGGAAAATATCGAGCGCGCCCTTTCGCGTATCGACGGGATGCTCGCCGACGATATCCGCACCTAAGAGCCTTTCAGGCGATGCGGGGGAAGTCGCTTTTGCGAAAGATCGCCCGAGTCGGACAGCCATATCGCTGCTGCAGCGCCTCCAAGCCTCCCGCCTCGCGGTCCACCAAAGCCACGATACCTTCGAGCCGATAGCCGGAATCGATGAATTCCCGACAGGCGGTGTCGGTGGAGGAGCCGCTGGTGATCACATCATCGACCACCATGATCCCGGTTCCGGCGGCGAGCTCGTTTTCGATCCGGCTCTTGGTCCCGTGCTTCTTCGGCTCTTTGCGAACCACCGAACCCAAGGTCATCGGTCGTCCGCTTTCGAAGGCGCGCTGGATCACCGCGGCCACGATGAAATCCGCCCCCATCGTCAACCCCCCGATCGCCACCGGAAAAACGGGAAGGCTTTCCGCTTCCGCCAAAAAAGCGGCGGAGATCAAGGATAAGGCTCGCCCGTTCAGCATCGCCTTTTTGCAATCGAAGTAGAAGGAGGATTGCTTGCCGGTGGTCAGGGTGTAGGAAGAGCCGGTATCGAGACACAGCCCGTCCATCATCGATCGCAATTCCTCTCGTTCTGCCTTCATCGCATTCCCCTTTGATCGATCGCCCCGCCCGGCGCAAACCCGACGGGATCGGCCGCTTCGGTGCATTGCAACAAGATGGTGGCATGAAGCCTCGGATAGTAAGATCGCAGCCACTCCCCTAGGCCTGAATTCTATACCGTGATCCCATACCGGCCAGGGCTTGAAATCCGCCTCGGAGCGAGGGACTCGTCCATGGCATCTTCTCCATGGCATCTTCGGCAATTGTATTTGACAGCGACATTCGACAATCGCACTCGACGAATGCGGATCGGTGATCGCGGAGGCGATCGCGGATCCGCCGGGCAAAGATGCGCATTCAGATCCGATGCCCCCGAAGGTGTCGATGCCAGCGCTTTTCCCAGATCTTGAAGGCCTTGACGATCAAAAAAGTCAGAACCAAATAGAACGCCCCGGCGGTGAGAAAGGATTCGAAGGGGATGAAATGACGCGAGTTGACGATGCGCGCGGCCCCGAAGAGGTCGACGATGGTGATCACCCCCGCAAGGGCGCTGCCATGGAGCATGAAAACGACTTCGTTGCCCCAAGCGGGCAGGGCGCGTCGCCATGCGCTCGGCAATACGATACGCCGCAGAACCATCCCCGGGGGCATCCCCGCCGCGCGGGCCGCCTCGATCTCGGTGAAAGAGGTCTGCGCGATCGCCCCGCGCAGGATATTCGCGGTGTAGGCGGCGGTGTTGAGAGAAAAAGCGATCAGCGCGCACCACTTGGCTTCTTTGAAGATCGGCCATAGCGCACTTTCTCTGATCCACTCGAACTGCGCCAAGCCGTAATAGACGAGGAAAA
>JFBG01000107.1 GCA_000583135.1 Thioalkalivibrio sp. HK1
ACGTCGAGGTTGGAGTTGGACAAGGTGACGGTCACGGTATCGGTGTTGACGGGGATTTCGCCCAAGCGCACGGTGAATTCGACCGGCTCGCCGCCTTCCATCAAATCCACCATGGTCTTGGAGACGACGATATCGCCGGGACGGTCTAGGGTGGTGACAGCAATCGCCGCCCCTTGGGGGTTGGCGGCACTTGCATAGTTTCCGGCGCCGTTATCGAAGGTGCCTACGATGGTATCGGTGCCGTTCTCGGCGTTGTCGTCTTGGGCAACGGAAACGGTGACGGTTTGGCTGGCATTCCAATCGCTGTCGGTGAAAAAGAGGGTGGTGGGGTCCAAGGTGACGGATGCGTTGCTGTTGGTCAGGTCGACGGTGACATTGGGCACGGTCGGCACCGTTCCCAAACGCACGATGAAGGTTTGTTGTCCGCCTTCGACCACCTGCAAGGGCGAGGGCAGCATCAACAGGGTGCCGGGCGAATCATCATCGGTGACGGCGATGCTTTTATTCACATCGTCGGCCACGATGCCGATATCTTGATCGACCGAAAGGGTGATCAAGGCGCTTTCGTCGACGATATCGATATCGTGAGAACCGGTGACGGTGATCTCTTGTGCGCTTGAATAGTTCGAGGCGTTGAAGGTCAGCGATGCGGGGCTGACGGCGACCGCTCCGGGGTCGGCGCTGCTCGCCGTGATGGTGACCGTATCGCTGGGTTCGACATCGAGTTTGACGTTGAAGGTACCGCTGCCGCCCTCGCCGATGGCCAGTTGATTGGTGTTGTCCAATACGAGATTGCCCGATGGGGTCTCGTCATCCCGGACTTCGATGCGCTTGGTGGCATCGGCGACGGTGATGCCGTCGGCGTCCAAGTTGATGGTTGCGGATTCGTTGCGGTTGTTGAGGTCTTGGACGCCGGTGACGACGACCGTTTGGGCGGCGGTGGAGCCGGCGGCGAAGGTCAAGGAAGCGGGGGAAGTGGTGACTTCGACAGCTTGTTCGTCGCTGCTGGTCAGGGTGACGACGACGGGGACCGCCGAAGCGGGGGAGATGGAGACGGTGAAGGAGCCGGTGCCGCCCTCGGTGATATTCAAAGCGGCGGTGCCGCCTTCGATGACCATGGTCGGGGTCGGTTCGTCGTCATCGACCCTGACCGTTTTGGTCACGTTAGATGCTATGAGACCGCCGCCGGCGCTTAAGGTGAGGGCGACGGATTCGTTGTCGCCGTCGTTATCATCCTCGGCGGTAACGGTGACCGTCTGTGCGGTGGAGTAATCAGTGGTGGTGAAGGTCAACGAGGCGGGAGAGACCGAGACGGCACCGGCATCGGCGCTCGATATGGTCACGGTGACATCGGAGGTAGGTTGGGTATCGAGCCTGACGGTGAAGGTATCGTCATCGCCTTCGTCGATGGACAAGGTACCGGTATGCACGATATTGCCCGAGGGGAGTGCTAGCGGCGGTACTATCGTGATGGTGCCGGGGGAACCGCAGTCATTGGGTCCAATAGTGATGCTGTCGCAGCTTTGATAATTGAACGCTCTTTGCCTTGCAGCATCGACATATTCCACACAAAGCTTGGCGGGTCTGGATTCTGGATTTGCATAATTAGCAAAATTATTATAATTTATATTACTATTACTAACTACCCCACATTCCATTCCTCCTTGCCCGTCGTCTTGCGTACGCCGACCAGAAAGTTTCACTTGATGGCCGCTTCCACCCGCCCCCGTGCCACATCCATTAAAAATATTAGCACTTCCTGGTAATACTTGAACGCATTCATGTGCAGCGACGTTGGACTGATAATTCTGAGCCTTTACCGAAGGCGGTACCGCAAATATCAATAACGAACAAAGTGCGGATAGAGCGAGACTTTCAGCAGCAAAGCGCTTTCTGGGGGGGGGGGGGTAGTCAATTCAGGTACCACCGGCACCTTGGATACCGGTATAGGTC
>JFBG01000108.1 GCA_000583135.1 Thioalkalivibrio sp. HK1
CCCGACGATAAGGTCTTTCGAGATCGATCACCGATAGACGATCCGAGCCCATAGCATAAGGATAAGTCGCGATGAAACGCATTGGAAAGTTCCTATTCGGCACCGTCGGATACGCACGCGTTCTTGGCCTTTTTGCCGTGATGTTCTCGCTGTCCGGGGTGTCGGCGGCACAAACGGTGAATATCAGCCCGAACCCGTTGGCGATCACCGAAGGCATGAGCGGCACATTCACGGCCGTCTTGTCGCAGAACCCGGGCGCGGGCGCAGATGTCAATGTGGCAATTCCGGCCACGACCGGCCTTACGTTCAATCCGGACTTCTTGCAATTCAATGCCGGGAATTGGAACACCGCGGAGACTGTGACGGTAACCGCCTCCCAAGACGCCGATCAAAACGATGAGTCACACACCATTTCTTTCCAGGTGATCGGCGGCGTCTTCAGCGCCTCCGACTTCACCGTCAGCGTGACGGATGATGACAAGCCGACCTCGGATCTGGTGCTATCGGCGCAAAGTTTGACGATCGGCGAGGGCAGCACCGGCACCTTCGACGTGAAGTTGTCGATGGCACCGAGTGCGACTGTGACCGTGACCTTGACCC
>JFBG01000109.1 GCA_000583135.1 Thioalkalivibrio sp. HK1
TATATCCAAGAGAAGGTTCATCCCAAGGCATTGATCGATGATTTGCTTAAGCGATCGGATGCCAATCAGCAAGGGGATGAGAAACAAACTGATCTCTTTGCGGATTTCAACGGTCTTCCGGATGATAACGCCAAGACGGAGTTCTACCGGCACGATGCCAACTGGAGCAATCGCATGATATTGGGCGATAGCCTGCAAGTGATGGCATCGCTTGCCGAGCGAGAGGGCTTGCGCGGTCAGGTGCAGTGCATCTATCTCGATCCGCCTTATGGCATCAAGTTCAACTCGAATTTCCAGTGGTCGACGACGAGCCGCGATGTGAAGGACGGGAAGATCGATCACATCACGCGCGAGCCGGAGCAGGTCAAGGCCTTTCGGGATACATGGCGGGACGGGATTCACTCGTATCTGACTTATCTACGAGATCGATTGACGGTGGCGAGGGATTTACTGACGGACTCGGGGTCGATCTTCGTTCAGATAGGGGATGAGAATGTTCATCGGGTGCGGGCGCTGATGGATGAGGTTTTCGGGGAGGATAATGCATTTGCCGCCATCGTTTTTAGAAAGAAGAATTTCACATCTCCGGGACAAGCGATCAATGATTATATCTTACACTTCGCAAAAAATCGTAGTGTGGCTAAGCTTCGTACTTTATATGGAACCATCACCAATCGCGACGAACGCCCGGATGATGCTTCTTTTCAAAAAATCTTGACGTTATCCGGTGATTGGATTAAGCCACCGAGCGACGAAGAGGCCGCCCGTCTGTTAGAAGAAGGCGGTAGGTACTGCAAGTCAGACAATCGTGTCATCAGTCAGCATCATAGTGAAACCAGAAGTGATTCCATTCGGTTACGCAATCAAAGTATAAATCCAGGGTCGAATGCCCAATGGGCATTCGACCCTGTCAATGGAATCCCTCGATTGGATTACGCAGGACGATTGCACCTACCGAAAGGTGGGCGATTGAGTGCGTTTATTGCTTGGGAGGACGTGCCTCGTAGGCGAGTCAACAACCTTTGGAATGATACCGCTCCTGAACAAAGACCGGATTATGTTGTTCAGACATCTGCAAAAGTCATCGCCCGCTGCCTCCAAATGACCACGGATCCGGGAGATCTCGTACTGGACCCGACTTGCGGCTCCGGTACAACCGCTTATGTGTCAGAGCAATGGGGACGCCGATGGATCACCATCGACACATCCCGCGTGGCAATGGCTCTTGCCCGAGCGAGGGTCATGGGTGCTCGCTATCCCTATTACCTCCTTGCGGACAGCCCCGAAGGTTTGTTGAAAGAAGCGGAACTCACTCGCTCGACCCCATCGAGCCGCCCGACCTACCGAAATATCCGCCACGGTTTCGTCTACGAGCGCGTTCCTCATATCACCTTGAAGTCGATCGCGAACAACGATGAAATCGACGTGATTTGGGATCGATTCCAAGAAGAGTTGGAGCCGCTGCGCGCACAACTCAACGAAGCGTTGAAAGAGAGTTGGGAAGAATGGGATATCCCTCGCAAAGCGGATGAGAATTGGTCCGAAGAAGCACAAGATTTGCATCGCCGATGGTGGGAGCAACGCATCGCTCGTCAAAAAGAAATCGACGCTTCCATCGCCGCCAAAGCCGATACCGAATACCTGTACGACAAGCCCTTCGAGGATAAGAGCATCGCCCGGGTGGCCGGACCCTTCACCGTGGAAAGTCTGTCTCCCCACCGAGTGTTGGGAGTCGACGAAGACGAGGAGCCGATGGACAAGGCTGCCGAAGCCCCCGCCGTTTACGGCACCAAAGCCGAAGCCGGTGAAAAGACCGATTTCGCAGAGATGATTCTCGAGCATTTGAAGACCGCCGGAGTCCAACAGGCGAGCAAGGAAGATAAAATCGAT
>JFBG01000110.1 GCA_000583135.1 Thioalkalivibrio sp. HK1
TCGGCGACATGAGCGGTGGTGCCGCTGCCGCAGGTCGGATCCAAGACCAGATCGCCGGGGTCGGTGGTCATCAGGATGCAGCGCTGTATCGTGCTATTGGCGGTTTGGACGACATAGCGTTTATCGCCGGCGGACATTTGCGTGGACCAGATATTGTGCAAACGTCGGCCCGGAACTTCTTCCTCGTACCATTTCCAGCTCAATAAAGAACCTTCTTGTTCTGCAGCATCCAACCGACCGAGATCGGCCAAGCGATCCAATCCCTCTTTCGAGACGCTCCAGTGTCTATTATTGGGGCAAGGAAATTCTCTGTCTTTCCAGAGATAGGCCTCCGATCGACCGGTCGTGGAATGCCCTATAGATGTGATACTCGTTCGCTTATAAAGTCGGGCATTTTCAGGAAGATATTTTTCCGGATCCTGCATCTCTTCTTCGGTCAGTTTTCTACACTCCCCGTTCTCCAATTCGACCATGGCATGCCAACTGAAAAAATCAACGATTTCACGACGATTCAACTGTTGATAAGGCTGCCTAAATTTAATCCTCTCTTTATCCTTGGCATACCAAAGCAGATAGTTCGATACATCGGGCAGGGTCTTGGCCGAACTGCCACCGGTAGAAGCATAAGTGATCGTGGTCACCCGATTGTCGGCGCCGAAGATCTCGTCCATCACCAGCCCCAGCCGGTGTACGTTTTCATCGCCGATCTGAACGAATACGCTGCCGCTTTCGCTCAACAACTCCCGGATCAGCAACAAGCGATCGCGCATATAGGTCAAATAGGAATGAACGCCCAGCTCCCATGTATCCCGGAAGGCTTTGAGCATTTCGGGTTCGTGGGGGAGATCCTCGGCGCGCCCGTCCTTGACCTCTTTCTTGCTGACGAAGGCTTGGAAGTTGCTGCCGTACTTGACACCATAAGGCGGGTCCATATAGATACATTGCACCTTGCCCGCCATCGATTCCTTGCGCAACAAGGAATTCATCACCAACAGGCTATCGCCGGCGATCAGTCGATTGCTCCAGTTATCTCGATGGCGATAGAACTCGACGGCCTCTCGAAGCGGGGTATTGCGCTCGGCCTCGAAAAACCCTAGTTGTAAAGGTGTATTACCCCCC
>JFBG01000111.1 GCA_000583135.1 Thioalkalivibrio sp. HK1
AACGCCTCGAACTATTCAAGCGCGCAAGAGATCACCGTCACCGGTTCTCACGATATCGATATCGTCGACGAAAGCGCCTTGATCACCCTTTCGGTCGATCAGGACATCGGCATCGTGGCCGCCGACGTGACTAAAAGCATCGCCGTCACCGACGACGATTCGCCCGGCACCCTGCTGATGCTGCCCTCGCCCTTGCAAGTGGTCGAAGGCGGACAACAAACCTTCATCGTGCGTTTGGGAACGGTGCCGACCGTGCCCAATGTCACCGTCGACCTGACCAAGACCAACCCTTCCGTCACCTTGGACCCCACCACCCTCTTTTTTACCGACAGTGATTGGAATGCAAGCCAAACCGTCACCGTTTCGGTCGCCCAAGACGACAACGCCGAGAACGGCACCGACACCATCGTCGGCACTTTCAACAACGGCGCCGGGAACTATGCAAGCGCTGCCAACCCCCAAGGGGCGGCGATCACTGTAACAACCTTGGACCGCCCGGGCGATATCGTCGT
>JFBG01000112.1 GCA_000583135.1 Thioalkalivibrio sp. HK1
ATCAAATCCACCATGGTTTTGGAGACGACGATATCGCCCGGGCGGTCTAGGGTGGTAACAGCAATCGCCGCCCCTTGGGGGTTGGCGGCACTTGCATAGTTTCCGGCGCCGTTGTTGAAAGTGCCGACGATGGTGTCGGTGCCGTTTTCGGCGTTGTCGTCTTGGGCAACGGAAACGGTGACGGTTTGGCTGGCATTCCAATCGCTGTCGGTGAAAAAGAGGGTGGTGGGGTCCAAGGTGACGGATGCGTTGCTGTTGGTCAGGTCGACGGTGACATTGGGCACGGTCGGCACCGTTCCCAAACGCACGATGAAGGTTTGTTGTCCGCCTTCGACCACCTGCAAGGGCGAGGGCAGCATCAACAGGGTGCCGGGCGAATCATCATCGGTGACGGCGATGCTTTTATTCACATCGTCGGCCACGATGCCGATATCTTGATCGACCGAAAGGGTGATCAAGGCGCTTTCGTCGACGATATCGATATCGTGAGAACCGGTGACGGTGATCTCTTGTGCGCT
>JFBG01000113.1 GCA_000583135.1 Thioalkalivibrio sp. HK1
GATCGTAAGATTCGATCTCTTTTTTCTTCTTTGCGGGCATCTTGTCAATATCCTGAAATGGTGGGCCTTCGGACGGCTATCGAAGCGCCAAAGCTTGACCGGTGGCGGGGCGAGGATCGATATCCGCTTCCAAGGTAGCAGGGAAAAAGTCTATCTTGCCATCGAAATAATCATGATTTCACATCGGGGCCAAGAAAGCATCGGGGTCAAAAAAGCACCTGCGCCGATCTTTGCAAAAAAGCGGAAAGAGGAGGCGGCGCTTGCCACCTCCTCTTTCTTGTCGGATGAAAGAAACCCTTCGAAGGCCGATGAGAAGCCTTGTGGGGAAAGGGCCGAGGTCCGTCAGCGGCAACCGACGACCTCGCCGTTCACCAACAGACAACTGGCTATAACATCTTCTTTCGTCTCGTTGGGCAGGTAAAAACAAGAGAAGGGATCCGTTCCGCATTGACGACGAGAAGAGTTGATCTCGAGCGTTGCAAAATCCAGCTCTTCCTCCGGATCAGGCTCCCAGCCCAATGCATCCAACGCCGCCGCGAAGTTCAA
>JFBG01000114.1 GCA_000583135.1 Thioalkalivibrio sp. HK1
GGGGGGGGGGTAGTCAATTTAGGCGCCACCGGCACCTCGGGTACCGGTTCTGGCCGTCGATTCGAATCGACGCGATCGTGAATCGGGGGCTTCGTCATCATCGTGCTCTCCTGGTTGCTATCGCTGCGGTCTTGTCGAATCCGCTACGGGATCGAAACCGAAATCTGCCGGGTCGATGCTCGGGAATGTTTGGAGGCGCGCGCATCCACTTCGGCGCCACTTTCGCAATTTACCCTAAAAGCCACGCTTGCGTATACCCGCCTAACCATGCCCGCCAAGTCGGAGAGGTCCGATGGGTGGCGACGACGATCCCACCGAAGGGACAATGACCGATATCGCCGATGACAAGAGGCTCGATGCGAAAACCTCCCTCTCGGTCATCGAAGAACGGCATCCGTGCTCCTCATCGACGAGCCTCGAAGTCCGATAACCACCTCGCCGGATCGGGGCAATTCGGATTTTCTTGTCAATATCCTTGCAATCGTAAAGTGTCGCTTTATGATTGCAAGGATGAACATGATCCCGCGCGCCAAATTCTCCGAAGTGGACGCTGCCTTGAAGCGCGAGGCCGCCGTCGTCCTGATCGGCCCCCGGCAGGTGGGCAAGACCACCCTCGCCCATGCGATCGGCGAAAGCCGCGATGCGCTCTATCTCGATCTGGAGAACGCCGAGCATCGCGCCCGCTTGGGCGATACCGACAGTTTTTTGATGATGCACAC